>JBCDJG010000014.1:0-94213 GCA_038748065.1 Pseudomonadota bacterium
CACCGCCCTTTCACGGCGGGAACAGGGGTTCGAACCCCCTAGGGGACGCCATTCAATCGCGCGGGAATAGCTCAGTTGGTAGAGCGCAACCTTGCTGAGGTTGAGGCGGGTCGCGGAGACTTGACGGTTCCGGCGACTTCGCAGACAGAGAGTAAGTCACGTAGCGGGAATAGCTCAGTTGGTAGAGCGCAACCTTGCCAAGGTTGAGGTCGCCGGTTCGAACCCGGTTTCCCGCTCCAAACGTGTCAAAGCCCATTAAGCCCCACACGCCGGTCCGAAGTGGTACGCCACCCCGGCCGTTTCCCGCTCCAGCCTATGAAAAACCATTAAGCCCAGCACCCCTCAGTCTTTGCTCTCCTCCAGATCGAGCGACAGGCTGTTTATGCAGTAGCGCAAACCCGTCGGTTGGGGGCCGTCCTCGAAGACGTGGCCGAGATGGGAACCACACTGATTGCACATGACTTCGACCCGAATCATGCCGTGGGTGGTATCGCGCTCTTCACGGATCAGCTCGCCATCAATCGGCTCATAAAAACTGGGCCAGCCGCTACCTGAGTCATACTTTGTGCTCGATGAAAACAGCGACGCACCGCAGCAGCGGCAGCGATAAATGCCATCCTTCTTGCAGTCCCAGTACTCGCCTGTGAACGCACGCTCCGTGCCCTTCTCCCGACACACGTGATACTCCGCCGGCGACAGCTTGTCCCGCCACTGTTCATTATCCTGCATCATTCAACTCCTCTGAGCTTGTTCCAATTCGGTACAGCACGAAATCATCATAACCGCTTATCAGTTTCCGATAGCCGGACAGTTCAGCGTCCAGGGCCGGGTCGTTAGTGTCGGCAATGAGTGGCCGGCCCGCGAGACCGGTAATCTTTGACTTAGCGGTTACGATATCAATACGATTCAGCCCGACAGCCCGGATTACAGCCGGTGAAAACTGCTGGTTACCTCGGCCGAAAACGTGGCCCTGACCGCCGATCGCGGTAACAAGGATCACGCAGGGGGCCGCAGCATCTTTAACCAGCGCCAACAGTCCCGCTTCGTTCAGGTCCGCTGCAATTAATTCACCATCGCGTACGGCATCGACCCCCAGCAGCGTATTGGCCAGCCCGAGTTCGGCCATAACAGCCGCCGTCGTCGAGCCGGGTCCTACGAGGTAGGTATAGCCCGCCTGCATATGTTCGACATACCAGGCAGCAATATCCTGCGCCACGAGTTCAATGCTCTCACGCCCGGCGACCTTGGTCTGCTGCAGATAGCGACCCTCACCGGGCACTGCCAGTTCGCCGTAGAAGCGCGTGCGTACCCTCCCCTCCCTGAAGGCTTCTTCATCGATATCGCGAACCTCTCGCTGAGTCAGACCAACGAGGCCACCCTGGCACAGCGTGACCAGCAGCTCGCCGGCCGCTTCTGGAGAAACAGCGAATACGCCGGAGTGCATCTTTACGCCCGCAGGTAGCCCGAGTACCGGAATTGATGTATTCACGGCATCGTAAATATCGCGTGCCGTGCCGTCGCCACCGGCAAAAACCAGTAGATCGACGCCCGCGTCCCTCAGAGCGAGGGCTGCCTCACGGGTATCAGCTGCGCTTGTGAGCGCGGCGGGCGACTGGCCTAGCACCTGGTGTTTGAAGGGCAGCTCTGCAGCCAGTGAGGCGCCCATGTCGCCGGCCCAGGTGGTAATCGAAATCTGCTCGCGCAGATCGTGCAAGGGCGCAAAGGCCCTCGCCATACGCTGGCGAGATCGACTGGTATCCAGGTCTTCTACCTGAGATCGAACGGCCTCACCGTCTGAACCTTTCAATGCCAGTGCGCCGCCGAGGCCTGCCAGCGGGTTGATTAACAGTCCAATATGCAAGGAATTGGTCATTGGGGCTCCTGTGCAGAATGACAACCCAGGGCGTGAATGACGCCGGCCATTTCGGGCGTGAAATCGCCCAGCACTCGCCTACCACACAGCTCACGACGATCGCGATAGTCCCGCCTGAGCAGGTCAAACTCTTGATGCGAATGGGCAGCATTCAGGGCCTGGCCCAGTAGCTGATGGTCCAGGCCGATATCGTAGGCATCGAGGATCAGCCTGCGCAGCCCAGCAAGAGGCTCAGGTGTCTGCCCTAACCGTAGATCCGGCGCCTTGCTGCTGTCATCAGTGACAGGAGGCTCACGCCCGAAATGCGCGCAAACGGCGGTCGCCAGCATCTCGGTGGCCCGGCGCTTCGCATCCAGGCTGTAACCCGCGATATGTGCCGTGCCCAGGAAGCATCGCTGGTACAGTGCCGGATTGACCGATGGCTCATCTTCCCAAACATCCAGTACACAGTTCGGCGAATCCTCAGCCCTTAGTCGCTCGAGCAGGGCCCGGCCGTCGATCACAGGGCCGCGACTCGCGTTGATCAGCAGCTGGGGGGCCTTTATGCCCGCCAGCCTGCTGGCTTCCAGGAGATGCCGCGAAGGCCAGGGTTCCCGCTGTGTCAGCTCCGGATGTAGGGTCACGACCTGACTGCTCAATACGTCCTCCAGTGCCGCGGCGTGAGGTACGGTGTCGGCGGCCAGCCAAGGGTCATAGGCGACATACTCGACCCCCAGACTCGCGAGCCGTCGCGCTAGCAGACTGCCCACATGTCCCGCGCCGACAATACCCACTCGGCCACCGTCAAACAGTCGCTCAAGGTGATCATCACATGCGGCAATGGCAGCCAGCACGTACTCGACCACGGCATTAGCATTGGCGCCGGGTGCCGCCGCGAAACCGATATCGTGTTCGCCCAGGTAAGACCGGTCGACATGGTCGTAACCTGCTGTCGCAGTGCCAACAAATTTCACCGCGCTACCTTCAAGAAGCGCTGCATCGACCCGCGTTACCGAGCGGACCAGGAGTACATCGACGTCTTTGAGGTCAGCCCCTCTGATGTCTCGGCCAGCCGCTGTGACGAGTTCTCCGAGGCTCGCAAAGGCTTCCTCCAGACCGCGCATGTTTTCATCCGCCAGGATCTTTATCACACTCATAGGGCAAGCATCCGATCGAGCTGCGCGCAGCGCTTAGACAAAGCGCTCCCCAGCCCGAGTTCGTCCAGGGCATGGGCAAGAGCCTGCAGGCTGCTGCGGCTGATGGAACTGCGCGGAATGTGTTGTATCTCGGGTATCCGCTCAGCCAGCCGGGTCAACTCGCGCGCGAGTTCTAGCTGCGGCCAGTGCCTCACCAACTTGTCCCGAAGGCCTTTGGCCCCGCGTACGGGCAGCTCCGCCAGGCTATCCATATTCGCCTCAATACCTTCCAGATTACCGTAGGCCGCACAGAGCGCCGCCGCGGTCTTGGGGCCCACACCGGGTACGCCGGGAATGTCATCGATCTTATCCCCGACCAGTGCCAAATAATCGGCAAAGAACTCTGGCCTGACGCCGTGCTTGTCGGCGAAGCCTGCCGCGTCCAGGCGGCGCCCGTCAGCGAAGTCGTACCAGTGATCCTCTGACGCCAGCAAGACTTGTCCCAGGTCTTTATCTCTTGTGACCACCGTGATGGGAATATCCATGTGATGGCAGAGCCTGGCGATGCTGGCGATATAGTCATCAGCCTCGAACCTGGGGCCGCCATAACAGGGCAAGCCAAGGGTTGCCGTCAACTCCTTACAGGTAGTGAGCTGGAATGCCAGCGCTTCGTCCGGCAGCTCGCGGCTCGCTTTATAAGCGGGATACAGATCGTTGCGAAAGCAGCTGCCCAGGCTTTCATCGAAGGCAGCTGCGCAATGCCGGGGGAAGCGTGCCTGCTCAATAAAGTCCAGCAAGAAACTGACATAGCCATACACCGCGTTCAAGGGCATTCCCCTGGCATCATGCCAACGCTCAGGCAGTGAAAACCAGGCGCGGAAGATATAGATCGATGAATCGATCAGCCAGGCCCTGTGTTCTGACATCAGCGCAAGGACTCGCGAAGCAGCCGCACACCGACCAGGCCACCCGGCCACCCGTAAAAGCTGGCAAGTGCATCGAAAAATCTCGCTGCGCGCGCGCCGAGCCCTCCGCTCTGCCACGCTATTGCCCGGCGGTGTACGGCATCAGCGAAGGCGGTATTGTCCAGGACCTGGCCGCTCTGTGACTCGACATTATCGGCGCTCAGTCGGAAAGGATAACGAGCAGCCACTGAGAACAGCCACTCCAACGCCTGCGGTGCAGCCTCGACCGCTTCGAAGGCGCGCTGAGCATCCGGGTCGCGCCCCTCGGGTGCGTACCAGTAACCAAAATCGCGCTGTTTGCGACGCTCTGCACCGGCGATGCACCAGTGGGCCGATTCGTGCAAGGCGCTGGCAAAGAAATCTTCCCGGTACCACAGCAGATTCATGCCCTGCTCACCCACAGAAGGCTCATACAAGGGCTCGGCGGCGCCGCCTTTGAGCAGGGTGCGATCCGACACTTCGAAACACTGAGCGAATATCCGCTCAATGTCTGCGCTGTCGTGGCGGGCCAGCGGACTGCTATGAGCGGTTCGCACTAGCTATCACCCGTCTGCTTTCGAAGCCAGTAATGAAACTCGCCGCCTGACTCGACCTGCTCAAGCAGCTCGTGGCCGAGGAACCCGCAGAATTTCGGAATATCTCGCTGGGTTGATGGATCTGTCGCCCGGACCTCGACAACGTCACCTGGCGCCATATCGCGAATCATATTGTGCAGCAACATAACAGGCTCCGGGCAGTACAGGCCCGTGGCATCAAGAATATGGTCGGCTTTGATTCCCATGATGATCCCGTGTCAATCCAATATTGCCTGTGCCGCGTCGACGGGGAGAATGTCCCAGGTCTCGCTGTCAGCATCGAATAACAGCCGTATGGCCCCTTCGTCCAACTGCTTGCGCAAGCTTGCTACACGCTCCTCGAGTTGCGTTTCGCGCTCCCCATAGTCCGTCCCGTCTCGAGTTGCGTATTCTTCTAACAGCGCCAGCAGCGTGTCTGGTGCTACCCTCGATACTGGAATGTCGACAAAATCGGCCACTGCCTTGCCCTCATCTTGGGGGTCTGTAGGATTGCGGGCTAATATACGGCCTGAGTGAACGAAAGTGGAGCTTCACGGTGGATAACGCACATATCATAACCTTCATCGGCGACGATCGCCCGGGCCTCGTCGAGAAGCTCTCTGCTGCCGTCGAGCAGTGCGGTGGTAACTGGCATGAGAGCCGCTTGTCGAAGCTCGGTGGCAAGTTCGCTGGGCTTGTGCTGGTCTCTCTCGAAGCGGGTGCCGAGCCAAAGAAACTCGAGGAAACCCTTAAAGGCCTGGCCAGTAGCGGCCTCAGCGTGCGCGTTACAGCAACCTCCAGTATACAACCTGAGGCTCAGGGATTGCGCCGGGTCGTCCTTAAGGTGCTTGGCCCGGATCGCATAGGCATTGTGAGAGAAATATCCGCCGCACTGGCAAGCCATGACGTCAACGTCATCGAAATGGAATCTGCCGTCGAGAGCGCACCAATGAGCGCAGAGCTGTTGTTCAACGCCTCAATTCACGCACAGGTGCCTGCTGGCGCTACGCTTGCTGCACTTGAAGAGAACCTGGACGATATCGCCAATCAGATGACCCTGGACATCGAACTGGAGTCGGTTTAGTCCGGTCGCCCTTTGAATAGCTGACGCAGTCCTACCCACAAGGCTACGCTAAGCCCCGCCGCAACAATCACCAGGCCCATTACGGCGGCAGAGGTAAGAAATAGGTCTAGCATTTCTTCGACCGGGATATCGAACTGGTCGACCGCCGCCCAAACCAGCGTGCCCATGGCGGCAATGCCCAAAAAGATTGTGCGCAGGTAGCGCCGCCGGGCGAGCACGCTCAGTCTTCCTTCGTCACGCTCGCCGGTATAGCAGGCGTCGCGCATTCCACGTCAGCGTTCTGAGCGCGGTGTCTTAATGCGTGGTCCATGAGCACCAGCGCCAACATGGCCTCGGCGATAGGCGTCGCGCGTATGCCAACGCAGGGATCGTGGCGGCCATGGGTGGCGACCTCCATCGCCTCGCCCTTAACGTCTATGGTTGCACCGGGCTGCCGGATACTCGAGGTCGGCTTCAGCGCGATACTCACCTCAATATCCTGGCCACTGGATATGCCACCTAGAACGCCGCCCGCATTATTGCTAAGAAAGCCCTCAGGCGTCAGCAGATCCCGGTGGGCACTGCCTTCTTGCTCAACGCTCGCAAAACCCGAGCCAATTTCGACGCCCTTTACGGCATTAATGCCCATCATAGCGCCGGCGATGTCCGCATCCAGCCGATCAAAAACTGGCTCGCCGAGGCCTGGCATGACACCGCTTGCCACGACATTGATACGCGCACCGACGGAATCACCGCGCTTGTTAAGCGCCGCCATGAACGTTTCGAGCGCCTCTACCTTGTTGGCATCGGGACAGAAGAAGGGGTTGGTCTCGACCACGCTCCAATCATGGGTTTCTGCGCGAATGGGCCCCAGCTGAGCCAGGTAGCCGCGCACCTCAATGCCGTAACGCTCCAGCAGGTACTTTTTGGCGACGGCGCCCGCGGCCACGCGCATGGCTGTCTCACGTGCCGAGGACCGACCGCCTCCACGGTAATCCCTGAAACCGTACTTCTGGTTATAGGTGTAATCGGCATGAGCAGGACGGAAGGTATCCTTGATGTTTGAGTAGTCCTTGGAACGTTGATCTGTATTTTCAATCAGCAGGCCGATCGCAGTGCCAGTCGTCACGCCCTCAAACACGCCCGATAGAATGCGAACCTCGTCCTCTTCCCGACGTTGCGTCGTAAAGCGGGAAGTACCCGGCTTGCGTCGGTCCAGGTCGCGCTGCATATCCGCTGGACTGAGGGCTAATCCGGGTGGGCAGCCATCAATAACGCAGCCCAGCGCCGCCCCATGGCTTTCGCCGAAGGTCGTGACTGTGAAGAGCTTACCGATGCTATTACCGGACATGCCTGGCCTGTACCCAATTCAGAGACGCGTATTATACGGCTATGACGCGAGGCTTGCTGCGTAAGATTGCAGCTCCTGCGCGCTCATGACAAATACCCCGTGGCCGCCTCGCTGCAACGATAACCAGGTAAAGGGCACTGAGGGATAGGCGCGTTCGAGCGCTTCCCAGCTGTTGCCGACCTCGACAACCAGCAGCCCCTGGGGTGCAAGGAAGTCGCCAGCGCGAGCCAGAATCCGGCGGGTGAGGTCGAGGCCGTCCTCCCCCGAGCCCAGCCCTTGTGGCGGCTCATGACGGTACTCGGCGGGCATGGCAGACAGGTCCCTGGCATCAACATAGGGCGGATTGCTTAGAATGATGTCGTAGCGCGCACTGCCCAAAGAGTCGAACAAGTCTGACTCGCAGATGGTGGCACGGGCATCGAGGGATAGATGTCGGCAATTTGCTTTCGCCAGATCCAGAGCCTCGGCGTCTATATCGGCCAGATCAACGCGTAGTGCCGGGTGATAGTGAGCCGCCGCCAGCCCGATGGCACCGCCGCCGCAGCACAGGTCGAGGAGGCGCGCAGGTTCAGGGCCAGAGTACCAGGGCTGAAAGCCATCAAGCACCAGCTCAGCGATCGGTGATCGAGGGACAAGCGCCCGCTCGTCACAGAGGAACTCAAGGCCAGCGAACCAGGCCCGACCCAGCAAATAAGGTAGTGGCACGCGTTCCTCTATGCGGCGGCACAGGAGGCTTTTAACCCGGCCAAGCTCGGTGGCAGTGATTCCCTGATCGAGAACGCTTCGATCTGCGTCAACACTTAGACCGGTCACCGTGAGCACCAGCAGCACCGCTTCGTCCCAGGGGTTGTCTGTGCCATGGCCATAAAACACCTGCGCGGCGTCAAGCTGCTCCGCCACCCAGCTTATTGTCGTGCCAAGGCTTCCACTGGCTGGCTCTGCGCTTGATGAAGGCATAGGGATGGCCTAAACGCCGCTGACGCTAGTTACCGTTTTCTGTCGCGCCATCAGCTCGCAATGTTTCCACGTGCAGGTATTGCCGGTCGAGGGTGCGTGCCGAGGCGTACAGCAGAAGCCGGCTCTCGCCGAAGGCAAACACGCGGTAGCGCTGCAGGTCATCGCGACCGTAAAGGATGCGCTGACCGAACACCCGATTTGCCCACTGAGCACCGTGGCCACAGGCACGGCCGTCGCAAGTAAACAGCAGCTCAAGGGCAGCCTCCTTATCGAGGGCCGCTTCTATATCCTTAAGGACCTCTTCAGAGCTGTACCCATCAACCACCTGCCAGGTATGACGGGTCAGGGCGCCGCTAATCCTTTCGCTGTCCTTGAAGCGCCACACCCCGCGTATTTTATTCAGCGCACCCAGGCCCACCTCATAATCCCTTACCTCGCGCTCGGCGACGTCGACGCTGGTGACATGGGGAAAAGCCTCGACGCCGGCCACTACGCTATCCAGCGGATCTGCTTTCAAGCTGGAGGTAACTAAAATGAACAGGATGCCAATAAGGGGTTTCAGCGCAAATCTCATGGGACCGATTCTTGCAAAAATTCCACGATGCGACCAGCGATCTCAGCGGCAGCCGCCTCCATGTGGAAGTGATGACCACCTGCAAAGGTTTCAACGCGCATGTCAGGCATGGATTCTGCGACGCCGGTAGCCCACTCCCGCATGCCGGCATAGTTTTGACCGGGGTCCGCAAGGAGCAGCAGCCCCGGCATACTCAGGCTCCGCCAGATCTCTTCAACCTGTGCCTGGCTGAACTTGACCGCAGAGGTGCCGCGGAGGCGAGGATCCGTACTCCAGCTGTAGCCAAAGCCTGCGGGCCCAGCCCGCAGGTTCCGTCGTGAGATTAAAGCGGCGGCCTCGGGAGGCATCTTATCCTGTGCCTGCCGTACCGTTATGGCCTCCTGTTCCGTGTCATAAACCTTCAGCTCTCTCGCGAGCAAACGCTGTCGATCATCGATGAACTTTCGCAGGCGCTGGTCAGCACTTTCCTCGCCAGCTGGATAAGGCCCAATGCCGTCAAGTAAAACCAGCCGCTTGACCCGCTCAGGCATCGCCGCGCCCAGCAAGCAGGCAATAACTGCGCCACGCGAGTGTCCCAAGAGATCAAATTCCTGCCAGCCGAGTTGATCGATGACGGATGCGATTTGCGGTAAATCATCCCAGATCTGGTAAGTCGCATCAGTGGAGCGGTGGGCACTCCGACCGTGGCCCGTGAGGTCAAGGGCAACGCATTCGCAGCCGATTAAGCGCGGACCAAGTTGGCTGAAGCTGGCGGCGTTATCGAGCCAGCCGTGCAGGGCCAACACCGGGCGCGCGCCCGGCTGGCCCCAGCCGAGCCCGGCGATATGCAAGCCGCCGGCCTGCCATCCAAGTTCTCTGGGCGCGTCTTCGCTCATAGACTGACCTCGTAGTACGGCGCCATCGCCCAAAATTTCAGGGTTCCGACGCCAGCGCCACAATGCGACGCTTCCAGACAACACAGGCCGCCTGGCGATAGGGGTGGAACTTCTCCATAGGAGCCGAGCAAATAGTCGATGAGTCGCGAAACCAAGGGCTGGTGAGACACCAGCAGCCAGTGCTCCGCGGTTACACCGCCGTTATGATCATCGTGACGATCCATAGCCTTCGCGACATCGTCGATACCTGAACCGGGTATTAGCCACTCCGCCTGTTCCATCGTGAGCGGGCCCATGCCAGCGTTGATGATCCGGGCTGTTTCGGCGGTTCGCCGCCAGCGACTGTAAACGAGCCTGTCGGGCGTGGGTAGGCCACGCTTGCCCAACGCGGCCAAATACCTGGGTACAGCGGTCGCCAAATCAGTGCGGCCCTGCGAGGTAAGAATCCGCTCGCTATCACGCATAGCCTGTCCTGCTTGGCCGTGCCGCCAGATAGTCATCAACATCAGCGGGTCATAAACTCCCCATCCTGCGGAGCGTCAGTGTAGCACCGGTCGCCAGGTTCAGGTGCTCAGCTGCAACAACAGACGGTTGAGCCTGGCAACATAGCTAGCGGGATCCTCCAGCTGCCCGCCCTCGGCGAGATTAGCCTGATCAAATATCACTGAGGCCAGGTCGGCAAACCGATCTTCATCCTGTTCTTCATCGAGCATGCGTAAGAGAGGATGCGTGGGATTGACCTCTAAAATAGGCTTGCTGTCCGGCACAGGTTGGCCCGCCTGCTCCATAATGCGGCGCATCTGCGCACCCATATCGTGATCGCCAACCACCAGGCAGGCCGCAGATTCGGTCAGTCGAGAGGTCGCGCGAACCTCTTGCACCTGTTCAGCCAGTACGCCCTGAATTCGGCTCACAAGATCCTCACTGTCCTTCTCCAGTTTTTCCTGCTCAGCCTTGTCTTCTTCACTGTCGGTAGACAGCTCCAGAGCACCGCGTGCGACGTCCTGGAAAGGCTTGCCGTCGAAGTCCTGCAGGTGGTTCATCAGCCAGTCGTCGACTCTATCGGAGAGCAACAATACTTCCAGACCCTTCTTCCGGAATACCTCAAGATGCGGGCTATTCCTGGCCGTATTGAAGTTCTCTGCTACCACGTAATAGATTTTCTCCTGGCCTTCAGGCATGCGCTCGACGTAGTCTTCGAGTGACTGATCCTGAGTCTCAAGGTTGGTCTGCGTGGTCGCGAAGCGAAGCAGTTTGGCAATTTTCTCCTTGTTGCCGAAATCTTCAGCCGGCCCTTCCTTGAGCACCTGACCAAACTCCTGCCAGAAGCCGGCGTAGTCATCATTTTCGGATTTTGCCAACTTGCCCAGCATGTCGAGCACCCGCTTGGTCAGAGCGCTACGCATTGACTCGACAGAGCTATCCTGTTGCAGCAGCTCTCGCGAGACGTTTAAGGGAAGATCATTGGAATCAACGATGCCTTTGACGAAGCGCAGGTAGAGGGGCAAGAACTGCTCCGCCTCATCCATAATGAAGGTGCGCTGTACATACAGTTTCAAGCCGCGGGCCATGTCGCGGTTCCACATGTCAAATGGGGCACGACGCGGGATATACAGTAGGCTGGTGTACTCGAGCTTGCCCTCCACGCGATTATGGCTCCACGTGAGCGGATCCTCAAAGTCGTGGGATACGTGCTTGTAGAACTCCTTGTATTCATCTTCGCCGATATCAGAACGGCCGCGCGTCCACAGCGCCGTCGCAGAGTTAACGGGTTCATACTCGGGGGCCGTAGGCTCATCCGGCGTTTCTTCGCCCTCGTCTTCGCTGGCTGGTGGCATTTCAGGCTTTGCCATCAATACCGGCACTGAGATGTGGTCGGAGTATTTCTTGATAACGCTACGCACGCGCCAGTCATCTGCGAAGTCTTCGCTGTCCGACTTCAGGAATAAGGTGATTTGAGTTCCGCGCTCGGCCTTGTCACGCGCCTCCACGGAAAACTCCGACTCTCCTCTGGACTCCCAGACAACGCCTGTGTCTGAGGCTTCACCGGCTTTACGCGTGTGCACTTCGACACGGTCAGCGACGATAAATGCCGAGTAAAAGCCGACGCCGAATTGGCCAATCAGCTGCGAATCTTTTTGCTGATCCCCGGTCAGACTCTCCAGGAAGGCCGCAGTACCTGACTTTGCGATCGTGCCCAGATGCTCAATAACGTCATCGCGCGTCATCCCGATGCCGTTATCGCTGATAGTAATCGTGTTTGCATCCTTATCCACATCGACCTGGATACGATAATCGCCCTCGCCTTCCAGCAGGCTTTCATCTGCCAGCGCGGCAAAACGCAGCTTGTCGATGGCGTCTGAGGCGTTGGAAATCAGCTCTCGCAGGAAGATTTCCTGGTTGCTGTACAAGGAATGGATCATCAGGTGAAGCAGCTGCTTCGCCTCAGTCTGGAAGCCCAGGGTCTCTTTCTTCACTTCAGCGGTCATAGAATCCTCGCGGTGCTCGACGGTTCAATTATGACCACCCTGCATGGGGATGGGCGCGTGACTTTTCAAGGCTCCGCATGGCATATTCGTGAAAATAACTGCATAAGATCGATATGACGACATCTCTATGGCGCGTGCTTGGACTCTGCGCTCTCTTAAGTGCCTGCAGCGACGGCAGCGATACGCGAATCAGCGAAGACCCAGATACCCTCCTCCCTGGCGAAGCCGCCGTCACGGCGCCGCCCGAGGTCGGCTCTGCGTTTCTGAATTCCACGCTCTTTGCACTGTCCAGCTTCGGCTATGAGGAGCAGGAGTACTTCATCGAGGGCGACGCAACCGCGTTCCGGGATGTCGCGCCTCTGGGCGAGGATGGTCGTTGGCAGGTAGAACCGCTGGAGACTGCCCCTTACCGGACCCGCGTCCTGATCTATCGGCCGGAGGATGCCGCGGACTTCAGCGGCTCCGTCTACGTGGAATGGCTGAACGTAACCGTCGGTTTCGACCTGCCCGTGACCTACGCAGGGGGGCATCTGGAATTGCTGAGGCGGGGGCATGCCATTGCCTTCGTGACGGTCCAGCGCATCGGCATCGAGGGCAGCGAGCGCTCTCTCGCGCCCCTGCATCTGGACGCCATCAACCCTGCGCGCTACGGCCCGCTGGAACATCCGGGCGACAGCTTTTCCTACGACATCTTCACACAGGTGGGTGCAGCACTGGAGCGTGGCGAGATGTTGGGCAGCCTGGAACCGCGCAGGCTAATCGCTATAGGGCAATCCCAATCCGCGAGCCGTTTGATTACCTATTACAACGCGATCCAGCCTCTGTATCAGGTTTATGACGGCTTCCTGATTCAGAGCAGCAACAATGGCAGCGCGCTGTCACAAGATCCACAGGCCCTGGTGGAAGCACCAAGGGGCGCTCGACTGCGGGATGACCTTGCAGCACCGGCCCTCCTGTTGCGCGCAGAGGGTGATACAACCCGAGACGGCATGTATATTCCCCTGCAGGAAGATTCAGCCAGTATTCGCATCTGGGAACCGGCCGCAACGGCGCACAACGACGATTACTCCTTCAACACCGGCCGCTTTGACGATGGCAACGACGCTGAGGCGCTGCTGATGCGCGAACAGCGCACCATCGCCGGCCTCCTGACCTGCGAACGTCCGATCAACACCGGTTTTATGGTCTGGGTATTGAATGCCGCGATTAACAAACTCGATCGTTGGGTCCGTAGCGGCGAAGCGCCGCCAAACGGTCCACGCTTCGAGACTGAACCGTCCACCGGTGATCTGGCGCGTGATGCCCAGGGCATCGTCCTCGGCGGCATACGCACGCCCTATGCCGACGCGCCCGCCGCGGAGCTGTCTGGCGTCGGCAACAATACCGATTCCCTGTGTTTCCTCTTTGGTACCACCCGCCTCTTCGATCAGGCCGAACTGGAGAACCTCTACGGTAGCCGAGCCGCATACCGAGCCGCTGTCAGCGACGCCGTGGACAGCGCAGTCGAAGCCGGCTTCCTGCTGGGTGTCGACGGCGTACGAATCAAGCAGGCAGCGGGCGAACAGTGGGATCGCGCGCCGATCAGCGAGCCCTTCGGGCGCATCAGCATGCCCGCCGTGACCCCTGCCCCTGACGGTGACATTTCCGTACTGGATTCAAATTTCAGCCCGGAGTCGGTCGGTTTCCAGCGTACCGAGTTTTTCCTCGAGGGCGAGGCCACTGCTTACAGCAACGTCAACGCACTGGGTGAAGACGGCCAATGGGACGTCGAACCGTCAACGATGGCACCCTACCGCTCCCGCATCGTTGTTTATGCCCCCTCCACAGCCTCAGACTTCAGTGGCACGGTGGTGGTCGAGTGGCAGAACGTGAGCGCGGGCTTCGAAACAGCCCCTGTCTGGTACGCTGCTCACACTGAAGCGCTACGACAGGGCCATGTTTGGATTTTTGTCTCTGCCCAGCTCGAAGGTATCGAGGGTGCGCAGAATGCCGCACTGCCACTTCCTTTGTATCTCAAAGCTGCCAACCCGGAACGCTATGGTGAACTGTCCCACCCGGGCGACAGCTACTCTTACGACATCTACAGCCAGGTTGCTCGGGTCCTGCGCGAAAGCAGTCAAACCGGTGTCCTTGGGGACCTGGTTCCGCAAACGTTGATTGCGGTGGGCCAATCACAGTCTGCTAACCGTATGGCGAGCTACGTAAATGCCTTTCACCCACTATTCGAGCCCTATGACGCCTATCTGATTCTCAGCCGTACCGGTAACAGCGCGCCGCTGTCGCAGGGCGACACTGGCTTCATTCCGGGCCCAGCGCGGCTTGAGATTCGAACCGATATCAGCGCACCAGTGATTAGCTTGCAAGCCGAGACGGATCTTTTCCTACTCGGCGGCGTCATCCATCGGCAGCCGGACAGCGAAGCGTTTCGACTCTGGGAGGCCGCGGGCACGTCACATGCAGATCTGTACACCAACGTCACAGGGCGTAGCGATACCGGGGAAGATCCCAGCTTTGCCGTGGTTCAAGAGGTAGATACGGTGGAGGGCGTTATTCAATGCGATGGCCCGCAGAACAATGGCCCAGGACCCTGGATCGTCAATGCCGCCCTGCGCAGCCTCGAAGTCTGGGCGCGCGATGGCCAACCTGCCGCCTCAGTACCACTGCTGGAACTCGATGATGCGGGTGAGGCCTTTGAGCTGGACGAGTTGGGTAACGTCCTCGGAGGGCTGCGAACGCCATACGTAGACGCACCGGCGGCAAGGCTCTCCGGGGAAGGCCAGGCTGGCGGGTCTTTTTGCTTCACTTTCGGCACAACGCAGCTGTTTGATGCAGCCACGATGGCAATGTTGTACGTCGATCAGGCTGGCTATGAAGCGGCGGTGGCTGAGAGTGCGGATGCGGCGGTGGAGAGAGGCGTTCTTTTGGCTGAGGACGCGGAGCGGATTAAAGCTGCGGCTAGTCTTCAGTGGCAGGCTCTGTCGGCTGATTAGGACGAATGTTTGCCTCTGTCACGAGATGAGCGGCAGGCGCAAGGGGCTTTCTTTCAGAACTCTGTGAGGCATGGATGCCGAGGAGAAGCCCCCATGGAAGGGTTTACGGCGTGTTCTGAAAGAAAGCCCCTTGTGCCTGCTGCGGTGGGTAAAGCACTCACCGAAAAAGACACTGGACGGGATTGCCGGGCCACTCCGCCTTCGCGGGGGTGACGAGGGCTTTACCAACCAGTTATTTCGGCGAGGCCGGAACCGATCTCAGCGAGGGAGCGGACGGTTTTGACGCCGGCGTCTTCGAGAGCGGCGAATTTTTCGTCGGCCGTGCCTTTACCACCCGAGATAATCGCACCCGCGTGGCCCATGCGCTTGCCCTTGGGCGCGGTAACGCCCGCGATGTAGGACACCACCGGCTTGGTCACATTCGCCTTGATGTAGGCCGCAGCTTCCTCTTCGGCGGTACCGCCGATTTCGCCGATCATGACAATGGCTTCCGTGGCAGGGTCCTTCTCGAACATTTCGAGAATGTCGATGAAGTTCGAGCCGGGGATGGGGTCGCCGCCGATGCCGACGCAGGTGGACTGGCCATAGCCCGCGTCGGTCGTCTGCTTCACCGCCTCGTAGGTCAGCGTACCGGAACGGGAGACAATGCCGACCTTGCCCGGCAGGTGAATAGCCGCCGGCATAATGCCGATCTTGCACTCGCCGGGGGTAATCACGCCCGGGCAGTTCGGCCCAATCAGGCGCACGCCGAGTTCGTCGCACTTCACTTTCGCTTCGAGCATATCCAGCGTCGGAATGCCCTCGGTGATGCACACGATCAACTTGATGCCGGCATTCGCGGCTTCGAGAATGGAATCCTTGCAGAACGGTGCCGGTACGTAGATGACCGAGGCGTCTGCTCCGGTGCTTTCAACCGCTTCCGCAACGGTATTGAACACGGGCAGGCCAAGGTACTCCTGGCCGCCTTTGCCGGGAGTTACGCCCCCGACCATCTGCGTGCCGTACTCAATGGCCTGCTCCGAGTGGAAGGTGCCCTGGGAGCCGGTAAAGCCCTGGCAGATAACCTTCGTGTTTTTGTCGATCAGGATACTCATCAGGCGGCTCCTCCCGCTGCTTCGACCGCCTGCTTGGCAGCGTCGGTGAGACTTTCTGCGGCAATAATATTCAGGCCGCTTTCAGCCAGGACTTTTTTGCCCAGCTCCGCATTGTTGCCTTCGAGGCGTACCACGACCGGCACAGTGACGCCGACTTCTTCGACAGCGCCGATCACGCCCTCTGCGATCAGGTCGCAGCGCACGATGCCGCCAAAGATGTTGATGAGAACGGCCTTCACGTTGTCATCGGAAAGAATGATCTTGAAGGCCTCGGATACGCGCTCCTTGGTGGCGCCACCGCCCACGTCTAGGAAGTTGGCGGGGAAGCCACCGTGAAGCGCCACGATGTCCATGGTGCCCATGGCGAGGCCGGCGCCGTTGACCATGCAGCCAATGTTGCCGTCGAGGGCGACATAGTTGAGCTCCCAGGCCGCTGCGTGGGCCTCGCGCTCGTCCTCCTGGCTCGGGTCGTGCATCTCGCGCAGCTGGCTCTGTCGATACAGGGCGTTGCCGTCCACACCGATCTTCGCATCCAGGCAGTGCAGGTTGCCCTGCTCAGTAATGACCAGCGGATTAATTTCGATCAGCGCCAGGTCCTTGTCGAGGAACATCTGGGCAAGACCCATGAAAATCTTGACGAACTGTTTGATCTGGTCGCCCTCGAGCCCCAGCTTGAAGGCCAGGTCGCGACCCTGGAAAGGCTGTGGCCCCACCAGGGGATCGATCGTAGCCCGCAGGATTTTTTCCGGCGTCTCCTCGGCGACCTTTTCAATTTCTACGCCGCCCTCTGTGGACGCCATAAATACGATGCGTCGTGAGGAGCGATCTACCACCGCACCCAGATAGAGTTCTTCGGCGATATCCGTGCAGGACTCCACAAGTATCTTGCTAACCGGCTGACCATTCTCGTCGGTCTGATAGGTAACCAGGTTTTTGCCTAGCCACTGGGTCGCAAACTCGCGTATTTCGTCCTTGCTTTTCACCAGTTTCACGCCGCCTGCCTTACCACGGCCGCCAGCGTGAACCTGCGCTTTCACCACCCACATGTCGCCGCCGATGAGGTCGGCCGCCTCCGCTGCGTCCACCGGCGTATCAACAGCGTAGCCTTTGGATACCGGCAGGCCATATTCAGCAAACAGCTGTTTGCCCTGGTACTCATGAAGATTCATGCTTTGTCCTGTCTTGTCTGTCTAAAGAAATACGGGGTCGCAGGCTTGACGAGTCGCCCAGTCATCGCGACCAAGACCCATGGAGGCCGACGTCTGGTGCGCCGGCGATTGTCCTTTATTTTCCAACCTCAGGCAACGCCGCAGCTATTTGCGCCGCTTTCGATTGGCAATATGAATTGCCTGCCCGTCAACGGCCAGAGCG
Source organism: Pseudomonadota bacterium (assembly GCA_038748065.1). Lineage (GTDB taxonomy): Bacteria > Pseudomonadota > Gammaproteobacteria > Pseudomonadales > Halieaceae > JBCDJG01. The sequence continues at coordinate 17,272 of JBCDJG010000014.1, forward strand.
GCCTCATGCACCGCCTCCGAGACAGTGGGGTGACCAAACACGGTTAAGGCCAGATCTTCTGCGCTCGATCCGAACTCCATTGCTATCACCACCTGCTGTACCAGATCTGCAGCTGCTGGCCCGATCACGTGACAGCCCAGAATGCGATCTGTTTCCGCGTCGGCCAGCATCTTCACCAGTCCATCCGAATCGCTCGATGTCAGCGCCCTGCCATTGGCGACAAAGGGGAATGTCCCTGATTTGTATTCGATCCCCTCCGCCTTAAGCTCTTGTTCGGTCTTGCCAACTGCGGCGATCTCGGGGTGTGTATAGATGATTGACGGGATGGTGTCATAGTTCACCTGCATCGGCTTGCCGGCGATGCGCTCGACGACCATGACCCCCTCCTCCGAGCCCTTGTGGGCCAGCATCGGCCCGCGGACGACATCCCCCACCGCGTAAACGTGGGGTGCCTCGGTTTCACAGAAATCGTTGACATAGATGAAGCCTCGCTCGTCCAGCGTTACGCCGCTGTCTGAGGCAAGTAGCTCCTCCGAGCGAGGCCGACGGCCGACGGCAACAATCAGTTTGTCGAACACATCCTGATGCTCGCCCTCTGCATTGCTGTAGGTTACGGCGACCTTGCCATCAGTGACCTCGGCACCTGTGACACGTGTTCCGAGGCGGATGTCCAGCCCCTGCTTCTTGAAGATCTTGGCGGCCTCTTTCGCCACCTGCACATCCATCATCGGCAGAAAGTCCTCCAGCGCTTCCAGCACAATGACCTCAGCACCGAGCCGGCCCCACACAGAGCCCAATTCCAATCCGATAACGCCCGCCCCGATAACACCGAGCTTGCCCGGCACCTCTGTGAATTCCAACGCGCCGGTCGAGTCGACGATCATTTCGTTGTCGGTGGGGGCTGGCGGGATTTCTACCGGGACTGAACCGGCGGCGATGATGACATTCCCGGCGTCGAGGACCTCAACTTTGCCGTCCTTGTCGGTCACTTCAACTTTAGCGCCAGCCAGCACTTTGCCGCTGCCCGCGATCGGCGTTACCCCGTTGTGTTTGAAAAGGCCCGCCACGCCGCCAGTCAATTGCCCGACAATTTTCTCCTTGCGCTTGAGCATGGCCGAAACGTCAATTTCCGGATTGGTCACGCCAATGCCGTGCTCCGCGTAGTGGTCACGGACTTCGGCGAACTTATAGCTTGAGTCAAGGAGCGCCTTGGAGGGTATGCAGCCTACGTTAAGGCAGGTACCACCCAGCTTAACGCTATCCTTCTCATCGAGCCATTTCTCAACGCAAGCCGTCTTCATACCCAGCTGAGCCGCCTTGATCGCAGCGACATATCCGGCCGGGCCGGAACCGATTACAACAACATCATACTGTTCGGACATAGTGCTTAAATCTTCCTCAGAGTTGCAGCAGGATCCGCGCGGGATCCTCGATAAGATCCTTGATGGCGACCAGGCATTGCACTGCCGTCTTGCCATCAATCAGGCGATGGTCATAGGACAGTGCCAGATACATCATCGGCAGAACCACGACCTCGCCATTAACTGCCATTGGACGCTCCTGAATCTTGTGCATGCCCAGGATCGCGGTTTGCGGGGGGTTAAGAATAGGCGTCGATAGCAGTGAACCAAATACTCCGCCATTCGTGACCGTGAATGTGCCACCGGTCATTTCATCGATGGTGAGCTTGTTATCGCGCGCCTTCAGGCCAAGGTCCCGGATCGTAGCCTCGACATCGGCCAGGCTCATAAAGTCTGCGTCCCGAAGAACGGGGACAACGAGGCCATTCTCTGTGGATACGGCGACACCAATGTCCTGATAGCCGTGGTAGACAACGTCCTTGCCATCGATCGATGCGTTAACCTCCGGGAAGCGCTTCAGTGCCTCGCATGCGGCCTTGACGAAGAAACCCATGAAACCAAGCCGCGTACCGTTGTGGGTCTTCTCAAAATGATCTTTATATTTCGCGCGCAAGGCCATCACCGGCGCCATGTTCACCTCGTTAAAGGTGGTTAACATGGCGGTTTCCTGGGTCGCGTCCAGCAAGCGCTCGGCAATGCGGGCCCGCATCCGCGTCATGGGCACGCGCTTTTCAATACGCTCGCTAGTAGGTCCTGCGGGCACTGTGTCAGCGCTCGGCGCAGGCGCTGGCGCGGGTGCTGGGGCAGAGACAGGCGCTGCGGCTGGCGCTTCGGCCGCTCCGGACTTCATAAAGGAAACGATGTCCTCTTTGGTGATGCGGCCGTTTTTGCCTGTGCCAGTAATCTGGCTGACGTCCAGGTGATGTTCCTCGACCAGCTGGCGGGCGGCCGGCCCCATCATGGCCTCGGCATTCGCCTCGGCAGTTGACGCCTGCTCAGGCGCCTCTGCGGCGGCTGCGGGTGCCGGTGCAGGGCTCGCCGCACTCTCGCCTTCACTGAGCGTTGCCAGCAGCTGTTCACTCTGCACGGTATCGCCTTCAGCGGCGTGAATCTGGCCAATAACGCCGTCTGAGGGCGCAACAACCTCCATCACGACCTTGTCGGTCTCTATTTCGACGATCAATTCGTCCCGGGCGACGGCTTCACCCTCCTGTTTATGCCAGGCGGCAATCTCTCCATCAGCCACCGACTCAGGGAACGCGGGCGCCTTGATTTCAATTGACATGTTCAGTCCTTAGCTACGCGGATCGAATAGTGTTCGCTATTCAATTGCCCCAGGGCATGGGTCCGAGGGCTTCGTTGATGAATGTGTTCTGCTGCTCCATATGCAGCGCCATATAGCCCGCCGCCGGCGCCGCTGAGGCGTCTCGCCCAATGTACCGCAGGTAGACGTCGACCTTGTGGCGGGCGATGACGCGGCGCATATGGTGCTGGCTTGCATACCACGCGCCCTGGTTCATGGGCTCTTCCTGGCACCAGACGGCATCTTCCAGATTCGGATAGGCACTGAGCGCGTCCAGCAGCTCAGTTTCCGGGAAGGGATAGAGCTGCTCCATGCGGATGATGGCAATGTTGTCGAGCTCGCGCTCCCGCCTTGCGGCACGCAGATCAAAATACACCTTGCCACTGCACATGATGACACGCTGAACCTTTTCAGGGTCCAGCGTATCGGTCTCGGCAAGTACGTTATGGAAGCGCCCATGGGCCAGCTCTTCCAGGGTGGAGATCGCCTCCTTATGCCGGAGCAGACTCTTCGGGGACATCACCACGAGCGGCTTGCGCAAGGGGCGAATCGCCTGCCGGCGCAGCATGTGATAAACCTGTGCTGGGGTGGTCGGCATGCACACCTGTATATTGTGCTCTGCACATAATTGCATGAAGCGCTCCAGGCGCGCCGAGGAGTGTTCGGGGCCCTGTCCTTCGTAGCCGTGCGGCAGCAGCATGGTGAGGCCGCAGAGGCGCTGCCACTTGTGCTCTCCGGAGGTGATGAACTGGTCAATCACCACCTGCGCACCGTTAGCAAAATCGCCGAACTGTGCTTCCCATATCACCAGCCCGGTCGGCGAGGTTGTCGCATAGCCGTACTCAAAGGCCAGTACAGCCTCCTCGGACAGCAGGGAGTCGTGAATGGTGAATTCTGCCTGCTCCGAGCTGATGTGCTGCAATGGGGCGTAGGTGCCCTCTTCCTTCTGGTTATGGAGCACGGCATGGCGGTGCGAAAACGTGCCTCGTCCAACGTCCTGGCCGGTAAGCCTTACGGGATACCCGGCCTTCAACAGGGTAGCGTAGGCCAGGGTCTCAGCCATGCCCCAGTTGACCGGCATGGCGCCGGCCGCCATTTTACGTCGGTCCTCAAGAATCTTGTTCACCTGCCGTTGAATGGGGAAGCCCTCTGGAGCGACGTTAGTATCGTGCCCCAGTGCCTGCAATTCCTGCATGTCCATCGTGGTGTCACAGGCGAGCGTCCACTTGTGCCCCAGGTAGGGTCGCCAGTCTACGAAGGTGCTTTCGTCAGGCTTCGAGACCAGGCTGCTCACCAGTGGTTCCCCCCGGTCCAGCGAGTCGCGATAGCCATCGACCAGTGACTGATCCTGCTCCGCGCTTATCACCCCCGCCGCGATCAGGCGAGCCGCATAAAGATCGCGAGTCGACTTGTGACTGCGAATCGCCTGGTACATCAAGGGCTGCGTTACGGAGGGTTCGTCAGCCTCGTTGTGGCCGCGGCGTCGGTAACAGACCAGGTCAATCACCACATCTTTTTTGAACTCATTGCGGAAGTCGACCCCCAGCTGAGTGACGAAGAGAACTGCCTCAGGGTCATCCGCGTTAACGTGGAAGATTGGCGCCTGAACCATTTTCGCCACGTCCGTGCAGTACTCGGTGGAGCGGGCATCTTCGCGCAGGCTGGTGGTGAAGCCGACCTGGTTGTTGAGAACGATATGTATGGTCCCACCGGTCTTGTAAGCCCGGGTCTGGGACATCTGAAAGGTCTCCATAACAACGCCCTGCCCGGCAAAGGCAGCGTCGCCGTGAATAACGACGGGGACCACGGCTGAGCCATCGGTATTGCCGCGTCGGTCCTGTCGCGCTCGCACTGAGCCTTCCACCACAGGCGAGACGATCTCCAGGTGAGAGGGGTTAAATGCGAGCGCCAGGTGCAATTCGCCGCCGGGCGTCATGACGTTGGAGGAAAAACCCTGGTGGTACTTAACGTCACCTGAGCTCTCGTAGGTCGCCTTACCCTCGAACTCGTCGAACAGTTCGGCGGGGTTTTTGCCAAAGATGTTAACCAGGACATTCAGGCGGCCGCGATGAGCCATGCCAATGACCACCTCCCGGGCGCCGTATGAGCCGGTGCGCTGGACCATCTCCGAAAGCATAGGGATGAGGCTCTCGCCACCCTCAAGTCCGAAACGCTTCGTGCCTGGATACTTGGAGCCAAGAGACTTTTCGAGGCCCTCAGCTTTTATCAGGCGACGCAGGAGCTGTTCGCGAACTTCGTTGCCGTAGTCGGGTGCCGAGCGCACCGACTCCATGCGGGTCATTATCCAGTGGCGCTGGTCGGTATCCGTGATATGCATGAATTCGGCGCCAACGGACTTACAGTAAGTCTGTTCGAGCGCCTGATGGATTTCACCGAGGGTGGCATCAGCTTTGCCGATATGCAGGCTACCCACCTGGAATACCGTGTCGTAATCCGCCTCCGACAGCTCGTGATAGCCAAGATCCAGATCCGGTACTGCTGGCCGGGCCTTGAGGCCAAGCGGGTCAAGCTCAGCCTTCTGATGGCCTCGCTGACGATAGGCAGAAATGAGCTGTACAACGCGTACCTGCTTGCGCTCGTGCTCAGTCGCCTGCGACTCGTGCTGCACCGTTGCCTCAGTGCGGACGCGCATCTTACTAATGCGGGCAAAACGATCGCGAATCGTGGAATGCGGTATATCGGCGACCTGGCTGATACCGGATTCCACCAGCGGTAACTTGTCGAAATAGTCGCGCCACTGCTCGGGCACGCCGTTGGGGTCTTTGAGATAGGACTCGTACAAGTCCTCAACATACGTGGCATTGCCGCCCGCTATATGCGAACTCCGCCACAGGAACTCCATTGATCCTTCTTGCATTTCCACCCTACCGGGAACGAGAGAGGCCGGATAACCGGCGTTAGCTACACAGTTTAGCAGCGCATTGCGGCGCCGCCGACCCGGCTTGGGCCGGGAGCTTTCTACGGTACGCCAGCATGCAGTTCTGGCGCCCTTTTGTCTATGCCCGCTCTCGTGACGGGCTGCTGGAACGCGACCCTACCTTAGCTGGGCCGCGCGAGCAACATGTGGCGTATATGGCCGATGGCCCGGGTGGGGTTCAAACCCTTCGGACAGACGTTAACGCAGTTCTGGATGCCATGGCAGCGGAACACGCTGAAGGGGTCGTCCAGGTTTGACAGGCGATCTGCCGTCGCTGTGTCGCGGCTGTCCGCAAGGAAGCGGTAGGACTGCAGCAGACCTGATGGCCCTATAAAACGATCCGGGTTCCACCAAAAAGAAGGACAGGCAGTAGAACAGCAGGCGCAGAGAATACACTCATAGAGGCCGTCCAGCTTGGCGCGGTCTTCCGGGCTTTGCAGGCGCTCGATGCCCGGAGGGGGCGTCTCATTCTGAAGATAGGGCTGAACCTTCTCGTACTGCGCATAAAACATACTCATATCGACCACGAGATCGCGGATCACCGGCAGGCCAGGCAGCGGCCGGATGACTAACTTGTTGCCCTTCACCGATTCTGACAGAGGCGTGATACAGGCAAGGCCGTTCTTGCCATTCATGTTCATGCCATCTGAACCACACACACCTTCCCGACATGAGCGGCGGTAAACCAGCGTCGTGTCCTCGGCTTTGAGCATTTCCAGCACATCCAATACCATCAGGTCTTTGCCCTGCGTATCGACCTGGAAGTCCTGCATGCGCGGTTCGGCGTCCTGTTCCGGGTTGTAGCGATAAATACTTACTTGCAACATCTTGGCTATGCCTCTTGCTTCAACGGTGCCCTGGCGTGATTATCAGTAGGTACGAATTTTGGGTTCAAAGGTATCGACGGTTTGCGGCGTGAAATTCACGCCTCGCTTGCCCAGTTGGCGGGTTTGTGGGTCATAGATTGAATGACACAACCAGTTTTCATCATCGCGGTCGGGCAAATCCTCGCGCGCATGAGCGCCGCGGCTTTCAGTCCGCTGCAGGGCAGATATTGCCGTAGCCTCGGCCACTTCGAGCAGGTTCTGCAACTCAAGTGCTTCGATGCGGGCTGTATTAAAGGCGCTGCTTTTGTCAGCAAGCTCCACGCTCTCGATCCGCGGGCGCAATTCTTCCAGCTTTTTGACGCCCTCTTCCATAAACTCGCCCTTGCGGAACACGCCGAAGTGGTTCTGCATGATGCTTTGGAGTTCCTTGCGCAGGGCAGCCGCTTTCTCGCCGCCCTCAGAATTATTCAAGCGCTCAAGCCGGGCGTTAGCGTGCTCAACGTCCGAATCACTGGCTTCACGCAGCTCGATCCCGTCACGCAGGGCTGACTCGATGAAGAGGCCCGAGGCGCGCCCAAAGACCACAAGGTCCAACAGCGAGTTGCCACCCAAACGATTGGCGCCGTGAACAGACACGCAAGCCGCTTCACCGCAGGCGTAGAGCCCCGGGATGATCTCATCATTGCCCGCAGCATCCATGGTTAGTGCCTGGCCATGGATATTGGTGGGGATGCCGCCCATCATGTAGTGGCAGGTCGGCACCACGGGAATCGGCTCTTTCACGGGGTCTGCGTGGGCAAAGGTGCGGGACAGCTCAAGAATACCCGGAAGTCGGCTCTCCAGAACATCTTCGCCGAGATGGTCGAGCTTCAGATAAACATGGTCTCCCTCGGGTCCGCAGCCGCGCCCCTCGAGTATTTCCAGCACCATGGAGCGAGCCACCACGTCGCGGCCGGCAAGATCCTTGGCGTTCGGTGCGTAACGTTCCATGAAACGCTCACCATCCTTATTAATCAGGTACCCGCCCTCGCCACGGCAGCCCTCGGTCACCAAGGTCCCTGCACCATGGATACCCGTGGGGTGAAACTGCCACATCTCCATGTCTTGCATCGGGAACCCAGCGCGCATGGCCATGCCGATGCCGTCTCCCGTATTGATATGGGCGTTGGTGGTGGACGCATAAATCCGTCCAGCGCCGCCGGTTGCGAATACCGTGGCCTTGGATTCCACATAAACGGTTTCGCCTGTCTCAATGCTGATGGCGATCACGCCAACCACCGCCCCGTCCTGGTTCTTGACCAGGTCTGTGGCGAACCACTCGTTAAGGAAGACGGTCTCGTTCTTGACGTTGCCCTGGTATAGGGTGTGCAGCAGGGCGTGACCCGTCCTATCGGCTGCAGCGCAGGTTCGTGCAGCCTGGCCGCCCTCCCCGAAATTCTTTGACTGCCCGCCGAAGGGGCGCTGGTAGATGCGCCCTTCGTCGGTGCGCGAAAATGGCAGGCCCATGTGCTCGAGCTCGAAGATGGCCTCGGGGCCTACGCTACACATGTATTCAATGGCATCCTGATCGCCAATGTAGTCAGAGCCCTTGACCGTGTCGTACATGTGCCAGCGCCAATCGTCATCGGGGTCAGCGCTGGCAATGGCGCAGGTAATGCCGCCCTGGGCGGACACCGTGTGCGAGCGGGTCGGAAACACCTTGGAGATGACCGCGGTTTTGTAGCCCGACTGCGCCAGCTGCAGGGCCGCGCGCATGCCAGCGCCGCCACCACCGACGATGACGCCGTCAAAAGAAATCTTGCGAAGTGCTGTCATGTCGTTGACTCCAAAATATGCTCGTGTGCGATGCCATAACGGCCCGCTGGCGAAGACAGTATCGTCAAAATAATCATAGCGAAATCATCCGCCGGTGACACAGTGCCGGTGTGCGGCCGAATGCGGCGTAAGCCGGACAAAACGCGCGGAATTATAAGGACTTAGACCGGTGAATTCAAACCTCTGCCGGGCTCGCAGGTCCCTGCTACCCGGCGACTTACATGTCGCTATCTTCGCCGAACGTGTTTGATGCAGTTGCATTCAAAGTGGCTGCAGATAGCCTCAAATCGCGCCCGATCAATTGACAAAAAGACTGAGAACTCTATAGTGGACGGCCCCAAAGCATTGCATTGCAGGACCCCCTATGAGCGATACCAAAGCGACCCTGTCCATCGATGGATTGGACGAGCCCGTCGAGCTGCCCGTCTATTCCGGCACGATCGGCCCTGACGTTGTGGATGTGGGTGGCTTGACGGCCAAGGGGATGTTTACCTATGACCCGGGGTTTGTCTCGACCGCCGCCTGTGAATCCCAGATTACCTACATCGATGGTGGCAAGGGCGTACTCTTGCACAGGGGCTACCCGATCGACCAGCTGGCAGAGCATTCTGACTATTTGGAGACGTGTTACCTGCTGCTTTACGGTGAGCTGCCGAATGCCGCCGAAAAGAAGGCCTTCGTGGACATGGTGCACAATCACACGATGGTCCACGAGCAGATTAGGACCTTCTACAATGGCTTTCGGCGTGACGCGCATCCAATGGCCATCATGTGTGGCGTGGTAGGTGCACTCTCCGCCTTCTACCATGATTCACTCGATATCTCCGATGAGCATCATCGCCAGGTAGCGGCCTTCCGCCTGATTGCAAAAATGCCCACCATTGCGGCCATGTGCTACAAATTCTCGATCGGCCAGCCTTTCATGTACCCGGACAACTCGCTGAACTATTCAGAAAACTTCCTACACATGATGTTTGGAACTCCCTGTGAGCCCACGAAGGTAAGTCCGGTACTTGCCAAGGCCATGGACCGGATTTTCCTCCTGCACGCTGACCACGAACAGAATGCATCAACCTCGACGGTGCGCCTTGCCGGCTCCTCGGGCGCCAACCCCTTCGCCTGCATTGCCTCCGGCATCGCCGCCCTGTGGGGCCCCTCGCACGGGGGCGCTAACGAGGCCGTGTTGGAGATGCTCGAAGAAATCGGCGATGTCTCACGTATCGACGAGTACGTTGCAAGAGCCAAGGATAAGAATGATCCCTTCCGCCTCATGGGCTTCGGCCACCGCGTTTACAAGAACTTTGACCCGCGCGCCAAAGTGATGAAACAGGCCGCAGACGAGGTGCTCGCCGAACTTGGTATAGAGAACGACCCGCTGCTGGCAATAGCCAAGCGTCTCGAGGAGATCGCCCTGTCGGATGACTATTTCATCGAGAAAAAGCTCTACCCGAACGTCGACTTCTACTCCGGCATCATTCTGAAAGCCATCGGTATCCCCACCAGCATGTTCACCGTGATTTTTGCCGTTGGCCGCACCGTGGGCTGGATCGCCCATTGGAATGAAATGATTTCAGGCAGCTACCGCATCGGTCGCCCGAGACAGCTTTACACGGGGCATGCGCTGCGGGACTACGTGCCGGTAGAACAGCGCTGAACGGCGGGCCCATGCCTGCTAGCGTAATCAGTGGCACCGGGCTGTATACGCCACCTAACGCCATCAGTAATGAAGAACTCGTCGAGTCCTTCAATCGTCACGTCGCCCTGCACAACGAGGCGCACGCCAGCGCCATTGCCGCGGGCGATGAAGCTCCCCTTGAGCCTTCTTCTGCCGACTTTATCGAAAAGGCATCGGGCATAAAATCCCGTTATGTTGTCGACAAGCAGGGGATTCTCGATCCCGGCAGAATGGCCCCTCGAATCCCTGACAGGCCCAACGAGGCTCCCTCGATCCAGTGCGAAATGGCCATCCCGGCCGCCAAAGAAGCTATGGCGAAGGCCGGCAAGCAGCCCGAGGACATCGACGCGGTTATCGTTGCTGCGTCCAACATGCAACGACCCTATCCTGCAATGGCGGTGGAAATCCAATCGGCCCTGGGTATCGATGGCTATGGCTTCGATATGAATGTCGCCTGCTCTTCCGCCACATTCGGGATTCAGCAGGCGCGAGACACCCTCGCGGCAGGTACGGCACGCTGTGTTCTTATGCTCAACCCGGAAATCTGCTCTGGTCATTTGAACTTCCGCGATCGCGATTCCCACTTTATCTTTGGCGACGTGTGCACAGCGGTAGTGGTTGAAACCCGTGACACCGCGTCATCAGAGTCTCAGTTTGAAATTGTCGACAGTAAGCTGCGGACCATTTACTCAAACAATATTCGCAACAACTTCGGCTTCCTCAACCGTGGTGATGAGTCAGGCATCGGTCAGCCTGACAAGCTGTTTGTGCAGGAGGGACGCAAAGTATTCAAAGAGGTTTGCCCGGCCGTCGCCAGCCAGATCTCTTCTCAGTTGGAGCAGCTCGATATCGCGCCTGCCGAGTTGAAGCGGATGTGGCTACACCAGGCCAACCTATCGATGAACCAGCTGATCTCGAGAAAAGTACTCGGCCGAGAAGCCACCGAAATCGAAGCGCCTACTATTCTCGACCGCTACGCGAACACGAGCTCAGCGGGCTCCATCATCGCTTTCCACTGCTACCACGATGATCTCCAGCCCGGCGACCTCGGGGTATTGTGTTCGTTCGGCGCCGGCTACTCCATCGGTAGCGTCGTCCTTCGCCGCTGCTGAGGGGCGTCATACTATCTCGGCGAGGGCTTCGAGCAGCGCCTTGCAGTCTTCCTCTGAACCGACGCTGATGCGTAGATGCCCGGAAATTCTTGGGCGGTCAAAATAGCGGACGATAACCCCCCTGTCCCGCAAGGCCTTGAAGAGCGTGGCGGCTTCATGATCCGGGTGATGGACAAACAGAAAGTTAGCGACCGACGGCAACACGTCAAAGCCCATAACCCCAAGCCTGTCAACGAGCAGGTCGCGATTACGAACTACCCTCGCGCAGGCCGACTGCAGGTAAGCCTCATCCTGCAGCGCGGCCATGGCAGCGGCCTGAGCCACGGCATCCAGTGGATAGGAATTAAAGGAATTCTTAACCCGCTCAAGGGCCTCGATCAAGGGGCGCTGACCGAAAGCCGCACCAACCCTGAGTCCCGCGAGGGAGTGTGATTTAGACAGTGTTTGTACAACAAGCAGGTTCGGATAATCCCGTACCAGGCGAGTGGCAGACTCAGCGCCAAAATCTACATAGGCCTCATCGATGACGACGGCGCTTTCCGTGCAGCCATCCAGCAGCTGCCTTACCTTGTCCAGAGACAATCCGATGCCAGTTGGTGCATTGGGATTCGGCACAATAATCCCACCACAGTCTCCGACGTAGGCGCCGGGGTCGATCCGAAAGTCAGCGGACAGCGGCATGGTTTCGAACTCGATCCCGTAGAGCTTGCACCACACGGGATAAAAGCTGTAACTGATATCGGGGAATCGAATCGGCAGTGACTGTTTCAGTAGCGCTTGAAAGGTATGCCCAAGCACCTCATCGGAGCCGTTGCCTACAAAAACCTCTTCGGCAGACAGACCAGCTCGATCTGCAAAGGCCTCACGCAGCTGTTTGGACTCCGGATCAGGATAACGCGCCAGCTGAGACTCGCTAACAGCTGCAATAGCCTCCATAACACGGGGTGATGGCGGGTATGGGTTTTCATTGGTATTGAGCTTGACCAGTTTTTGCGCACGGGGCTGTTCTCCCGGAACGTAGGGGTCCAGGCGCCTGACCAGCTCACTCCAGTATTGACTCATAGCCTCAACACCCGTTTAACAAGCACAAAAAACCCGGCTCGGGCCGGGTCCAGTGTACACCGCTGACGCGGTGCCCTATACATGGCGTCCCCTAGGGGGTTCGAACCCCTGTTCCCGCCGTGAAAGGGCGGTGTCCTAGGCCACTAGACGAAGGGGACGCAACTCGGGCCGGGCCCGAAGGGGGCGTATTGTACCGAAGCGCCTAGGCAGTGCAAGCGCGCGCAAAGACCTCAGGACCGCCCTTCAACCTGATCCTGTAATTGCTCGAGATCAACATGGCGCGCATCCAGACCCTGTACCAGGTAAATCACCTGCTCCGCAATGTTTGCCGAATGATCACCGACGCGCTCCAGACTACGCAGCGCCCACATTTCGTCTAAAACCGGGCTGATATTACGCGGATCTTCCATCATGAAAGTGACCAGGCTGCGCATGGCTGAACTGTATTCGCCGTCAACGGTGGTGTCCTCACGCAACACCGACAAGGCCATATCCACATCCAGACGCGCGAAGGCGTCGAGTGCACCGCGCAACATGCCTGAAACATAGCCCCCGATATGGCGAAGTTCCACAAAATTACTCGGCGACTGAGCCTGTTCAGACAGGCGAATGGCCTGCCTGGCTATCTTCGACGCCTCATCGCCGATACGCTCCAAATCCGTGGTGATTTTCGCCACTGCCAGGACCAGTCTTAAATCACTGGCGGCCGGCTGACGCCTGGCCAGAATTCGGGAGCACTCATCGTCGATAGCTTTTTCCATCTGGTTGACTTCGCTATCTTCAGCGACGACCTGCTCGGCTATGCCGGTATCGAGGCTGAGCGCCGCCTCAACACCGTTGGCCAGTTGCTGCTCAACCTTACCACCCATCTCCAAGAGGTGATTTTTCACGCCCTCTAACTCGGCATTGAACTGGGCGGATATATGCTGCCTGTAGCTGTCCTGTTGTACCACGTGATCCTCCCGGGAGACATCAACCGTAACGCCCGGTGATGTAGTCCTCGGTCTGCTTGTGCATAGGGTTGGTAAACAGTGTGTCTGTGTCGTCGAATTCAATCAAGTGCCCCATATCCATAAATGCGGTTTTATCTGACACGCGGGCAGCCTGCTGCATGTTATGGGTCACGATCAAAATCGTGTAGCGCGATTTGAGCTCATAGATGAGCTCCTCGATCTTCAGTGTAGAAATAGGGTCCAGGGAAGACGCAGGCTCGTCCAGCAGGAGAACCTCTGGCTCAATGGCTATCGTGCGTGCTATCACCAGACGCTGCTGCTGTCCGCCCGACAGGGCCAGCGCGCTTTCGTTTAGCCTGTCCTTGACCTCGTCCCAGAGCGCAGCGGCTCGGAGTGCGCGTTCAACAATCTCATCGAGCACACGATTGCGCCGGATACCCTGGATTCTAAGGCCATAGGCCACGTTCTCGAATATGGACATAGGAAAGGGGTTGGGTTTTTGGAAAACCATGCCCACCCGCCGCCGCAGTGATGAAGGATTTACGTCAGGCCCATAGATATCCTCGCCGTTCAGCAAAATCTGCCCGCTCACCCGGCAGTGATCTACCAGGTCGTTCATACGATTGAAGCAGCGCAGCAGGCTGGACTTGCCACATCCGCTGGGGCCAATAAAGGCAGTAACGCGGCGTTTCGGTATGTCCACGCTAATATTGTGTAGCGCCTGGTTCTCGCGCTGGTAATACAAGTTCAATGTGTCTACCCGCAGGCTGAACTCGGCATCCGGGCCCTGCGCGGAGGCGCCCTTACGCTGCAGGGACGCGATGTCTATCGGGTGGTTTTTCATCGTCATGCCAAGCTATCGTCAAGCAGCTCCTTTTCCTAGCTTTCCAGCGCTTTGTAACGCTCGCGTATGCGGTTGCGCAAGGTCACCGCCGTTATGTTAAGCACAGCGATAATAACAACTAGCAGCAGCGCCGTCGCATACACCAGCGGCCGTGCGGCTTCCACATTAGGGGCTTGAAAACCCACGTCGTAGATATGAAAGCCCAGGTGCATGAATTTCTGGTCGAGGTGAAGGTAGGGAAACGTCCCATCAACAGGCAGACTCGGCGCCACCTTGACGACGCCCACCAGCATTAAGGGAGCTACCTCACCCGCTGCGCGCGCGACTGCAAGGATCAGTCCCGTCATAATTGCCGGGCTGGCCGCCGGTATCACGACACGGCGCAGCGTTTCTGCTCGCGTTGCGCCAAGCGCCATGCTGCCCTCACGCAGGGTGGCCGGAATACGCGCCAGTCCTTCTTCCGTCGCCACAATAACGACCGGCAGGGTCAGCAGCGCCAGCGTCAGCGAAGACCACAGCAGTCCCGGCGTACCGAAGGTCGGGCTGGGCAGCGTGTCGCTAAAAAATAGCTGGTCGATTTCGCCACCCAGGAAGTAAACGAAAAAGCCAAGCCCAAAGATGCCATAGACAATTGAAGGTACGCCAGCCAGGTTGTTAACCGCAATGCGGATCAGGCGCGTGAGTAGACCCTGGCTGGCATATTCACGAAGATACACCGCCGCGACAACCCCAAATGGCATAACGATAATCGACATCAGGATGACCATCATAACGGTGCCAAAAATGGCGGGGAAAACGCCGCCCTCTGAATTCGCTTCACGCGGGCCGGTGCTCATAAACTCCCAGAGTTTGGCGCCATAAATAGTGATTTTTTCGACGCTGCCCAGATCGTTGGGTCGATACATTCGAACCACATTCTTCAAGGGCAGTGTGAGGGCGCCTCCATCGGCCAGCCGTATAGTGTATTCCGCCCGTGAGAGCGTATCGGCCCCAGCCCGTTCATCCTCAGTTGTCTGCAATAGCAGCTGCAGCCTGTCCCAAGCGGACGCTGGCGAATCCGGGTTGGGGCCGGCCTGTTCACCCTCTTCGTAAAGCGCTTCTATGTAGCCAAAGAGCTTGCCACCCGAATAGCGCTCGACAGTCACCGCCTCTGCCGGTCGCGTCTGGCTGACGATATAGTCTTCAATCACCCAGGCGTAGTCAGCAGCATAAGCTTCTCGGACCCCGCGCCTGATCAAGCTACGCTCACGATCTTGTGTCGAGTCAAGCTGCCAACCGGCCTCTCGCAGCTGCTGCGCAGAAACTCGCTCGCGGCTTACGATCTCGCCAAGAATGGTGCGCTCATCGCCCTGGTACTGTGTTTCCATCTGCACCAGAGGCTGCGGCCAGAAGTGCGCCAGGCCGCGGGTCGCCAACAATCCCAACAGTCCAACAACGGCAATCAGGCTGATACTGACAGCCGCAGCATTGGCCCACACCTGTGGCTCGCCGCCACGCCACCAGCCGGGCGGCGGTGCCCCTGGGACAGCACGGTAACCTGCAGCGGCGTCTCCTTCCATTACAGTGCCCCGAAGCGCAGCCGCAGCCGCTGTCGCACGAGTTCTGCCAAGGTATTGACCGCGAAAGTGAACAGAAACAGAACCAGCGCGGCCAGGAAAAGCACCCGGTAGTGTGTCGCCCCTGGCTCAACTTCCGGAGCCTCGATGGCGATACTGGCGGACAGGCTCCGCAATCCCTCCAAGGGATTGATCTCCATGATCGGCGTATTGCCAGTAACCATCAGCATGATCATGGTTTCCCCCACGGCTCTACCCAATCCAATCATTACGCCAGAAAAAACGCCGGGGCTGGCCATGGGCAATACGACGCCGACGAGGGTTTGCCAGGGGGTCGCACCCAGAGCCAGGCTACCGTCGCTGAGGTGCCGGGGTACGGAGAAAATGGCATCTTCGGCAATTGAAAATATGCTGGGTGTCACAGCCATGCCCAAGGCGATGCCGAGCACAATTGCATTGCGTTGGCTGAAATCGAGACCCAGCTGCAGGCTGACCCACGCACGCGCATCCCCGGCAAACAGGACATCTTCTATCCGGCCGTTCAAGCTGAAGCAGGCCCAGGACGCCAGCAACAGTGGCGGGATCAGCAACAGCGAATGCCAGCCTTGTGCAGATCGCTGGAGCCGCTCAACCGGCAGGACGCGAGCGAGCAGTGCCATCAACAAAACCGTCGCACCAAGCACCGGCAGCAGTACTAGAAAGGCGCCCAGGTAGGCTTCGAACAGAGGTGCCAGCCAGAGAGCTGCCAGGAAGCCCAGCACTACAGTGGGTAGCGCCTCCATCAGCTCAATCATGGGTTTGACCTTGCGCCGCATAGCAGGCGCCATAAAATACGCCGTATATACAGCGCCGCCGAGGGCCAATGGTATCGCCAGCACCATCGTATAAAAGGCCGCTTTGAGTGTTCCAAAGGCAAGCGGCGCAAGGCTGAATTTCGGCTCAAACTCGGCATCGTATCCTGAGGACTGCCAGACCCGAGCCGGCTCAGCGTAACCCTCGTACCAAACCTTGCCCCACAGCGCGCTCCACGACACTTCCGGGTGCGGATTATGGAGACGCCATAGCGAGGGGTTTCCTTGCGAATCTACCCTGAGCAGGTGATCACCCGCAGGCGTCAGCGCCACTAAGCCGGGCGTTTCGGCGAAGCCCTGCTTGATCAGCAGCTGTCGCTGAGCCGTGGCGTGATAGAGCTGAAGGGCTCCGGATTCGTCCACGCTGAGAAAGGTCTTGCCACTAGAGAAGGGTTCAATATGGCGCGAGGGTGGCCCTCGCCCTGCGAACAGGCGCACCGCTTGCGGGCTCGCCTTACCGCGCTCGTTCGCCATGAAAAACTGGGCCAGAACGCCCTCGTCCGATGCCGCGAGCAGAGACAGACCCCCGGAAAGTATGGCACTCGCGCTTAGACGCCCCTGCCCTTGAAACAGGTGGCCCGTCTCAACGCGCGCTGGCGGTGACGCGGCAATGTCAAGCAGTTGAAAACGTGCGTCGGCATCAAGGATTATCAGCCAACGCTGTGTTACATCGATGTAAATAGCCTCTGCCCGACCCGTAATCGGTAGGGCGGACACCCCACTCTCCTGGTTTAAAGACCACCAGTCTGATCCCGCGGATTTTCCCGCGCGTAATAGGCGATAGCTCTGATCATCGAACTGAGCGACCAGACTCAGCGTGTCGTCATTCTGCGCAAGCCCCAGGGCACGGACGGCGCCCTCACCCAAGCGCACAGACATCCTATCAAGCGGCCACTCATTACCCGGGGTCAGCAGGTCCTTTTCGGCAGGTAGTTGCGTATGCCCTTCACTTACAAGGGTGATGTGGCCACTATCGTGCCCGATAGCCAGTAAATTGCCGGGCTTTGGCGCAGAGGCCAAGGCCGTGATTGCTCCGTGTGCGGAGATCTCCCCTGCCCTTTGCTGCTGCCCATCATCCAGTGTGATAAAGCGATATTGCCCCCCTTGATCAAGGGTAAAGGCAAGGCCTGCGTGATGATCCAGAGAAAGGTAAATGGGCGTGTGCTTATCCGCCCAGGCAGCGACAGGCACCGCCTCTATGCTCGGCCTTGAGAACAGCGGAGCGACCTGATAAAGGAGAAACAGAAAAATGAGCAGAATAGCCAGCAAGACCGACCCGCCGCCCGTGCGCAAAAGTACTGCGGTCATCCGATCACGGAATTGTCGCAGTGCGAAGGCGTTCGCCGGAACATGCTCGTCCAGAGCGCTCGCTGCTTCATGCTTGGGTTTGATCAAGGCCGTTTCGATTTCCTGGATTGAGGTTTGCCGCCGACCACTGACAGGGGCTAAAGCTGCAGCTCCTGTCTGATACGCAGTATGACATCAGCCGGAAGGGGTATATATCCGTCTCTCGCCGCGATCTGCTGCCCATCCGCCGAGAGCACCAACTTTAAAAATTCCCGGACAATTGGCTGCAGTGGTTCGCTCGGCGCTTTATTCACATAGAGAAAGAGCCGCCGCGCCAGGGGATACTTCCCGCTCAGCGCATTTTCTGCGGTTGCTGCTATCAACTCTCCATCGGCTTCAAGGCGTAAGGGAACGGCGCGCACGCTGGCGGTGCGATAGCCCACCCCGGAATAGCCTATGCCGCGCAGGGAAACCGAAACGGCCTGCACCACCGACGCTGAACCCGGCTGCTCGTGGACCGAAGCCTTGAAGTCGCCACCGCAAAGAGCAGACTTTTTGAAAAAACCGTAGGTGCCTGAAACAGAGTTACGGCCGAACGCCTCGATGGGACGGCTGCTCCAGCTCCCCGTGAGCCCGAGATCGCCCCAGCGTTTGAGGTCTGCGGCGGAACCACAGCGGCGATTGGCGGAGAACACTGCGTCAACCTGCTCAAGTTCGAGGCTCTTTAATGGATTATCGCGATGAACAAAGATTGCCAGGGCATCCATTGCTACCGGGACGGCTGTCGGTTGATAGCCAAAACGGTTTTCAAATACCGCACGCTCGCCAAGCTGCATGGGTCGGCTCATCGGGCCGATACTGGCAGTACCCTCACTGAGGGCCGTAGGCGCGGCGGAAGAGCCCACTGCCTGAATCTGCATGACAACCTCGGGATGAGCCCGCTGAAAGGCTTCCCCCCACAGGGTTACAAGATTGGCCAGCGTATCGGAGCCGGTGCTGGACAGCGTTCCTGAAATCGGCTCGACAACGCGATAAGGCGGCAGACTAGCGGCATTGACGTGGACGTTTAGCAGCAGCAGACAGGTCGCTAGCACTGTCCTCATGGCTGGCTTGTGAACCGCAAGGGAGAGGAACGTGCGCCGTCGCCGGGCGAAGGCAACATGAGAATGGGTCATCTTTATGGCAGCGTGCCGGTGGCTGTTTCTGGCAGCTGGGTACGTGGAAATATCAAGCTGAAGGTGCTGCCCTTGCCCCGTGTACTGTCAATCCTCAGCTCCGCATCGTGACTAACAGCGACGTGTTTCACGATGGCCAGGCCAAGGCCGGTACCGCCAGTTTGCGAACTGCGGCTTTCGTCCACTCGATAAAATCGTTCAGTGAGTCGCGGTATGTGCATCGCGTCAATGCCAATGCCTTGATCCTCGACCTCCAGGCGTGATTCACCTGCCGTTTCCAGCCAGCGCACCGTCACCGGGCTACCCCCCTCGCTGTACTTCAGCGCGTTATAGACCAGATTGGAAACGGCGCTGTGCAACTCGCGATAATCACCCTGCACGGGGTTCTTGCAGAGTAGCTCAAAGCGAATCTCGCGCTCCGGGAAGTTGCTCTGCAGCTCTTCCTTGAGCTCCTCCAGCAGGCCTGCTACATCGATCAGCTCGGACTTCTCTTCTTTATCCATGCTCTCGATACGGGACAGCCATAGCAGGTCTTTGAGCAGGCTCTCCATGCGCGAGGCCTGCTGGTCCATTTGCCGCAGGGCCTGTTGATAGCGCTCGTCGAGCCCGCCGCCGCTGCCAATCAGTGTCTCAAGGTAGCCTTTGATGACTGTGAGTGGCGTGCGCAGCTCGTGAGATACGTTGCCGACAAAATCTCGCCGCACCTGTTCCAGACGCACGGTAGCCGTGACATCGCGCACAAAGACCAGGCGGTTGCCATCACCAAAATGCGTGATTTCGAAACGCAGGTGGCGTTCCATGGCGCCGGTCACCGAAACCTGCAGTGCCCGGCTGTAATCATTGTTGCTAAAGTAATCGTGGAACTCCGGCAGGCGAATGAGGTTCAGAACGTGCTGGCCACTATCCTCGGGGAATCTCAAACCCAGGAGTTTGCCAGTGGCAGAGTTACACCACTCGATAGCTGCCGAATTGTCGAGCATGATGACACCATCGCGCATGGATGCCATGGAGTCCTGCATATAGTCCAGCGCAGACTGCAGCCTGCCCCGAGCCTCCCGGTTTCTGCGCTGCAACAGATAGATGCGGTCATAGATGATGCCCCAGATACCGAAGCTGTCCGGCGGCTCAGTCTCCGTACTGGTCAGCCACTTCTGTATGCGCCAAAGCTGGTGTAGCCAGAGTGACACCACGAAAGCGAGGCCGACCGCAAATGACTCCAGCGGGTAACCGAGCAGGTAACCGATCGTTAGCGAGACCGCCAGGAAAAGCAGGACCCGGTAAAGCTCCCGGAACCAGCTCTGCCGTTCTATCACCCGGGATTTACGCCACGGGATGAAAAGCGATAACCGGTGCCGCGTACGGTCTGGATCAGGTTGCTGTAATCCATCTCTGCGCTCTGGAGTGCCTTGCGCAGGCGCCGTATATGCACGTCCACGGTGCGTTCTTCAACGTAGACGTTGGCACCCCAGACGTGGTCGAGCAGCTGGCTTCGCGTATATGCCCGCTCCGGATGGGACATAAAGAATTCCAATAGTTTGAACTCGGTTGGCCCCATATCCACGGCGCTTTCACCCAGAAAAATACGCCGGCTCTCGCTATCCAGTATCAGCTGGGCAACCTGCATGCGCTCGCTGCCCTCGCCACCATTGGTACGCCGAAGCAGTGCGCGAATTCGGGCGATCAGCTCACGTGGCGCAAAAGGTTTAGTGATGTAGTCGTCGGCGCCGACATCCAGGCCCTGAATCACGTTGTCCTCGGCGGTTTTAGCAGTGAGCATGATAACCGGCAGCTCGCGGGTCGTTTCGTTACGCTTTAGCCGCCGCAGCAGTTCCAGACCACTGCCCCCCGGCAGCATCCAGTCCAACAGCACAATGTCGGGTCGTTCATCGACAATTGTCGTGTAGGCCTGTTGCGTATCCTCCGCTTCAATCACATCGAACTCAGCGATTTCTAGCGCCATGCGCAACATGTCCCGGATTGCGAACTCGTCATCAACAATTAATACGGTACGGTCACCCATAGTCTCATCTACCCCCAACGGCGTTGATGGCTATTAGATGAGTAAATTATGACAATTCAGTTACAAATCGCAACACGCCCAGTGTTTATGCGGCGTAAGCGCGATCAACGCGGCGCGCTCAGAGCGCTCAACGCAGGCTGGCGTTGATATTCTCCAACACCTTATTGCCCGGACAAAGATCACTCGCGCCGAGCTCGTTGAGCGGGCGCTGCGACGTATCCAGCGTCTCGTGTAACTCTCTGGAGTGACGATCCATGTAGATTAGGCCGGTAAGAATAGCGCCTGTCTTCTCCTGGCCCATCAGCGCTGTCATGGCCGAGCCCCGGTCGAAGGGGTCGAGGTCCTGGGAGACCTTGTGCAGGTGGATCACGGAGCCGTCATGCATCGTGACTTCGTGCGTGCTACCGGGCTTGTAGCTGGTCGTTATCTCATCCCGCATGGGCACAAAGTCCACCGTGCCGGTGGCCTCTGCGTGCTCGCGGACGAATTCGTAGCTTTTTGTCGACTGCGGGTTATTGTTAAACGTGACGCAGGGCGAGACGACGTCAATCAAGGCAAAGCCGCGATGTGATAGTGCCGCCTTGATTAGCGGCACAAGCTGCACCTTGTCACCCGAAAAGCTACGCGCAATAAACGTTGCACCCAGAGTCAGTGCGAGGCTGGGCAGATCGATTGCCCCAAAGGGATTGGGCTCGCCTTTCTTGCTGGCTGAGCCCTCGTCCGCCGTTGCTGAATCCTGGCCCTTGGTCAGGCCATAGCAGCCATTGTTCATGACAATGTAGGTCATATTGAGATTGCGGCGGATTGCGTGGGTGAATTGCCCCATGCCAATCGATGCGGTATCACCATCGCCCGACACCCCGAGGTAGGTCAGCTCGCGGTTTGCCATGGCGGCACCCGTGACCACGGAAGGCATACGGCCATGGACTGAATTAAAGCCGTGTGACTTGCCGAGGAAGTAAGTGGGTGACTTGGACGAGCAGCCAATGCCGGATAGCTTTGCGATTTTATGTGGCGGGATGGACAACTCGTGGCAGGCTTTGACGATGGAGCCGCTAATGGAATCGTGACCGCAGCCAGCGCACAGGGTAGAGATTGAGCCCTCGTAGTCGGCCTTGGTATAGCCCAAATCGTTAACGGGCAGTTCGGGATGGCGAAACTTGGGTAGCTGGTAACTCATGCTTGTTCCCCCGCGCCGCTGGCGACACGATCTGGATGCAGCGGCGTGACATTGTGCCCGGGCAACTGCTGCAGGATTTGCTTACGGATATTGCGCGCGCTGATCGGCGTGCCATCAAAACACAGGACGGACTTCAGACGGTCAGGGCCAAACTCGAACTCTGCCATTAGCAGCGTGCGCAGCTGGGCGTCACGATTCTGCTCGATAACAAAGACGCGCTCGTGCTGGTAAATAAAAGCCTCGACATCCTGATTGAAGGGGAAGGCGCGGACGCGCATGGCGTTAAGGTAGATGCCATCTGCGGCGAGATAGTCGAGCGCCTCTCGACTGGACTCTTCGCTGGTGCCGTAATAAATGACCGCCATGTCTGTGTCCATACCACAGTCGACAACTTCAGGCTCCGGCACATACGACTTGA
Organism: Pseudomonadota bacterium; assembly: GCA_038748065.1. Classification (GTDB taxonomy): domain Bacteria; phylum Pseudomonadota; class Gammaproteobacteria; order Pseudomonadales; family Halieaceae; genus JBCDJG01. The sequence continues at coordinate 39,649 of JBCDJG010000014.1, forward strand.
TCGTCTCCCACTTCGACATCAGCCGTAGCATGTTCTTTTCGTATTCCTCGCCCTTTTCCGTATAGATGGCGTACTCATCTCGCGAGGTGCCACGGGTGAAGAAGGCGCCCTTGTCCGCATGAGTGCCGGGATAGGTTCGGTAACAAATTGCATCGCCATCCACATCAAGGTAACGCCCGAAGCGTTCCAACGCATCCAGATCTTCGGCGCTCAACACCTTGCCGCGGTCATATTCACGCTTATCGTCCCAGCGCAGCGGCTCTGACATATTGTCGTTCATGCCGAGATCGAGGTCGGTCATCAGAATAATCGGCGTCTGCAAGCGCTCCGCTAGGTCGAAACTCAGGGCGCCAAAATCGAAGCACTCTCTGGGCGTCGAAGGAAACAGCAGGACCTGCTTGGTATCACCATGGGACGCATAGGCGGCGGAGAGAATATCGGACTGCTGTGTGCGGGTCGGCATGCCGGTAGAAGGCCCGGCGCGCTGAACATCAAAGAGCACCGTGGGAATTTCGGCAAAGTAGGCCAAGCCGAGGAATTCGGCCATCAGGGAAATGCCTGGCCCACTGGTCGCGGTGAACGAGCGAGCGCCATTCCAGCTCGCTCCGATCACCATACCGATGGCTGCCAGCTCATCCTCAGCCTGCACAATCGCATAATTGCGTTTGCCTGTGCCCGGATCAATCCGCAGGCGTTTCGCATACTTCTCAAAGGCATCAACCACCGAGGTAGACGGTGTAATCGGGTACCAGGCTGCGACGGTAGCGCCACCATAAATTGCGCCAAGCCCCAGGGCCGTATTGCCATCAAGCAGAATCTTATCGCCGACCTTGTCCGCGGTTTTCACGCGAATGCCGATGGGGCAGTCGAGATGCGCTTTGGCGTACTGGTGGCCGAGCTCCAGGGCATGAATATTCGGCAGCACGAGCTTTTCCTTGCCCTTGAACTGGTCCACAACCAGCTCTGTCAGCACCTTGAAGTCCATGTCGAGCAGCGCCGCCAGTGCTCCGACATAGATCACGTTCTTGAATAGCTGACGCTGCCGGGAATCCTGATACTGGGTGTTACAGATTTCTGTCAGCGGCAGCCCGATGATGTTGACGTCCTTCAGGATCAGCCTGAAGTCCAGCGGTTTGGTATTGTCATAGATGAAATAGCCACCGCTTTCGACTTCCTGGATGTCCTGTGGCATGGACTGTGGGTTAACCGAGACCATAATATCCACTCCACCACGCCTGCCCAGATAGCCAGCCTCGCTGACCCTCACCTCATACCAGGTGGGCAGCCCCTGAATGTTCGAGGGAAAAATATTCTTGGGGCAAACCGGAAGACCCATGCGAAACAGTGCCTTGGCAAACAGGCTGTTTGCGCTCGCCGAGCCCGTGCCGTTAACGTTGGCGAACTTGATGACGAAGTCGTTGACGCTCTGAATACTCTTCATAGGACCTGGCTCGCCTTGGACACGTTATAAAGGAACTTCTGCATATCCCAGGCGGTAGTCGGACAACGCTCGGCGCACAAACCGCAGTGCAGGCAAACATTTTCATCCTTGACCATCACCCGACGGGTGGGGAGGTCCGCAGAAACGTAAAGTCCCTGCGAGCGATTAGCTGCCGGGGCGCTCAGACTTAGCCTGAGATCTTCCTCTTTGGCGTTTTCCGTAAAGGTGATGCAGTCAGTGGGACACATGTCGACGCAGGCGTCGCACTCAATGCACTTGGCTTCTTCAAACACCGTCTGCACGTCACAGTTTAGACAGCGCTCAGCCTCCTTGAAGCCGACGTCGGGATCAAAACCGAGCTCCACTTCAAGTTTTCGATCCGCCAGCGCATCCTCTAATGGCGCCAGAGGCACAATAAAGCGCTCAGCGGACTCAACGGCATTGTCGTAGGTCCACTCATGCACACCCATCTTCTGACTGACCAGGTTTGTTAAGGGACTTGGACGCTCTGCGACGGACTTGCCACGGCAAAACAGGTCAATACTCACCGCCGCCTGGTGACCGTGTGCAACAGCGGTGATCACGTTTTCGGGACCAAAGGCCGCGTCTCCACCGAAGAAAACCTTATCGTTGGTCGACTGGAAGGTGTTTTCATCAACAACCGGCATGTCCCACTTGTCGAAGGCGATGCCCACATCCCGTTCGATCCAGGGGAAGGCGTTTTCCTGCCCTATCGCCATGAGAATGTCATCTGCCGCCATGAACACCCAGTCCTCACCTGTAGGGATGAGACTGCGCTTGCCCTGGTCATCGTATTCGGCGCGCACCTTTTCGAACAGCATACCCGTCATCTGGCCGTCTTCGACCACGATTTCCTTCGGCGTATGGTTGTTGTAGATGGGAATGCCTTCATGCATCGCATCCTCTTTTTCCCAGGGCGACGCTTTCATGTCCTCAAAGGGGCTGCGCACGACCACGCGCACATCCTCGCCACCCAGACGTTTTGCGGTACGGCAGCAGTCCATCGCAGTATTGCCGCCACCCAGCACGATCACGCGCTTACCGATTTCATCGATGTGTTCGAAGGCAACGCTCGATAGCCAGTCGATACCGATATGCACGCTATCGCCCGCTTCCTCCAGGCCCGGAAGCTCGAGGCCCTTGCCGCGCGGCGCACCAGTGCCGACAAACACGGCGTCGTAGTCCTCCTTCAGTATCTCGCGCATGCTGGTGACTTCCCGATCGAAAATGGTCGTCACGCCCATGTCCAGAATGTAGTTAACTTCCTGATCGAGCACGTCTACTGGCAGGCGAAAGGCGGGAATCTGGCTGCGCATCATGCCGCCACCCGCCAGCTGATTGTCGTAAATGTCGATGCTGTAACCGAGCGGCATCAGGTCGCGGGCGACGGTCAGCGAAGCCGGGCCTGCGCCGATACAGGCGATTCGTTTGCCGTTCTTCTTTTTCGGGATCTTCGGCATCCGGGCAGCCACTTCATCGGCCTGCTTGTTATCCGCCGCAACACGCTTCAAGCGACAGATGGCGACGGGCTCTTCCTCAACGCGCCCGCGCCTGCAGGCCGGTTCGCAGGGGCGATCGCAGGTGCGGCCGAGAACCCCGGGGAAAACGTTAGATTCCCAGTTGATCATGTAGGCGTCGGTATAGCGTTGCCGTGCAATCAGGCGGATATACTCAGGCACCGGCGTGTGCGCCGGACACGCGTATTGGCAATCAACTACCTTGTGAAAATACTCAGGGTCGTTTACGTCTGTAGGCTTCACTGGAATTGGTATCCATCAACACTGTAATTATGGTTTATGTTTTTATCGCGTTGGGTCTGGGCAAGCCTTACCCAAGCGTCCAGATTGTGTCACAGTCATCCGGTGAATGCATCCATTCACCGTACCAATAACCGTTAGTTTTCCGTAGCTTAGGCGATATCAGATCGGCAAAACCAGCATATTGAACCGCCGCTCTATGCATCGTTCGGCCAAACGAGGCCGGATGTCAGAAAATACCGAAAAACCAGCCGTCGTCTTTGAGATCGTCCTCGCAGGTGCTCAGCCGGCGACCATAGCTGCCGGCCCGATTATCAACCTTACGGGCAACACCTAAAAGCCAGTCCTTGGAACGGTAGGTACCGCGATTGTAGCCGCCCTGGCCCTCATGGTAAGCAAGATAGAGACGGTAGGCGTCGTTGCGCGCAATGCCACTGCGCTTGTAGGACTGGTAGTTATACCAACCAATAAAATCGATGGCATCGCCAAAGTCGTCGCGATCTGCGCCATAGCGCCCAGCGCTTTTTTTATAGCCTTTCCATGTGGATCCAAGGGCCTGGCTATAGCCATAGGCATCGGACGGCCTGGGCCCGGGAATAAAGCCAAAGATCTTCTTTCTCGGCGGTTTAGCTTTGGCGACAAACCGTGACTCCTGGTGCATGATGGCCATCATCACGGGGATAGGACTGCCCCACTCTTTTTGTGAATCCAGGGCATCGTCGTACCAGCCCTTTTTGTCCTCAAAAATAGAGCAGATGTCATTCACGTCCCGCGGGGGTGCCGTCGTGCAGCCGGCCACCAGAAGAACAGTGACAAGCAGAAGAAACCTCAAGCTAACTGTCTCACGGTGATAGCCCATGCTCAGCCAGGAGATCGAGAAACTGAGCCTCGTCGATGACCGGCACCTCCAGGGCCTGCGCTTTGTCCAGCTTTGAGCCGGCGCCAGGCCCGGCCAGAACAGAGGTGGTTCGCGCAGAAACGCTGCCCGCCACCTTGGCGCCGAGCTGCTGCAGTAAAGCCTTGGCTTCATCGCGACTGACGCTGTCCAGCTTGCCGGTCACGACCCAGGTCTGCCCGGTAAGCGCCTGGCTACCACGATCTGCGGCTTCAATCGCTGGCCAGTTGACGCCAGCGTCGAGAAGCGTAGCGATTACAGCCCTGTTGTCGGGATTGTCGAAGAACTGCAGCACATAATCGGCGACAATCGGGCCGACATCGTCTACTGCTAAAAGGCTATCTTCACTTGCCTCGGCCAGTCTCTCCAGAGAACAGAAGTGTTCCGCGAGATTCTGGGCGGTCGTTTCACCGACCTCGCGTATACCCAAAGCATAGATAAAACGCGCCAGGCTAGTGCGCTTGCTCTTTGCCAGAGCGGCCAGGAGGTTTGCCGCAGACTTTTCACCCATACGCTCAAGGCCTGCGAGCTGCTCTGCGCTTAAGCTGTAGAGCCCGGTAACGTTCTCCAGCAGTCCACCGTCCACCAGCTGCTCGACCAGCTTATCGCCAAGGCCGTCGATATCCATGGCTCTACGAGATGCGAAATGACGGATCGCAGCCTTTTGCTGGGCCGCACAAATCAGCCCACCGGTGCAGCGCAAAACCGCCTCATCCGCCTCGCGCCGTGCCGGCGAGCCGCATACCGGACAATGCTCCGGGAAGGTGATTGCCGATGCATCCGCCGGCCGCTTATCTGTGACGACCGAAACGATTTGCGGAATAACATCACCGGCCCGGCGGATAATCACCGTATCACCAATCATCACACCGAGGCGCGCGACCTCATCGCTGTTATGCAGCGTTGCGTTGCTGACCGTGACGCCCCCCACAAATACCGGATCCAATCGCGCTACCGGAGTGATTGCCCCCGTGCGACCCACATTAAACTCAACATCCAACAGACGGGTCATTTCTTCCTGGGCCGGAAACTTGCGTGCAATGGCCCAGCGCGGCGCCCTGGCAACAAAACCAAGTTCATCCTGCAGAGCCAGGTCATTCACTTTAAAGACAATACCGTCTATGTCGTAGGGCAAGGCATCGCGTCGAGCAGCCAGTTGCCGATAATAGTCCTCACACTCGCTGATACCTTGCGCAAGCCCGGCCTCGCGGTTGATGCGCAGTCCCCAATCCGCCAAGGCGCCGAGCACTGCGGAATGCATCGCCGGTAGCGTGCCGCCTTCTACCAGGCCAACGCTGTAGCAGCACATTTCAAGGGGCCTGTCAGCGCTTATACGCGGATCGAGCTGCCGCAGGCTGCCTGCCGCCGCGTTACGCGGGTTGACGAAAAGCTTCTCGCCCCGCTCGCGTTGCCCTGCATTGAGTGCTTCAAAACCCGCCTTGGGCATGTAAATCTCGCCGCGCACCTCGAGAAGTTCCGGGAAACCCTCGCCACGTAGTCTCAGGGGTATTGACTGGATAGTGCGTACGTTATGGGTAATATCCTCACCGGTTCGACCGTCCCCTCGGGTCGCCCCCCGCAGCAGACGCCCCTCACGATAGAGCAGGCTGACGGCGATACCATCGAGCTTGGGCTCGCATGCAAACTCCAGCTCCTGTTCTGGCTGCTTCAGCCTGTCCAGAAGTCGGCGATTGAAGTCCACCAGATCCTCCGCGTCGAAGGCGTTATCCAGCGATAACATGGGGACTTCATGCTCCACCTGCTTGAACTCGGATAAGGGGCTGGCGCCGACCCGCTGGGTGGGCGAGTCCTCCGTCAGGAGATCGGGGTGCTTCGCCTCGAGCTCTTTGAGCCTGCGCATGGCACGATCGTATTCGGCGTCGGGTACGGAGGGATCATCGAGGACGTAGTAGCGATGATTCCAGTCTTCAAGCTGTGCTCGAAGCGATGCCGCCTCGAGCTTTGCGTCCTCGCCTTGCACGCCAGGCTGCCCGACTAACGCGCCGTGGCCAGCAGTCGACGCTCCAGGTCCCGTATCTTCTGTCGCGCATGCTCGAGGGTTTGCGCAGTTAGCGCGCTGCGTGTCTCATCGAGTACATCGCCGCCGAGGTTACGGGCGACGGCCTGAGCGGTTTCCAGCATGTAGTCAAAGGCCTTCATCATGTCTTCGGGCCCCGGCAAGGTCACGAAGAACACCAACCCGGGCGTATTGAAATCTGCCATCTGGTCGATATCGAAGACACCAGGCTGCATCATATTGGCCACGCTGAACTGAATGGCGCCACGCCCTGCTTCAAACTCGTGCCGGTGGAAAAAGCTCATGTCACCGAAGCGCAGATCGCAGGCTAACAATATATGCAGGATGTCTTCGCCGCGAAATCCGCTCTGATCGCGCGCGACTACGTTTAGCATGAAGACCTCGGTCGAGATTTCTCGAGGCAGGCGCCCGGGGCCGGGGGGCTCTTCTACGGCAGGCACAGAGGCATCGAGTGAGGCTTCCGATGACATCTCATCGAGCCAGTCGATATTGCCGGTGTCCAGGCCATCATCCCTATCGCGATCGGTACTGACGCCGCTCAGAAGTTCAACGTCCTCGTCGAGCTCCTCGGGAGCTTCGCTATCGCTGGCTGCCGGAGACGCCCTCTCCTGCTCCCTATGCTGCACGGCAGCCTCAACGAGATCGTCGCGCTGCACGACGCGAGCACCGCCGTTAGGCAACTCCTTGAGCCAGTTCAATTCTTCATCGCGCTGGGTTGTATCAGCGCCTGTGCTGGCCTGTGGGTCCACCAGCTTGACCTTGACCCGCGAATAGCGATCGCTGCGCATTCGCCGAACGGCATCGATGAGCACCGCCAGAATGAGCAGCGCACCGATAATAACCATCCAGTCGCGAATTGTGAGATCCATCAGCTTGCTGCCAGTTCAGCCGCCTCGTCAACATCCACCGATACGAGGCGGGACACGCCAGGCTCGTGCATGGTCACGCCCATCAGCTGCTCCGCCAGCTCCATCGAAATCTTGTTGTGCGTAATGTAGATGAACTGCACCTTCTCTGACATCTCCTTCACCATACGGGCGTAACGGCCGACGTTGGCGTCATCCAATGGCGCGTCCACCTCGTCCAACATGCAGAAAGGCGCAGGGTTGAGTTGAAAGATCGAGAAGACCAAAGCGATGGCTGTCAGCGCTTTTTCGCCGCCCGACAGCAGATGGATAGTACTGTTTTTCTTGCCCGGCGGACGAGCCATGATGGAGATGCCTGTATCGAGCAGATCATCGCCTGTCATTTCAAGATAAGCGCTACCGCCACCAAACACCCGTGGGAAGAGTTCCTGTAGGCCAGTGTTGACCTTGTCGAAGGTTTCCCGGAAGCGGTTGCGCGTTTCTTTATCGATCTTGCGTATAGCGCTCTCCAGGGTCGATAGCGCCGTCTGCAGATCTTCGTCCTGCGCGTCAAGGTACTGCTTGCGCTCCGACTGCTGGTTATATTCATCAATAGCCGCCAGGTTGATCGGGCCAAGGCGCGCGATACGATTTGCAATGCGCTCAAGCCCATTTTGCCACTCGGGTTCGTTAGCGCCCTCTGGCAGCTCTGCAATAACCCCCTCAAGGTCCTGATCGCCTTCTTTAAGCTGTTGCTGCACGGTATCTCTTTTCACCTGCAGGCCCTGATTGTTGACCCGCCGTTGCTCAAGATCGCCGCGCAGCTGCTGTGCACGCTGTTCAATCTGGGCTCGCGAGCGTTCGGATTCGCGCAGTTCGTGCTCGATTTCCGCCACGGCCTGCCGCGCCTGGCTGAGCTCAGCTTCAGATTCCAGCCGCCGTGCGAGGTGGCCTTCGAGTTCTTGCTGCAGCCCCGCAAGGGGCGCGTCGTTTTCCGCCACTGCAAGGTCCAGGACCTTCCGGCGCTCGCGCAATTGTTCAACCTGCCCGCCGGTTCGCCCTATCGATGCCTGCACCGATTCCACCTGCGTTTGCAGCGAACGGTGGCGCATTGCGAGCTGGTGTACCGCATCCTTATCGTGACGAGCGCGCTGGCGGCTGCTATCGAGGGTACCGCGCGTCGCATCGCGCACAGACAGCAACGCTTCCCGGCGCTGCGAATCCGATTCCATCCCCTCGATTGCTGTCGAGAGGAGCTGGCGCGCTTCAGCCATTGAACGGGTTTCAGACGCAAACTGTTCGCGGCTTTCACTCAGGTCAGATTGCATACGCTCTCGCCGCGCGGCGAGTTGCTCGGTCTTGGCCTGCAGTGCCGACAGCTGCGCGGCGGTGTCGGCATGCTGCCGGGTAGCTGCCTGCAAACGCTGCAGGCTCTGCTGGCGCTGCTCCTCCAACTGCTGTTGAGAACGCCTGGCGTCAGCCACCTCAAGGGCCAGGGCTTCCTCTCGCGCGCCCAGGGACGCTATTCGCCCTTGCAACTGTTCGAGCTCTGCCTGCCGTGCGATAACACCGCCTTGCTCATTATCAGCGGGACGCGCCACCTTGAGCCAGTTTCTGCCCAGCCACAGGCCCTCTGGCGTGATCACTGACTCACCCGCTCCAAGAGACGCTCTGATCGACATAGCCGTTGGCAGATCGGCGGCACAACGTACCCCGTGCAACAAAGTGTCGCCCAGGCCGTAACCGCTTACCTTGGACGCGAGGCTGTCGGCTGAGGTCGATGCTTCGCTGCCCGGCGCCACCAGTGTCACCATGCCCTCTTCCAATTCGGACATCAGGTGAGACAGGGATTCCACCTGATCGACGCAGACGGCCTGCAATTCGTCGCCCAGCACGGTTTCCACAGCGCGTTGCCAGCCATCTGCCACCTGTAAACGCTCGACCAGGCGCGGCTTGCCGCTGAGACCCTTGCTATGAAGCCAATCGTCCACACGGGCGGAGCTGTCCTCGCGGGCAGCCTGCTGCAGGGCCTCCAGCGAGGCCTGCCGGCCCCGTGCCTGCTGGGCCTCTGAGCGCAGCGCGTTTAGCTCAGCCGAGGCGTCATCTACCCGTTGACGCTGCTGCCTGAGCCTGTCCAGATGCTCGTTGCCGGCTCTTTCATGTAGAGCCATTTGCGCTTCGAGATCGTCGATCTCGCGAGACAGCCCGTCCATTTCTTCCGTGGCTGGCCCGGCCGCAATACCGGCCTGTTCCGATTCGAGCTGCTCGATACGCTGCTGGATGCGCCGCAGGACCTGCTCCAGATGCTGAATTCGCGATTGCTGTACCTCGGCCTGTTGCCTGGGTTCCGCCGCGTGCTGGTTAAACTCATCCCATTCCTGCTGCCAGCTGTGCATCGCCGCTTCTGCCGCGCTCAGGGCTTCGCCTGAATGCGACTCCTGCGTTTGCAGCGCTTCCAGTTCGGGCTTCAGCTGCTCGAGTTCTGCGCTCCAGGCCTCGAGCTTGTCGCGATCCTCGACGAGATGCTCTTCAGCCTGCGCCAGGCTTTCACGGGTCTGCCCGAGATCCTCGCCTAACTGGCGACTGCGCTCTTTCTGGTGTTGGATGCCCTGCTCGACCCGCGCTACCTCCGCGCCCAGCGAATAGTAGGTCGCCTGCACCTTGTTAAACGCCTCATTGCGCTCACCGTGGTCTATGCGGTGTCGCTCGATAGCGGTGTCGACCTGCTGGTGTTCTGCGTGCACGGCTTCAAGCTGCACCTCGAGCTCACCAATATCATGGCTTTCCTGGCGGATTTGAGCGTCGAGATCCTGCCACTGCAGTGCCAGCAGCTGGGCACTCAAAGTTCGCTCCTGCACCTTGAATTCACTGTATTTTTCCGCGGCCTGGGCCTGTCGTTGCAGGTGCTGTAACTGGCGTTCCAACTCGTCGCGCAAATCTGTCAGGCGCTCCAGGTTCTCCAGGGTGCGGCGCATTCGACTTTCGGTTTCCTTACGCCGCTCTTTGTACTTGGAGATGCCCGCCGCTTCCTCAATGAAAACGCGCAGCTCTTCCGGCTTGGACTCAATCAGCCGCGAAATCATGCCTTGCTCAATAATCGCGTAGCTGCGCGGGCCGAGCCCGGTACCCAGGAAGATGTCTGTAATATCTCGGCGACGGCATTTGGTGCCGTTCAGGAAGTACTCAGATTGGCCCTCTCGAGTGACCTGCCGCTTGATCGCAATTTCCGCATAGGCGGCGTACTCACCGCCAACGCCGCCGTCGCTGTTATCAAAAACCAGCTCGATCGAAGCCTGCCCGACAGGCTGACGATTGACCGAGCCGTTGAAAATAACGTCGGCCATGGACTCGCCGCGGAGATTCTTCGCCGAACTCTCGCCCATGACCCATCGCACAGCATCGATAACGTTGGATTTACCGCAGCCGTTGGGACCAACGACGGCGCACATATTACTTGGGAAGCTGACGGTGGTTGGGTCCACGAAAGACTTGAAACCAGCCAGCTTGATAGACTTTAATCGCATTTGACTTTAGGTTTACGCCGTAAGCTATTGTTTTTTATGCACTTACTCCGGATTTGTGAAGAAACAACGCCCCTCCGGACCACAAGATGTAGTGTATCCAACTTCCTCAGACAACACTATGCCTGTGACAAAATTTCTGGGGAATAGCCTCTGATTATCAGCCGGCGCTTGGCCGCAGCGTAATATCAATGACCTCACCGTCAATAGAAGGCGCGACCGGACCTGCCTGACCCAGCCAACTGGCATTGGCTTCTCCCGGCTGTCCGCTGGGCGAAACCTGGACCAGAACCATAACGGTCTCCGTCGTGGAGATTTTTTGACCCGCCATGGAGTGACGATCATCGAGCCTGAGCGTTGCAGGCAGCGCTTGCCCAGTCAGCCGCTGAACAGCAATAGGCATGCGGCTTGCGCTCTGGGGCGCTCGCGCTAGCACAAAGACGGTGTCGGAGGGCGCAAGGCTCGCGCCATCCGGTAACTGCACCCGCACGCTCACGCCGAGAACGGCCGACTCTTCGCCGACAGGACCGCCGGGTTCAGTCGTCGCTGCCGGCGCTTCCGCTACGGCGTCGCTGCCGTTTAAACGCGCTTCGGCCAGTGTTATTACACCCTGGATCATGCTCGCCGATTCCGAGTCAGGCGGCTCGACGGCCAACAGGCGCTGCCAATACCCGATGGCGGCGCGGTATTGGCCGCGCTCGAAGGAGGCCATGCCCAAGAGACCAAGCGCTGTTCGCTGGTGGGGATTTACCGCCAGTGCCTGTTCGGCCAACATCTGGCTGCGCTCATCCAGAACCCGGCCGGCGGCGAGAAACTCTGCTTGCGCAGCATAGGCCAGGGCCTGGGCATCCTCGGGAGCCTGTTCAGCCAGTTCCCCGTAGATCGCTGAGGCGCGGCTGTACTCCTCAAGCCCCATGTAATAGCGTCCCAACAGGGCGCTGTAGTAGAGGTTGTCCGGACGCTGGCCTGCGCGATCTTCGATGTCAGCCATCAGTGCCTGCATGGTCGCCGGTTCCATGCTGTCATCAACCGACTGCAACTGTTGCGTGATCACCACATCAGGTGCCGAACCGAGCTGGTAATAGGTGACGGTGGAGAACAGGGCCACGAAGGGCAATAACCACCACAACGGCATGGCCCCGCGCTCTGCGGCTTTAGAAGGCGCCTGCGCCTGCTGCTCATCCTCCAGCAGACGCAGACGCGCGTCTTGTTCCAGCGCAGCGTTCTCCTCCGTGGCCAGCTCCGCAGCGCGTCGCTTAAACAGCGCTCGATTGCTGCGAGACAGATCTTCCTCGACAGTGCGCTGTCCTATCCTCGGAAAGAGGTAGAACAGTCCGCTCACCAGAACGAGCCCCAGGCAGGAAACAACGAAGAACGTCACGTGCGATCAGGCTCCTGCGCCAGCAACTTCTCGAGGGTCGCTTCATCCTCGGCAGTCAGCGCCGCCTCCGCTACCTTTCGGCGCCCGCGCATCAACAGCACAATGACGCCCACAGCGAGCAGCAGCAGGACGGCGGGGGCCAGCCAAAGAATGGCTGTCGCCCTGGAGAACTCCGGCCGATAGCGCACGAATTCGCCGTAGCGGGCGACCATAAACTCGAGAATCTCTTCATCGCTGGCACCCGCCTCGAGCTGCTCGTGCAACAGCCTTCGAAGATCCTGGGAAATTGGTGCATTGGAATCGGCAATGTTTTGATTCTGGCATTTCGGGCAGCGCAGCTCAGCGCTCAGGGCCTGGTATCGACGTTCCAGGTCTGGCGTGCTGAACTCATAGGTTTCGATAACGGCTGCACCGTCAAGTGACCAGAGGCTGAACAGCAAAAGCAGGGTCAATCGCGTCATGGCATCGCCTCCGCGCGCAGTTCTTCGTAAATTGGCTGTAAGCGGCTGGACCAAACCCGTTCGTCTATCACGCCAATATGGCGGTAGCGAATGATACCGCGGGCATCGACAAAGTAAGTCTCAGGCGCACCGTATACGCCGAGATCAAGCCCCAGCGAACCGGCTGCGTCGACGATATTGGCGCGGTAAGGGTTGCCAAGATCGGTCAACCACTGGCGGGCTGCTTCGTTTTCATCCTTGTAGTTCACACCGAAAATGGGCACCCCCAGATCGGCCAGCTGTTGCAGGTAGGGATGCTCCACCCGGCAGGAGATGCACCAGGTGGCCCATACGTTGAACAGGCTGACCTCGCCGGTGACATCTGAGCGCGTCAGTGAGCGACCGTCGGATAAGGCCGGTAGGCTGAAGTCGGGGAGCGGCTGGTCGACCAGGGCCGAGGGCAAGGCCTTGGGGTCAAGCGACAGGCCCCGGTAAAGAAACAGCGCAAGTCCGACAAAAAGCAGCAGCGGCAGAAATAATTTAAGCCTTTGCACCGTGGGCAATGCCCTCCTGCGCACTGCTAACCCGCAGCCGCCGATACCGTCGGTCAGCGACGGTGAGCAGACCCCCGATTCCCATCAGGATGGGCCCGAGCCAGATCCAGCGCACCATGGCCTTGTAGTGCAGGCGAATGGCCCACGCACCGCTGTCGCCGACGGGCTCACCCATGGCGACGAAGAGGTCGCGGAACAGGCCCGGATCGATCGCAGCCTCGGTCATAATCTGCCCGCTGGCGAGGTAGCGCCGCTTTTGCGGCGCCAGCTCGGCGATCAACTGCGCTCCATCGAAAACCTGAAAACGCGCCTCGTCCGCCACGTAGTTAGGCCCGCGCACCCCTTCAACTGCAAGCATACGAAAGTCGTAGCCTGCTATGGACTTGCTGTCGCCAGGGGACATTTTAAGATCATGTTCGACGCTGTACTGGCTGGTGGCCACGACACCAATGACCGTTGCCGCAAAGCCCATATGAGCAAGCACCATTCCCCAGTAGCTTGGCGTCAGTCGCTTCAGGCCCTTGCCGACACTCGAGGCGTTGCGCAGGCGGTTCCAGAGATCGCGGGCAAGCCCAGCCACCAGCCACAGCGCGAGCAGTAGCGCCAAGGCAACCCAAAGGTTGTAGGCCTGGTCGCTTATCAATGGCAGCGTGAAGGCAACCAGCACCGTGACGAGTGCAGGCAGCAATAACTCTGCTCGCCAGCGAGTCGCACTATCTGACTTCCAGCGCGATATCGGGCCGATAGCCATAAAGGGCGTGAGCAGCGCCATAAGCGGGACGAACACCACATTGAAATAGGGTGGACCCACGGAATACTTGCCCTGACCCAGCGCGTCCATGAACAGGGGAAACAGCGTACCGAAGAGCACGGTCAGCGTGGACACGGCGAACACAACGTTGTTGACCAGCAGCAGCGTCTCCCTGGACAGCCAATGAAAACTGACCCTCGAACTGACCGCGGGCGCTCGCAGCGCATAGAGGGTGAGCGAGCCGCCCACGACGATGGCCAGGAACACCAAAATGAATAGACCGCGGGCCGGATCGGTGGCAAAGGCGTGCACCGAGGTCAGTACGCCGGAGCGCACCAGGAAGGTACCCAGCAAGCTCAGGGAGAAGGTAAAAATAGCAAGAAGCACGGTCCAGCTCTTGAACAGTCCTCGCTTCTCTGTCACCGCCAGCGAGTGTATCAGCGCTGTACCAGCCAGCCAGGGCATAAACGACGCGTTCTCCACCGGGTCCCAGAACCACCATCCGCCCCAGCCCAGCTCGTAGTAGGCCCACCAGCTGCCGAGCATAATCCCCAGTGTCAAAAAGGCCCAGGCGACGTTGGTCCAGGGCCGGGACCACCTGGCCCAGTTGGCATCGAGGCGACCGCCAAGCAGCGCCGCGATCGCAAACGCAAAGGCCACCGAGAAACCGACATACCCCATGTAGAGCAGCGGCGGATGAATAATCAGGCCCGGGTCCTGCAGCAGCGGGTTCAGATCAGCGCCATCGGCTGGCGTACCCGGCAACAGGCGTTCAAAGGGGTTTGAAGTCAGCAGCGAGAAAGACAGAAAGCCTACCGAAACAAAACCCATGACCGCGAGCACCCGGGCGAGCAGGACTCTCGGCAGGCTGTTACTGAAGATCGCCACGGCGGCAGTCCATCCTGCCAGGATAAGCGCCCAGAGCAGCAAGGAGCCCTCGTGATTGCCCCATACCGCTGAAAATTTGTAAATATCAGGCAGCAAGCTGTTGCTGTTGTTGGCGACGACCTTGACAGAAAAGTCATCCTGCAGGAAAGCCACGCACAGGCAGGCGAAGCTCACCGTGACGAACACCAGCAGCCCGATCGCCAGGGACGGTGCCAGGGCCATCGCGCGTACATCGCCGCGCCACGCGCCCACTGCCGGCAGTACCGACAGCAGCAGTGCAAGGCATAGCGCTATGATCAGCGCGAAATGTCCAAACTCAGGTATCACCTTGTTGCGCCTCTTGGCTTCCTTCCTTGTCTATGCCCTGCGTTGCCTGCTGATGGGCCGACTGCATGGCTTCGGCGACCTCCGGGGGCATGTACTCCTCATCGTGTTTTGCGAGCACCTCCGTGGCCTGGAAAACACCGTTTTCGTCCAGCTTGCCAGCGGCAACCGCGCCCTGCCCCTCTTCGAACATGTCCGGCAAGATGCCCTCATACACGACGGGTACGACGCCCACGTTGTCGGTGACCGCAAAGCGAATCTCCAAACTGTCGTCGCTGCGCTCTATACTCCCATCAACGACCATGCCGCCCACTCGAATAGATTGCCCCACCGGTGCTTTGCCGGCCACCACATCCACCGGCGGATAAAAAAGGTTGATATTGCCGCGCAGTGCATACGTCACCAGGCCAACGGCGGCGCTGGAAAATACGACAACAAACAGGACAATAACGAGGCGCTGCCTCCGAACCGGGTGCATCAGCTCACCTCCGCTGCGCGCGATGCCTGCCGACGCAGCTCTCCGGCGATAGTTTTAAGCGCGGCCCGTTCTCGCCGGCGTGGTACGATCAGCAAGGCGGCAACAACGAGCACGGCAACAATACAGACGCTCCATACAAAGACACCATGCCCTTCCATATGCAAGGCCGCTGACAGGCTGTCAAAGTACATCAGCGCTGCGCTCCTGAGGCCAATTCCTGAACCCAGCGTGTGCGACGACCACGCAGCAACAATTCGGCGCGAATATTCATGAGAACTGCGCAGGTGAAAAGCAGGTAAAACGCTGTCGTCGAAACCATCAATGGCAGCAGCATACTCATATCAATGCTGGGTGTTTCCGTAAACTTGATCGTCGCCGGTTGATGCAAGCTGTACCACCAGTCAACCGACTTGTAGATAATCGGGATGTTGACCATGCCAACCAGGCTGAGCACTGCGCATGCCTTACTGGCCGCCTCTTTGTTGTCAAAGGCCTCGTAGAGAGCCATGACACCCAGGTAGAGGAAGAGGAGGATAAGAACGGAAGTCACCCGTGCGTCCCAAACCCAGTAGGTGCCCCAGGTGGGCTTACCCCACAGGGCGCCGCTGAACAGCGCGAGAAAAGTTAGCGCCGCGCCCACCGGCGCGCAGGCCTTCATGGCAACATCGGCCATCTTCATCTTCCAGATGAGGCTGATAGCACCCGCCACCGCCATCACGTAGTACCCTGCCATGGCAACAACGGCTGCGGGTACATGGATATAAATGATGCGATAGCTATTGCCCTGCTTGAAGTCTGGCGGCGCGTACAGCAAGCCCCACGC
This sequence comes from Pseudomonadota bacterium, assembly GCA_038748065.1. Lineage (GTDB taxonomy): Bacteria > Pseudomonadota > Gammaproteobacteria > Pseudomonadales > Halieaceae > JBCDJG01. Next base: position 55,806 of record JBCDJG010000014.1, read on the forward strand.
CAGCCCAACGATCAGGGTTACTAAAGCAGCTGGTACGAGCCAGCGCAGCAGAGAACCGGAGATCGCGTAGAGCCAGGGAGGCGAGCCGAGTTTGTGAAATAAGGACCACATAGCGGCGGCAATTATACTACTTGTCCCGGGCAGTTACAGGGCGTCATCTCAGGCATCCAAGCTGATTCGCAGGCCCGCGGCGATGGCGAATGGCGCCAGCGCAATGGCCAGGCTGAGCATCGCTCCGATCACCGCTAACTGCGGCGCAACGGGCAAGCCCAGGGCCGCATTATCAACAGCGCTGCTCGCGAAAATCAGCACCGGCATGTAGAAGGGTAGAATAATGAGTGAGATCAGCATGCCGCCCCGTTTCAAGCCCACCGTGAGCGCTGCCCCTATGCAGCCGACGAGGCTCAAAACGCCCGTCCCCAGTAGCAGGCTCGTGCACAGCACGGGTACGGCATGCAGTGGCAGGCCGAGCATCAGGGCAAACAGCGGCGATGCCGCGGTGAGCAGCAGGCCCGTCACCAGCCAGTGCGCCCCGGTGTAGGACAGCACAGACAGGTATAGCGGGTGCGGAGACAGGAGCAGCTGTTCCAGGCTGCCGTCGTCATAGTCGGAACGGAACAGGCTCTCGGCGCTCAACAGGTTAGCGAGCAAGGCGATGATCCACAGTATGCCTGGCGCAAACTGCGCGAGCTGGTCTGGCGCGGGACCAAGGCCCAGGGGGAAAAGCGCAACGACCACGGCGAAGAAGAGCAGCGGGTTCGCAACCTCAACCGGTCGCCTCAGGGCCAGCACGAGCTGTCGGCGAAACAGCCGCCGACAGAAGGTCGCCGTGCCGAGCGCCTTCATGGCATCAGTCCTTTGCTAAGGCTGAACTTGATGACGCCGCTAGTTAAGCGCAGCGCCTGGTGCGACGTCATGACGATCGCACCACCCGCCGCGATGTGTTGCGCAAAGTGATCCTCCAGACGCGCCACACCCTGCCTGTCTATGGCGGTAAAGGGCTCGTCAAGTAGCCACAGCGACACGTCGATAGGCAAATACAGCCGGGCGAGGTTAACGCGACGATGCTGTCCAGCGGACAGGGTGTGCGCAGGCACATCTTCATAGCCGTGAAGGCCCACCTGCTGCAGGGCCTGCTCAATAACTTCATCGCTACAGTCCGCCAGCCCATCAGAGTGCCAGGCGAGATTCTCCCGCGGTGTAAGCAAGCCTTTCACCGCGCTCTGATGACCGATAAACAGCAGTCGCTCAGGGCGCTCAACCGTGCCCTCAAAACCGTAGCGAGACAGGCCAGCCAGGATTCTCAGCAAGCTAGTCTTGCCGGCGCCGTTTTCGCCCTCGATCAGCACCAATCGGCCAGGCAAGGCGGAAAAATCGAGCCCGGTAAACAGCTCACGGCCGCCGCGCTCAAGGCTCAGCCCGCGCGCCGACAGCAGCGGCGATTCGCTCACTAGAGGTTGACTACCTGAATATCGGGCAGATGCAGATCGCGATCCTGGTCAATGGCAAGACCCGCGAAGTTAAACAAAGTGGTATCGCCCAGTTGCGACGGCGCAACATTGCAGATACTGCGGAAGATGGTCTCCGTGCGGCCGGGGTACTCCCGCTCCCACTGCGCGAGCATATTTTTAACCTGCACACGCTGCAGGTTCTCCTGCGATCCACACAGGTTGCAGGGGATGATGGGAAAGGCCTTGTACTCGGCAAAGGCCACGAGATCTTTCTCCCGGCAATAGGCCAGTGGTCTGATAACAATATTGCGGCCGTCGTCGCTGAGCAGCTTCGGCGGCATCGCCTTTAAGGTGCCATGAAAGAACATGTTGAGAAACAGCGTTTCGACGATGTCGTCCCGGTGGTGGCCCAGCGCAATTTTGGTGGCGCCGATCTCATTGGCAAAGCCGTATAGGTTGCCGCGCCTGAGTCGCGAGCACAGGCCGCAAGTCGTCTTACCCTCGGGAATCACGCTGCGAACGATGCTGTAGGTATCCTTCTCGAGCACGTAATACGGCACGCCCAGGGCATCGAGATAGGCAGGCAGCACATCCTCTGGGAAGCCTGGCTGCTTCTGATCGAGGTTGACGGCTATCAGCTCAAAGTCGATGGGCGCACTGCGCTGAAGTCCCATCAAAACCTCCAGCATGCCGTAGGAATCCTTGCCGCCAGAGAGGCATACCATAACCCGGTCACCTGCCTCGATCATGTTGTAATCGGCAATGGCATTTCCGGCATTACGCCGCAGCCGCTTTTGCAGCTTGTTGAACTCAGTCTTTTCCTTACGCGACAGTACTCGCACGCTAGTAGCCGTTAGTGCTTGATTTGGCGGGCATTTTACGCAGGTGAATCGATGCGGTCCACTTTCAAGCAGGGAGTCGTGCCCGCGGTAAACCCGGGGCTCGTACCAACAGCACTGTGGCGACAGCAGGCAACATCCAAGGACCCTTACTCCCTTGTTTTTTCGGCGCTGAGCACTGACAATGTGCGCCGCGAAAATACCCCCCCGATGTTGAGGATCAAGTCGAATGAAAGCTCCTGTCCGTGTGACTGTTACAGGCGCCGCCGGCCAGATTGGCTACGCGCTGTTATTCCGTATCGCCTCTGGCTCCATGCTGGGTGACGACCAGCCCGTCATTTTGCAGCTGCTGGATATCACACCTGCAATGGAAGCACTCGAGGGCGTCCGCATGGAGCTCGATGACTGCGCCTTCCCCCTCCTGGCAAATATCGTCTGTACCGACGACCCCAATGTTGCGTTCAAGGACGCGGACTATGCACTGCTGGTCGGCGCACGACCGCGTGGCCCGGGCATGGAGCGTAAGGACCTGTTGGAAGCTAACGCAGCGATCTTCTCCGTGCAGGGTAAGGCAATCAATGATAATGCCAGCAAGTCAATCAAGGTGCTGGTGGTTGGCAACCCTGCCAACACCAATGCCCTCATCACTCAGCGCAACGCACCGAATATCGATCCGCGCAATTTCACCGCCATGACACGCCTCGACCACAATCGTGCCATGACGCAGATTGCCCAGAAAACTGGCAAGACCGTCAATGACGTCAAGAATATGACGATCTGGGGCAACCACTCCGCGACCCAATATCCGGACCTGTTCAACGCAAAGGTCGATGGTACAGCGGCCATAGAGCTGGTTGACCAGGCCTGGTATGAGAGTGAATTTATCCCGGTGGTCCAGCAGCGCGGCGCGGCCATTATTAAGGCCCGGGGAGCCTCCTCTGCAGCGTCAGCCGCCAACGCCGCTATTGACCACATGCGCTCATGGGCGCTCGGTACAGACGGCGATGACTGGGTATCAATGGGCGTATACTCGGATGGTTCCTATGGCATCAGTGAAGGCCTCATCTATTCCTTCCCCTGTCGCTGCAGCGACGGTGACTGGGAGATCGTCCAGGGCGTAGAGGTCGGCGAGTTCAGCCAGGCAAAAATGTCGGCGACGGAAACCGAGCTGAGCGAAGAGCGAGATGCGGTAGCCCACCTGCTGCCTTGAAACACGCCATGACAGTGAGGGGCCAGCTTTTCAAGCGGCCTCTCCCTCGTTTATTCTGAACCGCTATGACTGAAAACGCTCCCGGCAAAAGCTACCATCACGGCAACCTGCGCGCTGAATTAATCGACACTGCCGTCACGCAGCTGAGCCGCGTGGGGGCGGACGCGCTCAGCCTGCGGGCTTTGGCGCGAGCCGTTGGCGTATCCCAGACCGCACCCTACCGCCACTTTGCCGACAAGAGCGACCTCTTGGCCGCGCTCGCCGTACGCGGCTATCACGATCTTCTGGCCGTCCTCATTGAGGCTGGAGAACGAGCCGGCGCTGATCCGCGACAGCGACTGATCGCTTTCGCACATGCCTATGTGGACTACGCCGCCGAACATCCGGAGTTGTTCAAGCTGATGTTTGGGCCTGTGGTGCAACCGGCGGAGCAATACCCGGAGCTGCGCGACGTCAGTCGGGAAACCCTGCTACTGGTACAAAAGATACTCCGAGACGGTATGGACCAGGGCCTCTTTCGCAGCCAGGACATTGTCTATCTCGCTAACTCTGGCTGGGCGGGCATCCACGGGCTGGCCACGCTCAAGGTAGACTCTCCCGACCTTTTCGAAAAACACATCGACCTGCACCGCCAGGTCAGGGTCGGTGTAGAAACCTTCCTGGCCGGGCTGACGGTGGCAGCCTCTGAAGGGCTGTCAGAGCTCTCGTAGTACTGCCAGCGGTGGGCTGGAAATCACCCGCCTGCAGCTAATAACACCGAGGGCGCCGATCAACACGGCGCCAAACGTCAGGCCGAAGGGCCATACCCAGGGCGACGGCGAGTAGCTCATGTCCATCGCCCAACGCTGCAGGATGTAGACAGAGAGTTCCGCGCCCACTACCGCAAGCAAGCCTGCGAAAAGACCCAGCGCGGCGAACTCTATGGCCAGGCCGCCCAGCAGCAAACCGCGGCGGGCGCCCAGCGCTCGCAGCACCGAGCTTTCATGCATTCGGCCGTCAACGCTGGCCTGTACGCCGGCGATCAGCACCAACGCTCCGGCCGACATAATGACAAACAGCACCAACTCTACGGCCGCCGACACCTGGCTGACAATGCCGCGCACCTGCTCCACAACCACATCCATTTCAACCACGGTGGCAGTCGGGAAGCTTCGGATAAAGTCATTCAGAAAGAGCTTGTCTTCCGGTGCGAGGTGGAAGCTGGTCATGAAAGTGGCAGGAAATTGGGCCAGTGCCTTGGGCGGGAAAATGGCAAAGAAATTGGGCTGCATCGATTGCCATTGCACCTCGCGGATGCTGGCAACTGTGACCTCGAGTGACTCCGAGCCAATCAGCAAGCTCATCGTATCGCCGACCCTGGCTTCCAGCCGTTCAGCAAATTCACGTTCGAGGGAAACCAGCGCCTCCTCTGTGCCCTCAGGCCACCACTGTCCAGCCACCAGCCGGTTATGCTCAGGCTTGACATCCGACCAGGTAAAATTGGCCTCACGCTGGCGCCGGCCTACGCTGTCGTCACTGGTCCTGATCAGGTCTTCGTTATTGATCGCCATGATGCGACCCCGAATCATGGGGTACAGCGCATCACTATTAACCTCATTTTCCCGCAGCATCAGGTCGACAGCCTGCACCTCGGTCGGGGCAATGTTGATCACGAAATGGTTAGGCGTGTTTTCAGGTAGCTGAGTCTGCCAATCATCGATTAGCGAGGTACGCACCAGGACCATCACCAGCAGTAGCATGATCGCCATACCGAAGATCACGACTTGCAGAGCGTTTTCAGTTCCGCGGCGTTGCAAGCCGGCCAGGGCCAGCCGCCAAATGCTTCCGGCACTCATGCCAACCAGGCGGCCACCTCGCAACAGGGTCATGGCCAGAACCAATCCCAGGCAGACCGTAATGGCCAATCCAGCGAGCACTGCGCTCGTCAGTACGATGTCGGAGCTGTACCAGAGCATGAGCAGAGCGACGGCGGACAGGCCCAGGGCATAGTCGCCAAGGCTGCGGCGCTCTTCTTCAGGCATATCACGGCGCAAGACGCGCAGCGGACTGGCGCCCCCCAGGCGGCGAAGAGGAGGCCATGCAAAACACAGCAGACAGGTCAGAGCAGTGGCTGCACCGATCGCATAAGGCCGAATACCCGCCGGCCCGGGCTGCACCGGCAGTTGATCGCCAAACAGGTCAAAGAATAGCGCTTGAATCGCCCAACCCCCGAAGCAACCCAGCGCGGTACTGACAAGCCCCAGCAAGATCAGGCTGCGTCCGTACAGCCAATTGACGTTTACGGAGGTTGCCCCCAGGCTCTTCATAATCGCAACGAAGTCGCGATGTCGCTCACTGAAACGCCGCGCGGCCAATGCAATTGCTACGGCAGCGAGCACGACACCGAGGCTGCCAGCCAGCAATAGAAACGATTCAGACCGTTCAAGTGCATCGCTCAGGCCGGGTTGCCCGCCTTCGACGTCGAGCAGCCGCTCGCCCTGGATCAACTGGGGCTCAACCCACTCGCGATACTCGGCAAGTTCGTCGGGCTGCCCTGCGAACAGTAAGCGATACTCGACACGGCTGCCTGGCTGTACCACGTTGGTCGCTGGAATGTCATCGATATGCATCAGGACGCGGGGCCCGTAGCCAAAGAAGCTGGAGCCTTGATCAGGTTCGGTTCGTGCTGACGCGGCTACCCGCAAGCTGGCGTCGCCAATTTCTACGCGATCGCCGACCTCGACGTCCAGCAGCGGAAATAATCGAGAATCCAGCCACACCTCGCCGGGCAGGGGACCGCGTGCGGCGGGCAGCACCTCGCCGAAGGGTTCCGCACTGTAAGTAAGCTGTCCGCGCAGCGGATAAGCATTACTGACCGCCTTCACCGAGGCGAGTCGCATGTGGTCTTCATCAGCGATCACCATGGACGGAAACGTCATCAGTTGCGCCCACGCCAGGCCGCGATTGATGCCCTCGGGTAGGTAGGCCTCACTTGGCGTCCGCGCGCTGCGAACGACCAGGTCTGCGGCCAGGAAACGATGACTTTCCTGCTCCAGTGCTGACTGGAGTCGTGTGGTGAAGGCGCTAATCCCGGAGACCACGGCCACGGCCAGGGTCAGGGCAGCCACTAAAATCCCAAGTTCCCCTCCGCGCCAGTCGCGCAACAGCATTCGGGTTGCAGTCACAGACATCGATTCAGGCCCCGCTTAACTCGCCGGCATCCATGCGCAAAACCCGCTGGCAGCGATCGGCGAGCCGATGATCGTGGGTGACGAGCACCAGCGTGGTGCCCTCTTCCCGGTTAAGCTCGAACAAGAGATCAATAATGTGAGTACCCGTCTCGGTATCAAGGTTTCCGGTGGGTTCGTCGGCGAACAGAATTGAGGGCTGAGCAGCGAAGGCTCGCGCAATCGCGACGCGCTGCTGCTCTCCGCCGGACATCTGTCTCGGATAGTGGTCGACCCGCTCGCTCAGGCCCACACGACCCAGGTAAAAAGCTGCGCGCTCGCCGGCATCACGGCTGCCCTTAAGCTCCAGCGGTAACATGACGTTCTCCAGGGCCGTGAGCGCTGGCAGAAGCTGGAAGGACTGGAAGACGAAACCGATCTTCTCGCCCCGAAACAGTGCCCGCCCGTCCTCATCCAGCACGCCCAGCTCTGTGCCATCAATACTGACGCTGCCGTGACTGGACTCGTCCAGCCCCGCCAACAGGCCCAGTAGCGTTGATTTCCCCGATCCGGAGGCACCGATAATGGCAACAGACTCACCCGACTTGATTTCGAGGCTAATCCCTTTCAGTATTTCCAGCTCGCCGCCGCCGATCGGCACGCTCTTCTGGAGATTATCGACTTTGATCATACGTCCCGCCCTTTACCCCATAGTACGCTTGGCATTGGTTTCCGGTTTCCTTTTCATCAAGATATCTCTGCTGGCGAATCAGGCGATTGCGGCGCCTGGAAAAATCCTGGTACTGGGGGACAGCATCAGCGCGGCCTATGGTATGTCGCTGGACCGCGGATGGGTAGCGATAATGGCGGAGCGCCTGGCTGACGAAGCACCTGGCGTGGAGGTCATCAATGCGAGTATCTCCGGGGAAACCACCAGCGGCGGCCTGCGGCGCCTCCCTGCCCTGCTGGAAACCCATCAACCGAGCCTTGTCGTGGTTGAACTGGGCGGAAACGACGGGCTGCGTGGCTTCCCCATCCCCTCGCTCAGGGAAAACCTGAAGTCGATTATTGAAGCCTCAAAGGACAATGGTTCGCAGGTGCTGGTCATGCCCATGGAGATTCCACCGAACTATGGGTCTCGCTACACTCAGGCCTTCCGCGAGAGCTTTATCGTTGTCACGGAGACGACCGGCGCGGCCCGTGGCCGCTTTCCCCACGATAACATAGCGACTGAACCGGCTCTGATGCAGGCCGATGGCATCCATCCAACCGTGGAGGCCCAGCCAATGATTGTGGACAATGTCATTGACGATATTCGTCAGGCGATGCTGCAGCCGTGAGCCTTGAGCCTGTTCTGCAATGAGTGACTGGAGCTATGAGAGCCTACAACAGGCGGATGCGGAGGTTATCTGGCATCCCTACTCAGCGGCCCATAATCCCCTACCCGCCTTTCCAGTTAAAGAGGCCGCCGGCGCCCGACTGACACTCGCTGATGGCCGACAACTTGTCGATGGCATGTCATCCTGGTGGTGTGCAATCCACGGCTACAACCACCCAGTCATTAATCGAGCCTTGAGTGACCAGCTGCAGCGCATGTCCCACGTCATGTTTGGCGGGCTCACTCACCAGCCGGCGGTGAAACTCGCCAAAATGCTGGTCGACCTGACACCTGAGGGGCTCGATCGAGTGTTCTTCAGTGACTCTGGCTCTGTTGCCGTAGAGGTGGCGGTCAAAATGGCCATCCAGTTCTGGCAGGCTAGCGGCCATCCCGAAAAGCAACGGCTCATTTCACTGCGCAACGGCTACCACGGCGATACCTTCATGGCGATGTCGCTGTGCGACCCGCAGACGGGTATGCATCACCTCTTCGGTAACGCAATGGCCAGGCAGTACTTCGCACCCGCCCCAGCAACACCTTTCGGTGAGCGATGTCCGGAGAGTGAGATGGCCGCGATGACGAGTCTACTCGAGGAGCATCACCGGGAAATCGCCGCCGTCATTGTCGAGCCCGTTGTTCAGGGCGCCGGTGGCATGCGCTTCTATTCGCCGGACTATCTGGTCAAACTGCGGGCACTGTGCGATGCCTTTGGCGTCATGCTGATCTTTGACGAGATCGCGACCGGCTTTGGCCGCACCGGCAAGCTCTTTGCGCTGGAGCACGCCGAGGTCGTGCCCGATATTCTCTGTCTCGGCAAAGCACTAACCGGCGGTTATATGACACTGGCGGCAACGCTTTGCAGCACCCGGATTGCGGAGGGTATCAGTACGGGTGAGGCCGGGGCCTTTATGCATGGCCCGACATTCATGGCTAACCCGCTAGCCTGCACGGCGGCCGTTGCCAGCACCGAGTTACTTCTCTCGCAACCCTGGGCACGGAAGGTACAGCGCCTGCAGCTGTTGCTCGAAGAAGGTCTGGCGCCGGCGCGCAAGCTGGAGCAGGTCGCTGACGTTCGCACCCTGGGCGCCATAGGCGTGATTGAACTGCACGCACCGGTCAACATGCAGGACATACAGCCGCGCTTTGTTGAGCGCGGCATCTGGATTCGCCCCTTCGGCCGCCTGGTTTACATCATGCCTCCCTTCATCAGCACCGAAGACGACATCGCCGCGCTCACCTCCGGCATGGTCGACGTGGTGGCTTCTCTCACACCAGGCTGAAGCCCGCCTTACTGACTGGCAGGTGGCGTATCCGCTCACCTGAGGCGCTGAATACCGCATTGCACACTGCCGGTGCCAGGGGTGGCAGCGCCGGCTCTCCAACGCCGGTGGGCGCATGGCCTGAGTCGACAAATTCAATCACAATCTCCGGCGTTAAGGGGTGCCTTAGAAGCGGATACTGATCGAAATTTTTCTCCTGCACGGCCCCGTCACGCACGGTGAGCCGCTGCGCAGCCAGGGTGCTCAGACCATCGATGATGGACCCCTGCACCTGGTTTTCCGCACCGCTCAGGTTCACGATTGTGCCGATATCGGCGGCGACCCAGACCTTCTCGACGCGAATACGTGTCGAGTCCTCCATGCGAACCTGGGCGACCTCCGCGATATGCCCCGCGTGACTGAAGTAAAAGCCCAGGCCCAGTGCGCTGCCCTGCGGCAAGGGACGGCCCCAATCTGCCATGGCCGCAGCGCGGCGTATCACCTCAGCTGCACGCCCTGTATGGACGGCCCGTCGCTCCCCTTCCTGAGTCCAGCGCGGCTCGCCCATCACGTCCAGCAAGAAGGCCAGGTGGTCTCGCTCCGCAGCCAAGGCCAACTCATGCATGAAACACTGCTCGGCAAAGGCATAGGTATTTGATAGCGGCGCTCGGACCGGCCCGGTCGGTGTTTTAAAGGGCAGCAGAGTGACAGCAGCACGGTAATGCTCAAGCACAGGCTCCGGCATGATTCCGGGGCGAAAGCCTGCGCTGGAACCGGGCTCCGCGCCATCGGGCGTGACTGCGATCGTATGATTGTCCCAGGCTGCTATCTTGCCCTTCGCATCGAGCCCAGCCCGCAGGTAGTGATGAACAGGCGGCCGATACTGGTCAAAAGCCATATCGTCCTCACGCGTCCATTGCAGCTTCACCGGGGCGTCCACACGCCGGGCAATCAGCGCCGTCTCGCGCACGTAATCGTTATCCAGGCGTCGTCCGAAGCCGCCGCCGCCCCGATACTGGTGCACGGTGATGTTCGATTCGGGCAGATCCATAAGAGCGGCAAGGGACTGAACGGCGCGCCCGGGCGTCTGACTTGAGGCCCACACCTCGATTGTCCCTTCGTGGTAGCGCGCGGTGCAGCTCTGTGGCTCGAGCTGCGCGTGTGATACGAGCTCGGCGGAATAGCTGGCTGCTATTTGCTGTTGTGCCTGTGCCAGTTGCGACAGCGGCTCGCCACGTTCAGCCACGGCCTGCCCCTCTGTCGTCTCTGCCAGGCGTCGCGCCTCCGACTGCCACTGTGCACTGTCATCGCGAGAGGCCTGCTCCAGGTCCCATTCGATCTGCAGCGCTTCTCGCGCGCGCAGGGCCTGCCATGTTGAATGCGCCACGATCGCAACGCCGGGCGCCACCGAAGTGCCTGCGGGGTCAAAGCGGCTGACCCTTACCGTCCCGTCGATAATGAAGGCATCCGTAACACCGGGAAGTGCGCGGATGTCGTCAAGATTGGCATGCATCGGGCGGCCGCCGAGCACCGGGCTTTTTACGTAGGTGGCATAGCGCATGCCAGGGAGTCGCACATCGCTGCCGAACAGCGGCTTTCCACGGACCAGTGCTTCGTTATCGATCCCGCTGATTCGCTGACCGAGAATGCGATAAGCACCGGGTGACTTGAACTCTAGCCGCTCTGCCGTTGGCGGTGTCTGTGCGGCCGCCGCCGCAGCAAGCTCGGCGTATTGCAGCCGACGCTCAGTCCCGCTGTCGATCACGCTCGAGCGCTCCGTGCGCAGTCCTTGCGGGCTTACCGACCAGTATTCAGCCGCCGCCTGCACCAGCATAAAGCGTGCGGCCGCGCCGAGCTCGCGCATCTCCTGCCAGCGCATCGGAATTGACAAGGAACCACCGGCGAACTGGGCACCGAAGCGGGCACCATCGACGGGCGCGTAATCAACCTTCACGTCTTCCCAGGCCGCGTCCAACTCCTCCGCAACAATCATCGGCAAAGCCGTTTTGACACCCTGCCCCACTTCCGGGTTAGGTGCGAAAATTCGTACGCTGTTGTCATCGTGAATCTGAATGTAGGCGTTTATGGCCCAATCACTCCCGGCATCACCGCCGCCGGCCTTCGCGGTAGCAGAGGCGTTGCCAGTACCCAGCAGCGCCAGGGTGAAACCGCCCAAGCCAGACAGCACCAGAAAGCGCCGTCTCGACAGGGCCGGGGCCACTGCGCCCGCTGGCCTTTCATGGTCTGCAAGAGGATCGGCGCCATCGAAACTCCCTCGGCCAAGGCCGGCCTGCTGCAGGGGGTCGTTGAACAGCTTGTCAAAAGCCTCCTTCATGCGCGGACTCCCTGAGACTGGATTGCGTCAGCCGCCTGTCGAATTGCCTGGGCGATCCGCACATAGGTCCCGCAGCGGCACAGGTTTCCCGCCATGTAGTTTGCAATCTGCTCGTCAGAGGGGTCCGGGTTGTCGGCCAGCAAAGCGGCCGCCGTCATGATCTGGCCTGCCTGGCAGTAACCGCATTGGGGCACATCAAGCTCAATCCAGGCACGCTGGAGGGCATGCAGCGTGCCATCCTTGGCCGCGATACCTTCTATCGTGGTGATCGCCAGACCTTCGAGCTGGCCGACGGACAGCTGACAGCTGCGGGTGGCGACTCCGTTAACATGCACCGTACAGGCGCCACACTGCGCAATACCACAGCCGTATTTGGTGCCCACCAGACCTAGCGTGTCACGCAGTGCCCAGAGCAAGGGCGTCTCGGTATCGATGTCGCCCAGCGAGTGTTCCTCGCCATTAATCTCAAGACTGATCGCCATATGACATCCTCATCCGGGTCGTACTTCCGCTGTTAGCTCGCTGCCGCCCGGGCCATTCGACGCAGGCCCTGCTCGTTGAGCTCCTCGAAATCCTCCCGGTATCCTGCAAGCTTCTTGCGCAGTTTCCGGTCCTGTGCCGCGCTGCGGCTATTCATCAGGTCCACGAGTGTTGCCTGCAAAGCCGCAGAGTTATGCCGGTAGGTGTCCCTGTAATCGGGCGAGATGTCGCGCTCACGGGCGGCAACCGCGTCTCGCAGGGCCTGCTGCCATCCAGGCGCTCGCTGCAGGATCACTGCAAGTCGTTCATTCCAGGCGCCTCGCTCCTGTACCCAGATATCATCTGAGCGCAGCAGTGCTCCGACGCCAGACTCTATCAGGGATTTCTGTTCCCGGCTGAGGCGGCCCATAAAGTCCTCTGCGGTATCAATAAAGCTGTCTCGCGCATCCTCATAGTACTCCTCATCCGAGCGACTCAGGTACTTTTCGCCGTAGCTCTCCTGCTCCTCATCCAGAGCGTCAAGGAATTGGTTCATCTGTTCGTCCGACAATTGCTCACCAAGCCCGATCAAGAGCTCCAGCCCTCGCGTTTCAAGGCGCAGCCAGGCGGCTTCGAAGTCGGTGACGATACCCTGAATCTCATCCTCCGTAACGGCATCGTCCAGTACGCTATCCATCTGTGACAGCAGCGTGGCATAACGCGGCAGCTCGTCCATCCGGTGCCACTCCAGGAAGGGCTCCAACTCCGTTTTGAAGTAAGACTTCTGCTCGCGGTCGAGATCGACGTAGTCGCCCAGCATCCAGGGCAGGATGATATTGAGTCGGTTGTACAGGAATGTTGTGCCGCTGCAGCCGGACAGCACCAGCAGCCCAAGGCATAGAATAACCGCGCGTTTCTTCATGATTTACTGCAGAATCGGCCGCTTGCATAGGGAAAGAATTACCTTATCATTACGCGTTCGTCGGTGGAACGGTTCTGGCTCGTCGCCGTCAAATAAGCCACGCCCTCTCGTTTCCAGGACATTGAGTTTGTCGAAGTTCGCTACCTCCCTGCTGCTGTTGCTGCTTCCCTGGCTCACCGCCTGTGGCGAAAAACCCTGGAATAATCCGCATCCTCCCGGCAGCGCTGGCGAGAACGTCTACCAGACGATGATGGCCTCTACACCACCAAAGCACCTCGATCCGGCCATCTCCTATGCAGCGGACGAAAGCGTGTTTCTCATGCAGATATACGATCCGCCAATGGCGTATCACTTCCTGAAGCGTCCTTACGAGCTGATTCCCGGCAGCCTGGCTGCCTTCCCATTGATTGAAGTCCTCGACAGTAACGGGCAAGTGCTACCGGCAGGCGCTGATGAAATTGCCTTTACGCGTTATACGCTGACGCTACGCGATGACCTTCGCTACCAGCCGCATCCGGCATTCGCGCTCAACGCACAGGGCGAGCCGCTGTACCTGTTTGAAAGTGCCGCCGAGGGTGCTGCCTATCGGCAGCTTCCGGACTTCCCGGAGACAGACTCCAGGCTTGTCCTGGCGAGCGACTACGCCTATGCCATCAGGCGACTGGCCGACCCGGAAATCGGCTCGCCCATGCTTGCCTTGATGGGCCAGTATATCGTCGGCATGCAGGAACTGACCGAAACACTCAAGTCTGCACCCAGGCAGGGCTGGCTCGATCTGGCGGCCTATGAATTGCGCGGCGTCGAAGTGCTCGACGAACATCAACTCAGCATAACGATCAACGGCACCTATCCGCAGTTCGTTTACTGGCTGGCCATGCACTTTTTTTCGCCCATCCCGCCGGAGGCAGATCGTTTTTACCATAACCCCGGGTTCCTCGAGCGCAACCTCACTCTGGACTGGTGGCCCGTCGGGAGCGGGCCCTACATGATGACCGTGAACGACCCAAACTCCGCGATCGTGCTGGAGCGTAACCCAAACTACCGCGAAGATTACTTCCCCACCGAAGGCGCGCCAGGCGATCGTGAGCGCGGCTTCCTGGCCGACGCTGGCGAACGTTTACCGATGATCGATAAAGCCGTATTCACCATGGAAAAGGGCCTGCTATCTTTGTGGACCAAATTTCTCCAGGGCTATTACGACCGCTCCGGCGAGACCCGCGGCAACACCGGCGGATTTTTCGACCAGGCCTTTGTTGTAAGCCCCGACGGGCTTGAAATGTCGCCCGAAATCGCGGACAAGGGCATCGCCATGACGCCGGACGTGAAGCCCGGCACTTATTACTACGGCTTCAACATGCGCGACCCCGTCCTGGGCGGGTATACAGAGGAGCGCCGCAAGTTGCGCCGCGCTCTGCAAATTGCATTCAATACTGAGGAGTACCTGAACGTTTTTTACAAAGGCAATGCCATTGTTGGGCACATGCCGATTCCGCCAGGCATTCCGGGCTTCGTCGAAGGCGAATCTGGCATTAATCCTTATACGCACGAGTGGATCGACGGTGAAGCCCGGCGTCGCAGCACGGAGGAAGCGCGGCAGCTGCTGGCGGAAGCCGGCTACCCCAATGGCCGGGATAAAGAAACCGGGGAACCCTTACGCATCTACATGGACGTTCAATCCCAGGCGATCAGTAAGGCGCAGATGACCTGGATCGAGAGAAACTTTGACGCCATCGGCGTGCAGGTCGAATTTCGCGCGTCCGACTGGAACCGAACCCGGGAGAAGTACCTGACCGGAAATACCCAGATCTTTTCCCTCGGCTGGCTGGCGGACTATCCCGATCCGGAGAATTTCCTGTTCCTGCTCTATGGCCCGGAGAGCCCGCTGGAATGTGACTGCGACGGCGCGAACAACGCCAACTATAACCGCCCGGAATACAACGCGCTGTTCCGGCAGGTCAAGGTGATGCCGCCGGGGCCTGAGCGCGACGCGGTGGTTGCGCAGATGGTCGATCTGTATCGCGAGGACGCCGTCTGGCTGTACAACTTCTATCCCCTCGATGTCTATCTGAACCACGCCTGGGTGTACAACTCCAAGCGTCACGGCATCAGCAAGGGGACATTAAAGTACCTGCGCCTGGACCCGTCACAGCGCGAGCAAAGTCAGCGCGCCTGGAACCAGCCTGAGGCATGGCCTATGTACGCAGGTGCAGCGCTGTTCGTCGGCCTGCTACTGCCCGGGGTCATTTCCTACCGCAGGCGCCTTTACGCAACGGCCAAAGAGGGCTAGAGCCGTGTTTGCCTACATTGTACGTCGCCTGCTTTACGCGATCCCCATCCTGATTGGCGTGAATCTCCTGACCTTCGCACTGTTCTTTGTCGTCAACAGTCCCGATGACATGGCTGCATCGCAGCTCGGGGAGAAATATGTAACACCGGAGGCGATCGAAAACTGGAAGCGCAAAAATGGTTACGACAAGCCGCTCTTCGTCAACGCCGATGCCGCTGGCATTGACAGCCTGACGGAGACTATCTTCTTTCAAAAATCGGTGCGGCTTTTCGCCTTCGATTTCGGCCGCTCGGAGAGCGGCCGGGATATCACCACCGACGTCGCCACCCGCATGTGGCCGAGCCTCGCGGTGGCGCTGCCCACCTTCCTGGTCGGTATCGGCGTGAACATTTGCGTGGCACTGATGGTGGTGCTGTTTCACGCAACGCGACTGGACCGATGGGCGGTCGCTCTGTTCGTCGGCCTCATGTCGATCTCCTACCTCTTCTATATCATCGGTGGTCAATATCTCGTTGCCAAAACCTGGCGCCTGGTCCCCATCTCCGGCTTCAGCGCTGCAGCAGAACCCTGGAAGTTTCTCGTACTGCCCGTGTTGGTCGGTGTTATCGCCGGGATAGGCGCCGGCGCCCGCTGGTATCGCACCCTGTTCCTCGAGGAGGCCTACCAGGATTACGTCCGCACTGCACGGGCAAAGGGCTGCAGCGAGATGCGTATTCTCTTTCGGCATGTTTTACCAAACGCCTTGATCCCTATTTTGACGGGCGTCGTTGTGGTGATCCCATCCCTGTTTATGGGCAGCCTGTTGATCGAATCCTTCTTTGGCATACCCGGACTCGGCAGCTATATGCTGGACGCCATTCGTTCGCAAGACTTCGCCATCGTTCGCAGTATGGTGTTCATCGGCTCGATACTGTACATACTGGGCCTCATTCTCACCGACGTCTCCTACACCTGGGCCGACCCCCGGGTGCGCCTGAACTGAGCCGCTGCCATGCTCCCCGTTGTCCTCTGGTCAGATGCACTGGTTTTCTTGCTGGTTGCCTCCCTGACGCTCTTTTTCATGCGCCTGCGTCGCTACCCCCTGAACCGCCAACGCTGGGCACAGGTGTTCGGCTCAAGGCTGGGCATGCTCACGTTTACCGTTATTTCGGTGTACGTAGCGATTGCGCTGCTTGATTCTCTGCACTTTCGCAAGGCGCTGGCACCCGTGCCGGGGCAGCCTGCAGACACGGTTTACTACGATAACCGCGTCACCAGCGTACTGGACGTGATGCTCGTCGGCATGGGCGACCGCTTTGAACGCACCTACTCGGCACCCTTCGCACTGAAGTCATTCGAAAAGCAAAACATGAAGGATGCGGCGGGCAATAGCATCCGCGACTTCCCTCCCCTCGATCACGCGGGAACACATCTTGATTCGCCCGAGGACAGAGCCGCTGATATCCTGTGGCGTAGCGTCAAGGCGCTGTTGCTAGGGCTAGTTATCACTGCCCTTTGGCTGGCGCCGCAGTGGCTTCTCCTACGCGCCAGTCCTTTTCCATGGTGGGTATCCTGGCTCACCCAGGCCGCAACCATTTGCCTGTTTACCTGGATTGTCAGCCTCAGCCGCGTGTACCACATCCTGGGCACGGAAACGGCAGGCGCAGACGTCCTTTACCAGAGCCTGAAGGGCGTGCGCACGGCTGTCCTCCTCGGCACGCTATCCACACTTATCATGCTGCCGATTGCCGTCACGCTGGGCGTTGCCGCCGGCTACTTCAAAGGCTGGGTAGACGACGTGGTTCAGTACCTTTACACCACGCTGAGCTCGATACCGGGAATTCTTTTGATCGCGGCTTCTGTGCTGCTTTTCCAGGTCTACATTGATCTCAATCCCGACTTCTTCAGCGTGGGCCTTGAGAAGGCGGATGCCCGCTTCATCGCTCTGTGCCTGATTCTTGGCCTGACCAGCTGGTCGTCTTTGTGTCGGCTGATCCGCGCAGAGACGCTGAAGATCAGTCAGCTTGGCTACGTGCAGGCCGCCCATGCTTTCGGGGTCAGCCACACCCGCATCCTTGGGCGCCATATTCTGCCGAACGTCGTCCACATCATCCTGATAACCTTCGTGCTTGACTTCAGTGCCATGGTGCTGGCCGAGGCCGTGCTGTCCTATGTCGGCGTAGGCATTGATCACCAGATGGGCAGCTGGGGCAACATGATTAACAGCGCTCGCGCAGAACTCTCGCGAGAACCCACCATCTGGTGGACATTGACCGGCGCCTTTACCTTCATGTTTGTTCTGGTGCTGGCGGCCAACCTCTTTTCTGATCTGGTGCGCGACGCCTTTGACCCGCGCAGTACCAGCAAGGAGATCGCGGCATGACGCTGGCGATGCGCGTCACGGATCTCGTCGTGGAGCTCGCGGCAGGAGAAGAAGAGGTTATCCGCGGCATCAACTTTGAGCTGCACAAGGGCAAGATCTTCGCCCTTGTCGGCGAATCAGGTAGCGGCAAGTCCGTTACCTCGCTGGCGACCATGCGACTGTTACCCGATGCACTAAAGATTACCTCCGGCAGCGTAAGCATCGATGGTCATGACCTGTTTACGCTGACCGAATCGGCCATGCAATCGATACGCGGGCGCAAGGTCGCAATGATTTTTCAAAACGCCATGACCGCACTGAACCCGGTGCAAACGGTCGGGGCTACAGATTGCCGAGGCCCTGAGCCTGCATACGCGCAAATCGCGGGGTGAGATCCGCAAACGGGTCATAGAATGCCTTGAAGAAGTCGGCATCCCTGACGCTGATACGCGCTGCGATTTTTATCCCCATCAGTTATCCGGTGGCCAGCAGCAGCGGGTGATGATCGCCATGGCGCTGGCCTGTGAACCTGAGATACTGATTGCTGACGAGCCGACCACTGCGCTAGATGTCACGATCCAGCAGCAAGTGCTGGAGCTCATTAGGGAACTGACGCGCAATCGGCAACTTGCCGTCCTGCTCATTACCCACGATATGAGCGTGGTGTTCAACACGGCTGATGAGGTCGCCGTGATGTACCAGGGTGAGATCATCGAGAGGGCCCCTGTGAGGGATTTCTTTCACAGCCCGCGCGAGGACTATAGCCGCCGACTGATTGACGCTTTACCCGATCTGGAACACTACCAGCAAAGGCGCAGCTCAGGCGCATTGCTGGAAGTTCACGACCTCAAGGTTCACTTTCCCATCCGCAAGGGCGTGCTGCAGCGGACCGTGGACTATACAAGGGCGGTTGACGGCGTCTCCCTTAGCGTCGATCGCGGCGAGACTTACGCCCTGGTCGGCGAATCGGGCAGCGGCAAGTCAACGCTTGGGCGAGCGATACTGCGTCTCGAGACGGTTACGGCCGGTACGGTGAGTTTCGACGGGCAGGCGCTGGAGCAAAAGTCACGCCCGGACATGCTTCCACTCCGTGACAAAATGCAGGTGATCTTCCAGAATCCGCATGCCTCCATGAACCCGCGCATGACCGTTGGCCAGATTATTGAGGAAGGCCTGATCAGCCTGAAACCAAACCTCTCTGCAGCGGAACGCGCAGAGCGCCTGCAATCGCTCATGTCGCGGGTACAATTGGAGCAGTCCTTTGTCGGGCGCTATCCCCATGAGCTCTCCGGTGGCCAATTGCAGCGCGTCGCAATCGCCCGGGCACTTGCCGTTGAACCCGAACTCATCATCTGCGACGAGCCGACCAGCGCGCTCGACGTATCGATCAGGGCGGGCATCATCGACCTTCTCAAGGAACTTCAGGAGCAGGAGGGCGTATCCTACCTGTTTATCACACACGACCTCTCAATTGTCCCTACCCTCGCCCATCATGTCGGCGTCATGCAGGCTGGCAAGCTGGTAGAACAGGGCAGCGCCGAGGACATTCTCACGCGTCCTCAGCACGCCTACACCAAGGCTCTTCTCGCCAGCGTACCCAAGCTGGAAGACACTTAGTTCGCCAGGCGCTCAGGAGTCTCTGCGACGAGATACATCATCGCAGCCCAGGCCGCGACATTCTGGCGCAGGGCGTCACGATCAATCTTATCCAGCGTATCGTTCGGCGTATGGTGAACATCAAAGTAGTCCGTGCCGTCCTGGTACAGTCGTAAAACGGGAACGTCGACCGCATCCTGCATGGGCCCTATATCCGGGCCACCACTGGCACCTTCTCGCCCGGGGCCGATGCCGAGAACCCTGAGTTCTGCGCCAATGGCATCAGCCAGCGCTTTGCTGCCCTCCCCGACGTTGGTGTCGAAGCGCCAGACCCGGCCCGAACCAAAATCCGATTCGCTTGCCATCACATGATTGGCCAATTCCTCCCGGTGTTGCTCGACGTAGGCCCTGGCTCCTATCAGACCGACCTCCTCTGCACCGAACAGAACGATCCTGATGGTCCGTCGCGGACCCTCAGGTAACAGATCCCGCACCAGGCGTGCAGCCGCTACGACAATGCCCACCCCGGCGCCATCGTCAATTGCCCCGGTTCCCAGATCCCAGGAATCCAGGTGCGCCCCCACCAGCACAAGCTCTTCGGGGCTTTCTCTACCCGGGATTTCGGCAATAACGTTTCCGGACTGAGCCGCGGGAAGCACTTCAGGCGTCAGAACCAGGCGCACCACCACCTCGTCGCTACGCGCCAGTGCCCGACGGAGCTGATCCGCATCCGGCGCAGACAATGCCGCCGCCGGTACGTGGCTAGTGTCCTCCTCGCCATGAATCACCGCCTTCATCTGGCCCGTATGAGCAAAGCGATGCTGGCTGGTGCCGACAGAGCGTATGAGCACAGCCGATGCGCCCAGACGTTTAGCTTCAGACGCTGCCAGATAACGCTTTGCGACGGCGACACCATAGCCTGAGCCGTCCTGCGTGCGCGACATCACCTCATCCACAAACACCACCGCGCCATCCCGCGAGCCGCTCGGTGCCGCCTGCAGTTCGGCCAGGGTTCTGAAACTGACGACCGGGCCGGCAATGCCTTCAAGCCCGGTCCCCGCGCTGCCGCCCAGGGCCGTCACAACAAGAGGCTGGGGGAAGGGGGAAACAATCTCAGCCTGCTCCAGACCACGCTGCCAAAGCGAGGTTTCGAAGGTCTCTACGCGCGCATTGCTGAAGCCCAATTCAGATAACAGCGTGAGCGCCCAATCTCGCGCTCGCGCTTCTGCGGCAGTTCCGGCAGGACGTGGTCCTACCTCCGTCGTCAGAGATTCAACAATGGCCCAGGCAAGCTCATCGCCAAGACCTCGCTCTATCAGTTCTGCAGCCGTAGCGCGCTCTGAGTCGCTCAGCAACGGCTCTGCCACGGCACGGGAAGGTATGAGCAGGCCAAGCAGCAGGGACAAGAGCGATAAACGGACAAAAGCGTGCATGAAACCAGCCAGTGGGAAGCGTCGACCAGCTAATATAAAATCTGCCGTCCAGAGGAGCCAGTTAAAATCATCAGGACATGACGCGCAGACCGACAACTACAGCCCAGGATCGCGTTTATACGGTGATTTTCGGGACAGAGACGCCCGTTGGAAAATGGTTCGATATCATCCTGATTATCGTTATTCTGGCCAGCGTCAGCGTCGTTCTGCTGGACTCGATACCCGACCTCCACGCGCAATACGGTGCGCTATTCTGGAACATCGAAGTCTTCTTCACCCTGTTGTTCACGCTCGAGTACTTCGTGCGCATCTGGTGCACGCCCAACCGGCGCGCGTACGTTTTCAGCGTTTACGGTATCGTAGACCTGCTGGCCATCCTGCCGACCTATATCGCCCTGGTTATTCCCCAGGCGGCACCCCTGCTGATTATTCGCCTGTTAAGGATCCTGCGCATATTCCGTGTGCTGCGACTGCTGGCCTATCTCCAGGAAGCCAACATCCTCGCAGGTGCTCTGCGACGCTCAGCACGTAAAATCTTCGTCTTTTTCTCTATGATGATGATACTGACCACGATCTTTGGATCACTGCTCTACGTCATCGAGGGGCCGACGCACGGCTTTGAAACCATTCCCGAGAGTATTTACTGGGCCATCGTAACCGTCACCACCGTGGGCTACGGCGACGTGGTCCCGGTAACGGCACTGGGGCGCGCCATAGCTGCGGTGGGCATGCTCACCGGCTACGCCATCATCGCCGTTCCTACCGGCATCATCACCGCGGAGCTGACAGCAGAAGCCTACCGCAGCAGCCAGCGCACGCTGCGAAACTGCGGCAACTGCGCCCGTTCCGGCCACGAGGCAGACGCCACCCACTGTAAGTACTGCGGCGCCGAACTCCCCGAGCTAAGCTCATGACAGCACCAAAGCCAATTAACAACTATCGAAAACACTGGGCGGAGTGTTTTGGCGTCGCGCCTGAGCTACCCATGTCGCGCGCCGAGATGGACGCGCTGGGCTGGGACAGCTGCGACATAATTATCGTTACCGGGGACGCCTACGTCGACCATCCCAGTTTTGGGATGGCGGTTATAGGTCGCTTATTGGAAGCCCAGGGCTTTCGCGTCGGCATCATTGCACAGCCGGACTGGACCAGCGCAGACGCGTTCAAGGCCCTGGGTGCCCCAAACCTGTTTTTTGGCGTCGCAGCTGGCAACATGGATTCAATGATCAACCGCTACACGGCGGATCGCAAACGTCGCAATGACGATGCCTATACGCCGGGCAATGTCGGCAACCGGCGGCCAGACCGCGCGGTAATCGTCTATAGCCAGCGGCTACGCGAGGCCTACCGCCATGTTCCGCTGGTCATCGGCAGCATCGAGGCCAGCCTGAGGCGTATCGCCCATTATGATTATTGGTCTGATCGAATCCGGCGTTCGATTCTGCTGGACAGCCGCGCCGACCTGCTCGTGTATGGCAACGCCGAGCGCGCAATCGTCGATATTGCGCACAGGCTTGCTGCCGGGGAGGCCGTGCATCACATCAGGGATCTGCGCGGTACCGCCTACGTCCGCAAGCGAGTGCCTGACGATTGGCGGGTCATCGACTCTACCAGTATCGACCTGGTTGGCAGCCCGGCACCCCGCGAAAATCCCTACGAGTATCGACAGGATGCGCCTTGTGAGGGTGAGGGTGAGGGCGAGGGCGCAGAGCAGGCGGCCGAGGCAAAACCACAGGCGGTGCGCATTATGGACCGGGCGGAGGAGCAGGGCCGGGCAGTGATACGTATACCCTCCTTCGAGGCCGTTCGGGAGGATGGCGCTCTATACGCCCACGCATCGCGCGTGCTGCACAAGGAAACCAACCCCTACAATGCGCGGCCGCTGGTTCAAGCACATGGCAATCGTGAGGTCTGGTTGAACGCGCCGCCTATTCCCCTTGAGACTGAAGAACTCGACTGGGTATTCGAATTGCCCTACACGCGCCTGCCGCATTCATCCTACGGCGACGCGCGCATCCCAGCCTACGAAATGATACGCCACTCGGTGAATATCATGCGTGGCTGTTTCGGTGGCTGCACCTTCTGCTCCATCACAGAGCACGAGGGGCGCATCATCCAGAACCGCTCTCAGGATTCTATCCTGCGCGAAGTGGAGGCCATCCGGGATACGTCTCCTGCGTTTACCGGCGTCATTTCCGATCTGGGTGGCCCAACGGCCAATATGTGGAGGCTTGCCTGCAAGAGCAAAGAGGTGGAGGCGCGTTGTCGCAAGCTCAGCTGCGTATTTCCAGGCATTTGCAAAAACTTGAATACCGATCAGAAGCCGCTGATTGGACTGTATCGCCGAGCCCGCGAGCTTCCCGGCATCAAGAAGGTCCTGATTGCCTCAGGCCTGCGCTATGACCTCGCGGTTGAAGAGCCAGACTACGTTCGTGAACTGGTGACGCATCATGTCGGCGGCTATCTAAAAATTGCCCCGGAACACTCCGAAGACGGCCCGCTAAAGCAAATGATGAAACCGGGGATCGGCAGCTACGATCGATTCAAATCGATGTTCGAGAGATTCTCAAAGGACGCCGGTAAACAGCAGTACCTCATTCCCTATTTCATCGCGGCACACCCTGGCACGCGCGATGAGGATATGGTCAACCTGGCGCTCTGGCTCAAGCGCAATCGTTTTCGCGCCGATCAAGTACAGACCTTCTACCCCTCACCCATGGCGACCGCCACGGCCATGTACCACAGTGGCAAAAACCCCCTGAAGCGCGTGCATCCTGGCAGTGAGGATGTAAGCACGGTGCGCGGCGAAAAGCAGCGGCGCCTGCACAAGGCCTTTCTACGCTATCACGATCCGGACAACTGGCCGATGCTGCGCAAAGCGCTGAAGCAGATGGGGCTGAGCAAGTTGATCGGCAATGGCAAGATGCACCTCATTCCGCCGCGACAGCCCGCTCGGCGGCACGAAAAAGTGTCACCTGACGGTCGCCCCTTCTCGACGCAGCACACAGGGCTCCCGACAAATCCGCCCAAGCCGACCAAGCCGACCAAGCAACGACGGCGCAAGCACACTCGCCAGCGCTAAGCGAGGAAAGAAACCCTCAGCGCGGACACAGTGGGCAAACCAGCACGGCATCAGCCATCTCCTCACCGCTTCTGATCCAGTACTCACTCTCCGTGCGCAGGTCGTCAGCTACACGCCTCGCAGCCTCCGCGTCGGCATAGGGCCCGGCAACCACCGCGTACCAGTCGCCCTGATCACCGGCGACTCGCCAGACTCGCGTATCCTCTGGCGGCAGCGTCACCCAGATATCCGCCGCTTGATCAAGGTTGCGAAAGGCGATCAGCTGAACGTAAACACCCTGTGGATCAACCTCAGGCGCTTGCCAGCGTGGGTCTGTGTTTGCCTCCTGAGCGACATAGGCGCTGGCCTGCCTTGTGGGTTCGGCCCTTGATTCTGCCAGCTCAGGTACTGTCACCTCCGACTCTGCGATATCCGCGTCGGCCTCCGGCAGATCAGGTTCTGCCCCCTCCTGTGCCACTGCCGCTTCGAGATTCGCGTCCACAACTGCAGCGTCCATAACAGCCTCAGGCTCGGCCATCGACAAGGAAGAGGCAGACTCCAACGGTGGCGCAGCGGTGGCATCGCTGTCCGGGCAAAGAGGACAAGACAGCACGGCCGTGGCGAGTTCTGCGCCATCGCGAATCCAGTAGTCGCTGGTCGTTTTCAGACGCTCTGCGGCCCCGGTGGCGCTCGCACGGTCCGTAAAAGGCCCTGCCACGCGGGCATACCACGCCCCGCGTGGGCGTTGCGTGCGCAGCACGCGGGCCTCCCCAGACGGCATCTGCTCCCAGATCGCTTTAGTCTGATCGAGGTTTCGGAACGCTATCAGCTGTGCATAGAAGGCGCCCTCATCAATAACAGGCACCTCCCATCGCGCGTCGACCCTGCTGTTTTCACTGACGGCGGTGCTACCCACTGCGGCCACGGCATCTTGTTCGGCCCCGTCTTGTTCGGCCCCGTCTTGTTCAGCCTCCTCCTGCTCAGGCTCGATTACAGGTTCAGGCCCCACCTTCTGTTGAGGCTCGACTAACACTTGGTTCTCGACTTGTGCTTGGTTCTCGACTTGCGCTTGGTTCTCGACTTGCGCCTGGTTCTCGACTTGTGCTTGGTTCTCGGCGGTAGCCTCCAGCTCGCTGGGCAACTCGGGGGCTGAAAGCGCATCCGCGTCGGCGTCAAATCCGCCATCGAGGGCTTCGTCAGCTTCCGTGGCCGGCGCAATGGCACTGTCGATCTCAGGCGCTGTCGCCGCCTCATTCTCCGCTTCGTCTTCTCCTATCAAGGCGGACGCTGTGGCGGATGCCGCTACGCCAGCGACGGCTAGGCCAGGGACGGTGGTATCAGCATCGGCCGCAACGGCATCGTCTGGCAAGCTCTCGGCTGACTCAGGCTCAGCTGCTTCAGCGCCCGAGTTATCAAGGGTCTCGCCAGAGGCTGTATCGCCACCCGCTGCCTTTTCCGCTCGCGCCAGCGCCGCAGCGATTTCCGCCTGCACTTGTTCGTCACTGTCGGGGCTTTCTGCCTCGTCGTCATCAGCATCCCACTGGCGGCCGGATGCGTATTGAGGTTCGGGATCCTCTCCCGAGGGCGGGGCATAGGCAAGATCACCACAAACCCAGCGTGCATTTTCATCCGCCCGACAATACCAGTTGCTGCTCACCTGGACGCTTCCGGGCTCCGGCCGCACGGCCGTTTGAATCTTTTTGCGCTCGCCCTGGCCGCCGCAGGCGCCCAGTAGCAGCACGCCGATCAGCGCCGGTATCACCCATTTTATTCTTATCGCCAGCAAGCTCCCTCTCCCATGGCTGTCTGCCCATCGGGTTTATACCGCAAGTTTCGGCTTTACCCAATCCCTAGGATTTACGCGAAGACCGTCGAGTCTTGGCCGTTGCCTCTGCAGCCAGCGGGTCATCGGGCCAGGGGTGCTTTGGATAGCGGCCGCGCATTTCCTTCTTTACCTCGTGATAGCTGCCGCGCCAGAATCCCGCAAGATCCTGCGTCACCTGCAATGGGCGTCTTGCTGGCGAGAGTAGATGTAGCGCCACTCGCTGTTGTCCATCGCCGACTGTGGGCGTTTCCTCGCAGCCAAACATTTCCTGTAACTTTACCGCCAATACAGGCGGTTGCTGGCGATAATCCAGCGTTGCACTGGCTCCCGAGGGAATCGTGATCCGCTCCGGCGCGAGGCGTTCAAGATCGAGAGACAGTGACCAGTCCAGCGAGGATTTTAGAATCGAGCTAAGATCAAGTGAGGCAAAATCAGCCAGGCGATTGATACCGCCCAGATGTGGCCCCAGCCATTCACTCAGGTTGCTGAGCAAGGCACCGTCGGACAGATCCGGCCAAGGGTTGTCGCCCGTGCCCGACCATAGACGCCGACAAAGCATCACACGAGATCGCCACTGCTCTGCTGCATCAGTCCATGGCAAATCGGCCAGACCACGCTTTTCCAACTGCGCTACCAATGCTGCCACCCTTGCATCATGGCTGACGGATTTCAGTGGCTCCACCGCCAGCACCAATTCACCAACGCTTCTGCGCCTCTCGGCTACGAAGCGTGCTTGCCTGTCATCCCAGTCAACGTGCTCTCGGGTCTGTACCAGCGAGGACAGTGCACTGTCAAAATACTCAGGCGATAGCGCCGCAGCCATGTAGATACGGTCGTCGCGATCGCCCCGCCTTGCACCGGTTTCTGCGACGGCGAGCCACTCACTCGCGGCAAGACCATCCGCTGCCGCGAGCCGGGCGCCGCGGCCATTGCTCAGCTGGTAAAGCGGTTGATCGACAAAGCCACGGCGGCGCGCAATCCGATCCGGATACGCACTGGCCAGCAAAACGCCGGGAATACTTGCGGCATCGACCTGCAAGGCAAACTCTCGCGGCCTGTGAACTTCAGCCGCAACCGCCGCGTAGCGCCGCGCCTGTTGCCAGGTACGTTCGTACCAGACCTGTAGCTCCCGTGGGCAACGTTTCTCACCCATTAGGACAGATAGGGCGGAGCCGACATCGGCGCCCTCCCTGGCTAGCGGGTTTCGCTCGGCGAGGATCGCTGCGATCAGGGCCGCGGTTTCGTTGGCGTGAATATCGCAGCCAACGAGAAGCATGTGCGCGAGCCTGGGATGCAGGGGCATCTGCGCCAGACGCACGCCGTGCGGCGTCAGGCGAGCTGTGCCGTTCGGCTCGATAAAAACCGCATCGAGCATCTGCAGCACATCGAGCGCCTGGGCATACGGCCCAGCGGCAGGAGGGTCAAGCCACATCAGCTCACCCGGCTCTGCAACACCCCAGGCAAGAAGCTGCAGGGCGAGGTTGGCAAGGTCAGCGTGCTCAATTTCTGGCGTACTGTGCTTGACCAGCCGACTGTGCTGCTCCTCGCTCCACAGCCGCAGACAGAAGCCGGGGCCGAGACGACCCGCCCTGCCTGCGCGCTGGTCCGCAGAGGCCCGGGACACGCGGCGCGTGATCAATCGTGTCATACCCGAACCTGCGTCAAACATGGCGTCCCGCGCGAGCCCGCTGTCAATCACGGTACTGATGCCTTCGATTGTCAGGCTCGTTTCCGCGAGGTTGGTGGACAGCACCACCTTAGTTTCGCCCGGCGGGGGTTCGCTAATCGCCTGTCGTTGCTGCTTCAGTGACAGACCGCCGTATAAGGGCGCCAGGGTAACCTGCCGCGCCTGGGCGGGCTCCATAGCCTGGGCCAATTCGCGCATTGTGCTGTGGATTTCCCGCTGGCCCGGCAGGAAAACGAGGATGTTCCCCGGTCGTTCCTCAAGCGCGTCAAAGACCGCAGCTGCCACCCGAGGTTCAATAGCATCCCCAAGTTGATAAGGTTCACCGTATGTGATCTCAATCGGATACTGACGGCCGGTTGATCGCACTATTGGCGCGTCGCCAAGCAGGTCCGCCACGCCAAGACCGTCCAGCGTCGCGGACATCACAACTATCTTTAAACTCTCGCCCTCTCTGAATAGCTTCCTGGCCTGCAAGCACAGGGCCAGGCCCAGGTCTGTATCGAGGCTGCGTTCGTGGAATTCGTCAAACACGACAAGCCCCACCCCCTCCAATGAGGGATCCTGCTGCAAACGCCTGGCCAATACCCCTTCCGTGATGACTTCGACACGGGTGCGGTCCGACACGCGCCGATCGAGCCTGATGGTATACCCGATCCGCTGCCCAACAGGCTCACCGAGCAGGCCCGCCATCCGTTCCGCCGCATTGCGTGCGGCGACGCGACGCGGCTCCAGCAGCAGGATGCGTTGCTCGCCCAACCAGGGCTGCAGCATCAGATCCAGGGGGACCAGGGTTGTCTTGCCCGCGCCAGGTGGCGCCTCAATAACAACGTCCCTACCCTCTGCCAAGTGTTGCCTGATATCGGGCAATACCTTGTTTATCGGCAATTCCGCCGAATTCACGTCCATTATTTATCGCGTATTCTCTCGCGTCCGCCGGGCGCCAATGTGGTGCGATTGCGCCCCAGCTTGGCGCGTGCGGGCCATCCAGACTGTCACAGACCCGTCATATCCCCTTCATTCGCTGTTAACTCTGCCCATTTAGTGTCATGACCTTTACTCTGGCAAGTTACTTGCAGGGCCTAGGAACGATGACACAGATCACTCTTCAGGACCACCTTGAGAAGCTGAGCTCGTTGCCTAGAGACGACCGTCGCGTGGCATTTTTTGACCTCGACGGCACGCTAATCTCCGGCTATTCCATCGTCGGGCTTTCGCAGGAGGTCATCAAACACGCCACGCGCAAGGGGCAGTTGGTGAAAGCGCGAGGCCTGGTTCGGGATACCCTGCGACAGCGCCATAGTGGCGGCGGCGGCAACTACCAAAAGCTGGTGAAGCGCCTGTCTCGAGCACTGACTGGCGTGCCCGAAGATACTCTGCTTGAGCTTGGCAGGTCCGCCTACCGCAACAATCTTGAACGTCGACTGTACCGCGAGGCTATACAACTGGTAGAAAGCCATCGAGCGCGTGGGGACCACCTCGTGCTGGTGACCGCTGCCAGTCGCTACCAGGCAGAGCCCATCGCAAAAACGCTAGGCCTGGACGAGATCTGCTGCACTCGGCTTGAGGTTATTGATGGTAAATTTACCGGCAAGGCCATTGCGCCGCTTTGCTATGGTGAAGGTAAAGCCCTGGCCGCACGCCGTGTCGCTCGCAAATACAACTCCTCTCTCAAGCACTGCTGGTTCTACACGGATTCGAGCGCCGATCTGCCTCTTTTGCGCCAGGTGGGCATGCCGGTCGCTGTTAATCCTTCCTCATCACTGAGCGATGCCGCCCTCGGCAAGGGCTGGCCCGTGCTGCATTTTTCGTCAAGAGGCCGCCCCGGCACGGAGGGCGTCCTGCGCACCGTGGCCACAGGCCAAGCTATCGCGTCCGCTGCGACGCTGGCTGGCCTTGGGCAACGGCTCGGCATCAAGCGACTGAGCGGCAGGTCTCTAATTACACGTCTTATCGGCGATGTCGGTGCTGCAGCCGCAGGGCTGGACTTTGAGGTTGAAGGCCTCGGGAACCTGCGCCAGGACCAAGCCTGTATTTATGTCTTCAACCATCAGAGCCTGCTCGACGGCATGGTGCTGGCACACCTTCTGGGCGATAACATTGTCGCGCTGTGCAAGCGAGAAATGGCCGACAAACCCTTTATTGGGCGCCTGCTGAAACAGGTAGATACGATCTTTGTTGATCGCCAGGAGCGAGACCAGGGCGAGGTTTTGGGGCAAGCCAGAGCAGCACTCGACAGCGGCCGTTCGTTAGTTATCGCGCCCGAGGGCACGCGCAGCACACTTGGCGACATACAACCTTTCAAACATGGCGCCTTCTATCTGTCGCGAAAGGCGGGGGTGCCAATCGTGCCAATCGTGCTGCATAACGTGAAAGATGCCCTACCGAAAGGTAGCCTGTTTGTGCGCCCCGCCACCATCCGCATCAGCGTGCTGCCAGCTATCTGGCCTGGAGAGAGCGGCAGCATTCGCCAGTCCTGTGCGCAGCTGGAGGAACGCTACATTCAACTCTTGCGGCAGTCCCAGCCAGCGTCACTTCCGCAGTCACGTAGCGCCTGATAGCGATCCCCCTCGCTTGCACCGCCCGGTGGTATAATCCGCCGCCGATCAGGAGCGGGTAGCTATGGCCAATTTTGCAGACAAGGACAATTTGCCCCTGCGGGGCGAGCAGCTTCAGCAACACATTGACAAGGCACTGACCATTGAAATGCCGGACAGCTGGCAGTTCGATGTTGTTTACAAGCTCTTTCAGCGAATTTTCAACCCAGTCATCACCGGCCGCGAACGTATCCCGGATAGCCCCTGCATTTTCATCGCCAACCATTCCCTGTTTGCACTCGATGGCTGGATTCTCGGGCCCGTCATGATGAAAGAGATGGGCATCTTTCCACGCGGCATGGGCGACCGCTTTCTGTTCACCAACGAGCGCCTCGCAGATTTCGTGTTGAGTATGGGCGGAGTCATGGGGCACCCCGATGTCTGTGATGCCCTGATGGAGAACGGCGAGGATATCCTGGTATTTCCGGGCGGTGCGCACGAGGCCGTCAAGCCTGCGCGTCAGATGTATACGCTACAGTGGCGCGAGCGATACGGCTTTGTCAGGTTGGCGGCGAAGCACGGCTACACCATACAGCCCTTCGGCATCGTAGGGCCGGATGAGTTCTATGACCACCTGATCGAGGGCGAGGAGTTACCCGACTCAGCCCTGGGGCCGATTCTCAGGCGCCTGGGCTTACTCACCGAGAACACTCGACCCGATATGATGCCCCCCCTACCCCTGGGCGCACTGGGTACGCTCTTGCCGAAACCGCAGCGCTGCTATATCGGTTTCGCTGAGCCTCTGGACCTGGCGCAGTATCAGGGTCGCAAGCTCGGCAAACGCCAGCTGCACAGCATTCGTGAGGACGTCGCGGCGCGCATCGAACAGGAGCTATCCGCGCTGCTTCTACTGCGTGAACAACGTCGCCGACACGACGGAATCCTGCGCCGCGTACTCACGCTCTAGGCAGACTCGATGTTGCGCGGACTAATTTTTGATATGGATGGCACTCTGGTCGACTCACGCCTGGATTTCGCAGCCATGCGCCAGGAAACGGGCTGCCCCGCGGACATGGGGCTGCTGGAGTTCGCGGACACTCTTGGCAAGGGTCAACGCACAGATGTCATGGCAATCATTCGTCGGCACGAGCTAGCCGGTGCGGAACGCGCGCAGTGGATGCCTGGCGCGGACGCCTTCTTGCAGCGGGCGGCGCGCCATGGGCTACCGCTGGCTATCGTAACTCGCAACAGCCGTGAGGTCTCCGAGCTCACATTTGCAAAACTGGGCGCCGACCCGCTGTATCTTGTCACTCGGGAAGACGCGGCGCCGAAACCCGACCCGGCGGGGCTGCAAAAGGTCGCCTCGCATTGGCAAATTGACGCCGCTCATCTTGCCTACGTCGGCGATTTTGTCTTTGACCTGGAGGCAGCCCATAACGCGGGAATGGAAGCCATACTCTACCTGCAGCCCAAGAACCGCGGCTACGCAGACCGGGCTGACCGTACTTTTGCGCATTTCGACGAATTAGCAGAACAGCTCGCTATCGCCCCATAACTGCTGCGAGGCGTTCTTTATTGCGCCAGCCACCGCTAAACACCCGCCAGTTATAGAGCAGCGCAAGGGACAGCAGCGTGAGGACAAAACACCACCAACTGACCAGTGGCGGCCACAAGAGCACTTCAATAATCAGGACCTGCACCAAAAGCATGAGAATGTGTACGCTGATGGAGGCCCTCATGAGCCAGCGGGTATCCCCCGCTCCGCGCAAGACCCCACTCGCTATCAGGATCGCCGCGTCGGCCATGACGTAGGATGCAAGGCCAATCATCATTTGGGCCCCGAGAGACAGAATCTCTGCGAAGTCACCTTCTGGCGGCTCAAATACGCCAACCAGCGGGTAACGAAACGCGATAAAAATCAGCCCGAAAACACCCGAATAACTCATCCCCAGAATGAAGGCAGAACTGATGATCCGCTTGGCCTCACCCAGATCACCCGACCCGACAGCGCGGCCAATAAGACTCATAATGGCGATGTTCAAGCCTACCATCGGCACAAAAGAGAGCATGTCCCAATTGAAAACGATCGCCATAGCGGCACCCTCCGCCACGCCGTAGCTCTGGTAGAGCAGCAGGAAAAAATTAAATGTGGCGGCGCCAATGAAGGTCTCCAGCCCGGAGGGTAGACCGAGGCGAAAAAAGCGCCGCAATATCTGGGCGTCTAAGCGGAAGGACGCCATCACATAAAATCGCGCTCGGTGGACCGGATTGAAGTAGCACAGCAGCAATACCACCACAGCGAAGGCCATGGATATCACGGTGCCCAGTGCTGCACCACGTATTCCGAGTGCCGGCGCACCGAATTCACCAAAGACCAGCGCATAGGTCAGCGGCACATTGAGTAGTACAGCGGCCAGGTCTGCAATCATCACGACTCGGGTCTTTCCAATCCCGGCAAAATGGCTGGCAAGAGCGACCTTCAGGAGATTGAAAAGAGCCCCGCTGACGAGCACAAAGAAATACTGGCGCTCGAGTTCGACCTGTTCCGGCGCGTGCCCCATGAGCGCAAACAGGCCTGACATCAGCAGAGCCGCAGGCAGAAGGAAAGGCTGGCTGGCCAAGGCCAGCAAAAAGCCCTGGGTAGTTACCTTGGCGCACTGGCGCAGCTCACCCGCGCCGTAATGTTGTGCCACCATCGCGTTACCGTAGGCCACCAGCCCGGTAAACAGCGCGACCACCACAAAATAGCTCACGCCGCCCCCCAGGGCCGCCGCAATGTGCACGGCATCTATCCGCGACATAAAGTAGCGATCGATAAAGACCATCGCGGCGAGGGCTCCCTGGGAAACCACCATCGGCAGGGCCAGTACAAACAGCTCGCGCAGTGATTTCATTGAGAACATGTGACGTACTACGCTTCAGAGGGCGCGCAAGTCTACTGCAAGCGCGCGCCTTGCGCACGATTGCCTGCTGTTTTGCTAGACTGACATGTAGCGGATAGCTACACTTCTAGCGGTGATCGAGAGATAAGTAACGATGAGCAATAGCGCCAAAGCCTGGCCATTCCGCTGGGACCTGCTGCTGAGGTATCGCTTCATAGAGACACTCAGCCTCTGGGAGGGCCGCCTGACGACCCGCCACCTGTGCGACACCTTCGGCATAGGCCGCCAGCAGGCCAGCAAGGACATCAACAACTATCTGCGGGAAGTGGCGCCCGGCAACTTAGTCTATGACAAATATCTAAAGGGCTATAAACCGACCCCGGGGTTCCAGCCCAAGGTCACAGCAGGGCTGGCCGATGAATACCTGCACCTGATGGCCCGCAACAGCGAACTCATGGATGTCTTCGAGTCCCTGTCGCTGGCCATGGCGAATGTCGAGACACTGTCGGTACCTGTCAGGGACGTTCGTCCGGACATACTGCGTCCGATTATGCAGGCTGCCCGAGCGCAGCGCCGACTTGAGGTGGACTACGTTTCCGTCAACAACCCCGATCGCGAAGGCAGAATTATCGTGCCACATACCCTCGTCTATACTGGGCTGCGCTGGCACGTGCGCGCATGGTGCGAAAAAAATCAGTCCTTCCGGGATTTCGTGCTCAGCCGCTTTCGCGGCCTGCCCGAGATTCTCGACACCTCGATTCACGGTGTTGATTCCGATGACGACTGGAATACGCAGGTCGCAGTGCGTATTGTTGCTGACCCCAGGCTGCGGCCAGAGCAACGCGAAGTTGTAGAGCATGACTACGGTATGCGCGATGGCGCTTTAATCATCAGCACGCGGGCAAAACTGGTGCCCTACGCACTGAAACTTCTGCACATAGACCCGAAGGAGGAACTGTCGGATCCCACTGCACAGCAGATTTGCGTCGAGAACCTTGACGCGCTGCGACCCTGGCTCTTCGACTGACAGCCGATGACAGAACCTGATAAACAGGATTATCCCGGGGCCTATAGCGACGAAGGCTTCTGGCAAAAGCTGGCCAGTGTCTCTCGCGCTGCCGGCAAGGAAGTGGTCGAGAAAGCCCTGCTGCTTTACTACGCGGCACAGGAAGAGGACGCACCGGCGTGGGCCAAAGCGACCATTGCTGGCGCGCTCGGGTATTTCATCGTGCCACTTGATGCGATAACCGACCTTACGCCGGTGGTGGGCTACGCTGACGATCTGGGTGTGCTGGCCCTCGCGGTGGCAGCGGTCGCTACCTACATTAACGATGACGTGCGCGCCAAGACCGCTGCGCGCATGTCACAGTGGTTTGGTGATGGTCCGCCCGATAAGCGCTAGCGCACCCTGCGCAGCCAGACCAGCGGTATCTCTCGCTCAGTTTTTTCCAGGTACTCGCCCTGGTGATGGTTCGCAGCCACGATCTCAGGCCACACCTTTTCACGTTCCTGACTGTCCAGCTCCTCCGCCCTGGCGTCAAAGCGTTCACGGCCAACTTGCACAACGCAGCGCGGATTTGCCTGCAGATTAAAATACCAGGCGGGATGGTGGTCCTGGCCGCTATTTGAGGCGGAAACAACCACAGAATCTCGATAGGGATAGCAGGCGATAGGTACGCGTCGGACTTTGCCACTCTTGCGCCCGATAGCCTCAACAAGGGCGACGTCAATCCACCCCATGCGCGCCCCCAGCCGACCGCCGCTGACGCGATAGAACCAGCCGTGAACCTTGCCAAATGCCTTCCAATTCATGATCGCTACCCGCTATCCGCGCCGGCGGGGCGCGACTTGTGCTCTAATTATGGCCCAGGGCGAGCACCAGTGCACAGGCCATTAGCGCGACCATGAGCTCCGGGAGGTAGGCCAGCAGCAAAGCCGAGGCCGCCAGGACGGACAGGAGCGCTATGAACCTTTCTGTCAGGCCTGCGGTGCGCCCTCCTGCATTGCGGCGCGCCGTGATGCGGCGAATGATTGCCAGCTGTCGTCGACTGGCTACCTGACTCTGAAACATGGCAATCCCTCCTTTGTTCGCACGGGCAGTTTTAATCACTCAAGCCAGGCTGGCCATCTGTACAGTTTTCGATACGATCGAAAAGGCGACAGGTCACAGTCAGTACAAGCGCAGTGTTTTGTTCTATGCTGTGGCGTCGCGTGCTAGCAAACAGGAAAGTTCGCCCATGGCAGACAATATTCTCATCGGCGGTTGTGACGGCGGGCAGGTTACCCTCGCTCCTGGCTTTGCCAATCGACATGGTCTGGTGGCTGGCGCCACGGGCACCGGCAAGACGGTAACTTTGCAGTGTCTTGCCGAGGGCTTTAGCGATTTAGGCGTTCCCGTCTTTCTCGCAGACGTTAAAGGTGATCTGTCCGGCCTGAGCCAGCCTGGCAAGGCGCACCCCAAGATCGACGAACGCGTCCAAACCATCGGCATCGACAACTTCCAGTTGCGCGCCTATCCGGTGGCCTTCTGGGATCTTTTTGGTAAAAAAGGCACACCGGTCCGCGCCACCATCTCAGAAATGGGCCCACAGTTGCTGACCCGGCTACTGGAACTGAATGAAACGCAGGAGAGCATTCTCAACCTGGTGTTCGAATTTGCCGATAACGAGGGCATGCTGTTGGTCGACACCAAAGATCTGCGCACCACCCTTGAATACCTTGGCAACCATGGCAAGGAGCTGGGCGCGGGTTACAGCATATCCAAGGCCTCCATCAATGCCATTCTCAGGCGATTACTCGTGCTCGAGCGTGAGGGTGGCCGCGCTTTCTTTGGCGAGCCCGCACTGCAGCTGCAGGACTTCATGCAGGTCGAGCGAGATGGCCGCGGCATTATCAACGTGCTTGCCGCGGACAAGCTGATTCAGACGCCCAGGCTGTACTCAACTTTTCTGCTTTGGCTGCTGTCCGAGCTGTTCGAAAACCTTCCCGAGCTGGGCGATCCCGATAAGCCTGTACTCGTCTTTTTCTTTGACGAGGCGCACCTTTTGTTTCGCGACACGCCAAAGGCACTGCTGGAAAAAATTGAACAGGTCGTTCGCCTGATACGCTCCAAAGGTGTGGGCGTCTATTTCATTTCCCAAAGTCCGGCGGACATCCCCGATGCGGTGCTGGGCCAACTGGGCAATCGCGTCCAGCATGCGCTTCGTGCCTATACGCCGAAGGAGCGTAAGGCGGTCAAGGTGGCAGCTGAGTCCTTCCGCAGCAACCCCGCCCTGGATACGGTGAAGATCATTTCCGAACTGGGCGTCGGCGAGGCGCTGGTATCGACCCTGCAGGGCAAGGGCATACCTACCCCCGTCGAACGCGTGCTGGTGCGACCCCCATCCTCGCGCATGGGCAAAGCTACAATGGCCGAGCGACAGGCCCTATTGGCGCGCGATCCGAATCAACGGCTGTACGCTGAGGCCAAGGATCCGCGCTCCGCCCACGAGGTTCTGCAGGAGCGAGTCACTAAGCAGCTGGAGGAAAAGGCCCAGGCCGAAGCCAGGGAAGCTGCGGCGAAAGCGAAGAAGAGAAAGAGCAGCCGGGAAAGTTCCGGCGAGGCCTTCGTCAAGAGCATGGCGCGAAGCCTCGGCAGCGCTGCCGGTAGCACGCTGGGCCAGAAGCTGTTCCGCGGGATACTCGGCTCCTTACTCAAATAGTGCGTTAGCTACTGGGGCGAATCAGCTTGCGCCGGCGCTTTGCCGGCTCCCGCATTCTCGATTTGGGGTAACGTGGCAGTTTGCCGTCTGATAGATAGCGGTGGATTGTTTCCTGAGAGCGTATTTTGGTGGCTTTCTTTCGCGGCTTGACCATCTCGTTCTCCTGATGCTGATCCAGGATGCGAGCCTTCATATTGTCGTGCCACTGCTGGTCGAGCACGTCCTGCAGCAGCCTTTGTGCGTCTTCGTCATAAATGGGCACCAAGGCTTCGACGCGATAATCCAGATTGCGCGTCATCAGGTCAGCTGAGCCAATCAGGTAGCTTGGGTTACCGCGGTTGTAAAACACATAGACGCGCGGATGCTCGAGGTAGCGATCGACGATGCTGATGGCCTGAATATTCTCCGATATGCCTCGCACTCCGGGCAGGATGGAGCACATACCACGCACGATAAGCCGCACTTCTACGCCAGCATCACTCGCCTCGTAGAGTTTCATGACGACCTCTCGGTCCACCAGGTTATTGCACTTCAGCGTCATCATTGCCCGGTACCCGGCCCGGGCATTAGCAATTTCCCGATCGATCAACGCCAGCAGCCCCGGCCGCGTGGTATGTGGCGATACCAACAGGACGCGGTACTCGGGGCGCTTATAGGTGTACTGCAGAAAGTCGAAGACGTCGGCCGCATCACGACCGACATTCTGGTCGCGCGTGATAAGCGTAAAGTCGGTGTAAAGCCGCGCCGTCTTTTCATTGAAGTTCCCGGTACCTACATGGGTGTAGTAGCGCAGCGCGGCATCCTCTCTGCGCTCTATCAGTAGCAGCTTGCTGTGCACTTTCAGGCCCGGAATACCGAAAATCACATCGATACCGCTCTCGGTCAGCCGCTGCGCCCACTCAATATTGGCCTCTTCGTCGAATCGCGCCGCCAATTCCACCACTGCCAGTACCCGTTTGCCGTTGTGCACGGCGTTCACCAGGGCATCGATAACGCGAGAATTGCTCGCGACGCGATAAAGGCAAATCTTAATTGACCGCACTTTAGGGTCCAGGGCGGCGCTTTTCAGAAAGTCGACGATGTAATCGAAAGGATGGTAGGGGTAGTAGAGGAAGATATCCTTCTCTCGCACCGCGTCAAACAGGCTGTCATGAGCGTCAAGGCGCGGTAAACGAATCGTCGGTAAGGGCTTGAATTCGAGATACTTGGGCCCGACGTTCGGGAAATTCATGAAATCCTTCGAGTTGTGGTAGCGCCCGCCGGGAATCAAGCTATCGTATTTGCCAAAGCCAAAACGCGCGCAAAGGTAATCGAGCAAACGCTTAGGCATCTGCTCATCGTAAACAAAGCGCACGGCATCGGCCTTGCGACGCTGCTTCAGACTGGTCGCCATTTTATCAATGAGGCTCTGCATGATCCCGGTATCGATTTCCAGTTCTGCATCACGCGAAAACTTGAAGCAGTAGGCGACCGCTTTCTCTATCGGCACAACCCCTCGAAAAACCTGCGGCAAAAACGCGCGAATCACGTTATCCAGTGCGATAAACACGCGGCCGCTGCCACCCTTGGGCCGGGGAATCTCTACAAAGCGGCCGAGCCGGTCCGTGGGTACTTCGACAACGGCGTAAAGATAACCGCCGTTAGCGCGAATATCGATGGCCAGGTAGAGCGATTCGTCGTTCAAGACGGGTATCGCCTGGCCGTCGCGCAGCAGTATGGGCTCCAGCTCGGGTAATACCGTGGCCGTGAAATACTCCTGGACAAAATCGCGCTGACCCTCATCAAGCTGCTTCTCGTTGATCAGGAAAATACCCTTCGCGTACAGGCCAACGAGTATCCGAGAGTAAGCCGCCTCAGATCTGCGTTGGAGCTGCATGACGCGGCGTTGAATAGCCGCGAGTAAGTCCTTCGATTGCTGCTTGTTGGCAGAGCTTGAAACGGAGATCAGCCGCCTGACTTCCGCCACTCGCACGCGAAAAAACTCGTCCATGTTATTGGAAAATATGCCGAGGTAGCGCAGGCGCTGGATGATCGGAACGGCCTCGTCCTCGGCCTCCTGCAA
>JBCDJG010000015.1:0-91893 GCA_038748065.1 Pseudomonadota bacterium
ACTGGATGCTCGCATCGATGCTGGTTGCACCGCTGCAGCCCGAGAAGGTGAAACCGAACGGTCCGTGAGGGAGGGTGACACCCGTGGGTGGCGGTGCGGGGGGCAGCAGGGTCCCGGCATCTGAAACCACACAGCTGCCGCTAGTATCTGACGGGGTAAGCGACACTCGCACGGTGCCCGAGCCTGTCGGCGAGGGTTCTTATTCTTCGAAAGGGTCAGGATCGTCCGGTGGATCCTCGTTGGGGTCGGGAGCGAGGGGGCCCAGCGTACCCTCCACAATATAGAAAACGGATGCGGTAGCCCTCTCCGTAGCGGGTGAGCCGTTCCTTTTTACGTCAAGTATGACGCTTGTTGAGTTCCAAGTTGCACCGAACAAGTTATCGGGCGAGCGCGCAATGCTGTGAGTGCAGGTCGTTTGCACCGGGGGCGATCACGCTCCATCTGCGATCCAAAGCAGGGTCAGAGCTGCGTGGCCCGCCCGCTGCGCAAGTAACAAAGTCACTACCTGCGCCACATCCCACCCGCGTACCGCTCGTATCGGGCAGGAGCGTCGGGCTCGTTCGCATCAGCACATCCCTAGCGCCGGTGAAACCGTTGAAAGGCGATGTGGCGTCCTGGTAGTTGAACTCCTGGCAGGCTGAACTGCCAGCGATATCTGCCCCGCCGATTGCACCTCAGGCGCGCTGCCCGCGAACCCCAAGGAGCATTGCGGCCAGCGCGGTCAACAGCAGCAGGGGCAGCGGTAGGGTAGGAATGGACCTCGCGTGATCACTCAGCCTTTCCCCCGGCGGACTGGAACTGCACTCCAGCGTCGACGGCGGATAAGTCGCGCTTACCTCGGCGCTCGGGTTAACGAAGGCACGCAGGATAATCTCTGGCCGCACGGTGCTCGGCACTTCCTGCCACTCACCATCGACCAGTTCCCAACCTGGCCAGGCGATACCAACACCGTTGTTATCCACCTCGGCCCCGGGCCACAGCATCGTGCCACTGAGAGGCTGGTCGCTCATGGATTGAGCCACCGCCAGGTCTGATCCTACGAGCTCCAGCGTGGCGCCTGAGGTTGGCGTAAAGCCAACCGGCGTGATGGTGTAGCGCAGGTAGGGCACATCGTTGATGCATAGGGCCTCAAGATTAACATCGATGGCTGCGCCAACAGAGAAGCTGAAGCTGGTATCGCCGTTGTCGGCATCGTTAGCTGGATTAGAGTCGCCACAGCTGGTACTGATACTGGCATTCACCGGTATCGTAGAAGCATCCGCCATGGGCGAGGTGTAGGTAAAAGACACGTCCAACGTGTCGCCGGGCAACAGCGTTTCAGGCATACCACTTAAGGTCACCGTGCCATCGGCGTTATACACAGCAGAGGCGCCAACGGGCAGATCGGTGAACACCAGGTCAGTTACCGTATTGCCCGGCCCGCCAATGCTCAGGCTGTAGGTCACGTCTTCGGCATCATCGATACCGCTCTGGTTCGCAAACCTGACCGTACCGGCAATTATGCTATTCGGTTCCCCGGACGTCGGCAGGGTAACCACCTCTGTGGAGAGGTCCGGCAGCGTAAACACCGTGTTCGCAGAATCCGAATCATTAAGCGGGTTCGCATCGTTACTGGTAGTCGTAATGCTCGCCTCGATTGGAATACTGCTGTTGTGCTCAGGGGGCCCGGTGTAGCTGAAGGACACTGAAAGTACCGCGCCGGGCGTCAGGGTGGTGGGCATTCCGGTGAAGGTCACAGTACCATCAGCGTTGTACACGGCAGAGACGCCTACCGGCAGGTTGATAAACATGACATCAGTGACGGTATTGTCGGGCTCTCCTATGGAGAGCTCATAGGTGACTCCGTCGGCGTTGTCTATGCCCAGGTGTGAATAGACCACTGAGCCAGTGACGGTGCTACCTCCCTTGCCCTGCTCGCGAACACCGTTGATCTCTGTGGCCAGATCAATACTACCAATGATCGTGATAGCGTCCGCTGTATTGTTCTGTGGCACGTCATCGATATCGGTAGTGCTGATAGCGGTGCTGACCTCGACCGGGCCGGAGACAGGCGCCGTGTAGCTGAAGGTTAAGCCGTTGAAGAACTGCCCAGGCGCGAGCGTGTCGGGTAGGCCCGTCAGTGTTACCACGCCGCTGCCGTTGTCGTAGCTCGCGTTAACGCCAGGTGGCAGATTGCCGAAGTTTACAGTACCTAATCCCGGCGTCATCATCATGCTGTAAGTCACACCATTAGCCGTATTAACCCCGTTGTTGCCGAAGGCAAAGACGCCTACCACTTCATCGCCAGCCTCAACCGTGGCAACGGTGGCTACGCTGGTGGCAACGTCAATTTGTGATTCGACGATGGTCAGCTCGCGGCTGAATTCCGGTGTCAGGAAGTAGGTCCACAGGTTAACGCCCTTGGCGTCGCCCCAGCCTGCGCTGCTGCTGCAGTCTGAGTTGCTATTACCTCCGTTGCCCCAGCGGCGGTAGACTGTCGTCGAGTCGACACCGGTGAGACTAACGGCCGGGTCCGCCGCGGCTGGCGCTGCAGCGCCACAGAGAAAGCCGTTGAGTATGCCCACTGTCTCGCCGCTGGCGGTTACATAGCCGCGATCATCGAAGAACACGGTGGTGTCTCCCGGCAAAGTGCCATTCAAGCGTGTAATGGTGGGCCCGCCACCCGGCACCGCCGAGGCCGGCGCGCCATTGTTCTCAGCGTCAATGATGGGGAAGTGAACCTCACCGTTCCGGCCGAAAGCGCGGTAGTCATAAGGCGTGGCACTGGCGGGCATAGGGTCGCCGTTGTTGTCGCGCCCGTCCCATTCAGCTGTGTGGGTACCACTGAAGGCAATACCCGTGAGCGTCGCGTTCAGGGGATTAGCCGG
Source organism: Pseudomonadota bacterium (assembly GCA_038748065.1). GTDB lineage: Bacteria > Pseudomonadota > Gammaproteobacteria > Pseudomonadales > Halieaceae > JBCDJG01. The sequence goes on from JBCDJG010000015.1 coordinate 2,868, forward strand.
ATCAAACTCGGTGTCTGTAAGATCGCCACGGATAACAATCTCGTAGCTGACCGTGCCGGTTGTATCGAAACTGAAAGTGCCGCCAACACCTGTGGACGTTGTGTCGTCACCCAGCACGCTATCGAAGGCCACATTAGAGATTTGCGGCGACGGTGGCTCCCGAGGCAGGCCCAGTGCGCTTAGTACCCGTTCAGCTTCACCCTCGGCTGCGCCACCCGGGGAGATATCGCTAAAAAAGATGGGGAACTGTGCAGCCGCTGCTGTGACACCAGCTGGCAGATTGTCGACCTGCGCATTATTGCCGCGCAGCGTCTTGTAGATGGGCTCGCCGTTATCCAGGAACCCGAAGGTATTGGCGTACAGGGCATAGCCATTGGGATCGAGGCCGCGCAAGTCCTGCCGATAGCGGTAACCGTCCGCGGTGACGTAGTAGAGCGTCGAAAACACAGGGCGAGAGTTGCCACCGGTGAAACCGACAAAGGCATAAGTGAACACTCGGCCGTCCAGGTCGACCAGGGAGGTCGCCGATTCACGCACGGTGATATCCCAGGCGGCGCTCGTCCTGTTGCTACTGGGCGTCGTATCTACGTCGCCGTTGGGGCCGCTACCGGTGCCCCTATCGAATTGCACGCCATAAACACCCGTCGTGGGCGCCTGGTAGACGCAAGGCGCCCAACCATCGCTAACCGTGTTGGTATTGTTCGCACTGTTCGGGCCTGCGAGTTCCCGCGCGCGGCTGGTAATCTCGCCAAGGCCAGCGCCGAAATAGTGGTCACCCGCTATCACAGTGCCGCCGGTGCAGCTGAAATCCACCGTGCTAGGCCGGGTTTCATCGCCGGGGATACCGAAGTCCTGCGGGTTATAGACGTCGATGTCGCCAGAGGAGCCCAGGTTGCTGGAGCCAAGGAGAATATATTCGCCGGCCTCGGCGTAGACGTAATTGAAAGCGCGCCGGCTAATGCGGTTTACATAACGCCCCGACTGCAAATCGAGATTCGAGCGCGCCCCTGCTGCCGGATAGCTCGCCGGGTGCAGTGAGCGACTGCCCTCTGCCGCAAGCTCTGCGGAAGGTAGGCACAAGACGACTGCGGCGCCCGCCAGAACGGGCGCCCACTTTTTCGCATGGGTGGACATCACAGCCCCTGTTGTCAGAGTAGTTCTATTCTTGGGCCGAGATAATAGATTATTCAGATAGGCAACTTAAGTTGCCCACCGGGCTATTTCTGTGACCGGGTTGGCAAGTTATTACTGGACGTAGGAATTCCCCGGTTCATCAAGGGATATAGGGCTCAATAAGGTCCGGCTTGAGGCGACTTACAGCCTGGTGATGAGTCAGGAAAACCTCTCCGCTTAACTGCTCCGGAAAGCCATATCGCTGTAAGGCATCCATCACCGGCCCCTTCACTTCACTGAGATGTAACTGGATGCCGCTGGCAGTCAGGCGCAGGTCCAGCTGCTCCAGAACTTCCAGAGCACTCAGGTCGATTTCGTTCACCGCCGTGCATTGGAGAATGACGTGTTCAAGGCCAGGGCTGTCGGCAACCGCTTGCTCAATACAGGTCTCCAGAAAGCTGGTATTGACGAAGTACAGGCTTTCATCAACCCGCAGCGACAACAGGCTTGGGTAAGTAACGACCTGGTGTCGATTAACGCTCCGGTAGTGCTCCGTTCCGGGCACTGCCCCCACAACCGCCACGTGCGGCTTACTGGTTTTGTAGAGGTGCAAGCCGACGGAAGCGACGATACCGCTGAGCACACCTAGCTCTACACCCAAAAGCAGTGTCACCAGAATAGTCAGCGTTATGGCAATAAAATCTGTGCGCGAATACAGCCAGGCCCGCTTCACAGCACGAATATTCAAGAGCGTGCTTACTGCAACAACGATGGTGGCAGCCAGCGTCGCCTTGGGAAGATAGTACAGGGCGGGCGTTAAAAACAGCGTCGCCAGGGTGATGCCCAGAGCGGCAAAGATGCTGGCCATCTGCGTAGCCGCTCCGGCATCGTGGTTTACCATTGAGCGAGCGATACCGCCGGTGACGGGAAAACCACTAGAGACCGCCGCGCCAAGATTCGCCGCCCCCAGGGCGATCAGTTCTCGATTCGGGTTAATTCTGTCCTGGCTCTGTGCTGCCAGGGTCTTCCCGACTGAGACAGACTCTACAAAGCCGATCACCGAAATCAGGAGGGCGGGCACCCACAAGCTCGCCCACAGATCCAGGTTAAACAGGGGAACGGAGAATGCGGGTAGCCCCGAAGGAATCTCCCCAACGATCGCAACGCCCTTGGACTCGAGCCCGAACAGGCCACTCGCGGCAGCGGTAGCAATGACAACCATCAAGGGCGCCGCCTTCGCAGCTATCGCTGCGAGTGACTTCGACGTACCCAGCTTTTCGATGAGCGCGGCCAACCGGACCCTCGACCAGACCAGCCAAAGGACGCTGCCCGCACCTATCACCAGCGTAGTGGCGTTCAGGGCACTCAAATTGCCTGCCAGGCTGGCTAGCAGCGCCGGAGCTGTACCACCTGCCGCGTCGATGCCAAGGATGTGGCGCAGCTGCGACAGGGCAATCAACACCCCCGCTGCGGTGATAAAACCCGACACCACCGAGTGCGACAGAAAGTTCGTGAGAAACCCAAAGCGCAGGCACCCCATAATCACCATCATCGCGCCGGACAAGAGTGCCAGCGCCGTAGCCGCCGTCGCGTAGTCGGCCGTGCCCTGACTCGCAACATCACCCAGGGCCGCCGCGGTCATCAAGGAGATAACCGCCACAGGCCCCACCGACAAGGTACGGCTGCTGCCGATGAGCGCGTAGGCCACCAAGGGCACAATACTGGCATAGAGCCCCATCTCGGCAGGAAGGCCCGCCAACAGGGCATAAGCCAAGGACTGGGGTATCAGCATGATCGCGACAACGGCGCCCGCCAGAAGATCCTTCAACAGCGTTTCCCGCTCGTACTTGCCGTGCATCAGCATCAAGGGCACGTTCTCCGCATGTGACACCCGATTCATCACAGCTAGGCCTCTCTGGCCTGAAGGCACTGTAAATCCGGGCCACCAAAGGCATTCAACGGCAGCTTCAGGAAAAACTTCCGATTACTGTCGGGCGGCGGCACGTGCCCTGCACGCATGTTCACCTGCAGGGACGGCAAAATGAGGCTCGGCATGGAGAGCGTTGCATCCCGCCGCTCTCTCAGCGTGACGAAGGCCTCTTCATCCGTGCCCGTCGCCACGTGGATATTGCCGTCGCGCTGCTCACCGACTGTTGTCTCATAGGCCAGGCGACGGCCGCTCGGCAAATAATCATGGCATACAAACATGCGGAACTCCCGCGGCAAGGAGAGGATACGCTGAATAGATTGAAACAGAGTGCGCGCATCGCCGCCGGGAAAGTCAGCCCGGGCTGTGCCACCGTCCGGCATAAAGAGCGTATCGCCGACAAAGACACAGTCTCCAATGACAAAAGACATGCAGGCTGGCGTGTGGCCGGGCGTGGTCAGCGCTCGACCAGTGATTCCACCCAAATCGATTGCGTCACCATCCGCTAGAAGAACGTCGAACTGCGACCCGTCTCGATGGAAGTCCTCGCCCGCACCAAAAACATCCCCAAATCGGTGTTGCACCTTAGAGATGGCCTCGCTGATTGCGATGCGGCCCCCAACCTGCTGCTGAATGTAAGGTGCGGCGGACAAGTGATCCGCATGTACGTGAGTCTCGAGAATCCACTGCACGGATAGATTCTTCTGGCGAATGGTCGAGATCATGTCGTCGGCCGCTTCGAAGCGGATGGTGCCAGAGGCGTAATCAAGATTGAGAACAGAATCAACGACGGCACAGCAGCGCGTCTCAGCATCAACCACGAGGTAGCTGAGTGTATTCGTAGGCTCATCAAAAAACGCCTGGACGTCCGGCGCCTTACTGGATGCAGCGTCAATGCCATGCTGACTCACGGATTCGATTCCTTTTCGTTGAAAACCTTCTGGCGAACAGTCCATCCGCTTCGGCCTGTCGGGGGCTGCGGTCGCATCAGCGATGCTCACAAGCGTGCGTTTGGATTGATTGTCATCCTATCCCGTTTTCGAAGGAACATTATCCCCATTCAGGCCATGATCAATCCATTATTGGAAATATAATTCCATTTATAGAGCCTCAGAATGCAAATTGTTCCAACTTAAAGGCCATTAAACGTCCAAAGAAGTCTCGAGACCAAGACAAGGCCCAGAGGACGGTCGCTGCTTACTTTCGACTACGCCCGTGAAGCCCCGGTCGGGCTATCTATCAATCGCGTGGGTAAGGCTTAGCCAGGGCAGCGGCCGAGGTTTACATCCCTCAAAGAGGAACTCACAATCGCTACAACAGTAACGTGAGCTTCGGCAGTGAAAGCGCCCCTCTACTCTGCGGTTCCGGACGAAATCCTATCCAGCGAGGCAATCAATAATCCTCAGCTACTCTACGGGCGGTTGCGTCAGCACGCCCCCCTGGCTCGCGTTCATGACTCGGGCGTACATACAGTCTCCAGCTGGTCACTGATTGAAGAGGTCCTGGCGCGTGAAGAAGATTTTTCAGCCAACCTGACGGGTGTTCTTTATCGCGGACCCGACGGCCAACCGCAGTGTTTCGAATTGCCCTCCAACGGCGCCACCGAAGTCATCACAACGGCCGACGACCCACAGCATGCGGTGCATCGCACCATCCTTCAGCCCGCCTTCCTGTCGGCCCGGATCAAGGCGCTTGAGCCCCTGCTCCGACGCTGGACCGCGGCAGCGCTGCAGCCAATGATGGAGGCCGGTGCAGCAGACTATATGCCGGTTGCTGAACAGATACCGGCTCGGGCCGTGGCGCACCTACTGGGGCTGCCGGAGACCGATCTTTCTCAGCATCGGGTTTGGGCAATGATGGGCGGAGATATTCTCGCCGGAGAGATTACCGGAGAAGGTTTAGAGTTCCTGGCACAGGAAACATCGAACCTGGCACAGTATCTCGGCACATACCTCGATGATGCCCTGGCCAGGACCGACCTGTCAGATGAGGCGCCAATCCTACACACCCTCGCAAGAGCCGTAACAGGCGGCGAGATTGACAGAGAGCAGGCACTCGGCATGGCGATCGTCCTGTTCGGAGCAGGTGGCGAGTCAACGGCCGCTCTTATCGGTTCTGTGCTACATCGTCTCACCACAGAGCCGGGCATGGCAGACAGGCTGCGCAGAGAGCCGGAACTGTTGGCACGGTTTGTCGAAGAAGTGGCTCGCCTGGAACCGCCCTTCAAGTTTCATTATCGAGCCGTCCGCCGAGCTTGCAGCCTCGGGGGCTACGATTTGCTGCCTGGCGACAGGCTAATGCTTATGTGGGCCTCGGCCAATCGTGACCCGGAACGCTTCTCTGAACCGGGCGCTCTGCGTCTTGATCGCCGGCACACCCGACAACACCTGGGTTTTGGTCGCGGGCTGCATTTCTGTATCGGCGCTGGCCTCGCACGATTGGAAGCAAAAGTCGTGGTGGAAGCACTGCTCGCCGATGGTCGACAGCCCGCGTTGATCGCAGGGCAGCCGCCCGTCTATGCGCGCAGTATTTTTGTGCGGCGGCTCGAGCGCCTACCCCTACAGCTCCTCTAGCGCCTGCAGTCAAAAGCGCTATCGGCGGCTTTAAAAAACGCCGTGGGTTCCCCGGTTGCCGATAAGGAGGCTATTCTCTTCTATGTTTTACCCGAACCCGGAGGCCCCATGTCAGACCATACCATTGAAATATCCGATCAGCTCTACCAATACATGATCGACTACGGCACGCGCGAGAGCGACGTCGCCCGGGAGCTGCGTGAGACAACGCGAGAGGCCACCGGCGCCTGGACCATGCAGATTTCACCGGAACAAGGTGCTTTCATGTCCTTGCTGGTGAAACTGATGGGCGCCAGGCGCACGCTGGAAATCGGCACTTTCACAGGTTACAGCGCACTTTGTGTTGCCAGCGCATTACCAGCGGACGGACGGGTTATCGCCTGCGATGTCTCGACAGAGTGGACATCGATCGGATTACCCTTCTGGGAACGTGCCGGGGTCGCTGACAAGATTGACCTCAGGATTGGTCCAGCGGTAGAAACGTTGGACGGACTCTTAGAAGCCGGAGAGCGTGGCCAATTCGACTTCGCTTTTATCGACGCGGATAAGGAAAACTACGAAACGTACTACGAGCGTTGCCTCACGCTCTTGAGGCCTGGCGGTCTCGTCGCCATTGATAACGTTCTCTGGGATGGCTACGTCGTCAGCGAACAGCACAAGGACCCAGAGACCGAGGCAATCAGGGCCATCAATCGCAAGGTTCATGCAGACGAGCGTGTCGACATCAGCCTGCTGCCGGTTGGCGATGGCCTGACGCTGGCCATGAAACGCTAACCCGTGCTAAAGAATGAGCGAGATTGCGTTGTGGCAAAGGGGCTGAGCGAAGCAGAAGCAGGCTTTCAGCTGAGAAATGGACTTGTATCATCAACATAGGCAATTTATGATACATATATGTCCCATAAAAGACCTAAGCCATGCCGAGCAATGTCGACGCGCGCATCAGAAAATCTCAAGCGGCCATCATCAGTGCGGGTTTAGAGCTGCTTGGCAGGAACAGCGAAGCGACCCTCAGTGACATCGCGCAGCAGGCCAGTGTAGGTCGCTCAACGCTCTATCGCCTGTATGAAACGAAGGAACAGCTCATGCGGGCGATCGGGGTGCACTGCATGCAGTGTTTCGACGCAGCCACCCAGCACCTGGAAAAAGATGCCGACTCAGCCCTGCAGGCCTTCCACCTGATGTTCAAGGCCGTCTTGCCGCTCTCCGCTGAGATGGAGTTTCTGATGAAGCTGGGGGATGCAGCAGAGCAGGATCCGGAGCTCGACGCCATCTGGCAGAAACAAAAACGTGATATCGCCTTGATGGTCGACGCCGCCAAGGCCGAGGGCAGCCTGTCACGGCAGGTTCCCACCGCCTGGGCGGTGAACCTCGTGGAGGCGCTGTTCTATGCGTCCTGGGTAACGGGGGCAGAAGAACAGATGGATCACGACGCGCTGGCTGATCTGGCCTTTGCAACCTTCTCTCACGGCATTGCGCAACAGGCCACGCGAGCATAAGACCATGCCTGAAGAAAGCATCACAGGCGCCAGACACGAAGGCGCTCCACTCTCTCTGTCACTGCAGTCCATCTTTTTAAGGTTCAAATGGCGAATCTCTCTGACGCTGTCACTGGTTATCCTGGAGACCTTGCTCGCGCTGCTCTACCCCCTGTTCATTGGTTGGGCCATTAATGGCCTGCTCGACGATTCCTTTGATGGCATCTATTGGCTCGCAGGTTTGGGCGTGGCTTCTGTGCTCATGGGCGTAGCCCGACGTTTCTATGACACACGCATCTACTCACACATCTACCGCATCATTACACCCGAGATGGTGGCGCGTGAAAAAGCAAAAGGTCAGCCGGTATCAAAGATCGCTGCGCGATCCAGCCTGCTCACCGAGCTGGTCGAGTTTTTCGAGAATGCATTACCGGAGGTGATTGAGGCGATCGTAGGACTCGTTGGCGTGCTCATTATTCTCAGCACTATCAATCTCAGCGTGTTTCTTGCCAGCTTGGCACTGCTCGCACTGGTGGTCATCATCTACCTCTTCACAGGCAAACTGAACTATCGCCTCAACGCCGGCTATAACAATGAGCTCGAGCACCAGGTAGACGCCATACGGCAGGCCGACATGCGTCAAGTACACAGACACTTTCGTCGGCTGATGCGTTGGAACATCAAGCTTAGCGATCTCGAAACCGTGACCTATCTCGTGCTGTGGATGGGGGTAGTCGGGCTGTTTGTTTATGCACCGGTCGCGGCCATCGACGGCGGTATCGTCGACTACGGCCTGATCGTTGCTCTGCTGATGTATGTCTTCGACTTCATCGAGAAAGTCTCAGCCCTGCCGCTATACGTGCAGCAGCTCATTCGCCTGAAGGAAATTGCCAATCGGATCAGTGGCTAACAGGCTGTTAATATAGCCTATACTCTCCACGACCGGCTCGATAGTGCGCGTGAATCGCAGCCCATCGAGCCAAAAATTTGCGGCCTTGACCACACAACAAGCAGCGGGTTTTTACGATGCCCACCGTATACGTCGGGATGACCATCGACATCCTGCACCACGGCCATATCAATATTATCGAGCACGCCCGCCAATACGGTGAAGTAACGATCGGCCTGTTGACCGACGCCGCCATCGCGGATCACAAGCGCCTTCCCTACCTGTCTTATGATCAACGTAAGCGCATCATCGAAAACATTACCGGGGTCACCCGTGTCGTCCCACAGGAGCAGTGGGACTATGCCCACAACATCCGGGGTTTTAAACCAGACTTCATGGTTCATGGTGACGACTGGATCGAGGGCCCGCTCCTGCCCTATCGGCAACGCGCACTGGACGCGCTACGCGAGTACGGCGGTAAGTTGATCGAAGTGCCTTATACCCAAGGCGTATCCTCCAGCAACCTGGCAAGCCAGATGCGCGCACTGGGTACTACGCCAGAGATCAGGAAGGCCACGCTGAAGCGCCTGCTCATGGCGAAGGGCCTCTTACGCATTCTCGAGACCCACAGCCCCTTATCGGCGCTGATTGCCGAGCATGCCAGGGTGGAGATCGGCGACAAGGTTCGCGAGTTTGATGGTTTTTGGTCGAGCTCGCTTACGGACTCCACCGCCATGGGTAAGCCCGATATCGAAGCGCTGGACATCTCTTCACGGCTTGCCAACATCAACAACATTTTCGAGGTAACGACCAAGCCATTAATCATGGACGGTGACACCGGCGGCAAAAGCGAGCACTTCGAGCTGAATGTCCGCTCGATGGAACGGCTTGGTATCTCGGCTGTCATTATCGAAGATAAAACAGGCCTCAAGAGAAACTCGTTGTTCGGTAGCGAGGTCGCCCAACAACAGGAAGACGTCGGTGTCTTCTGCGAGAAGATCAAGGCGGGGCGAGCAAGTCTTGTGAGCCCTGACTTCATGATCATCACCCGTATTGAGAGCCTGATACTCGAACGAGGGTTGGACGAGGCGATGATGCGCGCCACTGCCTACGCCGAGGCCGGCGCGGATGCCATCATGATTCACAGTCGGCAACAGTCGCCTGATGAGCTCTTCGCTTTTGCCGACCAATTCAGAGCGAGTTTTTCGGACCTACCCCTGGTTTGCGTTCCCACCAGCTACAACCAGATGACAGAAGACGAGCTCGCTGCTCGAGGCTTCAACATTGTGATCTACGCCAACCACATGCTAAGAGCCGCCTACCCGGCCATGAACAGGGTCGCTCACGAAATACTCACGCACGGTAGGTCCGCTGAGTCTGACGATAGCCTGATCAGCATACAGGAGATCCTGGAACTGATTCCGGGTACCCGGCAATGATTGAGCCAAAGGATTTTGTGGACTGCCTCAAGGCGTGCGACATTAATTTCGTAACAGGCGTGCCAGACTCTATCCTGAAAGACGCCTGTGCGTCCATTGGCAAAGCCTTCGCGCCCACTCAACATATCATCGCCGCGAATGAGGGCTGCGCGGTTGGCCTGGCAATTGGCAACTACCTCGCCACGGGAAAACCGGCTCTGGTTTACATGCAGAATTCCGGTCTTGGCAACGCGATCAACCCCCTGGCCTCCCTAGCGGACCCTATGGTTTTCGCCATCCCTATGGTACTGATGATCGGCTGGCGTGCCGAGGTCGACTTACAAGGCGAGCAGAAGGCGGACGAACCACAGCACCGTAAGCAGGGACAAATTTCAGAGCCCCAGTTACGGTTACTCGATATCCCCTGTACCGTCATCGACGCACAAAGCGACTACCAAACGGCCGTCGCCGATATGACGGCCATCGCGATCCAACAAAGCAGACCCAGCGCTTTGCTCGTCCGGTCAGGCACCTTCGCAGGCTGCAGCGGTGGCGAGGGAGATACCTCCGGGCCAGCTTTATCTCGCGAGCATGCAATCGAAGTGATCATCGACTCTCTTGACCGCCGCGCCGCGGTCGTCTCAACCACGGGCAAGGCTTCTCGTGAGCTGTTTGAACTTCGCAGGGCACGCGGTGAGGGCCATGGGCAAGACCTCCTGACCGTGGGCGGCATGGGGCACGCCAGCCAGGCTGCTGCCGGCTTTGCTCTGGCCAGACCAGACAGAGAAGTCATATGCATTGACGGCGACGGCGCAGCGCTGATGCATCTTGGTGGCCTCAGCAACAGTGCCGACTGCCCCAACCTGACACATATTTTGCTGAACAATGCCGCTCACGAGTCGGTGGGCGGCCAGCCAACAAAAGGGGCACGCCTGGATTTTTCCGCGGTGGCCAGGGCGCTCGGCTACGGGACGTGCGAGCGCGTCGATACGGCGGAGGATCTCGAAAGGGTACTGCGACGATTCCATTCTTTGAGAGGCTCGCGCTTCATAGAAGTCCGCTGCGCCTTGGGGTCCAGGCCCGATCTGGGCAGGCCTGACCAGACCCCCGCCAAAAACAAGCAAGACTTCATGCAGCACATGGATGGGTAAAATGGCTGACGTAGACACCTCAATAGCGAATTTCACACGGCAGAGAAATGCAGAGAAGCAGCTGTTTACTGCTGGGCCTGCAAGCCTGCTGCCGGCAAACCTGACCGGGCTGATGCCCTGCTTTGGCCGCGGGGACGAGCACTATCTGCAAGTGGAACAGCAGGTCCTTGAGCAATTGAAGGCCATGTCCGGCCATTCTCAGATCGTTCGCATGCAGGGCTCTGCCAGCCTGGCACTGGAAATGGTGGCAAGAAATTTCCTGCGCGGCCGCGTGCTCATTGTTGATTCTGGCTACTACTCGGAGCGCCTGCACAGCCTGAGCGCCGCAGCGCAGCGAACCGAGGGCGAGGTCAGCCAGCTTGATCGCTGCGCGTGGGATGAACTTGAAAATATCAGCGGGCAATATGACTGGATATACGCCTGCTATACCGAGACCAGTTGCGCGCTGCGTATACCCATCGAGCTTCTTAGCCAGACTGCCCAGCGCCTCGGCGCACGCCTCGCTCTCGATGCCACGGCATCCATCGGCCTGGAGAGCGGTCACGAACGGGCAGACGTCATCGCCTACAGTTCCTGCAAGGGCCTTTTTGGGCTAACGGGTGCCGCTTTCATTGCCTACCGCGATGACCCGCAGGTCGAGCCCGATTCTTTCTACCTGCGCTTATCAAGCCACGTCAGCAAAATGATGACGGGGCCCTATCACAGTATCGCCTCACTCGCCGACGTGCTACCACACTATGATGACCACAAAGCAGCTGTGCTTGCCAACAAGGCCGCCCTGGCAAAACGCTTTGAATCCTACCTGACCGTGGAGGCGAGCCTCCAGCCGGCGCTGTGCACTCACATCAGTTGCGTGGTTGAAAGCGCCAATCGAGGGGTTGTGTTGTACAAGCCCAGAAGCAATCTCGGTGGCAGCGTTATCTGCCACCTCGGAGAGGCTCATCTGGGCAGGGCAGCCAAGGGCGCCATACTGGACCTGCTGGAGATACAGTCGTGAAGCGCGTCATGGTCGACATGTCGATGACCCTGCTGCATCACGGGCACATTCGCCTACTGAAGCGCGCGTCTGAACTGGGCTCCGTGGTGGTCGCCCTGACGACGGATGACGAGATAGCCCGCAAAAAGGGATATACGCCAGAACTCAGCTACATAGAGCGCAAGGAAATCCTTGAAGCCGTGCGCTATGTCGACGAAGTCGTTCCCAGCCCCTGGCTGCTGGACGAGTCATTCCTCGATCAGCACGACATCGATCTGTTGCTTCACGGCGACGATAATGCCAATCCCATCAGTGAGAAGCGACTCATGATCGTTCCCCGCACCGAGGGCGTGAGCAGCACGGCCTTACGCATCCGGGCAGCACGAGCGATTGCCGATACTGCTGGCGCTTAGTCGCCGCCATGCGAGTAAGCCCTCCGTTAATAACCTGCGGTCTGATCCTGGCGCTGCTGATCGGGGCGGCTGTGTTCTATCGCGTGAAACTACCGGATATCGTCGAACAACGAGCCCTGGTATTGCTGAAGAGCTACGGAGTAAACCAACTTCGCTATGATACCTTGCGCGTGAGTCACTCGCGTCTGCAACTCGAGGGGGTCAATCTGGGCGGGCAGTCTGCGGGCTGGACCTACAGTGCTAGCGCCCGGGCAGCGAGCGTAAGCTATCACTGGCGGGAACTGCTCCTGGGCAAGGTCAAGGATGTAAACTTGCAGGGTCTGCGGGTTCGAGTAGCGCAGGCGGTGCCGCCTGGTGCCCAGGCAGATAGCTCGTCGCTGGCGTTCACGCTGCCTGTACCTGCAGAGCTTTGGGGCGAGCTACCTTTGCAAACGCTTGCAGTGCCGGACTGGCACGTCGAGTACACCCCCTGGGCTGGCGAAGCGATCGATCTGCGAGGCCAGATTACGATCGACGATCAGCTTCTGGCAGAAGCCCGCCTCGAGCTATTCGGTCGCACAGCGCGCTTGCAGATGACAACGTCGAAGCCTGATGCGTCGCCGTCATTGGACCTGCTTGTCTCTGATAGTGATCGCACCGTACTGAGAGCAGCACTTGTATTGACTGTCTCGTCAGGGGAGGACGCCGCTTGGGATCTGAATATCGATATTGGTCACGACGCCCTGTTAGCCTGGCTGCCTGAACTTGAAAACGCCGGGCTGTCGCTGGACTGGCTACCCGAGGGACTGGACGCGAAGGGCGAGACTACAGCCCAGATTAAACTGGCACACGCTCGTCACCTGCAGCTCACCGATCTCTCGCTAGATACCTTGCTGTCCGAGCTCGACACCTCAATCAACAGCACTCACCGTCTGGAGGCGGCGCAGGCCCCGGGCCTGCTTGAGTCTCTCTCCGCGAGCCTGAGCGTGCAGGCCACGTCGAGCGCCGGCTTGCTCGAGGGGAAGCTTACGCTCAACAATCTGCTGGGCGCATTCAGCCCGGATAGCCTGGGCATCCCAGCTGAGGTCGCCGAATGGCTGCGTTGGCAGGAAAGCCTTACGCTCAGCTGGCCCGATGCAGCGGATATCGATCTCACTCTGAATGCTGACGGCTACCTGACACTGGCCTCGGAAGCTGCCGGCCTGGCCTTGGGCAACCGGGAGAGCAAATTCCGCATCTCTGAGCTGGCGGGCCAAGTGGATTGGCCAGCCTTGGCATCCGATGCGGCGCCGATGGCAGCCGAGGCGCGCATCAACGTGACTCTGCGCAGCGCACGCCTGCCCCAGCTGAAACTGCGGGCCCTGCACAACGGACCATGGAACAGCGGGCTGGCTAGCGCGCGGCTCATCGATACGGCAGAAAGCATGCAGCTGGATATTTCCCGGGACACACCCACGACCGGAGGGTCGCAAGCCATTGACCTGTGGTTGACCACTCGAGACTTGGCCTATGCCAGCGAAACGGTCTTCAAGGCGCTGGCCGACCTGAATCTACTCGACATCGATCTCGCGGTAGCCGGCGGCAGCCTGACGCTCGAAAGCCTGGTGCAGCTCGATTCCGATGGTACACCCATCGGGCAACAGGCAAGCATCCAACTCGAGAGCGTTGACGGGGTGTACGACGAAGAGTACGCCTTCTCCGGGCTATCCCTGGGCGGCGCCTGGGAGGGCCTGGACGTGTGGCGCACATTGACGCCCTTCGAAGTCGTCGTTGAATCCGTCAACCCCGGCATAGACATCAGCGACATTCGTGCCAGGGTTTCAATGCCACGGCCTACGCCATTGAGCGCGCCTTACGTTAACGTGGAGGCCTTCAGCATCGCGATGTTTGGTGGTCGGGTTTACCTGCCCGAGCCACGGCCCTGGGACTTCGCCGCTCAAAGCAATACCGTCACACTACGCGCAGATGATTGGCAACTGGCTGACATGGTTGCCCTGCAGACCGGGCAGGATATCCAGGCGATGGGAGTGCTGGAGGGCGAGCTCCCGGTAACCGTGGCAGAGGGGCGCATCGTTATCGAGAACGGCTACCTGCGTGCACTGCCACCGGGCGGTACCATCCGCTACATTGCTGACGAAGCCACCCGCGCACTCGCCGCCTCGAGTTCAGAGCTGCAGCTCGCCGTTGATCTGCTCAGCGAGTTCGAATACGAGGTGCTGTCCAGCCGTGTCGAGCTGGACCGCCAGGGCAACCTGCTCATGGGGCTGTCGCTGGCGGGCCGCAACCCGAATCAGCACAGCGGTAAGCCCGTCAACTTCAACATTAACGTCGAGCAGAACCTCGACCCACTGTTACAAAGCCTGCGACTCAATGATAGATTGTTACAGGAACTCGAAAATCGCCTGCGGTGAACTTTCAGCGCCGCCCGGCTTCCAAGTAACAAGGAACGAGAAAGGATAAGCATGAGAATCACGCTCAGCGCAGCCCTGTTACTGTTAATGGTGGCCTGTACACCAACGGTGGAGGTCAAAGCGCCGGAGGAGCCCATCACCATTAACCTGAACGTCAAGATCGAACATGAAATTCGGGTAAAGGTCGACCGGGAACTTGACGAAATATTCGACGAAGATAGCGACCTGTTCTGAGGGGATATCGCAATGCCACTGACAAAATCGCTTACCGCTACCCTGCTGCTGGCCTGCGCGCTGTCGGGTCCCGTCTGGGCCATGGACATCGGCGACGCCAAAAGCCGCGGCCTGGTAGGGGAAACCGCTAACGGCTATATCGCGGCAGTGGAGTCATCCGCCGAGGTTAACGCCCTGGTCAAGGACATCAACACCAAGCGCAAGGCACAGTATCGGCGCATAGCCGAAAAGAACGACATCAGCCTGGAGGCCGTGGAAGTGAGGGCGGGTCAGCGCGCGATTGGCAAAACGCCGGCTGGCCAGTACATCAATCGCGGCAGCGGCTGGGAGAGGAAGTAGCTCACCGCCTCCCCGCGCTGATAGCTTTTCCACCCCGGCGGGTTGATCATAAATTGACCACGACAGCCGCGTTCGCTACAGTATTTCGGGTAGTGAAACTTTTAGGGGAGTACGAGTCATGAAGCCAGTTTGTAAACGCGTCACAGCCCTCAGTGCGTTACTGATCGCCCCAGCAGCGGTGGCGCAGCGTATGGAAGTATCGCCATCAGTAGCGCAAGGTGTTCCGGTTGATTCACCCTGGCTACTCGCCGCGCTAGCTGCCACGGTGGCCGTCGTTGGCGCGCGTATTTTCATCAAGCGTCGCAAGTAACAAGCAGGGGACAAGGGTGTCTCCCTAGAACCGTGCTGGAGTGGCTGGAGCAATACGAGGGCATCATCGTGCTCTCGACCCTGTTGGCGTCGATCATTATCCTGTGTATCGCGGAGCTCGTCGTACCGCTTCGTGAGGACCCCGACACGCTCGGCTTTCGGTGGGTAAACAACATCGGCCTGGCCTTAGTTACGTTGTTATGTAGCCGGCTGTTCTATACCTTTCTTGGCGCCAGCGGCGCCTGGTTCGCGACCCGTCATCAGTTCGGCCTCTTCGCACAGGTTGAGGCGCCCTGGGCGCTCGCGTTCGTCGTTGCATTACTGGCCTTCAATCTCGCGGATTACTGGGTGCACCGAGCGATGCACCGTTACCCCCTCCTCTGGCGCCTACACGCCGTGCACCACAGCGATACCGCATTCGATCTGACAACCGCGTACCGCAATCATCCGCTGGAATCGATGCTCTTCTTCTGCGCACGCTTACCCATTATCGTGTCACTGGGTATACCGGTGTCAGTGGCGGTCACTTACGAAGTACTTCGTACGGCCCAAGAACTGTGGAGTCACAGCAATACACGCTTACCGCCACGGCTTGATCGCTTCCTGCGCCTGATCGTTGTCACGCCAACTTTTCACAGGGTTCATCACTGCAGCCAAGAGCAATTCACGAACAGCAATTTTGGCAACACACTGCCTTGGTTCGACTACCTCTTCGGCACCTATCGCCATCGGCCAGTCTCGGAGCATGTCGAGATGGAAATGGGCCTAGAGTACTTTCGTGAGCCACGAGACTCGCGGCTGGATCGCATGCTCCTGATGCCGCTGCGCCGCAGATCCGATTATCGATCAACTTTCATGGAGCCTGGCGTTCGTCGAGCTAAATCCCTTGGGTATCCCTCAGCGGTCGATTGAAACTCTGCTCTCAACAACAAGATCGGAACTTGCCGCAGACTTATCACTATCACTACCAGAGCCGCAGGCCTTTGGTTCTCGCCGCTCTGGCAGTCATCATTGTCCTTTTGGCGATAGCCTTTGTTGAAGGTGCGCCCTGGTACATCTGGCTAATTTGGGGTTCCACCGGACTGCTGCTGGTCTTTGGCTACGTCGTCAATCGACAATCAGGCCTGACACTGACCACCGAGTCGTTTAACGTTAGAGTAGGGAAAACTGTCGAAACGGTGAATCTCAAAGACATCCAACACGTTGAGTTTCAAGAATGGTCAGACTCTACGGATGTCAGCCTCCACCTGCTGGATGGAAGGACGCAAAAGGTGCCGAGCCTTGCGCTACCCCCGATACCCGTCCTGGAGCAAGAGCTGCATAGCCGCGGCGTAAAAACCGTCCGCTGCTGAGGCTGGGGCTTACCAGGTAAAGTCAAAAGCCAACGTAATCGCCCGGCCCGGCGCCCCGGCCACGCGTTCACTGAACGCCAGGTTGTTCGTATAGCTTTGGCTGGAAGGGGCCAGATAGTCCTCGTCGAGTAAGTTGGTGATCTGTAGACTAGTCAGCGTGCGAGCGCCGGCGAGATCGAAGCGGTAGTTGAGGCCAACATCGATAATCTCGTATCCCTTGACCTCCCACAGGTCGACGCCATCATCTAGTGCGCGGTCACGATCACCCACCACCAACAGCTGGAAATTTACGTCGAAGTTCTCCGTGAATACGTAGCTGCCATTCAAGGTAGCCTTCCATGGCTGCACTTCAAGCCCGGATTGCGCCACAAAATCTCCCGTATCCTCCGGGTCAAATTCCGCTTCAGTCATGCTGAAGCTGGCGGTCAGTGTCAGTGCATCATTAGGTTGCCAACCGCCCACTAGTTCGCCGCCGTAGTTTCTTTCTGGCGAACGGTTGTATCGGCCCAGGAGGGACACCGGATCGTAGATGAAATTCTGGCCGAAATCGGACTCTGAGTAGTAAATCGCGGCGGAATAACTGAAGTTTCCGGCGGCACCGCGTAGGCCCAGCTCGTAGTTATCAACGATCTGCGGCTCAATGGCTTCATCACTCTCAAGGGGTGCCCCGGGCGGGATAATGCGAGAGACCGACGACAGGCTGGGCAGCTCATAACCCTCGGCATAGTTACCGTACAACATGAGGTTATCGTTCAGGTTGTAGGTCAGGCCAATGTTGTAGGCGTAGCCATCGTCCTCACCACTGCCACCTTGGCGAAATACCGGCGGCGGTGGTATCTCAAACAACAGGGTGCCATCGCCGATCTCAAACTCCGCGTCCTCGTAGCGCACCCCGCCACTCAGGCGTAGCCTGTCAGAGACTTCCCACTCAGCCTGCACGAACAGGCCCAGGGTCTCTAACTTGAACGGATAAACAAACTGGCCTTCATTTACCGGTTCGGTGACGACAAAGTCGCGATCTGCTGGCGTCCCAATATCGTAAACGTAAGCTACCGCATCTCGATCCTGCTCTTCGTAGTCCGCACCGACTATTACATTGAACGCCTCAGTGATTGGCCGGAAATACTGTAAGCGAACGCCGTCACTCTGGTCACTTTTGACGGCCTGGTAATTGTCTGGAAACGGCCCGCCCGGGGGAATGCGGAAGTCCACCAGCGGCTCGCGGATGTCGTCTTCGCGCGTGTAAGCCTGGAAGCGAAACTCGCCACCCCACAGCTCGCTGTGCAGATAGCTGAAGCTGAAGAAGCTCTTTTCATCGTTGACGCGACTGCTGCCGCGGTAGCGAAAGCTAGGAATGTCCTCGGATTCGTCAGCGATTGCAAAACCGTCCTCAGTTACCTCGACACCGTAACCCGGGGAGTCGTAGTCGCGGTCGACATAGCTATACAGTATTTCCAGACGCTGGTTTAAGCCGGGCTCGAAACCCAGCTTGACGAAATAGGAATCGTCGTCGGTGTAGCCGTAGTAGACCGGGTTGGCAATGTCACCGTTGCCATCGTACACACCATTCTGTGCGTCATAGCTGTAAGACAGCAGGTAATCAAAACGGTCAATGGTACCGCCTACGCGAATCGCGCTGCGCCAGCTGAGCGCGTCACTATCGAGGGGATCGTCCGCCCCGGTATAGGTCGTGAAGGACTGCCGAAAGTTCAGCTCAAATTCGCGGTCGGAGGGAGCCTCAGCGGTAAAGAACTGGATGACACCGCCAACACCACCTGCACCATAGATGGCGGTGGGGCCGTAGAGCACCTCGACGCGTTCAACCGTACCGCTGTCGAACTTGACCAATGGGCCCTGGGCAAATGCGGCGCCGCCGTTAAAGGCCAGCGGAATACCATCGATCAGGTAGAGCGGCTCGCGTCCGCGTAAGGTCTGCGTGCGTAGCTGGTCAATGAAAGTTGGCGCGCCAAAACCCGGCACACGGGCGCCAAGCAGATTTGCAATGTTCGAGCTCTTACCCATTTCTTCAGCGAGTATATCCTGGTTGATCACCATGACCGTGCGTGCCACCTCGTTGATCGGCTGTACCCGGCGAGACGCGGATACTATGACCTCCTCAAGTTCGCCCATGGCAGCCTGTTGAGCGGAAATCGACGGGCTGACAACGGCGCCGATCGACGCCAGGGTCGCAGCAGCGGCGAGTGTTTGTCTTGTCACGCTAGGGTTCCTTCTGACGCTTTGTGAAGCAGGGCGCGATGTGTCAACCACGCCTCATACTCAAGTGGGCCGCCAGATTATATTGCGAACGATTCTTATTTGCGAGCAGAACGCGATAGCGCGCCTTTACAGGTGTTCGCCATCCAGGTAGTACCAGCTGCCATCTATTTTCTCGAAGCGGCTAGTCTCGTGCAGGCGATGGCCTTTGCCGTCGACTTTGTAACGCGCTACGAACTCAACCGTTCCCGTATGATCATTTTGCGTTCCCGCTTCCAAGGACCGAATGCTCAAGCCCAACCATCGCTGCTTCTCGTCGAAGCGCACTCGGGTCGGGCGCGTATCGGGATGCCAGGTCTTCAGGAGATAGGCTTCATCGCAGCTTACGAATCCACAATAGCGGGAGCGCATCAGTTCCTCAGCCGTTTGTGGTAGCGCCGAAGCCATCAAGACACGCCCGCAACATTCCAGGTGGTCGGCCCCGCTATCACAGGGGCATGGGGATTCGCGCCGCGACACCATGCTTATCCAGTGACCACGAAGGGCGCAGCTTCATCAATCAGATCAAACGTCGG
Source organism: Pseudomonadota bacterium (assembly GCA_038748065.1). Classification (GTDB taxonomy): domain Bacteria; phylum Pseudomonadota; class Gammaproteobacteria; order Pseudomonadales; family Halieaceae; genus JBCDJG01. The sequence goes on from JBCDJG010000015.1 coordinate 22,216, forward strand.
ACAATGCGCCGGGTATTCCGCCCGGAGTTGATCGCAATACATCTCGCCCTCTGGAAGCCCCTGGGCGGAAGCAAGAACCGCTTGCGAGTACGCATATACGGGGTCGAGATCCTTTAAGCGCAGCTCTGCGTCAACCGCACTCTGACAAGGGCTTTCCAACAGGCCCGACAGCGAACCAAAGATGTCTGGGATACAGTCGAGCTGCGCGCTCAAAGACATGTAAATCGCCATATCCAAGGGCAGGTTCCGCTGCACAAACGCCGGCAGACGCCAAAGTTCAATGGGTGGTTTCTCTGGCCCCTCGACCGTGGCGGACGCGTAGGCGCGCCCAAACATCGTCTCCGCCTTCAGCTCGGTTTCCGCATACTGTTCACCATACCCGTCCGTCGCAACAAGCGGGCCCAGCCCGGGGGGGCGTTCACCGAGGCCGATTCGACGGCGCAAGTGCCCAAGCATAGGGCCGGGTTGCAACTGCAGCTGCGTGGCATCAACCACACCGCCCAATTTTTCTGGAGCGTGTTGGCGCGTCGCCTGGAAAAGGCGCCAGGTTTGCAGCCAACTCGCCGCAGTATAGGCAACGATCGCGTGCAGATCAGGCGCCTGCTCGGCCAGGCTGTCCGGGTCCAAGTTCAGCGCGGCTTTAACACGTGCTCTGTAAACAGCACCCGATGACGGCTGCCCTTCCAGCAGGGCGAGATCACCACTGTGCACCAGCGCCACGTGTCCTGGGCTCGCCCAAAGCTCGCGGCGGAATGCCTCGGTGTTGGCAATGCTGTTAGCAATATAGTGCTGACGGTCCGTAACCCAACGATAGTCTCGCTGGCTTTGAAGGTGCCGCATATGCGACACCCAGATATCAGGATCATCATCTTCGAGGTGATCAAGATTAGACTCGGGGGGTACCCAGGCTTCCCGAATCATTTGCGACTTACTGCCGGGCGCGGCGCCAACCTCCGCCAAAATCTGTGCAATCATCACAATGAAGGATTCGATGGCCAATACCGGATTGCGGATGGAAAAGCTCACCTTTTCTGATACAGCCAGCAAGTCCTTAATTTCTTTCTCTGGCCCCACGGAGGAGGCAATAACGGAAAGCAGCACTCGCCTGACCCCGTCTGCCGATGGCCTGGCTTTCGAGATGGCATCGAGCACCGTTCGGTAAGAAGCGTCCACTCGTTGATCGCCAAGACCGAATTTGGACGTTGGTTCGTTACACCAACAGCCAATATCGCTGGACTCGGCAAGCACTTTACCCAACAGGGTTGAAAGTGTCCTGGGCGGTGAGATGATGACCTGAAGCTCAACGGCCCCACTGGCTACCAGGCATTCGATATGGCGATAAGCGGCGCCGGAGTCGGAACCGGATATCAGGTCAGTATTTATCTCTACAGCGGCCATCCCTCGGCGCGATGTCCGGCGCAACTATCAGTGCATTTCCACCATACAGAAGGTACATATCACCGTCGCTCGAGGCTGGCTCAGCCGTTCGAATTCTCGAGTCAGGAGCTCCATGCGTGCCGCAAAGTCAAGCGCAGGCACTTCCACAGAGCCCAGCACGCTGGACGTAAACTGGCGCAAAAGCAGGAAAGCGCGAGAAGGTTGTTTGACCACGTAGTTGACATCGAAGTCGGTCAACGCTGCGCGCTCGGCGGCGTCAGCAATCGCAGCCTCAAGGTCACCCATATTATCGACCAGACCCAGTTCCTGCGCGGTTGAGCCAATCCATACGCGTCCTCCGGCAATCGAGCGCACATACTCCGGTTCCTTATCACGACCCAGGGCAACTCCCGCAATAAAGCGCTCGTAGGCGCTACCCGCCCATTTGGCAAAAAGGGCATCCATCTGCTCGTCGACCGGACGGTTGACGCTCCATCCCGCATAGCGAGAGGTCGTGACCCCGTCGGCATTTACGCCGATATAGTCCATGACATTTTCAATGGTGGGGAAGACAACGGCTACACCGATGGAGCCGGTAATGGTGGTAGGCTCAGCCCAAATTGCGTCGGCCGACATACTCACCCAGACACCGCCAGAGGTGGCTATATCACCCATGGAGACAACGACCGGAATCGACTTACGCTGTGCTTCTGACAGTTCATCACGAATGGTGTCACTGGCAAGGATAGAACCGCCTGGACTGTTGACCCGCAATACGATGGCCTTGTTACTCTCGTCCTCGTGGGCCTCGCGGATCAGTCGCGTAATGTCCTTGGACCCCGCCACCCCCGGGGCGATGCCGGAATTTTGCAGCGCACCCTCCACGAACACTACAGCGATCTTGTCCTCGCTTTCCTGCGCTTCAGGTTCCAGTTGCGCGAAGTAGGCAGCGCCACTGATATGTGGGTAGGTATCTCGCTCGCTATCCTCGGCCTCCCCGAAGCGCTCTTTCATGTAGGTGCGAAACTCGGGGAAGGTCTTGGTGCCGTCGATCAACCCATCGGTGATGGCCGCCTGCAGCCCGTCATAACCCCCCTCTCCCAACATCGCCAGGCCAAAGCTATCAGCGTGGCGCTGCAAGACCTCGGGTTCGAGTTCGCGCCCGGTGGCCATGGTGTTCTTCATCGCATCCCATATCGGCCCGAAGAGCGCTTCGCGCTGTTCCCGGTCTGCGTCCGACATACCTGTACGGGTAAATCCTTCGACAGCCGATTTGTAGTCGCCCTGGGAATAATTGTGGATGGTGATCTTCAGCTTGTCGGTGAGCTCGCGTGTGTAATCGCGGTAGCTGCCCAAACCCGTCAGGGTCAGGCCGCCAGAAGGGTGCAGCCAAATTTCATCGCCCTGGCTCGCCATCATATAGGCGCCAGTACCCAGTGACTCAGCAAAGGTAATCACGGGTTTACCGCTGTCTTTCAACGCACGCAGCTCATCGGCGATCTCGAGTGCCGTCGTTGGCCCGGAAAAGCCGGCTCCGCTGAAATCAATGACAAAGCCAGCGAGACGCTCGTCCGCCGCGGCAGCGCGTATGAGCCGCACCAGGTCTCTCGTTTGAATCTGGTCCTGACTTGGCAGAGTGAACGGAAACCCGAAGTCGTCTGCATAGGCTTCCTGGTCAACAATCTGGCCTTTCGGCGCCAGTATAAGCACTTTGCCGGTCGGGTCCTCCGGTTCCGGCATCTGGCGCAGGATCACAAAGACCACGCCAACGACGTAGACCAAAACGATCAGGGTAAAAATGTTAACAGTCCAGACCCTGAGCGTGGTCAAAAAACTGCCGAGCTTGCCGAACATACCGCGCATAGCGCTCTCCGCTTGTTAGCTGTTACACCGACTCTATACCCAGCTGAGTTGGCGCTTCAACTGCCGGGGATGTACTTACTTTGACACGCGCACAACAGACCGCGGCCGCCTATGACCTATACAGGCTTCGCCACCATCAGCCACGTTGCGCCTACCAGCGGCACCGTGCTGATCAGGCCCCATGCCAGCCACCGCCGAGACAGCCTACGGTACTCTTCACCGACGTCGTTCCCTGAAAAGTCCCGAGCCAGTCTGGCCTGCCTGATCTGGATGGGAACGAGCATGAGTAACCAGATAAGGCCGGCAACGACAAAGAGTACCTGGCTCCATAGCAGCCACACCTGGCCAAGTGGCATGCCGGTAGCGATCACCATAAAGTAACCGCCTCCCATGAGCAGTACAACGCCCCAAACGGTCATTGACCAGTCCGTATAGGTCACCAGCTTCTGCGCGAAGCTGAGCACCTCAGGCCGGCCGTCACGGTCTGCAAAGAACTTCCAAATAGCCGTGACCGTAATATTGCCCATCAACATGGCAACGCCAGTGATGTGCAGGAATTTGGCAATTTCATAGCTCATGGACATTGGCTTTACTGCGTTCGAGACTGTTGTGTGCTTAAGTCATCTAACGAGAGAGAGATCATCTTGCGCCGTCGGCCCCACTTGCAGCAAGCATTCCCGCACAACGCAGTACCTCCGCCTGATAACGCTTGCCTCGCTCATTCAACAAATCCACAAGATGCAAGGCAGTTGGTACAAAGGCGAAGCCAATATCCAGGCCAGGATGCCACTGGAAGATTGAGCCACCGAGGCCCATCCAGCCGTAAAAACCCTCGCGACCCACATTAAACTCTCGATCGATCCGAGAACTGGCAGGTGTGCACGGAAGGTAGCTATCAACGCCGCCCTGGGTGAAGCGAGTGGTTAGCAGGTTGCCCATCTTGGCCTCCAGGGCATTATCGTGCAGCGACTTCCAAGCGGTCTCGCCAATATACTCCCGACCTTCAAAGCGCCCGCCCCCAGACATCATGGCCGCGACCTTGGCCAGCCCACGGGCCGAGCAGGTCGCATTTGCGGAGGGCGTTTCGCCCTGCGACCAGCTCTGCGCATTGAACAGATCTGTATCGACCCCGGCAGACATGCCGGTCAGCGGCGGCGGTATGCCGTCTTTGCGTGCCTTCATTATGCCCGGCACAATTCTAATCATCCTGACGACGATCTGGAAAATATTATGCACGATCCGCCGGCCAAGGAATCTGGGAATGAGGCCCTGCCAAAGCTCATAGCCAAAACCCACCGTATTTACCCGGGATATGCGCTCGAGTTCTGGGCCTTTAGCGCCGATAAACACGTCGGCACCCAGCGGAACACTGATCTCCTCGCGCAGGAACTCGCCAATTGTTCGGCCTGACGGATCAACTCGACGAAAGAGCTCATTGGCGATCCAACCGCGCGTAATTGCATGGTACTCGCGCTTGCTAGCGGTGCCTTCGGGGTAGGAAACGGCGTGTTGCTCGATTATGCGGCCAACGGCATTTCGCTTGATGTTGTCAGGGAAGAGATCCTCCAAATCCATGGACGTATCGAGATTAGCCAGCCCGGCCTCGTGGCGCATCAAATCGGCCACGGTGAGGCCCGCCTTTCCCGTGGCGCCGAACTCTGGCCAATACTGCGCGATGGGCGCGGCGTAGCTCAACAAACCCTTATCTACCAGCGACGCAATCGCGACCGCCTCAAGGCTCTTACCGCTGCTAAACACGTTGACAAGGGAGTCCGCTGAGAAACTGCCGTCGCCTATCGGAGACGACCACAGGTCAACGACCTTCTCGCCGCGGAAAAAAACGCAGAGCTGGGCGTTGTGCTCTGCCATCGTTCGCATCTCGTGCTCAAAAAGCTGCTGCACCGACTCGAACCCTGGCGCGGCTGTACCGTTTATGGTGGCTTGTATAGCGGCTTGCATTTGAACTGATTTCTACCGTGCTCGTCTTCCCCATCATTATAGGCCAGAGAGCAATAGCAGGTTCACTGTTCCGTTGGCCCATAGGACGCATCGGTCCGATGCATGGCTCACACGTCCGACCACGGGCACAGGGAATTTTGCGCCCAGAGAGTTGTCAAAGCCCTCCACGCCAGTGAATTGCAAATAACTAGAGGCAACATGGACTGTCCGGCACGCCAGACCAGCGATTCACCGCTATGTCCCTAGCCACCTCCCTGGACGCAGCGCCGAGCGAGGTAGCGCGTTCACATTGGGCAAGGCTATCCGACGCGCACATCGCAATCGCCCTGGCTCTGAGCCTGTTGGTCCATGTTGCAGTGCTCATTAGATCGAATGATCTCACTGTTTTTTTGTTCCCTCAGGAAGAGGCGCCTGCACCTCCTAGACTTGAAGTCACTGTGGCACAGCCACAGGCTCAACAAATACCGCAGGCGCAGCAAGAGCGCAGTGAACACCTCGAACGCGCTGAGCCCGGGGCCAGCAACGCTGAGAATACGGCCAACCTGGCGCTGCCAGAGAAAGCGCCAGAGGCCGACAATCTGACGGTAAGTGACGGCATTACAAACAGCTCAGAGGCTGCGCTCACAAGCAAAACCACCAGGTCTACAGGCAAGGCAACTGTCCTCATTACTACGCTGCCTAGCGGTGAGCTTAATGATGCGCAGGGAGAGGCCTGTGACCCAAGCCAGCAAGCGACATCCGTACGGCGGTGCAAACGTGGTAACGCCGACGGCGATTTCGCATCAGGATCAGGGCGCTTCGAAGGCGCATTCAGTGAGGCCTTCGCTCACCTCAACACCAGCGCCGGCTTTCGCGAGGATATGGCACACATAGAACGTATGCTGATGAAACAGGCCGAGCTCGATACTCTGGAAGAAAGAGGGGTGACCGACGCAAGACTCGTCGCCCAACATCGCCAATACCTGAGGGATGAAATCAATCGGCTTGATGCCATTTACGAGAACAATAATCTAACAGCGCTCATCGTAACCAGTGGACTCTTTACCAAGGAGCTGACAAAAGTGCTTGCGGAGAAGCTGGACTAAACCTTGCCAGCCATGTGACAGGCTTGAGCTGCGTGCTCGCTAAACGCCCGGAAGGTAAGTCGCGAAGAGCTCGCCTTTTACCTCGTCTTGTTCATCCGGCACGTCGTAGTAGGTATAGATTTCCACAGAACCCTGTTCGTCAAACTTAAAAACCTCGACACTGCGCAGGACACTGGTCTCGCCGTCTTTGGTAAATGTATTCTCCATTACCCAGCACATCTCATTGCCGCAAACGTACATGAGCTCCTGGTTGATATTGAGCTCCAGGAAGGGTTGAAACAGGTCATAAACATTCGCGGCCACGTTATCAAAGCCCTTTTTGGGGGGCGTGCCGACGGGGTCGTACATCAGGAAGTCGCCCGGGGCAATTTTCTTCCAGTTCGCCACCCACGCTTCCTTATCGCCATTGTTCCAGTAGGCTTGGTAATACCGGGCAAACTCCAGCATTGCTTCTCGTGTGGGTGCTGCCATCTAAATTACTCCAATAGAGCCAAAGGACTCAGGCCTGCGGCGTAACGAGGTACTTCTCCCCTGTTCGCATCGCGCGGTAGTCGGTCACTGCCTCTTTCGTCAGCATACCTTCAAGAGATGCACGTGTTTTATAGGTGCTGGCAAAGGTCGTGGTAAGCCCGTCGAGTACCCGCTGGCGCATGCGCAGCACGGTGTCCATACCGGCCTGTTGCAGAAAGGGTGTGAGTAACCAGCCTGATAGGGTCCAGCCGAAGCCGTAGGCCGGCGTCAACAGGGTCGCCCCAAAATCAAGCCGGCCGTAGATGTACATGCGCTTGGGCTGGTTGGAACCATAGCGCGAATACTCAGACATTTTGCTTACCGCCACCTGCTCCATGGCCTTGAAGCAGTCATCGACCATGCTGCCCCCCCCGATCGGGTCAAAACCACAAAACGCATTGGTCTCGTCTATCGCGGCACCGAGCTGTTCGGCATAGTCATCATTGGCGGAGTTCACGATATGCGTCGCACCAAGGCTGGCGAGCAGTTCAGCCTGCTCCGCACGGCGCACAATATTGACCAGCGGTAGATCGTCTTCCTGGCAGATCTTCACCAGCATCTGACCCAGGTTGGAGGCCGCTGCGGTATGGAGAATAGCTGGCTGATTTTCCATGCGCGCGGTCTCAGCGAAGCCAAGCGCTGTCATCGGGTTGACAAAAGCAGAGGCGCCCGCCTCTGATGAAAGGTCTCCCAGTGGTAAGCACAGGCCCGCATCAGCGATGCAGTACTGCGAGTAAGCATTACCGGGAACACAAGCGACTCGCTGGCCCAGCAAAGACTGGGCGTACTCGTTATCTCCGGCCGCTATGACCAAACCCGCGCCCTCGTTGCCAGCGGGCAGACGCTGGCCATGGCGGCCTTTTTGCGCGCTATTGAAAGGCTCGGGCATTGTCGCCACAAACCTGCCGGGCGTGTACTCTGCATTCTCGAGATCCGCCATTCCCGCCAGAATAGCTAGATCCGAGGGATTAATGGGCGCCGCCTCCATCTCAACCAGCACCTGGTTTCCCGCGGGCTCGGCAAACGAGGTTTCAGCTATCTCAACGGTCAGCTTGCCATCCGCCAGTGTGCTGAAAAGCTGCTTTCCGGTCCTGCTCATTCGTCGTCCTCTTATGTCTCAAAGGTCCCCAGCCGGTGCTGGTGCAGAGTATCCAGGTGTTCCCAGACCTCGCAAATCAGGCCATCACGGAAGGCGAAGACCATCACATAATCGTTTTCGTAAGGAGTGCCGTCGGCGAGACGTGCCACCAGCGTCAGCTGCACGCATGCGCGCTGCTGCGCCGCATCAACGAAAGTACAGCTGCGGCGGATATCAAGAGAGCCCTGCTCGTAGATACCAACACCCGAGGTCAGCACGCCCATGACTTTGTCCAGACCGCGCTGAGGCTCTTGATACAGGGGATTGGAGCGCGGCAGATGCCAGGTCGCATCCGGCGTGAACAGCTCAGGCAGCGGTGTCGCAGCTGCGTCACCGGCAACGGCCCGGTAGTATTCCTCCAGCCGATTGCGCAAAAGATCAGCGTCACTCGTCGTCATGGGATTTTATTCTCGAGGTGGCCCGTTCCTTACCACTGTATTACACACTGGGCGAGCTCACTTGCGCAAGACGTCGGATTAGTCACCCGCGGGCTCGGTGTAAGCTATCCTTAGCGTCGGCACCTGCTCAGCATCGGCTTCCTTGCTAAACAGAGCCTGCACACTCTGAGGGTTTACCTCGTCGCCAATCAGAATCCAGCCGAAGTTGCTGCCTGGATTATCCACCCAGTTCTGCACATCTGCACGCATCCGCCCGCTAGACCAGGTCACCGTATCGCCTGTATTGGCTACGGCGCTCGCGTTAGCGACAAAGTCGCCCCCTTCACGCTCCCATAGCTCGCTGCGGAAGAAGCGGTGCCGCCAGGTCGCGTCATTGGTTGTTGCAGGCTCCGGCTGCCCTCGTTCGTTGACGCGCTGGTTGCCCTCACCCCATGCGCCCTGCAACCGGTGCAGGCTGAGCGGAACGTCTGTACGCTGATTGGCGCTGACAACCATGGTCAGCTCCACCGCGTCGATGGTAGAACCGGCGGGAATCCCGCTCAGGTCAAAGGCAATCAGACCACGACGAACACTGCCCACGCGGGTGCGACCAACAAACAGCCTTCCGTTGGAAATGCTGGCGGTCGGCTCATCCGCGAAGATCGTTACATCTTGCGTGACCGGCGCCGTAATAAGCTGTGAGGCCAGTTCGGCCTCCAGGAAAAACACTTCGTCAGACTCCAGGAAACCGAGCAAGAGGTCGTTCCCAGCGAAGTCAGCAGTGAACAGGCGACAGGCGACAGTCTGCCCACCGCAGAAACCGCGCGAACGGCGCTTCCAGTTCGCGAATGCACCGCCCTCGTTGGTCTCTATGGAGAACGTTTCATCAAAAAACAGGTCATTCACATCGATCGAGCAGGTATCGGGCCCAACGCAATCAAACGCACCGGATTCTGACCTAATCGTTACGCCCTCGGGGGCAACAAGATCGACACGACATCCGCTTATCATCATGACTGCGGTTACAAGAACAAAACTAGTGACGCTTGTGAGTCGCATGGACCGCCTCCTTTCTTCCGCATTCACTGTGGCCAATGTATACGGGCCAACAGGCTCGTGTGGGATAACTGCGCTCACGGATCATCGAGACAGTTACTGGGCAACAGTGTAGCAGCGCCATCAAAGCGACAGCAAAATCACCATCAACGCGACGCTGACCAGGGATGCGACTGCAGTCCTGATCGCATTCCACCTGGCCCAAGGTTCTTCAAATTCGGCTCTGGCCGACGCCAGCGCTGCGTCGTCCATGACTTCAACATCGAGCGCCTGCAGGGCGTTATTCATCGGCACGTTGATTTTGAAAGTGGGGATCTGAACCCCAAAGACGTAGGCAGTGACAGCGCTCAGCAGCACCGCCCGCTCCGGGCCATCAAGTTGCAGCCCACCCATCACGCCAGCAAGCAGCAGGGCCACTGCAGAACCGATCCAGACGAGCCCGAATACAGGCTGGCCGGCTTGGATTACTCCGTCGATCACCTGAAAGGCGCGAATAAAACCCCTGTCATCGAGTTTCGCAATACCGGGCATGACGACGGTTGCGAAGGCGAAAACAAAGCCAGCTATCAAAGCGCAGAACAGCGTTGCCAGGACCAGGAAGATTTCCAACATGCTCATAGTATGTTCTCCAGTGCTAGTAATAATCAGATTAGCCGACGGCCCGCCACAATCCGGCCTCGGCGACCTGTCGCGCATAGTCGGCAAAGTCTTTCGGTTCTCGGCCAAGCGCGCGCTGCACGCCATCCGTCAGGTAAGCATTGCGGCCGTCTAGAACGGTGGCAAAGAGGTAGTCGAGCATCCAGACCACATCTTGAGGGGCCCCCGAATCAGACACGCCAGCGACAAAGTCTTCATGGGGCACTGGGACATATTCAATAGCCCGGCCCGTTGCTTTCGATAACTCATTGGCGATGTCCCACAGGGTCAGCATTCGCGGGCCCGTGACTTCATACAATTCGCCCGCATGGCCTGACTGCGTCAGCGCCGTCACAGCAACCGCCGCAATATCGTCGATATCAACAAAAGGCTCTGGGGTAGATACATCGGGCAAGGTGATCTGGCCGGCCTGCACCATCTCGACAAAGGCGCCCTCAGAAAAATTCTGGTTGAACCAGCTAGCCCTGATTATGGTCCAGTCAATATCACTGCCCTGCACCACTGCCTCACAGGCCTGGGCTTCCTCTTCACCCCGCCCGGACAGCAGCACTACGTGCTTTACACCCGCCTTCCGCGCGCGACGGGTCAGTTCACCGATCGCATCGGTCGCGCCGGGCATAGCCAGGTCTGGCGCGTAGTTGATATAAATCCGGGTAACATCGTCCAGGATGGCGTCCCAGTTGCTGCTGTTGTTCCAATCAAAAGCGGGCGAGGCAGAGCGCGAGCCACGTCGAACCGGCACCCCCTGCTCCTCCAGTGCAGTTACTATGCGCCGGCCGGTCTTGCCGGTGGCACCCAAGACCAGTACGAGTTCATTGCCGTTTGTTTCTTTGCTTTGTATGCTCATTTGCTTGCTCCAGACGGTGAGTTAGTGTGCAGGGTTATGATCCTGCGCCGGAGGGCTCTATTCTTGACCCGAGCTGCCAGTTTTTTGTCTGAGTGCGCCAGAGGCCGTCGAATGAGCCAAATCACATCCCTATACGTCTACAAGTGCGCTGGGCAGGCTAGCCACGGGGTCACCACTGCGGACCTCATAGAGCAACTGGGGCTCAGCCCCGACGGCCCGGTAGATCCAACCATCATGGTGTCATCAGCTAAGTACTACAGCTTTTTGAGCGAGCTGGTTGAGCGGGACCCCAACGGCTTGGCCCTGCCACTCATCATCGGCGCCGCCATGCGCAGTGACGAGTACGGCGCCTTTGGTCTGGCGTGGAAATCAGCACCGAGTTTGCGCGGCTCATTCGCAAGATCAGAGCGATATGGTCGCGTTCTGGGCAACGCCGAGACCTACTCTCTTGAAGAAACGGCCGACGGGCTGTTATTCAGCCTCGACAAGGATGGGGACGGCCGCGCGGGCATGCTGTTATCGAATGAAGCCAGCATGGCAGCCGTCACGGCCATCAGCCAGGAAGTCAGCTCGCGTGACTTCGCTCCCCTGGCAGTCTATTTCAAGCATCCGTCCCGAGGAGATACTGCCGTTCACCAGGCCCACTTCGGTTGTCCCGTTCACTTCCAATCCGGCCGAGACGCACTTCTTGTCAGCAAGGAAAGTGTGGACGCTCCCAATAAACTCGGCGACGAGACGATCGCCGGTTTTTTTGACGACTACCTGGCGCAGCAACTGGCGTCACTGCGACAGGAGCAACACCTTGAGCTTCAGGTCAGACGAGCAGTCGCCAGTGTTCTGAGCGAAGGCGTACCCAGCGTATCCTCTATAGCCTTGGAACTTGCGATGAGCGCTCGAACGCTGCAGCGTCGGCTGGCTGAGCAGGGATATTCGTTTCAAGGCGTGGTCGATTCGGCACGGCGAGATCTCGCCAAACGCCTGTTACACGAAACCGATTACAGCCTGGCTGAGATCGCCTTTCTGACAGGATTCGCTGACCAAAGCGCCTTCGCCCGAGCTTTCAAACGCTGGGCGGGGCAGACGCCGCGCTCCTACCGGCTGAGCGCACCACAAGTATGAGACTACAAAAGCTGCACCGCAAAAGCCTTCATCCAGCGACTTCGGTTGCTCTGGTGCAAGGACGACACCGATCAGAAGGGTTTAAGCACCTCCCCAGACATGCCGGCGTATGCGAGGCTTGTGTGAAGTCCACAACGGCCTGGCGCTGCTGGAGTGCGCCGCGAGCTTTTTCCCTTAACTCATACAAGAGAATTTTATCTGAATGATAACTAGCCTGGCGTTTTCGCTGACCGCATTGCTGGCAATGCTTGGCCTGCTCCGGGTATGGCGACGTCGCGACCGAGTGAGCCATGCAGTCCGCACGGGCAGTTGGCTTTTACTATTCGGGATAACTGCAGGATGGGCGCTAGTAGAAGGCCCCGAGTACGGCATTACCTTTGCTCTGTTGCTGTTCTCGCTCGTCGCTATCGCTGTGCTCGCTGCGACGGCGGCGTGGCAGTCGCCAGCACAACCTGCAAAAACCGAAACATCACAGCCGCTGCTGGAAAGCAGCGGCGGCGCGGCCTTCGGCACGTTCATGGTTATCGGCCCACTGGCTGCCACAGCGATGGCCTTTCTCAGCATTGCATTGATTGGCTTGATGCCCATCAGTCGAGTTTCGGGATTGGCTATCGCCGCCTTTCTTTTCCCACTGGCCTGGGCCGTGGTGGCCACAATCGTCAGCATGCGGAATCGTAAAGGGCGTGATGCAGTGGTGTTGGGTGCCGTCGCGGCACTGAGCGGCGCTTACCTCTATTTTCCGGTCACTACATAATGGCGTGGTTATCTCCTCAAACAGTAAAAAGCGCGCTTTTGGGCCACTCAGCGATCGGATTAGTGGTTGGCGCATTGATGTACCTTCTGTGCCTTACTGGCACACTGCTAGTGGTAGCTGAGTATTTCGAGCGCTGGCAACAGCCCTTGATTTATGAGGCGCCCGCCTTCAGCAGGGAGGCGGTCACTCAGGCTGTTGCGGACGGCGCCCGGCGACTCAATGCCCCGGCCGAGTCAGTATGGGCGGTCTTTCCCACTGAGTTTTTGCCACGAGGCCACATCGCCGTCGTCGGCAATAATGGGGGAGAGCAAGAGTGGTGGTTCGACAGCGACGGTAACCTCGGTGAGCCACCTGCTGAAGGCCTGGCACACCTGCTTCGTGAGCTTCACTACTACCTGCTGTTGCCTCATACCTGGGGCATGGTCCTGGTCAGCGCCCTGGGCGCTATGCTTGTCGCACTGATTCTCACGGGCATACTTGCTCATCCGAAAATCCTGCGTGATGCTTTCCATCTGCGTCTCGGCCGCGGTCGAAGGCTAGAACAGATCGACATTCACAACCGGCTGTCGGTATGGGGCTTGCCGTTTCATCTAGCAATCGCCATTACCGGCGCATTTTTTGGCCTCGTAGGTCCGCTGGTGTTGATCGCCGCTAGTGCTTTTTACGACGGTGATCCCGAGACAGTCTATGCAGACGTCTATGGCGATGACCCGGTGCTGGAGGCCACCGTGCAAGCCCCCGGCATCGACTCGGCGCTGGACTGGATGGCGACGGAATTGCCAGAGGGCGATATTCTCTATCTCGTGGTTCACCACCCTGGGCAGCGAAGCCAATTTATTGAAATTGCGGCTGAGCTGCCAGGTCGGCTCGCCTATTCAGAAATTTATCGTTTTGCTAGTGATGGCCAGTTCATTGGCAGCCAGGGACTCACCGACGGTCCCACTGGGCGTCAGGTACTTTACTCGGTATACCGGCTGCACTTCGGTCACTTTGGGGGCTTACCGGTGCGCATTGCCTATTTGCTGCTAGGCCTGGCGCTGACGGTGGTGTCGGTGAGTGGCATCAATGTCTGGCTGGCCAAGCGTGGTGGTCGCAGTCGCGTCAATGATCTCTGGTCTGGTGTGGTCTGGGGTACACCTTTCGCCCTGGCAGTTGCTGCGGGCATCTCGTTACTGGCAGCAAAGGCGACAATTGGCGCTTATGTGCTCGCCTCCATTCTTGCCATAGTCTTAGCCGTCAGGACTGCCGATGAAACGACAGCGAGGTTGCGCCTTCAATTTCTGACAGGTGCCACGCTCTTAGCCATAGTGACCGGCTATATGTGGGTTTACCCGATGGATAAATTACCTGCCGCCGTACTGACACTCAACGCAACGATGTTGCTGCTGGCGATGTGGTGGTTGCGGCCGCTGCAGTGGGCTTCACGCAGGACAAGAGGGAATACTGCATGTATTGGAAAAAAATCTTTCTAGGCGGCGTTGTTTTAGCCGCGGGAGCGACCGCCGTCTTCTGGCAAGACATCCGTGAAGTGCGCGCACTCATGGAGTATGCCGCCACCTTTGAACCCGAGGTGATAGACGAGAACTTCAGGAGTTTCTACACCCAATATCCCGCCGTTACGATAAAGCGCGGCGGGCCTGTCTATGATCTGCCTGAGGCGCTGCGCGATGACGCGCTGCCCGAAACCTATACCTACGGCGATGAAGAGAAAAGCCTGAGCCAGTTTCTGGCCGACACCCAGACCAGCGGCCTGCTGGTGATGCAGGGTGACGCCATCGTGTATGAGGACTACTGGCGTGGCCAGACCGCCGAGGATCGCCACATCATTATGTCAATCTCCAAGTCCATGGCGTCCATGCTGGTGGGCGTAGCGGTCAATGACGGTCTTATCGATATCGAGGATCAGGTGACCGACTATGCGCCATCATTGGTTGGCTCCGCCTATGACGGCGTCACAGTGAAAAACGCGCTCGAGATGGCATCTGGCATTCGCTGGAGTGAGGACTACGGGCGACTGGACTCGGATTTGGTGCAGTCGCTGGTTGCCCTCTTGCTGGGCTCCCTCGATGAGTTTGCCCTCGGATTGCAACGAGAGCGTGAGCCCGGCACTTACAACCACTACGCCAGCATGGATACCCATATTCTGGGTATGGTTCTGCGCGGCGCAACGGGAAAATCCTATCAGGATTACTTCGAAGAAAAGCTCTGGTCGAAACTCGGCGCAGAAAGCGACGCGAAAATGCTAGTCGATTCCGTCGGCGAACCCCTGGTGTACGGTGGCGTCAACATTCGCCTTCGAGACATGGCCCGCTTCGGCAAGCTGTACCTCGACGAGGGGCGCAACTTTGCCGGTGAACAGCTCGTGCCTGCATCGTGGGTGAAGGCATCCACCACGCCGGACGCGCCCATGCTCATGCCGATGGCAGACAATCCGCAGTCATCGAGCGGCTTTGGCTACAAATACCAGTGGTGGATTCCATTCACACCGGATGGCGGCGATTACTCTGCGATCGGCATTTATGGTCAGTTTGTTTATGTGAATCCCAAGCGTCGCGTCGTAATCGCAAAGACCACTTCCTACCTTGACTATAACGAGAATGGCGGCTGGATGAACCACGAGACGCTGATCGCGATGCAGGCAATTGCGCGCCATCTCACGCCAGATGAGGCTCTGGCCGCCAACTAGGGTTTTGAGGCTGGTAGTGACAAATGTTAAGGGCCGGCTTGGTCTGCTGCCAAGGTCGCGCCCGTTCCAGTTGCCCCGATAACGCAAACAGTACATCCTCACGCCCGTAAGCCGCGGTCAGTAAGACGCCGACCGGCAAACCGTCCTGATTGACATGCAAAGGCACGGTCGCCGAGGGGACGCCGGCGAGATTTGCCAAGGGTGTGAATGCGCCGTAAGTCCACTTTTTCTGCAGGTAGTCTTCTGAATCTGCCTGGTTGGCGTTGAGATAACCCAGAGGAATCGGTGGCCGGGCCAAGGTCGGCGTCAGGAGAACATCAAAGTCGGTCATAAAGACGCCCAGCCGCCGGGCCATCGCGTTTTTGAAGTCCAATGCCTCGGCGAGCTGTCGTGCGCTTGACGCCTCGCCGCGCGCTGCCATGGCCAGATTGCACGCCTCAACTGAAGCAGCATTAACCTGCCTGCCATTTTCAGCCGCTGTTGCCGGAAGTTCCATTGCCAGCGAAACTGCAAGCAGGGTAGACAGATGCGTACACAGCTGTGGATGAGCATAGGCTGGGCTCGCTTCTATCACCTCATGCCCGAGGTCGGATAACAGTGCAGCCGCATCGGCCAGGGCCTCGGCACAGTCGTCGGCGATAGCGATGTCATTCGCTGCGCCATTACTGACAGCAATACGTAAACGCGCTGGGTCATGGGCCAGCGTATCTGCATAGAGACCTCGCTTTGCCGGCGCGGCGTAAGGCGCTCCGGTTTCAACGCCTTCAATATGATCCAGCACTAGCGCACTGTCTCGTACGCTGCGTGTGATCACGTGTTGAGCCATCATGCCGAACCAGATCTCGCTGTATTGCGGCCCGGTCGGCACGCGCCCCCGGCTGGGTTTCAGGCCGAACAGGCCGCAGCAGGAGGCCGGGATCCTGATCGAACCCGCTGAGTCATTGCCATAGGCGAGCGGCACGGCACCAAAGGCAACGGCAGCAGCGCCGCCACCACCGGAGCCCCCAACAGAGTGGCCGAGGTTCCAGGGATTACGGCAGGGGCCATGAAGGAGGGATTCGGTCGTAATTGAGGAGGACAACTCGGGCACATTGGTGGTGCCAAAGGGCACTAGCCCCAGCGCGCGAAAGCGCCTCACAATTTCGTCGTCGGCCGCCAGTCGATCGCCCTTGGTAAGTCGGCTGCCGTAGTAGCGACGGGCGCCTGCCACGGCGCCCAAACAGTCCTTCATTGCAATAGGCACGCCCCACAGTGGCCCGGCGCCTGCTTTGCTTACGCCCTCACGCGCTACCGCCTCTTCGAGGTCGACGAACGCGTTTATACGATCATCGATCAATGCAGCAATCGCGAGACTGCAATCCAGCGCTTCATCCGCGGTCAGATCTCCCGCGGCGATCCTGCGCGCCAGTTCCGTGGCGTCCCAACTGGCGAAGGTAATGAGGTCGTCAATGGCGCGCATACCGGGCACCTCGCAAGGGATTCGGTGAGGGTTATGCTCGTTTACCCAGCGTAGCCAAGCTCACCGGCGCCGTGAAGATGTCAAAGGCGATGCCTCCGGTGCTTGGTGTGCAACAGTCTGAGCTTAGCTTGAGGAAAAAATCGGGAGCTTAGGGGCTAATCTGTTCGATATCTTGTTGTACGGCCCGGAATAGCCATTCCCGAAAACGCTTCAGCGAAGGATTGTTCCAACGGTCAACGCGAGCAAAAAACCAGTATGTCCAGGGCGTTACGGGTCCAAACTGCGGGTTGCCCGCGCCAATCTCTACCAGGTGACCGGCATTGATATCCGGCGCGGCAACTAGTCGGTTGGTCAGGGCCACGCCCCTGCCCTGGCGCGCAGCGGCCAGTGTCATGTGCCCATCCCATAAACGCGGACCCTGCGGTTCCTCGGCTTCGATTTCAAACTCTTCCAGCCAGATACGCCAGGTGTCGAAGTCCTCTTCGTGCAACAGATCCACTTTAAGCAGGTCGGCAGGCGCTTCGATGTTGCCCTGGCGCTCCAGAAATTGAGGGCTCGCCACAGGAATAATAGGCGGTTTGGCGAACTCTACACCGCGTACGCCGGGGAATGAGCTCTCTGATTCAGCATCCTGTGGCAGAAGACGAATATCAATATCGGCCTCCATTCGCGTCAGGTCGGCACCGTCGTGGGTCGACTTGAGTTCAATATCAACCTGGGGGTGTAACTCTTCAAACTCTGCGAGATGCTCCACCAGCCAGTGCAGCGCGAAGCCGGGCATACACCACACCTGTATATGGTTTTCCAGGCCCTGTTTTATCAACTCTCGCGTCGCGTCGGCGATGTCGTCAATGGCCTGGCCTATATGGGCGTGATAGTGCCGGCCCTCTTCGGTCAGCACAGCGCCCGCGGCCGTGCGCTCCACCAATCGGGTACCGGTCCAGTCTTCGAGGGTGCGTAGATGCCGGCTGATCACCGCATGATCTCGCGCCAAGGCCTGCGCCGCGCGGCGGATTCCCCCCAGGCGGGCGACCGCATCGAAGGCGCGCAGGGCCTCGAAGGGCGGTGTCGCTTTGCGTTCCGGTGGCCTCGATCGTAACTTGCGATCGCTCGGGTTGGTCTTGCTGGGGTCTTGGCTACTCATCGGCCGTTTATGCCGTACAGGTCACGCCAGCTTAGCACGGTGAGCTTCGCAAAGACCAACGCGTAAAGCACTGCCGGTATCGCTTGGCCACATGCTTTGTAGTCAAGACATCACCCTATCAGGGGCATAGAGAAACCAGCTACACCGACTGTTGACCCAGCGTCACCACTGCGTGCGCCTTGCGCATCTTCGCATGACTGGGCATTTCACCTACTATCGATATCAATGCGCTGGCGAACTTGGCTGTCGCCGGATACGAGCCAGGCTTGTGTGGCGAGCATGTGTGAACAGACTCAAACAAGGATCAGGCAATGGACTCCCGATCAGGGCATCACTTCATCAGAGGCCTAGGCGATGCCGCAGGCATGCGCGCATGCCGCCTTGGCCTGGCACTTGGGCTTACCGTCAGCATAAACAGCTTTGCCCAGCCACAGATTGATGACCAGTCAGAGCTACCCATGACTATCAATGACGGGTTCTCATCCAGTGATGCTCTAACCTTCGACTGGCCCATGCTCGAAATAGGCACGGGCCAGTACGAGGACGGCCCGACGGGAGTTACCGTCATCAAGTTCAAAAAGCCGGTGCTCGCTGTTGTCGACTCCCGGGGTGGCGGACCCGGCACCATCAATGCCGACTATTTGAAGATGGGTTATTCCGTGCCCAACACAGACGCCGTCGTCTTTGCTGGCGGGTCCTGGTACGGGCTAGAGGCGGCTACTGCCGTGACCTCAGCGATGAAAGACGACGGCATTCGCAGCGGGCACTGGGACAACGTCGGCTTAGCTCTGGGTTCCATTATCTATGATTTCGGCGGCCGCAGGCTGAACGAGATCTATCCAGACAAACGCCTCGCGCAGGCAGCTTATCGCGCTGCTGAGGAAGGCATTTTCCCGGTCGGGCCTTACGGCGCCGGGCGGTCTGTCGTATTTGGCGGTGTATTCGGCTGTAACGCCAAGTCGGGACAAGGGGCGGCCTACCGCCAGATCGGCGAACTTAAGATAGCCGTATTCGTCGTCGTGAACGCTATGGGCGTGGTTGTCGACCGAGACGGTAACATGGTGGCCTGCAACAAAGGTCCTGGCTGGCCCAAGTCGTCCAAGGTAAAAGACCTGCTCGCCGCATCGCCGGACAACGTGCAACCTGACTGGGACGGCGAACGCGCTCTGGCCCCCGAAAAGAAGAACACCACGATCTCACTGGTTGTCACCAACAGAAAACTTGACTACGGCGAGTTGAATCGACTGGCTGTGCAGGTTCACACCTCGATGGCCCGGGCTATCCAACCCTACGCCACGGTCTACGACGGTGACGTTCTTTACGCAGTGACGACGGACGAGGTTGACGAGGGCCCAGGAGCCGCCTTACCCAGCCTCGAAATCGGCCTGGTCGCTGCCGAGATGATGTGGGACGCCATCCTTGCCGCAGTGCCAGAGCAACCTGAGCCTCCCGAGTTTGTCGCAAGTACTGAGGCGAGTGATAAGACCGGGGATGCCGACCTACTGGACAGCTTCGTGGGCGATTACATCTTCAGTCGCTTCGTCACTCTTCAGGTTCGCAGGCAAGGCGATCGTCTGTTGGCGCGAGCGATCGGCGATAGGGATGTGTTCGCAATCCCGCGAGACGAAGCCGTTGTGCTCACGCCGCTGTCAGGCAATCGCTTCACCATACCAAACACACGGTACCCGTTCGAAGTAGTGTTTAAAGATGCCTCTGTGGTGCTGAACCCGGGTCATTGGGAACAGCGTGCCAAGCGCAGTGAAGCGGCAGACTAGAGCGCTATGAACATGGGCGATACGCGACTCTCAAGGGCCTCGGTTCCCAACCACAGCCGCGCCAACGGTGTCAGCGATGACTCTGATCTACATGGCCGGCTGGCGTCGGTGCGCGACCTGTACGCGGGCAGGGTGTTTCCACAGCAGCAGATCTATACCTTCAGCCATATCGACCAACTGTTTCCCTCCCGTATCATTGAGCGCGGTCCGACAGTGGCACCACTGGTGGCTGGGACAAGCCAGCTTGAAGAGTTGAGAATGCAATGTGGCCATCGCGCCTACGACCTCTACGACATACTGTCCTTGAACAGGGTGGCCGCCATCCTGGTGCTCAAGGACGGTAAAATCTGTCTCGAGCACTATGAGTTTGGTCTCGATCGAGCCTCGCGCTGGATGTCGATGTCAGTGGCAAAATCCATAGGTTCCACGCTGGTTGGCATTGCCATAGCTGAGGGGCTGATAGACAGCGTCGACGACACACTCGAAACCTATCTGCCGTCGTTGCGTGGAGGCGCCTACGAAGGTGTTAGCATCCGCCAACTACTGCAGATGTCCTCCGGCGTCGAGTGGGACGAAGAACCGACCAATCCCGCTTCGCATCGCAGCACCATGTTGGAACTGCAGCTTGCGCAGCAACCGGGCGCAATTCTCAAGTACCTAAGCGGGCTGCGACGCATAGCTGCACCGGGAACGCGTTGGAATTACAGCACGGGTGAAACACATCTTGTCGGGGAACTGCTGCGCGCCGCAACGGGGGAGTACCTGTCTACCTTTGCGTCCTCTCGACTCTGGTCACCACTGGGCATGGAATCAGATGCCAGCTGGTGGCTGGAATCACCTGATGGACTTGAAGTCGCGGGTAGTGGTATCAGCGCAACCCTGCGCGACTACGCCCGCTTCGGCCTGTTTACCATGCAGGGTGGTGTGCTGGATGGGCGACGGATTGTCCCGGTGGACTGGTTTACTGAAGCGACCTCCCCCCAGCTGATTAATGGCGAGCGCGTTGACTATGGCTACCAGTGGTGGCCCGTTTACGACCTGGAGGATAGTGCTGAGGTAACGCAAGCTGCCAATGGCAGCCACGCAGCGCCTGGCGTCAAGAAGCCCACATCCTCGCATCCGCATTGGCATGGGGCGTTTATGGCGGCTGGCTTGTTCGGCCAGCACATCTACGTGCATCCGCAAGAGCGGGTTGTCATTGCCCTGTGGAGTGCGCAATCCAAGCCACTTGACGGCGAGGTCGTTGATGAGAGGGCATTTTTCAACGCTGTCGTACGTCAACTCAAGCAATGAGCCAGCGCCCGCTGGGTCTCGCAAACATGCACCGGCTATAAGCCAATGACGAGTACCGCCCACAGGTCTTCAGCGGTATCCCCGGGTAAAAGCCTGGCCGATCAACGCGATGGTGTCGATTCCGCCAGCAGCAAAGGCGGCGAACTATTCGGCCATCCCAGAGGCCTCGCTTATATCGTTTTCGCTGAGGCGTGGGAGCGTTTTTCCTTTTACGGCATGCAGGCCCTGCTGGTGCTGTACATGGCCTCCTACCTCCTGCGCGACGGCAACAATGACCAGATCCTGGGCTTCACGGCTTTCGCGGGGCTTTTACGAGCAGTCTTCGGCGATCTCTCCGTACAGGCCATGACCGCGCAGATTTTTGGCCTGTATGTCGGCCTGATTTACCTCGCTCCCGTACTGGGCGGCTACCTGGGTGATCGCTTCCTGGGCCGGACGAGGGCAGTGCTGGCGGGCGCCATCTTCATGGTCGCCGGTCACCTGCTCATGGCATTTGAAAGTGCCTTCCTGATCGCGCTTGGCCTACTTATTCTCGGCTGCGGGCTATTGAAGGGCAACCTCGCTGCGCAGGTCGGTGCGCTGTACGCCAAAGCCGACCAGCGACGGGATACGGCGTTTACGCTATACAACGTCGCCATCACAGCAGGAGGCACTCTGGCGCCGCTCATCTGCGGCACGCTGGGTGAGCGCTACGGCTGGCACTACGGCTTTGGCGCAGCGGGTATCGGCATGATTGTCGGCTGCATCATTTATCTGTCTGGACGGCATCACCTGCCGCCAGATACCCCTGACACCGCGAGGCCGGGTAGTGCCACCCTGAGCCGCGATGAGTTCGGCAAAGTAGCAGCAATACTCCTGCTGATCCTGGTGGCGTCGCTGTTCTGGATCGGACAAACACAGGTCTGGAACAGCTACCCACTGTGGATACAGTCGCGGGTTGACCGCGCCATATTTGACATGATTGTGCCCGTTACCTGGTTTCAGTCTATCGATGCAGGCGCAGCCATGGTCCTGGTGCCCCTCGTGCTGTGGCTATGGCGTACGCAGCGCCAACGCCACCGCGAACCATCAGAGCTGAGCAAGCTCTCTATCGGCTTCATCTTCGTCGCGCTAGCCTTCAGCGCACTCGCAATCGGCGAATGGCTGGCGGGCTTGCAGAATATGGTCTCGATGCGTTGGCTGATACTGTTTCATTTCCTGGTGGGCGCAGGCTTTCTGTACATTGGCCCAGTGATGATGTCTCTGATATCACGTACTGCTCCCCCGCCTGTAAACGCCACAATGGTCAGCTGCTACTACCTGGCCATATTCCTCGGCGGCTTCGTCAGCGGCTGGCTGGGCCGGTTTTATGAGCCATTGGGCCCACTGGCGTTCTGGGCATTACATGCGCTTATCGCGCTGGCTGGACCAGTGGCCCTCTTGCTCCTGAGAAGGTGGATTTCCACAACGCTTAGTGCCGTTGAGCTCATCGACCACACTAAAGAACGCCATGGTGTGTCTGACGCACCCCCTGTGGCTGATTAGGCAACTTTTGTAACGCAGTGGCTTCGGTACCATCAAAGTCGTTCAAAAAGAACTGCTGTACTTTGTACCCAATGGGGGGGAAACAATGAAAAACCGTCTAAGCCAATCTGTGATTGCCGCCAGTATCCTGGCAAGTCCTTTTGCGCTGCCAGCGCACGCGCAAGATAGCCTCGAGGGGGAAACCCTGGCACTGGAAGAGGTCCTGGTCACCGCTTCACGCCGAGAGCAGTCACTGCTCGAGGTGCCCATGTCAGTCGCGGCTTTTTCCGCTGACGAACTGAATAAGCGCGGGATCACACAGCTGTCGGAGCTGCAGTTTGCTGTACCCGGTATGACCATGCGAGAAGATGGTCCCGGCAGCAATACCATCTTCCTGCGTGGCGTGGTTAACCAATACGGTGCCGGGCCGGTTGTCGGCCAATTCCTTGATGAAATCCCGGTCTCACTGACTGCCGCTGATCAACTGGATGTCCGAGCTACAGACCTTGCCAGGATCGAAGTTCTCAAAGGCCCTCAGGGCACTCTTTTTGGCCAAGGATCCATGGCAGGGGTGGTTCGCTACCTGACCAACAAGCCAAACCTGGAAGAGCTGCAATTCGGCGCAACAGCGTCTACAGCCTACATAGAAGATGGCGATCCTGAGTACATTCTGACCGGCTTTGTGGATGTGCCGCTGATGGCCGAAACGCTGGGCTTACGCGTAGCTGCCCGCTATCAGGAGGGCGGCGGCTGGCAGGATCAACCGGACGCAGGCATCCGCGATGGCAATGGCCAGGATCTTGTTAACGTTCGCGCGCTCCTCCTCTGGCGGCCTACTGATCGCCTGGATGTTGAGTTTATGTACAACGTCCACAACAACGAAGCCGAACTCGGCTTGGGTTATGAGAACCCTGATCGCACCGTGTTTGTAGCGGGCGATCCGAGCACGGAGCTGGTGTCCAAAGACCTGGAGTATGAAATCACAGCTTTGACCATTACCGCAGATCTTGGCTTTGCTGATTTCACCAGTGCAACAGCCTACATCGACGTGGATCACCAATACCCCTTCGCCTACCAGTGTGGCAGCGATACCAATTGCAGCCCCTTCGAAGGTAACGATGACCGCTTCGATACCAACGAACAGTTTACCCAGGAACTGCGCCTTGTATCAGCCGGTGACGGCGCGTTGAAGTGGACGGTGGGCGCTTTCTATCGTGATCTCGACGATCAGCTGATCGCAGACTACCGAACCTTTGAGGGCGGCTTTGAACCCATTTTTGAGGATCGCTTTTTCAGTGAGAGCACATCCGAGTCCTATGCCGTATATGGCGACGTCTCCTACGACATAACCGAGCGTCTAACCCTGGGTTTCGGTGGTCGGTACTTCGAAGAGGACCGCGAAGGTGGCGATAGCTGCTGCACGCTCGACGGCGTGCCAGTGATCGAGCAAAGCGCCAGCTTCGACTCCTTTGATCCACGCGTATACGCCAGCTACGCCGTTGCCGACACCATGAACCTCTACGGCTCGGTCTCCAGCGGGTTTCGCAGCGGCGGCTTCAATGATCCCGGCGATCCTCCCTACGATCCAGAAGATCTGCTGACCTACGAAATCGGCATCAAGGGCACGACCAACGATTCGCGCCTCTCATTTGAACTCGCCGCCTTTTACAACGACTTCTCCGATATGCTGCGCAGGGGCCTGGTGTTTAATGGCACTAACTTTACCTCTCAGCTCAGCAACATTGGCGATGTCGACATCTACGGCGTTGAGGGCGGTGTCGCCTTCCAGGCCACGGCGAACCTCTCACTCTCGGCAACAGCGTCCTGGCTGGATTCTGAGGTGAAAGACATACGCGCCGACGACGCTACCAATCTACCCGGTGACGAACTCGACTATGTTCCGGAGATCAGCTACTCGCTGAGCGGTGTGTACAACTTCGAGTGGGGCGCCGGCAAACCTGGTTTTGTGCGCCTCGATTACAACTACCGTGACGAGGTCAGCTACATCGATCGCTCCTCCTTCGACGTCGTCCCGCAGTACTCGGACTCATTTGGCCTCCTGAATGCGCGCATCGGCATCGATATCAACGAGGCATTCAGTGTCGAGCTGTTCGGCACAAACCTCACCGATGAAAACAAGTGGCAAGACCCGTATCACAACTGGCGTAATGCCAATCGCACGCGCCCACGTGCGGTAGGTCTGCAGCTACTCTACCAACCCTGAGGTAAAGGTAGGGGCAGAGGTAGAGCCGTTTCACGCCGACAGCTTTCCAGGTGTTCATCTTTGGCAGCGCGTGGCGCTGCCTTTTTTTATCAGGCTCTTCCTTAACGATAGGTGTCAGCGCTTCATCGATCGCCTGATGGGAGCCCTCGAACAATATGGACCACGAGATCGCATGACAATACGAGTGGAGTCGTGTTTTGTTTATCCCCTCAAGGCGGCGGCCGCGCTGCCCGTGGAGCAGCTTGAGCTGACCCCACTGGGCCCGCTCCACGACCGCCGCTGGCTACTGGTAAATGATCAGCACAAACGTCGTGGCCTGTTCCTGTCACAGCGAGAGCCCGGCTGCGAGAGGTTGGCGCTGGTCGGCGCGCTGCCCGGGCAGTACGGGAGTATGACCTTCAGCGCACCGGCCATGCAGCCGCTGTCTGTTGAGCCAAATCACCTGTCTGAGCGCGAAAGTGCGGTTGATGTCTGGGGCGAAGCGTGCCGTGCCTTGGACGCCGGCGACGAAGCAGCCGCTTGGTTCAGTGACTACCTGAACCTCCCTTGCAGGCTGGTGAAAATGGACGAGAGAACAGCAAGACCAACCGATCCTGAGTACTCCCAGCCGGGAGACCGGGTCAGCTTTGCCGATAGCATGCCGCTGCTGGTAACCAATCGAGCGTCACTGGAGGTACTCAATGCGCATATGCAGGACGAGGCGGTGGGCATGGAACGATTTCGTCCGAACCTTGTGTTCACCGGCGCAGCCGCGTTTGAAGAGGACGTGATGCATACGCTGCGTATCGGCGACAGCGTGATTGAGTTCGCACTGCCCTGTGCGCGATGCAAAGTTCCCACCATCGACCAGCGTACCGGTAAGACCCTTTCAAAGGAGCCGGTAGCAACCTTGATCGCAACACGTCGCGGTGCCTCTGCAACGCTCAAGGGCATATTTTTTGGTCAGAACGCCCTGCCCCGCACACTGGGCACGATCCGCTGCGGCGACACAGTTGAGGTTCTGTCTCGCCGACCCGTGCACGCCGCGCTGGAACACGTTTCGCTCAAATACGGCGACATCACCGTCGCCTGAACCGCCGCAACCACGCGCGCCTTGATCTTCGCCCCACCCAGATCTCCTTCACCCACTCCATCGGGCCCGGGTCTGGGTGCGCAACGACGGCCAACTCCCACCATAGCCACCCAGTAAGCCCGCCTTTTGGCGCGAAAATTGCCTGACGTAAAGAGTGACAAATGGCGGAGAGAAGTATTGAACGATCACAACACTACGGGAACGACATTATCCTCTGAGGGCCGCTTTTGTCTGCTGGCGGCGGCCTTCGCCGCCTCCTGGGGGATGATGCAGCTCTTCCTCGTCAAGCAAGTGCCGCTGGACCTTACGTGGCTGGGCCTGGGCCTTACCAGCTTCGTTTTTGCGGAGTTCCTCTTCGCCCTCACCTATCCAATCACTGATGTGGTTACGGAGGTTTGGGGCGCAAGGCGCGCGCGTCTGGTCGTGTACGGCGGCATGGTGGTGAACCTGCTGGTCATGATGCTTCTCACACTGGCCATTGCCCTACCCGCCCCCGAATACTGGGCGCCCCAAAACGAGGCATACACATTACTCTACGAGGGCGCGCCACGCCTTTGGGTGGCGTCGATCACCGCCGTATTTATTTCGCAGATTCTCGACATATACGTTTTCAACATCATTCGCGGCGTCACCGGGGATAGACTGCTGTGGCTGCGCAACAACGGCTCAACGCTCGTTTCCCAAGGTGTGGATACCGTGATTTTCTACGGTATTGCCTTTTACGGCGCGGTTCCAACGGACGCCTTCGTAAGCCTGTTGGTGGGCAACTACCTGCTGAAGGTGCTGCTGGCTGCGCTGGACACCCCAATGGTATACCTGTTGGTCCGCTGGGCACGCCAGCCGGATCAGCAAACAACCCTGGCGCAGGCAGCAGGAGAGCGAGCATGACGATACCTTTAGTAGATCTTGCGCGCTGGACAGAGGGAGACGAAGCCAACAGATCGGCCTTAACGGCTGAAGTGGATGCACATCTGGCAGGGCTGGGTTTCCTAATGGTCACAAATCACGGTATTTCACCTGAGATTAGCGCTGCAGCCAGAGATCAGGCCCAGGCTTTTTTTGAGTTGTCCTCGACCAGCAAGGCCGCGTATACCTGCCCGTCCGATGCCTACCGGGGTTGGGTCGGTCCTGGCCTCGAGTCAAACAGTGCTAGCTACGGTGTGGATCCGGCCGATGCACCTGTGGATTTGAAGGAAGCGTATTCTATCGGCCCCGCTTTTGCCGGCGCTGAGAAACTTCGTGCAACGGAACCCAGATGGTTTGCGCCTAACATTTGGCCGAACGCGGACTTGCCTGAGTTCCAGCCCGCGATGCTGGCATGGATGCGCGCAGCTGATCGGTTAACCTGCACGGTGCTCAACATACTCACAAGAGCTTTAGGCTTGAGGCCGGACTGGGTGTCAGAAAACTGCGGCCGCGCGATGGCGACGGTGACCATCAATCGATACCCGCGGGTAGACCCCGGCGAGGGGGGTTGGCGTGTGGGCGCGCATACGGACTTCGGCACGGTGACTATTCTGGACCGGAACTTCGATAATGGGCTACAGGTAGAGCAGAGGGCCGGAAAATGGGTGGAAGCACCTGTAGTGCCTGGAGCGCTGACCGTTAATCTTGGTGAAATGATGGTACTCATATCGGGTGGACGCTGGCGCGCAAATCCGCACCGCGTGGTGGCTGAGCCAGGCATGCCAGAGTGTTTGTCGCTGGTGTACTTTCATAGCCCTAATCACGACGTGACGCTGCCGGATGCAGCGGGTACCAGCGCTGGTAGCTTTCTTGGCAATAAGATGGATCAGATCGTAAGAAGCCCAGAACGAGCGGACTAAAGCTTGTACTGCAGTATTAGCCAGACCTTGTCGGTATCGTCGTAGCGCTGAGGGTCATCCGTCGCGAACAGTCCAGCCTTGAGCGTTGTGCTGAAGCGCTCCGTTGCTTTCCAATCCGCCTGAAGGTCGACTTCCGTGCCATATTTTACACTCGACGCTTCCGCCCTGAAGTCATGATAACGCGCCAGCATCTGCACCGGACCGACCGCTCCCCCTATCGATAGCCAGGTGTCTTCGATGCCATCACCCGGGGTGCCGAGGAATTTGTCCGCCCACCCCTGAAAGCCGTGTCCGTTCGCCAGGGGCGTCGCAAAACCAACGCCGTTATCGGCGCCCAAGACCTCTTGCGCAGCCTTAAAACTCAGCCCCAGGGCGCGGGCACCGATTTCGATCACATAGTAGTCCGCGTCGTAGTCCAGTTCGCTACTTCCCGCATCCGACTGCCGGGCGTAGCTGGCTTGCAGGCTGAGCTCACCCATTCCACCGCGGTATTCGACGCCGAGCGTGTCGCTGGAGTTGTTTATGGTTTGCCCATCGGTAAAGCCCGACTGATTCTCGACATCAAGCCCAATGCCGAAGCCGCTGAGCGTGTGGCCTTCGACGAGCGTGTACTGCACTAAAACAAAGACGCTATCACCCTTCCAGTCCGCCGGGTTGGAACCGTCATCGTCTGGGCCATAAATGCGATTCACACGATTAACGTAGCTGGCATCCAGAGTGAATACCTCGTTGGGCGACCACCGCACCCGCAGGCCGTCATAGGTTTGCTCATTGTTACGCCAAGGCTTAGAGCCGACGAAGCGCCTGTTATTGAGCGTAATTCGCTGGCGACCGCCCCTAGCGTCGAAACCCTCATGGGCAAACGCCAGTAAGGCTTGATTCAGGTCGGTGCCTTCGGGATCCGCGATTGTTGGATAGTCTATGTTGCCGTTTTCTGTGGAGTTGTATTCGTCGGCGCCTATGCTGGTGACGTCATCGATCTCGACAAACCCGGAAAAACCATGAAGCGAACCAGATTCAAGGCTCAGCCGTGAGCGCAGCAGTGACGCCCTTGCGTTTTCATCAAACCCGTCCTGTTCAACACGCTCAAGGCGATGGCGAAGATCGAGCTTGATCGAGCCTTGCTTTATTGCCGACCAAACACTGTCTACCGGTTCGTCCTGCGCCAATGTTGAGCCCGCGGAAAAAAACAGAAGGGCTACAGCCTTGCACCAGGCAGACGACTGTGCTGAATCAGGTTGAAGTTGACTCAGGGCCCCACAACTCCCGTCCAGTGCTCACTGAGATCACGCCAGATGACCTCGTCCAGGCCTAGCGGCTCACTACTCAGCCACATCAGCACACGCCGCCCGTCAGTGAAGTAGGGATCGCCCGTGAGATTCCCTCGCGGCTGATCATAGGCTGCATCGCCCACACCACCGACGTAGCCAAAGGCCTTGAGGCCCTGGGTAAAGGCGAGATCTTCCACCAGGAACTCGCGAGTTTCATCGACGTCGGGGTCAATTTTATGCGTCGTGATCGTCTTGCGCGTAAAGCGCACGCCAATGTCCCGGCTGATCTGGCCGATCCAGACCGGGTAACCCCTGAAGCGCAGCGGTGTCATCCAGACACGCAGGTGATTACGCTCATGAATGCTACTGCGGGCTCGCTGAAAGGCCGCGTCCTGCGGTCGATCGAATACATAAAGCGCGCTGACCGGCGAGTAGCGATAGCGGCCGCCAGCGACAGCGGATACCGCCGTTTTCCAAAGGGAGGCACCGTAGATCGTTTCAGTCTCGTCCCAGCCTGCACGCATAAAGGAATAGTAGAGGTCGGCGGGGTTGCCGATCAGCGCAATATTCAGAGGATCACCTTTCTCTTCACCTTTCGCATCGCGAACGCAGCACGGCATCGACTCGAGTTCCGCCACCAGTTCCGGCAGCGTTACCTCCCTGATCTCACCAGCGTCGTAGAGTTCATCCGGATTCAAATCATAGTGATCGATATTCAAACCGGGCACGGGCACAAAGAAGCTCATCAGATGCGCCTGGTCCTGGCCCAGCACATCGATATTGAAAGACTTGGTGCCTTCGTCCACGCGGCTGAAAATATAACCAGACTGAATGCTGTGGGGAGGCACGGCCAAACTGATATGACCCCGGCTCTCGAAGCTATCTGCGTGATCGTCACCGATATCCCCGCGAGTACGATTCGCAGCCTCCCTCGGCGAAAAATAGGCGCTGTCGATGCCAATGGGTGTCAGCTGGAGCACATCGTCACCCGAATTTTCGATCTGTACCCAGACAGGCTGAATGTTCTTCGCGTATAGGTCCATCTCGAATACCGCTTCGGCTTCGTCCGCGCTCGGAACGGCCGTGGCGATGGTCAGAGGACCGCTCTTCTTAATCTGCAAGCGCTCATTCGGCGGCAAGACCTGGCGCCCGCGGAAGGGTGCATCGGGCCTACCACCAGTGATAGAGCGCGAGGGATCATTCAGGTACACCACCTCGTCCAGCGCCCGTGGCTCGTCCGACAGAAAGGCCACAATTCGGCTCCCCGTCGTGAAGTAGGGTGTTTCGCCAAATACTTTGCGGGGAGCGTCTACGGGCACTGGGTCCATCGCGCGCAATCGACCCATTTTGGCCAGGGAGCCGCTGTACCAGAGGTTTTGGTAGAGATAGCGCTGTGCGCTGTCGATGTCTGCAATCAGGCTTTCCTGGGCAAAAAACTGCGTGATCTCTGAATCAATCGCGGGCTGGTCCTGCATCCATTCCACCAGTGGCCCCTGCGCCTGCGAGTAATAAACCTGCCCCATCCACAGGGGTTCACCCTCCAGTCTCCAGGGCGACATCCACAGGTGCAGGTTGATTCGCTCCGTTCCATCCCCGCGTTCGCGGCTGAAGATCGCGTCGGGGCGTCTACCCTGATAGGTCTGCTGGCGCGCAACCACGGCCACGTTGCCATCTGCCGAGGTTTCCAGCCAGCCGCCTCGAAGCATGGCCCGCCGCACCGTTGGGCCTTTGCCAATGAGTATCGCGTTAAAGGGGCCACCCTCGAGAGCCCCGTCCGGGCTGGTTGCGCAGCAGCCGAGTTCTTTTTCAACCAACTCGCGAATCGAACTCAGATCGCCATCGATGATCTCATCGTCACTGTAGAGACTGGCGAAATCCACGTTCATGAAATCGGGCGTGAAACCGGGTAGCGGCAGGAAGAAGGTAAACTGCGCAGCTTCTCTGCGATGGATCATGACCAGGTTGAAGCCCTTGGTGCCACGCTTCAGGTTGGTAAACACCAGTCCGCTGCGGCTCTCACCCGGGGGAACTACCCTCGGCATGCCGTTGGTGTGAAACCAGCGTTCCATGTCCGCATAGCCCTCTTTGCTATAGGGCTTGCGGTTCATGTACGCAACCTCGATCGGCGACAGGTAATCCCGGTCCACGCTCCAGGTAACAAGACGAGCGCGAGAATCGCTCGTATTATTAACCTCCAGCCAAACGGGCTGAATATCCTGCCCGTAGAGATCGATGCCGGTGAGGGCCATCGTTTCTTCAGCGGTCAATACCGACGCGGAGACTACCAACCCATCCCGCTCCTGCACGGTCAGACGTTGCAGAAAGGCGCTGCCACTGAGGTCGTTAGCCTGGTAGGGACGCGTGCCACAGCCTGCCAGCATTACCAGGGTCAGAAGGACAGAAAATAAACGCAACATCAGACAGGTCTCTCCGCGCAGCGGCACACTGTCCGGCTGCAGTTTAGTCGGCATATTGGCTACGCGCGCCCCGGCCAAGGGCCCGCGAATTTAGAAAGTAGCAGACTCCTGTTAAAGCCGCCACAGGCCGCCCGAGCACGGACCACTTAGCCACACTTGGCCGCTCGATGGTGGCGCTGCTGGGGATGAGTCTGTAGCCTTATCACTGACGCACGGCCTTCGGAAGTTCAGGCACGGTAACCATCGATGGGACCATCTTCAGGAAAAATCAGCCTGTATCGAGTGACTGGACTCAAATCAAGTCGAGCTATAGTCCCCAGTTTCAACGACTTTGAGGTCCAAGACGACGGCGAGGCTATTTCAGGTCGCGCCGCCGGCGCGCGTTTTTTCCCCTACACGGCATGCTTTGAGACAGAGAAACTGATCGCCGTGTCATTCCACAGCAGGGAGAGCCTGCTGCGGGCCACCTTCGTCAAGTCGGAGTTACAAAAAGCGAAGAGGCTGGTGTCTATTCCGTTCGCACAACTGCAGGGTTTGACGGAAGGGCATCCGCCGGGCGACAGGCCGGTCGCACCGGTTTACGTTTTCTCCGCGGGTCGCAGCGGCTCTACGCTGGTGAGCAAACTCTGCAATAGCGTTGATTTCACCAGCGTTTCAGAGCCGGAGATCTTCTTTTCCCTGCTCAGCGCAGCCAGCACCACGAAACACGCACGCGGCAGAGCTCTGCTACGTCAGGTAACACATGCCTCAACCGCAATGATCCTGAGTGCACTGGAAGACCAGGACGCTGTCATCAAGCTGCAGGCTCAAACCAGTGCAATCGCTCCTCTCTTGCTCCAGGCAAGCCCCCACGCCTCGGGCGTCATGCTCTTGCGCGAACCGATCAGTTGGGCAAGCTCGGCCATTCGAGCTTTCGACTGGTCTCCTGATTACCTTGTTGGCTTACTGGAAACAACTTATCGCGCGATTACGCGGTGCAATGAACTTGGCAGGCCACTCACCGTTGTTAGATATGAGGACGTGAGCGCGCAGCCCGCGGAGTTTCTAAAGCTCATGGCGAAGCTCAGATCGCTGCCTGTGCCTGATCATTCCGGGGACGCCCTGGCAGCCGCAATGTTGGAGGACTCGCAGGGAGACACTGACTTATCTCGCGCTATAGTTCGGGACAAGCCTCTGAATCAGAATAACCTTGATGACTTTGCGAAAAAGTGGGAACACAGAGCACGGGACCTTGCCGCACAGGGCCTGGAACTATTCTATTGAGATGGACCCGGTCTCCATGACATCTACGCCTATACGCTCCGAAGTGAATGCGCCACTACTGCGCTATGTTCACGCGCTGCAAACGACGTTGGACGATGCGATGACCATATCCCAAACAATGAGATTACCGAATGCGTGATCTAATGAAGTGTTCCTCAAGCCTCGTCATGCTATGTCTGCTGCCGATCCTCTTCATCGCACCGCCCTTGCAGGCCAATGATATGAATCGACGAGTACCTGCCGAGTGGGAGCCCCAGGCCGCGACCTGGCTGCAATGGCCAGGTCGCTACGAGCGCTCCTTCGAACCCGCCTTTGCCCAGATGTCCACCATCATCAGACGCTACCAGCCGCTGAAGATTCTTTACGAGTCGGATGCCACAGAGCGGCGTGCCCGAGCGGCCATTGAGGCCATCGGTGGCGACCCGGATCACGCGAATATTGAATGGCTGTCGATTCCCTACGACAGCGCCTGGATGCGCGATAACGGTCCGGTTTATATCGAGGTGGATGGGAAGCAGGTGCTCCAGAACTGGGGCTTTGACGCCTGGGGCGGCGCCTTTGGCGAGGACATTCCCTACGACAGTGACAATCGCGTACCGCAAGCACTCGGCGAACAACTGGGACTCGCAGTGGAATCCGTCAACATTGTGCATGAACGAGGCAACCTGGAATTCAATGGCGTTGATACCGTGCTATTGAATTGGAGCGCGCTCGGCGATCCCGACCGCAATCCCGGCTACGATCGGGATGAGGCCGTGAAGGATCTCAAGCAGGCCTTCGGCGTATCGCGAGTGATCATGGTTGAGGGCATCCCTGAAGGCGATCTGACTCGTGGGCATATCGACGGTTTCGCGCGCTTTATCGACGCTGATACCGTCGTCGTATCTCAGTGCACCGAGGCCTCCGGCTGCCGTTCTGGCGACGGCGCCACGGGCAGCGTGTACGACGCAGCGGCCCAGACCATCGCCGCGGCAGGGTTAAAGGTCATTCGTGACCCAATCCTGGGCCAGGTGAAGTACCGCGACGCGGCGTTCGATACCAATTACCTGAACTGGCTGGTGGGTAATGGTTTTGTCATCACCGTGGGTTTCGGTGACGAGCGCACCGACGCGGCGGCTAAAGAGCGCATCGAGCGTTACTTCCCGGGCCGCGACGTCTACGTCATCGAAACTCTCGCCTCCTGGTATGACGGCGGCGGCGTGCACTGCCACACTAACGATCAACCTGCGCTTTAGCGCTAGACTCAAGAGGCGAGAGCAGACGACTCAATGTTGGCTCTCGCCAATTACCTCGCCAGCTGCGCGAAACGCATCAAGGCCTGCGGGAAAGCCACAGTACACCGTGGCGTGCAGCAGTGCGCCCTGAATCTCTTCCACTGTGCAACCGTTGTTCAGCGCCCCGCGAACATGGCCCTTTATCTCATTCGAGGCACGCAGCGCGGTAAGGATGCCAAGTGTCACGAGGCTGCGTGTGGCAGGGGACAGACTGTCATGCTGCCAGGTTTCGCCCCAGCAGTTGCGCGTCACCATATCCTGAAGCGGCCGGGTGAACTCGCTGGTGTTGTCCAGCGCACGGTCGACATAGTCATCACCCATAACGGCCCGTCGTTTCGCCAGGCCGCGCTCATAGTCACTCTGAGACATTGGTATCTCCCGTAAAAGCCCTTTTGGTTTACTAATCTATCAGGGCCATTGCCGGATTACCGCAAAATCATATCGCCGATGTACCTTATTGGGTCGGGTTGGGTTGGGTTGAGGCAACTGCCTACTTGATTTTTTTCGCCCGCTCAGCCGGGGGCGTTTCACCTCCGAGCACTTGCTGAATAATCTCGGCCCCTTCGATGATGCGAGGCGCAGGCCGGCTGAAAAAGCTGTTGGCGTCACAGGCCCACACCTGGCCCTCACGCACGGCCCTCAGCTCTTTCGCGCCCTCGACCTGCCGCAGGTTTTCAGCGAAGCCGAGGTTAGCATCCAGGCCGTAGCCACAGGCCATGACGAAAATATAGTCCGGGTCGGCGGCAGCAATCTCCTCCCAGGTGCAACGCCTCGAGTCGAGCCCTTGCTCGCCCAGCGCATTGCGACCACCGGCCACGTGCACCTGTTCCGGGACCCAGTGACCGCCGTAAAACGGCGGATCGGGCCATTCGAGCATCATCACCGTGGACGCCCGGGATGGTTGAGGCTTGGCAGCGATCACGGACCAACGCTGATGCAGGGACTGCACGAGTTCCTCTGCCGCTGGGGTCGCACCGACCACAGCCGCCAGCTGCTCGATATCGCGTAATACGCCGGCGAAGTTCTTAGCGCTCAACGAAAGGACCATCACCTCGTCAGATATGACATCGGCGACGAAACGGAGGGTCGCGTTGACGGTATCCTGAGCCACTGCGCAGACGTCGCACACCCCCTGGGTCACGATCAGATCGGGCTGCAATTCGGCCAGCATATCGCCGTCAATCCGATACAGGGACTGTCCGCTCAAGACCGCATCAACGACTGCGCGATCAATCTCATCTGTGGGCAGGTCATAGTGAAGGTGGCTGCTGGTGATCCGCGGCAAAGTGGCCACGTCGCTGGGGTAGTCACATTCGTGGCTGACCGCCACCAGCTGGTCGCGGAGCCCGAGCGCACACACGATCTCGGTAGCACTGGGCAATAAACTGACGATTTTCATTGCATTAGCCCAGCGCGAGACCGCCAGTTCATAGGACTTTCCTCAAAAAAAATGGCGACATAGGGCATTATCGTACTATGATGTCTAAAAAAAGTGACAGTATAACTTTCAAGCATAGTTGACTTGCGTCAACTGGCCGATCGGGAACCTGAACTAGTATCGATGGCCGTCTGCTCTGATAAGTCCCTGTAACTATGACGAAATGGATCCGCTCGTTATGCGCATGCCCGCTCCAAGTCTAACGAATACAGCCTCTTATGAGCTCGGTTAACGGTCCCATGAAACGCTGGTTCGGGGGGCAGAAAACGAAGGCGTCGGACGCCGTGGGCTCTGGTGAATCCGCTACGCGACCAGTCACCAGCCTCAGGCCTCAAAAGCCGGAGTTTCCGTTTACAGCCATTGTGGGCCAGGAGGAACTGAAGCTGGCCCTACAGCTGTGCATCGTTGATCCCTCGATCGGCGGCGTGCTGGTCATGGGACACCGCGGCACCGCCAAGAGTACTGCGGTGCGCTCACTGGCTGCGCTCCTCCCGCATTTACAATTTGTGTCCCAGTGCCCCTACCGCTGCGACCCGGCAGCCATATCGCCAGAATGCGCATACTGCTCGAAGCGGGGCGACCTGCAGCAGCAGGCTACCAGCGGCCCCGTTCCCGTTATCGACCTGCCGCTGGGCGCGACAGAAGACCGCGTTGTTGGCTCGCTGGATGTTGAAAAGGCACTTGTTGAGGGCGTCCAGGCCTTTGCCCCGGGTCTACTCGCCCAGGCGAACCGCGGCTTTCTTTATATTGACGAGGTCAACCTGCTCGAAGACCACCTGGTTGACCTCTTGCTGGACGTGGCTGCGAGCGGGGTTAACGTGGTCGAGCGCGAGGGTATTTCAATTCGCCATCCCGCCCGCTTTGTACTCGTGGGCAGTGGCAATCCGGAAGAAGGTGATTTACGGCCACAGCTTCTGGACCGGTTCGGGCTGCATGCGCGGATCACAACGGTCACCGATATCGACGATCGAGTCGAAATCGTGCAAAGACGACGCGCATTCGACGCCGACCCAGAGGCCTTTGTCGCGAGCTTTGCCGCCGAGGAAGGCGCAATGCGCCAACAGCTGGCCGAGGCGCGCGCCAGGCTGTCATCCGTCGACCTAAGCGACGACACGGTGGCGGCGGCGGCAAGGCTCTGTGTGGCTTTGGAGGTGGATGGCCACCGCGGTGAGCTGACACTCTGTCGCGCAGCCGTGGCACTGGCCGCGCTCGAGGGCCGGTCATACTCGACACCACAGGATGTCGCTGCGATTGCAATTTTGGCCCTGCAACACCGACTGCGCAAAGACCCCCTCGAGAATGTTGGCGACGACACACGCGTTAAGCGCGTAGTGGATGATGTAATTACCAGCCAGGAGATCAGAGAACCGGCGATGAGCATGCCCGCCGACTGAACCCTGCATGACTGAAAACACGGTGACCCTATGAGCATTCGTTTCGTTTTCATTTCCATGGATGGGCTGCATAACGCCGCCCTGCGAGAGGCAGCCCAACTGCTGCATGCCGAACACGGCATCGACATGCAGTTAGGCCTCTACGCCACCGCATCCATGCACCACGAGTCAGACTGGCAGCGCTTGGAAGCCGACATCGCGGAGGCCGACTTTGTCTTTGGCTGCATGATCTTCGGCGAGGCCCATGTTCGCCCACTGGAAAAGCTCATCGAGAAGTATCAGCCACAGGCCTGCTTCATCACCAGCAACCCGGCGATGATCTACTGCACGCGTCTTGGCAACTTTGCCTTGTCCGGCGCCAAATCTGACGAGGATCAGGGATTCGTTGGCCGGTGGATGCAAAAGCTCAGGCCTAAAAAGAGCGGTAAGGACGAGGGGCAGCGCCAAACTGCGCTGGTAAAGAATCTGACCAAAATGATGAAGTACATCCCTGGCAAGGCCCGGGGCTTACACACCTTCATCGTCATGCACGACTACTGGCTGCACAGTACGCCGGAAAATCTGAAGCGCATGATGTGCCTGCTGATCGACCGCTACGTGCCAAGGGTTTACGACCACTACGACGGCAAGCTCCCCATCGATGAACCCGTCGCTTATCCCGATACCGCGCTCTATCACCCGGATGCGCAAGCGCCTTTTCCTGACCTCTCCAGCTATCAGGCCTGGCGTGCGCAGCAAGGTATGCCCATCGCCGGCGACCTCGACGGCGCAGCCAATATCAATGGTGCCTGGCAGGGTTCGGTTGGCCTGCTCACCATGCGCGCCATTCTGCTCACCGGAAACACCCACCACATTGATCAGATGATTCGAAAAATCGAATCCGAAGGCGTCGAGGTGCGAGCCGCCTACAGTTCAATGATGGATTTCCGCCCGGCTATCAGCGAGTACTTCGCCGGCGCTTCGGCAGGGGCCGCAGTCATCAACAGCGATGTCCCCGCCGTCGATCTTTTGGTCAACACTATTGGTTTCCCGCTCGTTGGCGGGCCCGCCGGTGCGCAGCCCGACAAGGCCGTTAAGGCGCTGGAGTCGTTGGATGTGCCCTACTTTGACATGGTGCCCCTGTCTTTCCAGCGCGTGGAAGACTGGCAAGCCGACGAGGTGGGCCTCACGCCCATGCAGGTCGCCATGAATATTGCCTTGCCGGAATTGGACGGTATCTCCGAGCCGGTCATTTTCGGCGGGCCAACGATGACACAGGAATCGTTTATTCCCAACGACCCCGAGCTGGACCTGGCTGCCCGCCGCGTCGCCCATCGCGTGCGGCTGCGGCATAAGGAAAACGCTGATAAGAAAGTGGGCATCGTGCTGTTCAACTTCCCGCCCAACCTCGGCAATGTGGGCACAGCTGCGTTTCTCGACGTCTTCCAAAGCCTGCACAAGCTACTCACGGAAATGCAGGCTGCTGGCTACACCGTTGAAGTACCGGAGACGGTTGACGCACTTCGCCAGCGACTGGTGGAAGGCAATGCCATGCAGCACGGCACCGACGGCAACGTAGCCGCACAGCTGGACCTGGATGCTTACCGCGAGCGCTTCCCCTGGTATCCCGAAATCGAGGAACACTGGGGACATGCGCCGGGTGAACTTCTAACCAACGGCCGTGCCTTCCACATCCTTGGCGAATACTTTGGTAACGTCTTTGTCGGGCTGCAGCCCAGTTTCGGCTATGAACGCGACCCCATGCGTCTTCTCATGGGCAAGGACGCGTCGCCGCACCATGGCTTTGCAGCCTTTTATACCTGGCTCAATCACGTATACGATGCTGACGCTGTGGTGCACTTCGGTACGCACGGCGCACTTGA
Source organism: Pseudomonadota bacterium (assembly GCA_038748065.1). GTDB lineage: Bacteria > Pseudomonadota > Gammaproteobacteria > Pseudomonadales > Halieaceae > JBCDJG01. The sequence continues at coordinate 60,859 of JBCDJG010000015.1, forward strand.
ATTCATGCCAGGCAAACAAAACGGCGTCAGCGCCAACTGCTGGCCGCATCGCTTGTTGGGGAGCCTGCCTAACTTCTACTACTACTGCGTTAACAACCCCAGTGAAGGGTCGATCGCCAAGCGCCGCAGCGCCGCCTCCCTGGTCAGCTACATGGTGCCACCCCTGCAACAGGCCGGCCTCTATAAAGGGCTGCGACTGCTCAAAGACGACCTCGACAATTACCACAAGCGCGCCAACGCCGAACTGCTGGCCGACATTCGCACCCAGGCCCAAAGGCTAGGCATTAGTGTGGAGCACGAAGATATTCTCGATAATGATGGCTACGTCGCCGCACTGGGTCACGAGCTGTTGCAGGTCGAACATCGCATGATACCCATGGGCCTGCACGTTCTGGGCCAGGCTCCCAGTGACGAAGAACTCATCGATATGCTGGCTATGGTCGCCGCATTTAACCCGGTCAAGCACCCGCATCGAGACGACAAGCTACCGGTACTGCCCGCCCTGATCGCCCAGCACCTGGGCTGGGACTACGCCGAATTGCAGCAAACGCTGAAAGACAAGTGCGAGTCGCAGGAGCGCTGGGATCAAATTGAAGCCATCATGCATGAGGCCATGACACGCTTTATTCATGCCACGCGCTCGCCGCAGCTGGATACTTCAGAGGTAGAGGCTTACCTGCAAGAGACGGCAAAGATACCGCCCTTCCTGCTTGAGAACCTGTGGGCCTGGCTTGCCGACCTACAGCATCGCATCGAAAACGATCAAGAGGTTCAGGGCGTATTGCACGCCCTCGAGGGCGGCTACATTCTACCCTCCCCCGGCAATGATGTGATGCGCAACGATGCGATTGCACCCACCGGGCGTAATATCCATGCGCTGGATCCGTTCGGCGTGCCCACCTCGATGGCCGCGAGTGCCGCGCGCAAGCTGGTCAACCAGATGCTGGAGCGCCTGACAGCCGAGGAAGGCAAGCTGCCAGAGACCGTGGCCATGGTGCTATGGGGAACGGACAACCTCAAGAGCGACGGCGAGGGCATCGCGCAATGCCTCGAGCTCCTGGGCGCGCGCGCGGTCACAGATGAACTGGGCAATGTTGCTGACGTGGCCCTGATCCCGCTTGAGGAGCTTGGACGACCACGAATCGACGTCGTCATGACCATCAGCGGGATTTTCCGCGATCTGTTCCATCACCAGACAGAGCTACTGGATAAGGCAGTGAGGCTCGCCGCCAACGCTGACGAGCCCGAGGAGATGAACTTTGTGCGCAAGCACACCCAGGCCCATGCGGCGGAGCTGAACGTTTCCCTGAATGAGGCTGCAGCGCGCGTATTCTCAAATGCGCCAGGCTCCTATGGCGCTAACGTCAATCACATGGTTGAGAGCAGCAACTGGGAGGACGATCAGCAGCTCAGCGATGCCTTCATGGCTCGCAAGTCCTACGCCTATACGCCCACCGATGGCTGGACTGCCTCGCGTGATGTCATGGAAAGCAGCCTGTCCACGGTGGACGCAGCGTTTCAGAATATCGACAGCTTCGAACTGGGCATCAGCGACGTCGATCATTACTACGAATACCTGGGCGGCGTATCCAAGACAGTAGAAAAGCTCAAGGGCAAGAAGCCTTCACTTATGGTCGCTGACGCCATCGCCCTTGACGATCGCCTGTCGACGCTGGATCAGATGGTCCGCCTGGAGACCCGCGCCAAGCTGCTGAATCCCAAGTGGCACGACTCGATGATGGGTCACGGCTACGAGGGCGTTCGCGAAATTGAGCATCGGGTGAGTAACACCTACGGCTGGAGTGCCACTGCCGATGCGGTTGAGGGCTGGGTTTACGACGATATCGCCGAGACCTTCATGCTCGACGAAGACATGCGGGCTAAAATGGCCGAGGCCAACCCGCACGCCACCGCTGGTATCGCGCGCCGCCTGTTAGAGGCCGAAGCCCGGGGCTTCTGGGATGCCAATGATGACTTGCTAGACCAGCTGAGAGACATTTACGGCAATCTGGAAGACCAGCTGGAAGGCATTGCTGCTTGAGCATGGCAGGCAATGAACAGTCAGCTTGACGGCTACGCGCGCTAAGCCCGATGCCTGGTAGCATCGCTAATCATTCACAGCAGGGCCAACTGCCTTTCCCGGCGCTGGTGGGGCTTGACCTTGCCCAACAGGCCTTGATGTTACTCGCAGTAGACCCCGATCTACGCGGTGTCGCGCTGGCGGCCACCGCCGGCACGGGCAAGTCGAGCCTGGCGCGGGGCATCCAGCCCCTGCTACCCGAAACAGCGCCGTTCGTAGAGCTGCCAACCAGCGTCGACGTTGAAAACCTCCTCGGCGGCCTGGATCTGGACGCCACGCTCCGCACCGGCAAACTGGTGATGCAGCCCGGCGTGCTGGCCCGCGCCGACGGCGGCGTGGTCTATGTTGATGGCCTTAACCTATTAACCGACAGCAGTGCCAATCTGCTGCTTTCTGTACTCGACCAGGGTGAGGTTCGCGTGGAGCGCGAAGGCATCAGCCTGCGCTCGCCGGCTCGCTTCAGCCTGATTGCCTCATATGATCCCGCAGAGGGTCTGCCGAGGCAGCACCTGTTGGATCGGGTTGCACTCATTGTGCCGCTACCCGATCTGCAAGACGTCGCGCAGCGAATCAGCGTCGTACAGAACAACTTGCACACCGACAATGAAGCCTGGGCCGAGGAGGAGCAATTTACACTGGGCCTGGTCACCACCGCTCGCGAACAGCTCGCCAGCGTGCAGATCAGCGACGCACAGCTGCGCGCGCTCAGCGTTACCGCGCTGCAATATGGCGTACAGGGCCATCGCGTCGACCTGTTTGCTGCACGAACAGCAATGGCCTCAGCGGCACTCAATCTGCGCGACGCCGTCGAAGACGAGGATATCCAGCTCGCCGCGCGGCTGGTGATACTGCCGCGCGCAACGCGCATTCCCGATGCAGAGCCCGAAAACACGCCGCCACCGCCACCGCCGCCAGAGACCAACGAACCTGAAAACAGCGATGAAGACGGCAGAGAATCGATGCCGGAGCAGCTCGCTATGCCCCCCGAGCAAATTCTTGAGGCACTGGAAAGCGCGCTACCTGAAACCCTCGAAGAACTGCCTTTCCAGACCCTTCGACGCGGCCGCGCCGGCTCACGTGGTACTACCGAGGGCAAACGCGGCCGGCACATTCGATCCGTGCCTGGCGATTCCAATCGCCACAGAATTGATATCCCAGCTACCCTGCGCACGGCCGCACCGTGGCAGCCCTATCGCCGGGAGCAGCAACCAGAGAACGCCGAGCTCCGCAACGTGTACCTTGAGTCAGGTGACATACGGGTAAAGCAGTATCGCAGCAAAGCGGGTGCACTGTTCTGCTTTGCCGTGGACGCCAGCGGCAGCATGGCCCTGCACAGGATGCGCCAGGCTAAGGGTGCCGTTCACAATCTGCTGCAACAGGCCTACGTCAATCGAGATCGTATCGCTCTGATCGCGTTTCGCGGTGGTGAGGCAGAGCTGCTGTTGGCGCCCACGCAAAGCGTCGAACTGGCCAAGCGAGCGTTGGACGTGCTGCCTACAGGCGGCGGTACACCCCTGGCCTCGGCCTTGCTTCTCGCTGATGATGTCGCGCAACAGGCGGCCAGCCGCGGCATATTCCAGACGGTCCTGGTTCTACTGACGGATGGCCGGGCAAACATCGCACTTAAAGAAGGCGAGGACGCACAGCAGGAGCTGCAGAAAATTGGCGCTTATATCGCCGAGTCGAGCCTGCAGGTGATTGTGGTGGATACAAAGCGCAACTACCTCAGCCGCGGAGAAGCCAGCGACCTCGCCACCTGGCTGGGCGCAGAGTATGCGTATCTGCCCAATGCCAGCGGCGACGAGATTGCCGAGCTAGCTACCGCTGTGGCGGATCGCTAGAGGCGAGACGCGCACTCGCATCGCCGTGTCACAGAATCAACCCAACGCCGACTATGAGCTGATCTACTGGCCACTGCCCTTCCGCGGCTGCTTCGTCAGCTACCTCTTTGCCTACCGCGACGTGCCTCTCATCGAGATCTCAGACTTCGACGAAATCAACAGCCAGAAGGATCGGCCCTGCAAAGATCAGGCTATCCCCTTCATGGGCCCTCCCACGCTCCGGCACCGCACGTCCGGCTTCACGCTAAGTCAGATGCCGGCGATAGTACTGCACGTGGCGCCCGAGCTGGATCTGCTGCCCGAGCGCCATGCTGATCTTTCCATGGGCCTAAAAGTCTTTATGGACTGCAACGACATACTGATGGAACTCTGCCGCTATAACGGCTCGACCATGTGGGAACGCGATGAGTGGCTAGTGTTCCGCTTACAGCGCTTTCCGCGCTGGCTCGAGATACTCGAGGAGTGTTGCAAGCGTGGCCTCTTCGGCGCGCAGGCATCGAGCTTCGTCGATATCGCGGTGTATGCCCTGCTCGGGAACATGACTCGCTGTCTTCCGGAGCTCGAGGGGGACGTCGTCGACAACGCACCACTCACGTTCCAGCTGTGCCGAAAGATCGGCGCTGAACCGTCACTTGCCAGCTATGTTGAAGGTCAAGCGGCACGCTACGGCCAGCTATACTGCGGCGGCTACATCGAAGCATCAATCCGCGACATGCTGGCACTGGACGCAGGCTGATCAGGGCCGCGCCGCCGGATGAATACCGCCTTCCTGTGCTTCCAGGCCAGCTTCGGCGCTACCGGCAAGTTGCGCGCCGTCGACCTCATCCTTAAGCGTATCGAGGTGCATCAGCTTGCGCACCAGTGGGCTCAGCATCATCACCGCCGCGCCGATAGCGACGGCGTACCAGCCAACGCTCGTATAAACCTCCAGGACCACAAGCTTGCCGGCGTCCTGCCCAATGCCTTCGGCGCCCGTTGCCGCCGCGATCAGGCCCGCAGCGAAGTTACCCACAGCCGACGCGAAGAACCAGGTACCCATAACCAGGGAGGCCATGTGCGCCGGGCTCAAACGGTTCATCGCAGAAATACCGACCGGCGACAGGCAGAGTTCGCCCGTTGTGTGTAGGAGGTAGATCAAAAAAATGAAAATCACGGGGGTAGGCACGCCAATGTCGACGCTTCTGGCACCCCACACCAGGACAAGAAAGCCCAACCCCACCTGAACAACACCCAGCCCGAATTTCATGGGCGTTGAAGGCTCAAGTCCGCCACGGGCTAATCCCTGCCAGAGCATCGCAAATAGTGGGGCCAGCAGGACGATATAGATCGCATTGATCGACTGGAACATGGATGCATTCACGCCCTGCGTATCAACGTAGCGATCAGTAAACAGATTAAGCGATGAGCCCGCCTGCTCAAACAGCGCCCAGAACACAATGGCCACCACTATCAGAAACATCGCCGCAAAGATACGATCCCGCTCTTCGGCGGGAAGCCGGGTGGCCGCCGTGGACAGCACATACAGGGTCAGGCCTCCACCAAAGGCGCCAAGCACATAACCCACGAGACTCTGGTACTGGATCGCGAGCCAACACAGACCAACCATCCCAAAGCCAGCACCATAGACCCCCCACTCGCGCCGACCTCGCAGCGCGTTTGGATCGCTGGGCTCGCCTCTGCCAAGCAGCAAAGGCTTACCCAATATGAAAAAGACCAAGCCAATAAGCATGCCGAAGCCAGCCAGCCCGAAGCCATACTGCCAGCCATAGGTCTGGCCCATGTAACCGCAGATGATCGCAGAGGTGGCAGCGCCAACATTGATCCCCATGTAAAAAATGGTGTACGCAGCGTCTCGCCGAGTATCCGTCCTGCGGTAGAGCTGGCCAACCAGTACGGAAATGTTTGCCTTCAGGAAGCCCGATCCCACGATAATGAGAGCCAGTGCCAGCCAAAAGAGGTTGATGGCAGGGTCTTGCTGGCCGCCGCCCCCTTCGAAAGCCATAAAAAAATGTCCGATTGTTAGCAGGATCGCGCCGTATAAGACGGCCTTTCGCTGACCAAGAAAGCGGTCCGCGAGATAACCTCCAACAACCGGCGTGATGTAGACCAGCGCCATGTAGGCGCCGTAAATGATCGAGGCCTCGCTGTCGGAAAACAGCCAGTGCTGTACAAGGTAGAAAATCAGCAAAGCCCGCATGCCGTAAAAAGAGAAGCGCTCCCACATCTCGGCGAGAAACAGCACGAATAGACCCTTGGGGTGACCCATCACTTCAGTTGAGGGCCGCGTTACGATGAACACGCCCGCAAGTAGAAAGCCCATCAGGGCCACCACGGCAAGCCAGAAGGCCCACATCTCGAATGCGGAGTCGAAGCTGAAAAGGAGCTCATGCACGGTGAGTGGGCTCCAGACCAGAGTGCTCAGGTTGATCCAGGATCACGTCTAACGCTGCGGAGCTTCCATAATCCTTCACATCGCATGACGTCCGAAACCTTGGGTGGTATATAGACAGTGTCATCTCTTTCATTGCTAGCTACACAAAGTGCCTGAAATAAGTTTCAAGACCCTTCCGCTTACGCGGCGACATCCCTTCCAAACCGCCCGCGGCGTGTCTGTCAACGGCCAGAGCCTCATGCTGTCGATCGAATCGGAAGGCTTGCAGGGCATCGGTGAGTCAGCCCCGCACAGCCTTGCAGGCGCGGATTCCGTCGACGTTTGCCGCGCCCAGATCGAGGCCTTCACCGCGTGTCACGATATAACAGCATCGCCGCGAGAAGAAGTACGATTAATGGCGATCAAGGCCGGATTGGCCGCCTGTTCCATCGCCGCTATCGATACGGCCCTATGGGATATTGAAGCAAAACGGGCGGGATCGCCTCTCTATCGTTATCTCGATCTATTGCCGGTTCACGCCGAGTCTTCCGTGACAATCGGCCTTATGGAGCCCGCTGGTATCGGGGAACGCGTTATGGAGACGATCGCCAGGACCGGGGCGAGATGTCTGAAAATCAAGCTTGGCAGTCCGCGTGGCATCAAAACGGACATGGCAATCATGGAGTCGACGTTGCGGGCGATAGCCGGAAGCGCCGTAGGCCTCCGGGTAGATGCCAACGGCGGTTGGTCAGTCCGGGACGCCAAGGCTATGCTGCCGTGGTTAGCAGAGCATGACGTCCGACTCGTGGAGCAGCCCCTGGCCCGCGGCCAGGAGGTAGATCTGCGCACTCTGCGCGGTGAAGCACCGATACCGATCTATGTAGACGAATCATGCCTTTCAATCGCAGACATCAATAATGTTGCGGACCACATAGATGGCGTAAATCTCAAGTTGATGAAGCACGGCGGCATCACCGGCTCGCTTAAGATGATTGCCCTGGCCAGAGAGCGAGGGCTCAAAGTGATGCTGGGGTGCATGTGTGAATCCTCGATTGGCATATCAGCCGCTGCCTCGATTGCGTCATTGGCTGACGAAATCGATCTGGATTCCAACGTTAATCTGCTATCGGATCCAGCCAGCGGCGTCAGACTGTCCCATGGTCATATCACTACATCACCGGCCCATGGCCATGGCGCTGCACTGCCGTAGAACTCAGAGATACTGCCTGATGGCCTCAGCGCGGCGAGCAAGATACTCCATGGGCACCTTAGAGTGTCGGCGTCGACCCGGCGTCTTATTAACATCGAGTACGATGGCCTTACCGCCAGCCACCGTGTAGTCAATTTTGCCGAAATCCATCCCGATCGCATGACGCAGCTTAACAACGTCAGGCTCAGGCTCAATATGATCGCGGCGCACGCTTGCTGAACTCATCACCAGTGGGTGTGCCGAGTAATTCCGACCGCACTCATGAACCGAGCCAAAAAACTTGTAGTAGTTGATACAAAAAAGATCCTCGCGGATCTCAGGTAAGAACTTTTCAACAACGAAACGTGCGTCCTCGAAAAAGATAGCGGGCACCTCTGACACATTAGCGTAAATCTGGTAGCGCTCACGGGCCAGCACGCCTGGCGGGAACCTCGTCCAGCGGTTCAGTCGTTTCATAAACCGGGTAGCCGTTCTACCCCAGCGGACGGTAATTTCCGGCCATCCGCCGTGATTAAGATCGGTCTTCACGATAACGGACCCCTTGTAATCAGTATCAGCGTCGACCAGATTTCCACTGATTACTCGTTTACGGATATCGCGGAGCTGACCATTTAGCGATGTCGAGAATTCTCCGGCAAAGCTCAGATAGTCCTGGTGAACCACTGATACGTCTACGTGGACAATGCAGATATCAGCATTCGCCGCCGGGGCCGGCCCAAAGAGGTACTCGACACGATAGCCGGCCTCACGCCAAAAGCGAGCCATATGCGCTATCTCGTAATCATCGACGCCGCTTCGAGCCGCCCTTTCATGAAACAGGATCGCTATCGTCGCCTTGGGCATCTAAGGCCCCGCTTCGCCTGTATCGGAGCCGACGCTTGAATCCCATATGGGTGAGCCAAAGCGGGTCAGAATAAGGCGCTGCGTGTCCTGCACGGCGGTCCGGCCATGCATGAATCGGCGATTGTCGAACACCAGGATATCGCCTTTCTGCCAGCTCTGTTTCATCTCCATCTGCTTGATAATTTTTCCCAGCGCCCGAATTACCCATAGGGGGATCATGGTGCCATCTTCAAGGGTCGGATAGGCCGGAACCCCCAGTCCGGATCCAGGCTGAGAGACTACCGGAATGCGGTCCAACAACGATATCGCTAGCGATCGTTTGTGTAGTGGCCCGCTCACTCTTCGGGCCATTGCAACAAGCCAGGGCCTGTACTTCGCGTTAAACACGATCTGATTGACGAACACTGTCAGCTTGGAGTCTTCCAGCACGGGAAGCGCAGGGACGACCATTTCCTGGCGCAGCTTATCGCCCTGTATCTGCAAATACTGTTCCCAGCCGCGGTCGCTGATCATTTGCTGCAGTGCGTCTCGAGATGCCGCATTGTATGCGCGCAGAGCCTCGTCCACGCTCATCTCTCGCAGATACAAGAGGCGCTTCCCCGAGAAAAACTCCAACAGGTCCTGTGTTAATGCGGACGCTATCGCAGCGCCATCATAAAGGGTGGTCTGCCCGCCGTTCAATGGCGCTCGATCACAGTAGAACCATGCCATATCAGGTTGTACCGGCATGTGACAGAGTTCTGAGTGAGCAGCCATCGCATGTTTGCCTGCATTGGCGCGCTGTATGTGCAAGCCACCTGCCAGAGCCGCTGGACGATTTCCCAAACGATAGGGGAACCAGTCAACGCCGAAGCGATTGCTGATGGCAAGATAGTCTTTTTCACTGCCTGCCACTCCCCGCAGCAGCAAGGCTCCATGTTCGTAATAAAGGTCGCGAAAGCCTGATACAGAAAGACTATGGGCGGCATGTCCAATCTCTGCAGATTCAAGAACCGGAATCTTAAGTACGGCGTTCATATGCGCTATCAGACAGTATTCAATGGCTCTTAAACAGCTGGCCAGAGTATACTGCAAGGCGCAGTCGGCAGGCGAAGCAGACGCGTGTGACCTTGGATAATTTCATTGACGAATGCATCAAGCAGCAGCGAGCAACTGAATCGCTAAGGCAGAGGGGTTACGCCTTTCTTCCGGGTGTCTTACCTGAAAGCACGGTTTTATCTGCGCGCAGTGAGTTCGCGCGCCTTTTCACAAAGCGCCCTACCGGTGTCAGGGGAGTGAAGCATCCGCCTGGCCGTATGCTATCGATCAACACGGCAAAGTGCGCGCCATCTGCTTACCCCGTCATTCACTCGATTTTCTATTCGCCGGCTCTGACTACGCTGCTCGGGAGTTTCGATCCCGGCGCCCTTGACGTGAATCACTCCATTGCTCTCACTCACGAGACCGAGGAAGGCAGCGTCACGGACCTGCATTTTGATACACGGAGGTCGATCAAGGTTCTTATGTACCTACAGGACACCGATGAGCACACTGCTGCCTTCCGCTACGCCCCTGGATCGCATATCGAGAATACCCTGTACAGAGAGCGCTTCTTTCAGCAGGGCGGTGACATTCTCGACCTCCAGAACGCTCTGCCGGTATCAAGACAGCAGTCGCTCGCGCTGGACACGCTTGATGGCCCAGGTGGGTCGCTGATCATCTTCGATACCGACGGGTGGCATATGGCTGGCCAACTCGCAGACCGGTCAAGGCAGCGTCGTGTTATTCGCAGCCGTAGCCCGTTCATCACACCTAGCTCTCTCGCTGCCAGCCGATTCTCAATTGCCTGGTTCAAACGCAAGCTGCGCATGACGCGCACAGAGCGGCCATTTACGTTACCTCAGCGTGAAAGCACTGGAGGCTCTTCTCGCAAACGCAGCTGATGGCCTGTGCATGCACCGCCGCAGGGTCGGTTTTGCACCAGTCATTCGCCTGCGCGCTTATTGCCGATCAACGCAACTCTAGAGCGAGAACCAGCAGAGCGCTCGCTGCGCACCAGGATCCAATGACCCTGACCAGAACTCGCTGCCACTCACGCCTGGGCATCTCAGCCAGCCCCGCCACAACAATCAGCAGCACGCAGGCACCCAGGCCGGCTCCGAGCATGGCACCGAAGGTCTCCCGCCGATCCAGATCGCTGACCCCGGAGTCTGCGCCTAGAGTCATCGCGGTAAGTATCACCAGCGGCGCCAGCAACATCGTATGGACAGAGAACCGCAGCGCGACAGCGATCCCACAGGCACAGGCAATCGCAAGCAGTGAGGTTTCCGCTCCGAATGCAGTCGCAGGTGAAAGCGCCGCGATAGCCAGGCCCAGCAGCAGCGCCACCAGGAAGCAAGGATAAGCGGTGCGCATCACCAGCAGTCCCCGCTGCCCCAGCAGCAGGCCGAGTGATACGAGGGCCAGGAGATGTGAGGGCACAATCACCGGGTGAAGTAAGCCGCCGTAGAAGTGTCCGATTCCAGGCATGGGGCTATGGGCGACCGCAAGCCCGGGCGCTAGCAGCGGTAAGGCCAAAAAAAAGCGCCGGAGCACTCAAATAGCCCGCGCGAGAAACAGGGCTCCAGCAAGCGCGATAGTTCCACCACCAGCACGCACGAGCAGAGTGCCCGACGGCCAGCGCGTTAACAGGCCAAACCCGATGCCGCACATATGCAGCAAGCCCGTGGAAAGCACGAACCCAAGGCTGTAGGCGAGCGGGCTCACAGCGTCGGGAAGCTCTGTACCGTGGGCGTGTCCATGAAATATGGCGAAGGCTGCAACGATTACCGCCGCCAGCCAAAGTGGCGGGCGTGCCGCCGAGAGTACCATAGCTCCGAGTATGATGGCGGATAAGGCAATACCAATTTCCACGCCGGGCAATGGCACGCCAATCACACCGAGTACACCTCCGAAAGCCATGACCAGAGGAAAGGTCACTGGCAGTATCCAGATCGCGGGCTGACCCAGCACCGCCCCCCATAAGCCGACCGCCACCATGGCAACAACGTGATCCCAGCCCAGTATCGGATGCATAAACCCGCTGCTAAAACCGCCGGCCACATCACCGGCTTCATGGGCGATGGCGGCCTGGGAGACAATCAGAAGACCCGCCAGGAACAAATAACGCTGCATGGATGACCTCTTGTAACGAGTGTGGAGGCGCAATGATATCTCAGGTCTCTATGAATCGGTCCTAAAACCGAGACTGTCGAGGGCAAGACCCATTCTTTTGCGCTGGTTGCTGTTACGAATCGGGAAGGCTCTGAAGAAGTCATCGGTACGCAAATCGGGGGATCGGCGGCGGACCTCCTCGGCCCAGGACTGTGCGGCGTCGTTGCGGCCCGCGAGGTGACTGGCGGATGCGGCAATCATCGCGATCAGGGCGTGAGCGCCCGGCGCGCTTGCGCCACGATCGGCCCACTCTGCAGCTTCCTCGTCTTCGCCGAGGGTGAGATGGGTCAGCCCACGCGCTGCCAACATGGCGTAAAGCATGGGATCAAGGGGGCTCAAGCGCATGGATAGGTCAAGGTTCGAGCGCGCGGTGTGAGCGGCGCCTTGCATGGACTCGGTCCAGGCCTTGGCATACTGCCCATGGGCGTAGTTGGGGCACAATGACGTCGCTCGCTCCAGCCAGCGGTAGGCGCGATCAAGGTCCGATTCGAGCCAGAAAGTCCGCCCCATGGCGAAATTGACGAAGGGGTCTAGCGGGTCCAGGTCGACCGCCCGCTCAGCGTATCGGCGTGCGCTGGTAATTTCGCCCGGCCTATCTCTCGCCTCTTGCAGGAAAGCCGTCTGGAAGTGAACGAAGGATAGGCCTGCATATGCCCTGGCAAAACCCGGTTCGAGCCTTACCGCTCGCTGGAACAGGCGGCCAGCTTCCTCATTATCCTCACTGGTGAAGCGGTAGACGTGCTGTAGTGCGAGATGGTATGCCGACCAGGCGTCGAGGTCGTCGGGCACGGCGAGGCGGGCGCGGGTCGCCTCGTGCATCGGGATGTGAATCTCTAACTGCGACAAAATGCTTGCCGCTATCTGTTCGCGAATGACGTGCACATCGTCCAGCGCGCCCGCGTAGCGCTCGGCCCAGACGATATCACCGTCCGCAGTCGCTACCAATTCGACGGCGACTGTCAATCGTCTGGCAACGACTTCGACGATGCCCGAAAGACAGTAGGAGACACCAAGTAATTGGCGTGCCCTGCGTGGATCACTGTCCTCAGGCAGCAACCTGAAAGAGGACGTACGCGCTACGACGAATAACCATCGCAGTCGGGCAAGTTCAGTGATCAACTCGTGCGGCAGGCCCTCAGCAACGCTATTCCACTCATCGCTGCCGCCAATCAGGGAGAAGGGCAGTACAGCGATAGACGGTCTCTTATCCAAGCCCGCTATATCGGGTCCATCTGCCTTCGCTTTCGACCTGGACGCCAGGGCACCGCCTGTTACGCCAACCGTTGCTGCCAAATTGACGTCAGCGACAAAGCGCAAGCCCTTGCCATGTATGGTGCGGATAACTCGCTGAGTTTTGCCGTCATCGCCAAGAGCTTGTCGGGCCGATTTGATTCGGCTGGCCAAGGCCGAATCGCTCACAACCCGACCCTGCCAAAGGGATTCCAGTATTTCGTCCCGAGAAACGAGCCGATCTCGGCGTTCTATCAGAAAGGAGATCAGCGCAAAGACCTGAGGCTCCACGCCCAGCGCCTGGCCTTGTCTGCGCAGCTCAGACCTTGCCAAGTCGAGCTCGAAGTCGCCGAAGGTGTAGATCATGAGCCAAGGATAGATCAGCGCGGCCGGCAATTCCTCAAAATCTCCACGAGAAATCCACGTGACCTCCATGATTCAAACCGGGCGGCCCGCCACTGTGCACTCACTCGCAGCCCAGGGTTGCGATGAACAGAGAGTCAGACACTACTAATCAACGGAGAACTACCATGCCACTCGTAACCATTGACGTCATTAAAAACGTTTTTACGCCAGACCAGAAAGAACAGTTGATCGAGAAAGTCACCGAAGCGATGATCGCCGTGGAAGGCGAGAACATGCGACCTGTGACCTGGGTTCGCATCCAGGAATTCAAAGGCGGAGACTGGGCCATTGGCGGCAATCGCCTCGGCGCGGCGGATGTGCACGCGCTGCAGCGTGGCGAGGCTGCCTGACCCCGACACCGCACGGCTTGGGCCCGCTTCAAGCCCACTGAACCCCATCTCTGGGTGGGGTTCAGAAGCGGCATCGCTCGGTGTAGCCGCTACTGAAGCCACGAGTCATCGGGCTAATGATGATCCTGCGATCGCCATCTGCCCACCAGAGCATCGACATCAATCGCGATATCCTCATCGCGCCATTTCTGCGAGAAATCGATGTCCGTTGAATTCGGCGGCGGGCTAGGCGGATCAACCCGGAAGCGCACTGGCATAGGCACCGCTTCACCGAGCGCAATCACCTCACCTTTCGCCAGCGATGTCAGCGTGTCGAAAGTGCCGCGCGAGGCTTCCGGCACCATTGAGCGAACGTACTCCTGATCTTCGGGGTTTGAAATGCGCAAGCACAGGAAGGAACTGCACTGCGCGAGCACCGTTTCCGAGATTTCATGCGGACGTTGACTAATAACGCAGAGTCCAACGCCGTATTTACGCCCGTTTTTGGAGATGCGCTCCATGGCGCGCCTTGCTTCCCTGAATCGAGCAACCTCCTCCCGCGGGATATACTCATGCGCCTCTTCGCAGATAAGGAAAATGGGGAACTCAGTGCAGCGTGGGTTCCAGAAGTTAAATTCGTAGACCAGGCGGCCTATCTGCGCGGTAACAAAGGGCACCACGTCGAAGGCAACGCTACTGAGATCAATCACCGTAACGTTAGCGCGGGGCTGGCCAAGTCCCACCAGGTCTTTCATCAAGTCCGAGAGTGAGTCCGACGACGTCCGCTTCGAGGGCCTCATCATGAAGTCATAGCGGCTGTCATTTAGCAGGCTACCAAGTCGAATGAGGGGCTGGTCAAATTTGCCGTAGGTATCGAGCTTCTCCCGGCCAAAATCGGCGGTGGCGATGTCGGCGTCTTCCATCGCTTCCCGCAGTTCATCAAGCGGATAGTAAAGCGGAGAATCCACAGTGATGTGGTCTACGTCAAGGTGTGTATTACTCTCGCGACGAAGCCGCAGCAGGGTGTCGCGCAGGAAAGATGTCTGGATGGACGCATGACCGTCGCTTGGGTTAATCAGCAGTTCACATAAGTCTGCAAAGGAAAGCAGCCAATAGGGAAATTCCACGTCCCCTGCGCTGAAAGTCCTGACGTTTAGGGCCGCGAAGGGTGACCCCAGCCTCGCTCCGCCAGCGTCTTTCTCGCCGTACTCTCCGTGCATATCCAGCACAATAATGTGTGCGTTCGGCATGGCACCCAGGGTCGACTGAATGAGGCTGGTCACTGTCCATGACTTACCGGAGCCCGACTGACCCAGTATCGCGGCGTGCCGGCCAAAAAAGGCAGAGGCGTCGAGGTGCACGCTGACCCCAGCCCCCGTCGCAAGGGTGCCTACGCTGAGGTCTTCATCACCGTAGGAGGAAAAAATTTGCGCCAACTGACGACCACTAATCGTATGAACCTCGGCACCGCAATCTGGATAGTGCGCGATGCCCCGACTGAACCGCCCAGTGTGATCGATCATACCCATGGGCGTCAGCTGGGCCATGATCTGGTTGTTTCCATGCTCACCGGCCACATCATAGCTACGCGCCACTGATACCAGTATCCCCTTGCCAGCACTCCTAACAATAAGGTGCGATCCGACCCGTCCTGCGATCGACCCGCCGCTGTCGCCCTCCTGTGCACCTGGCCGTTCAAGGGCATGGTCATTCAAGCGGGCGATAAAGTAGCCTTCCGAAACATCCACCAGTTGCCCGGCGGGCGCTGGTGCGACAGGGGAATCCGTGCTGACGGCATCAGCATCGCTGGTTAAGTCTGTCATCGCTTGATCCTTATCGCTTCAGTAGCCTATAAGATAGTCAATAACGCCCGCCGTGATACAGCAAAATCGGCGCTTTCAAGGCTTTTGTTCCATGGGCCTCGGGTCACTCATAGTTACGACAACGGGCCGTCATAACCCGCTCTCTCGATTCAGCCATTGATATAACGTATGCTCTGCCAGCTCAGTTGATCTAGCTGACAGGGAAAACCATGTCGACACTACAAACACCGGATATTCGTCTGCCTGTGACCGTTCTTTCGGGCTTTCTCGGCGCGGGCAAAACAACGCTTCTTAACCGCGTGCTGAATAACCGGGAGGGCCGTCGAGTGGCGGTCATCGTTAATGACATGTCCGAGGTCAATATCGACGCCAGTCTGGTTCGCGCTGGAGCGGATTTCAGCCGCACCGAGGAGACCTTGGTAGAAATGTCGAATGGCTGCATCTGCTGTACCCTGCGCGATGACCTTCTGGCTGAAGTTAGAAAACTGGCGGAGGAAGGTCGCTTTGACTACTTGCTGATCGAGTCGACGGGCATCTCTGAGCCGCTGCCCGTGGCGGCGACCTTTGAGTTTAGATCTGAAGAGGGCGAGAGCCTCTCTGACGTCGCCCGCCTGGATACCATGGCTACGGTGGTAGATGCTGTGAACTTCCCGGCTGATTTCGCAAGCCACGATGGCCTCAAGGATCGCGGAGAGGTCATGGGCGACGAGGATGAGCGTTCGCTCGTTCACTTGCTCACGGATCAGGTTGAATTTTCTGATGTTGTTATTCTCAACAAAGTAGAAGCCGCCCAGCCTGAGCAGCTTGAGGACGCGAGACGAATTATTCGCAGCCTCAATCCCGATGCCAGGATTATTGAAACGAGCTACTCAGAGGTGGCTACCGACGCCATA
Organism: Pseudomonadota bacterium; assembly: GCA_038748065.1. Taxonomy (GTDB): domain Bacteria; phylum Pseudomonadota; class Gammaproteobacteria; order Pseudomonadales; family Halieaceae; genus JBCDJG01. The sequence continues at coordinate 77,076 of JBCDJG010000015.1, forward strand.
CTGGATACCGGCCTCTTTGATTTCGAAAAAGCCCAGGAACACCCTGTTTGGGCAAAAGAGCTCTATGGATTCGCAGATCACACCCCGGAGTCCGAAGAGTACGGCGTTGCGTCCCACGTCTACCGCGCGCGGCGTCCGTTTCAACCCGAGGCGATCCACGAGATACTGACTTCGACTATTCCGGGACTGATCCGGGCGAAGGGCCATTTCTGGATCGCTACCCGGCATAAGCTGGTTCTCGAGTATTCCCTCGCTGGCAAACTGAGCAGCGTCGAGCCAATTGGAACGTGGTGGGCGAGTGAACTGCGAGATCGCTGGCCCGAGACAGAAGAGCTCGACGCCTATATCAACGAGCACTGGCAGGAACCCTTCGGCGATCGCCGGCAAGAGCTCGTTTTTATCGGTGCTGGCATCGATTGGCCAGCCTTGCAAGCGCAACTGGATGCGGCGCTGTTGCCAGAGGATGTTGAGTACACGCCGGGCGTGCGCTTCCGTATGCCTGACCCATTCCCCCGCTGGGCCACACAACTGGACGGCTGCATCACCGGCTGAGACAGCGGCAGTGCGGGCCACTAGCGCTCCGGCGAGTACCCTGATCCAAGCCAGAGAGACTGATGAAACTAAACAAATGTAATAATTTCAGCGATTTTCGCGCGCTGGCGAAGCAGCGTTTACCCGGGCCAATCTTCCACTACATCGACGGTGCAGCAGACGATGAGCATACCTATCGACGCAATACCGCTGCTTACGAAGACTGCGATCTGGTGCCCAATGTGCTTGCAGGCGTTGAAAACATAGACATGTCCGTAGAGGTCATGGGCCAAAAGCTGGCCATGCCCATCTACTGCGCTCCGACGGCTCTGCAACGCCTTTTCCACCACGAGGGCGAACGTGCTGTTGCGAAAGCGGCGAGAAAGCACGGCACCATGTTTGGGGTATCGTCGCTGGCTACGGTAACAGTTGAAGATATTGCGCAAATCACCGACTCGCCGAAGATGTTTCAATTCTACTTCCATAAGGATAGGGGCCTGAACGATGCGCTTCTGGAGAGGGCAAAGGCAGCGAAATTTGATGTTCTGGCCTTGACGGTTGATACCATCACCGGCGGCAATCGTGAGCGTGACCTTCGCACGGGATTTACCTCCCCGCCGCGCTTTAACCTGCAATCCCTGGTCAGCTTTGCCACTCACCCCGCATGGGCATGGAACTTTCTGACCCGAGAAAAGTTCGACATGCCGCACCTGTCTGGCTATGTTGCCGAGGGAACTAATGTAGCGGTCTCGGTGGGCGACTACTTCTCCACAATGCTGGACCAGTCGATGAACTGGGAAGACGCCGAAAGACTCTGCGCCCAGTGGAACGGCCAATTCGCCCTGAAAGGCATCATGAGCGTGGAAGACGCCAGACGCGCCGTGGATATTGGCTGTACTGGCATCATGGTATCCAACCACGGCGGCAGACAGTTGGATGGCGGTCGCAGCCCCTTCGATCAGCTGGCGGAGATCTGCGATGCCGTTGGCGATAAGCTCGATGTGATCTGCGAGGGCGGCATCCAACGCGGGACGCATGTTCTTAAAGCACTCTCCCTGGGCGCCAAGGCTTGCTCTGGCGGGCGTTTCTATCTGTATGCACTGGCCGCGGCAGGCGAGGCTGGCGTCGACCGTGCTCTTGGCAATCTCAGAACCGAAATCGAACGGGACATGAAGCTGATGGGCATTACATCGCTGGATCAACTATGCAGGGATAACCTGCGCTTTCGCTGAGATAACTACTCGCTATGAATACACTCTCCGACCTTATCCTTTCTGAGCCCCCAGCGGCCAGCACACCGCTCATTCTGATCCAGGCTGACGAGTTTGATACCTGGCAGAGCACCCTCCCCGAGGGCGACCAAACCTGGCTGGCACGGCAGTCCTTCACCGCCCTCCCCGGGCAAACGGCCTGGTTGGAACAGGGCGGCGTTGCCAGGGTTTTTTGCGGCTACAGCGGCAAATCTGACCTGGCCACGCTGGGTCACTTGCCACTGTCACTGCCAGAAGGTGATTATTACCTCGAGAGCCCGGTGAGTGAAACCCAGATCCTTGGCTGGGCCTTGGGGGCATACCAATTCACGCGGTACAAGGCGGCCAGACGTGACCCGGCCAGGCTTTATGCCGATCTCGATGTCAGTGCTCTGAACAGTGTCCGGCACACTGCCGACGCCGTCGCCCTGGGTCGTGATTTGATCAATACGCCTGCCGAGGATATGAAGCCTTCGGACCTGTCGGCCGAAGTCACTCGGATGGCACAGCGCTTTGACGCGGATATCAAAGTCATAGCGGGCGATGAGCTACTCGACATCGGCGCCCGAACGATTCACACGGTCGGGCGTGCTGCCGAGGACCCGCCACTGCTGGCCGACATGAGCTGGGGCAATCCCGATCACCCCAGGGTAACGCTGGTTGGCAAGGGCGTGACCTTTGACAGCGGCGGCCTGGATATAAAACCTTCCGCGGCCATGCGACAGATGAAGAAGGACATGGGCGGGGCTGCGATTGCCATTGGCCTCGCCCAACTCATCATGGCGACGGGGCTGCCGGTGCGACTACGTTTGCTCATCCCCGCCGCCGAAAACGCCATCGCCGGCAACGCCTTCAGGCCAGGTGACGTCATCACGACCTACAAGGGCTTGACCGTCGAGATCGACAACACCGATGCGGAGGGCCGTCTGCTGCTGTGTGACGCCCTGGCCATGGCCTGTGAAGAAGACCCTGAGTTGATCATCGACTTCGCTACCCTAACGGGAGCGGCGCGCGTAGCCGTCGGCACCGAAATCTCGGCGATGTTCTCCACCTCGGATGAGGCAGCCAGCGCGATCTACAGCCATGGTGAAGATGCCGATGATGCTGTTTGGCGGATGCCAATTCACGACAGCTACAGCTATATGATGAAGAGCAACATCGCCGATGTCGTGAATTCAGCGGCCAGCGGCCTGGCCGGCGCCACCACAGCGGCGCTATTCCTGCAGAAGTTCGTGGGAGACACTGACTGGGTGCACTTTGATACCATGGCGTTCAACACGCGGTCTCGCCCGGCTCGCCCGGAGGGCGGAGAACCCATGAGCCTGCGCGCCGTGTATCACTACCTCGCCCAACGCTATCGGGCAGTTTAGCGCTACCAGCTCAAAAACCGCCGGGACATCAGCGAGAGAGCATGGGCCTGGTCGTAGTACGCAGCCTCGTTGACGAAGGCGACATACACAGCTTCAGGGTAGTCAAACAACACCGGCTCGCCAGTATCGAGAATGAAGATAGCTTCGCCCGGGGCCAAGCGGTGGTAGTCATTGTCCTGCAAATCAGGGTGGATCATGCCGGACAGTTCACCGTCCTCATTGCGGGGTAAGTGCAGTTTCTCGATAAACTGATAGACCTCCGCTTCTCGTGGCGTTGGCAGCTCAAGCTCTCCCTTGTTATGCAGATCAATAAAATCGAGCGCATGAGACAGCGCCATGCGCGTTTGTTCGAATATCTCCCAGCGCAAGAGCCCCTGGGCCACCGGGCCAACTTCAATCAACATCCCGTGCTTTGCGATGGAACAGAGAAAGCAATCTGATTCTGCTGAATTATCCTCGTAGAAGATGACAGCCTCCGGCATCTGTTGCTGCACATAAAGGCACATGTCCAGAGCCAGGGGGTCATGCTGCTGCACCACCAGGGTTACCCCCATATTCGCCGTAGTGGTATGCAGGTCGATAATCCAATCTGTCTGGCTGCTCGCTCCTTTGGGCCCGAGTAATTGATTGATTTCCTGCGCGCGAGCCTGTTCGAGGTTTTCCGCTGTGCTGTTTAGCAGGACGTCACTGAAACAACGATTCAAGTCCTGTTCAAGATAGCGGCGGTTGCCGGCAATCGCTGGCTCATTGCCAAGCAGCGTCTGCGCTGCAAACGTCGCGCGGTCGAGCTCCTGCGGGTTTCTGCGTAGACGCCTGATAAGTTGAATACCCGTAAGCTCGTTGCCATGGGTGCCGCCGACGATTACAACGCGCTGTTGCTCGGCCATTGTTGGGCTCCTTGCTGCTTTTGTCCGCTGGCTGCGTAGCGGCTTAAGTTTCTCATACCTTTATGGCAGGGCTTCGCCTTTGATTCAGCACGCGCCCGTGCCAGATTGTCTCTCAAAAAATCCTGCACATCATCTATCGCTTGCATCAGGGCTACCGCGGTCACGGGGCCCTTACACCACGTTTGGCCGTAGTTGAGCACTACCGATGTTATAATGTATCATTTGCGCCCTTTTTAAGCTCCTCGGCGGTACCATGGCTACCTCCAACGTATCCACCTTGATCAAGAACGCGTCGATCGTGAACGAAGGTTCGATTACCGTCGGCGATCTGCGCATCGAGGACAAGCACATCGCTGCAATCGCGCCGGCCTTGTCAGCACGCTCGGGCGAACAGGTCGTTGAGGCCGAGGGCTGCTGGCTTCTACCCGGCATGATCGATGACCAGGTTCACTTTCGTGAACCTGGTCTGACCTACAAAGGCAGCCTTGCGACAGAATCTCGAGCGGCCGTCGCGGGCGGCATTACCAGTTTTATGGAAATGCCCAACGTTGACCCTGCAACCACCAACATCGCCAACCTGGAAGCCAAGTTTAGCCTGGCCGCCAACAGTTCAGTGGCCAATTATTCCTTCTACCTTGGCGCTACGCCCGACAACCTGGAAGAGATTAGAAAGCTGGACCCTGCCAGGCACTGTGGCGTCAAAATCTTTATGGGTGCCTCTACGGGTGATCTGCTGGTCGAAGACCCGGTCGCGCTGGAAGCCATCTTTCGCGAGGCGCCAACACTCATCACAACCCACTGTGAGAGCGGCCCAGTGATGGCTGCCAACAGTCGTGAGATCCTGAAAACCAAAGAGCGTCTCACCATAAGCGATCATCCTGTGGTACGCGATGAAGACGCCTGCTTCGCATCCTCCGACTACGCCGTGGGCCTGGCCAAGCGCTACGGTAGCCAGCTGCATGTTCTACACCTGACAACCGCGAAGGAAATGTCACTGTTTGAGCCAGGGCCCGTCGAAGGCAAGGCCATAACCGCGGAGGCCTGCGTGCATCATCTGTGGTTTACCGCAGACGACTACGACCGGCTGGGCAACTTCATTAAGTGCAATCCCGCCATCAAGTATCAGAATGATCGCGATGCGCTCATCGATGCACTACACACAGGCAAGATCGATATCATCGCGACCGATCACGCACCGCATACGCTGGATGAGAAGCAGCAGCCCTATGACGGTGCACCGGCGGGCCTACCGCTGGTCCAGCATGCGCTACCCAGCCTGCTGGACCACGTTCACCACGGTCGCATGAGCCTGGAGGAGATCGTTGAGAAAACGGCGCACAACCCAGCCAAACGCTACGCCGTTGAGGCGCGCGGCTTTATTCGCGAGGGCTACTTCGCTGACCTGGTGTTAATTGACCCCGCACAGCCATACACCGTCGATACTGACAATATTCTGTACAAGTGCGGCTGGTCTCCATTTGACGGCCATACCTTCTCAACCTCAGTAAAACAAACCTGGGTCAACGGAACCTGCGTATATAATGGAACTCGCGTATTGGACGAAGTCAGGTCCGCGATGCGCCTTTCATTTAATCGGTAAGCTATGGACATGAAGTACAAGAAGCAAGATTTGCCGGACGTTGCCAGCGACGCCCTGGCGCAGCGCTCATCCACCCTGCAATGGGCAGGCATGGAAGCGATTGACGTGCCCATTTCTCTTGAGGTCGCGCCGGCACACACCGAGCGCCTAAGCGCCAAAGCCAATATCTACGTCAGCATTGACGATACCGCTGCGCGCGGCATTCATATGTCACGCCTGCATCGGCGCCTTAACCAGCTCGGCGATCAGGCGTGCAACAAGCACGCGCTCGACAGCCTGCTCGATGCCTGTATCACCTCCCAGGCGGGTATCAGCGAGAGCGCCAGGATTGAACTCAGCTTCGACCTGCTGCTCAACAAACCCGCACTGTTAAGCGGCGAGAGCGGCTATCAGGCTTATGAAACAAACATCTCTGGCCAAATTTTGAAGGGCCGTCGCAGCTACAAGCTGGGCCTCACGATTCCCTACTCCAGTACCTGCCCATGCTCCGCAGCGCTTTCACGACAGCTCTACGCAGAAGCAGTTGACGAGCAATTCGACTCAGATCACATCGATAAGGCGGCGCTGCTGGAGTGGATTCAGTCTGCTCAGGGGAGCGTCGCAACGCCCCACGCCCAGCGATCCTATGCCTATCTTGAGCTCGGTATGGAGGATTCAGCCTGGCCTGATTTTGCTGATCTCATCGAGCAGCTCGAGTCAGTCATCGGGACGCCGGTGCAGACCGCCGTGAAGCGCGAGGACGAACAGGAATTTGCCCGACTCAATGCTGCCAACCTCATGTTTTGCGAAGATGCTGCAAGACGCATCAAGCGCTTTCTGGAAGACTTGCCGGGCGTCGCGGACTACTGGTTCAAGGTTGAGCACCAGGAAAGCCTGCACGCTCACAACGCGGTTGCGATCGACTGGAAGCGCAGCGAGGGCTGATCCTGTCAGGCACCCGCCATCGCCGCGAGCACCGCAGCCACGCCCATAGGCGCAGCCATGCCAAGCAGGTATCCCATGACGCCCATCAGTGCAGCGAGCGGCACTAGCGTCGGCGCATAAGCGGCAGCGGCAACAGGCGCGCTGACGGCGCCACCAACATTCGCCATACTCCCGGCTGCAATAAAGAAAGACGGCACATGCAGAATACGCGCTAGAAACAGGAGAACACAGGCCTGGACCAGCACAATGACAGCACCCGCCACCAACAGCTGTGGAGATTCCAGCAGCAGGCCAAGATCAGCCTGGGCCCCTAACGCGCCCACTAGCAGTAACAGCAGCAGATACCCGAGATTCGCCGCACCAGCCTGCTCCAAATGGCGCGCCCGGGTCCTGCGAAGCAACAAGCCGATTATGACAACGAGCAGTATCGTCAAGGTCGAGGCGGAGATAATCACAGGGTCAAGAATCGCTGGCAGCAGGGCTGCTATTCCCCGCACCAGAATGCAGAGGCTGAACGCGCCCCCAAGCATGACCACCAGGTCACGAACTGTTGCGGGGCGCTGGGCCGCGCGGCTTTGCTGTGCATCGACAAGGTCCTGCAGTAAACCATTGCCCTCTGCCCGCAGCCAGCCATCGAGGCGCGACTGCAGAGCGCCCAGGATGATAAGCAGGCCAAGCCAGACGTAGCTATAGGCCGTGCTGAATACGAGGAGAGGCTCAAACAGCGCAGGTTCGGCATCCATGCTCTGCTCAATTGCCAGCATATTAGTGGCACCACCCACCCAAGTAGCGCTGAGCATCGAGAGGCTTTGCCAGCCGCTATCCGGCAGACTGCTTTTCAGCAACACGAAGGCGAGCAGGGTTCCCAGCATGATGCCAACAGTGCCACCCAGCAGCATAATGGCCGCGGTGGGCGCCATAGCGAAGAGCCTCGCATTCATTCCAAGGGTCAATAAGAGGAGCGCTACAGGCAGCAGGTAGCTCGCCATCCAGTTGTAGAGTGGGCTCACTGGAGAGAGCAGACCGCCGCTCGCCAACAGCATGGGGATGATGAACATCCATGTTACCGGCGGCAAAACCGTAAATAGTGGCCGTAGTGCTGGCTTTCCCGAGAGCCAGTACACCACGGTGGCGGCAGCCATGAGCACTGCGAGTATCTCCATTGAACCCGTTATCACAATTATTCTGCTCCCAGATGCTTGGCCATTGCGTAAATCGTGCCATAATTTATCTTAATGCCATAGTAAATTTAGCCTACGGAGCTTCACATGTCAGATAATCTCACGCGTCGCTCGTTTTTACGCTGTGCCGCGGCCGCGGGAAGTTCTGTAAGCCTGGGGCTGCCTGCCGCGGCGCTTGGTAGCGCCATGGGCGGCGCCGTGCCAGGCCCTCTATCCGACGGGCGGCCAGCAAAGGTTCTGGTGCTCGGAGGCACCGGATTCATTGGCCCCCACCAGGTCCAGAGCTTGCTAACGCAAGGTCATGAGGTGACCCTGTTCAACCGGGGCCGCTCTGCGCCGGAGATGTTCAAAAACCTGGAACGCCTGGTCGGTGATCGTAATGGCGACTACGAGTCGCTCAAAGGCCGACAGTGGGACATTGTCATTGATAATGCCAAGGACCGGCCTGACTGGGTGAGGATGGCAGGAGAGGCTCTGCAGGACAGCGCTGGCTACTACTACTTTGTCTCCTCCCGATCGGTATACCAGGACTACTTCTCCGTGCCCATGTCTGCAGACAAGCCGACACGGACTTTCGATTCTGAGTCCATCGACCGCGAAACAGCCGATATCTCCAGGCTTCCCTATGGCTTGGCAAAGGCGGAATCAGAAAGAGAGGTTATGCGGATATTCCCCGGGCGCAGCGGCATATTCCGGCCGGGCCTGATTGTCGGTCCCGGTGACAGGACAGACCGTTTTACCTACTGGCCCGTACGGATTCAGCGCGGCGGAGAAGTCCTCGCACCGGGGGATCCGTCTGACAAGGTACAGATTATTGACGTCAGGGACCTCGGCGATTTTATGGCCCACAGTTCGGGCCAGCGTCACACCGGTATCTTCAATCTCATCGGCCCGGCCACCCCGAGGCCGATGTCGGAGTTACTCTATGGCATTCGCGCAGTAACCACCGCAGAAACCTCTTTCACTTGGGTACCCACCGCTTTCCTGGCCAAGCGCGGCATCCAGGGTTATCGCGAGGTGCCAGTTTGGCTGCCCCCGATACTGATGTTGAAAGGCTATGGTCAGTTCGACCTGTCCAGGGAGGTCGCGCATGGACTGAGATTTCGTTCACTCGCAGACACGACTGAAGCGACATTGGCGTATCACTTTTCGCGAACGCCAGAACGGCAGTCAGAACTCTGGTCGGCCTTTGACATGAAGCGGGAAGCACGGGTGCTGAAAGAGTGGCGCCTGTCACAGGTATAGTCTGGCGGCCGAACAGAGTGGGAAGCTAGGTCATTCCAATCTGTTGGTACACATCGTCGAGCTCTTTGTGCGACTTCGTGTTGATATAACGCAGGCCATCGCCTCTTTCGGGATTGTCGATAACACTTACCCACTGCTCACCATAGCGCTCAATATCCTGCTCGGGACAGGCATCGGCGTTAAACATGTAGAGCGGCGCGGCGTAGTTCATCTGCGCGAGATTCGCAGTCAGCTGCATTGACTTGAAAAGCTCTGGTACCGTCGCGAACATGTGAAATCCGCTGTAATTACTCGCCTGGCCGCCCACTGAACAAATCAACTGCATGTCCTTTCCGGCCAGTTTGTCGCCCTGGCTGCCGTAGGCGAACTGGTATTGGAGCACGTCATCCAGCCACTTCTTCATCAACGGTGGCATGGACCACCAGTAGACCGGAAATTGAAAAACAATCCGGTCGTGCGCGAGCAGAAGTGCCTGTTCTCTTTCAACGTTAATGGCGAAGTCCGGATACTCCGCATACATATCGCGGCCTGTTGTGATCTTTCCGGAGTCTTCCAGCTGCTGCTTCCAGACCTTATTGACCCGAGAGGCCTTCAAATCCGGGTGAAAGACCAGGTTCATCGTTTTCATGTCAGCGCCTCATTGATCTATGAGTTTGAAATGTCTGAGCGCCGCGGCGGCAACGCTATCGCCGAACTCCTGCACAAAATGACCGGCCTCGGGGACTAACATAGGTTCCGGGCATCCCTTGATGACGCTCTGCATGAAGCGCATGACAGGCGGCCCCAGCATTTCGTCTTGCATGCCGATCGCCATGAAGGATTCGCCCTGCCACTCATCCCGCCAGAAGGGGAAGGCTGCCTGCGACGTTTCGATACAGTATGTATCGGGATTCGCCACGATCTTGGGGAATTTGCGCACGCCTGCCTGATAGGTCGCGTCGGGAAAAGGCGCAGCATAAGCGCTGGCCTCATCATCATCGATCGTGGGCGCGTACTTCCTGAAGAAGCTGGATAGATCAAGTTGCTCCGGGGTAACAATGTCCTGCATCCAATGGGTGAATGCCGGGCCTGTGACAGGCTCCACGAGTAGCCCGGTATTCATGATCAGTAAGCGCTCGAATCGGCCGGGCATGTCCTTAGGTAGCGTCAGCCCCAGAAGTCCACCCCAGTCTTGGCACACGAGTGTGATGTTCTTCAGTCCGAGACGCTCGATGAGGCCCATGAGGTAGTTGCGATGAAACTCGAAGCTATAGTCATCTTCGCTGAGGGGCTTGTCAGACTTCCCGAAGCCGAGCAGGTCTGGCGCAATCACCCTTGCACCTACACTGACGAACTGCGGAATCATTTTGCGGTAGAGATAACTCCAGGCCGGCTCCCCATGCAGGCACAGGAAGACCTCGTCAGCGTCAATCGCGCCCTCATCCAGGTAATGGGCGCGCAGGCCTTCATAACCTTCCAGGTCTATCAGATAGTTTGGTTCAAACGGATAGTCCTTTAGATTTTCAAAACGCTCTTCTGGTGTTCTTACGCATTCATACATAAGGGTTTCTCCCTACATCGCCCGACTAGGTCATCTGACCTACTGTTGTAAATCTAGGTCATGCGACCTAAGCTGTCAAGGACGAACTCGCTACGCAACGGGCTGCTCAGGGCGATGGGGCAGGCCCGTCATGGACATTACCTTGATGGTGAAGACTGCAAAAACAGAAAAGATTCTCGACGCCGCCCAACAGCTGCTGAATGCCGAGGGCGATTACGGTTTGACCATGAGACAGGTAGCGCTCAAGACCGGAATGTCCCTGAGTAACGTTCAGTACTATTTCAAAACAAGAGACGATTTGCTCAAGGCGCTCGCCGACCGTTACTTCGCCGGCTGTCTTGAGGAGCTGCGGGCGCTGGAGATAGCGCGGTCACAAGACCCATCTCCTCGGGATCTTGAAACCCTGATCTTAATCTTCCTGAAACACGGGTGGGAGCTCTCGGAGATGTGTCGAATCTTCAGGGAATACTGGGCCATTTCCACGCGCAACCCGGCCATCGACAGCTATGTCAAAGATTACTATCGAGAAGTCGCCTCAGTTTTGGAGGCAAAGCTACGACCAATGGCCAGCACTGATCGCGGCCTGTCGAGGGCCATTTCACTGTTTATCCCTTACGCAGAGGGCTACTCGATAACGGCCACGGCGATGCCGGCGGACATGGATACGATGGCGAAAACGCTAGCCGACATTATGTTCGAGCTATTGCAGGAGCAAACGCAAGGCTGAGCAGGCATTCGGGTTATGTTGTAACATCACCTGCCCAATGCTCAGGAAAGTCGAGCGGTGCAAGCGTTGCTTGGCCATGAGCCCGACTACCGGCCTGCGGACACAGGAGCGCAGCACAATGATGAGTTCACCTTTCCCACAGAGCTACGATGAGTGGAAACACTGCATTACTGTGGAGTGCAACATTCCCCTCACTACGGGCTATGTCGAAGAACGTCTCGCCGTATGGCGAAACGAGGCCAGTGAAGAAACGAAGCGCTTCAGGCGCCTCTATGGTGACGACTACTGGCGAAATGTTATCGCATGGTTTGAGCAGGCCGAGGCCGAGATCGCCTAGCGGGATAAGGCTAAATCAGTCGCCGAAGTGCCGTTCGGCTCTCTCATAACGCTCTTGCGCTTCCACTGACATGGTGGCAATAGGCCGCGCCTCGAGCCGGCTAAGGCCAATCTCCTCGCCAGTTTTCTCGCAGTAGCCATAGCTGCCCTGTGTAATGCGCTCGAGGGCGGCATCAATTTTGCGAATCAGCTTGCGCTCCCGGTCGCGCGTTTTAAGCTCGAGCCCAAACTCGGTCTCTTGCGCTGCGCGATCGTTTGAGTCAGGAAAGTTGGCGGCCTCGTCTCGCAGATGGTGAATTGTACGATCCACCTCTTCCATGAGCTCCCGCTTCCAGTTCTCCAGAATGGTCCTGAAGTGCTCGAGCTGGCCGTCGCTCATGTACTCTTCGTTCTTCTTACGCTTATAGGGGGCTACACCGTATACGTGCAGGTCGGCCTTCGCTTTGGCCTTCGCCTTGGCCGGGGCTTTCTTCCTTGGGCTTTTCGCTTTTACGGTCATATCAAATCGCCTCCGCCATGGGCTTTTTCTCGCACCCTGGCTGTGCCAGAGCGTCGTGCATCAGTCCGTATACGGAACATTCAGGCAGGGCCCGTTCAAAGTTTCGTAGGGTTGGGAGCATCACCGTAAACTTCCTTGGGGTCAAAGGTTTTTTCTGATTCGGTATAAGCCAGGCGAGCTGGCCCTTCGTCGGTATTGCCCATCTCCACTGACCGGTAGAAGCAGGAGCGATACCCGACATGACAGCTGGCGCCAGATCCGGCGACTTTGACGCGGAGCCATACGGCGTCCTGGTCGTCGTCAATCAGCAGCTCTTCGACGTCCTGAACCAAACCGCTGGTAGCACCCTTGTGCCAGACGCACTCTCTGCTGCGGCTCCAATAATGCGCTTCGCCTGATGCCAGAGTCCGGGAAAGCGCTTCAGCATTCATGTAGCCAAGCATCAATACTTCGCCGGTTTTAGCATCCGTTGTGATGCAAGGCACAAGCCCTTCGTGATCGAACTTGGGCGCTAGCACGTCGCCTTCTTCTACCTGCTCTATGGATTCACGCTTGGCAAACAGCGTGGAGTAATTTGTCGTTTGGGTGCTCATATGAAGCTCGTGAGCGTGGCCGGATGTCACGCTTGGTTGTTGGGCAGCGGGTGATGTTATAACATAACATTTTGCGTTCGCAACCATTACAGAACCATGCTTTTACCCCACCTTAGACACGCGGCCGGGTCTAACCACCGGGTGCCGATTGTTGCGCCCAGGCAGCCCCAAGGATGAGCGAAGATTCACAATTCTCGTTTGACGTCGTGATAGTGGGCGGCGGCGCGGCTGGCGTTGGCGTAGCAGTGGCGCTCAAGCATGCGGGAATCGAAAACTTTGCCATCTTCGAGCGCAGTTTCATTGGCGCTTCGTTCGCAGCCTGGCCAGATGAGACACAGTTCATCACCCCGTCATTTCCAACCAACTCGATTGGCATGCTCGACCTCAACTCGATCGCCGTTGGTGTTTCACCGGGTTACAGCCTGCAGTTAGAGCATCCAACGGGCAGAGATTTCGCCACCCATCTGCAGGCGATAGTTGAGCACTTCGAACTTCCTACGCGCGAACAGGTGGACGTGACCCGAGTACTCAAGGAAGGTGAGGGCTTTCACATTGAGACCAGCGATCAGGTCTTTACCACCAAACACGTCATCTGGGCGGCCGGCGAGTTTCAATACCCGCGCCGCATGGCCTTCCCCGGCGCCGAACTCTGTCGGCATACAGCGACGATCGCAAGTTACGACGATATCGAAGGCGATGACGTAATCATCATAGGTGGCTACGAAAGCGGTATGGACGCCGCCTACCACCTGGCCTATCGCGATAAACGTGTCAGGGTCTTCGACAGCGCTTGTCCCTGGGAGAATCTCAGTTCCGATCCCAGCGTGGCGCTGTCACCTTTTACGCTGGATCGGATGCGCGAGGACTGGTTTTTCGAGCAGGTCGAACTGTATGGCAATCTACCGATTGTCTCGGTCAGGCAAGCTGCCGAGGGTTACGAGGTGATTGCGGCTGATGGCACTGAAATGCATACCAACGTCCAGCCACTGTGGGCCGGTGGTTTCGAAGGCAGTCATGCCCTGGTTTCACATCTGTTTGAAGCCCGCGATGACGGCCTGCCTTTGCTGAACGACAGCGACGAGTCAACCTTGGTGCCTGGCATATTCCTGTGTGGGCCATCGGTGCGGCACGAAAACCACATTTTTTGCTTCATCTACAAGTTTCGGCAACGCTTCGCCGTGGTCGCCAAGGCCATCGCCAACTCGCTCGACCTGCCCGCCGAAGAGCTCGAGAGTTATCGGGCCTGGGGTATGTATCTCGATGATCTTTCATGCTGCGGTGAAGAATGCCTGTGCTGACAGCGGCGCGCTGCATCACCCAAGGAAAATCGTCTCAACGCATGACAGTCTGGCGCGTAGCGGGATTCAGGTCTTCGTTAGGGTCAGTGACCAGGTTAGCAGGAAAGTAGACCGAGACAGCAGGGTCCGTCGCGTCGAGACATAAAAGATGATTGTTATCGCTATCGCCCTTATCGCCGAGCGAGAAGGGCCGGACTAGCCGCTGCTTTCCCTGTGCACCCGCAACGGTAACTTCGTAGGCCAATCGGATGCTGTCGTCCACCTCGTCACCACCCGGCAGCGTTACTCCCCCCTGCCAGGTCACCCGGATCACTTGCGCGGTGCCCTCAGGACAGGCGCTGCCCCCGCCCCAGGGTAGCCGAGTCGCAGCACGGCCAAGATTCCATTCCTGCGCAGGCACGGTCTCTGACCAGCTTAGCGATGGCCCGTTCTCCAGGCGAACAACACCGACCTCGCGACCGCGAAAGTTAAGCGTCTTGTCTATCGACAGTACATGACCCACGATCCGCACGAGACTGGGTTGATCATCAGCGCTGCCCAGTTCGCCCACCACGAGTACAGTGCGCCACTCACCAAAGTCATCCGCTGGCGCCAGCGTAACGCAAGAAATCTGCCCGAGCTTGCCTGACTCTGTCCGCACTTCGAAGTCACCGGCCTGAACGCTTTCGATGTCCAGCTCGTGAGAGAAAATCACCGGCATGCCGTCTTTACCTGCAGCACCATCACAGATGCCCAGGTTGGACGCCCGCGGCAGCTGGTTGTCGAGGCCAAAGAAAGCCGACAACAGCTCAGCTGTACGGCCGGCAGCATCCACCGACGCAAGAACATCAGTTACTG
>JBCDJG010000016.1:0-91815 GCA_038748065.1 Pseudomonadota bacterium
AAGCTCTGAGTCTTCCTGGCTCTGGAAATCGACTGTATTGACAAAGTCAGGAAGAGTGGCGGTGTCCACAAAGGGGAAAGCTCTATCGATTTCTAAACGAGAAAACTTTAAGACGGCGATAGCGCTTGGAGCCTCGTGTCTTCGTCGGCTTTTTCCGACTTCGAGAGTTCCGGGGAATTTCCCCTCCCGCCTATTGGCGTATCCGAAATTAATAACGAGACAGATTGGTTCGAACAAGAAATCACTCTAACCTACGTTACCGACAAGACGTCTGCCGTGCTAGGTGCTTTTTATTACAGCGAAAACGCCGAGAACGTTTTAAGTGCGGCGGCAGTTGGCTTAGCCCTCTCGGTTAACGAAGATTTTGAAAATTACGCGCTGTTTGCTGAAATCGAGCACGCGTTCAACGATCAATGGTCCGTTATTGCGGGGTTCCGATACGATGTCGAAGAAGGCACTGTGGACGAAGTCGATGCCGCAGGCGGGTTCGAAGTCGCTAGATCTTCAGACTTCAACTTCAGCGTGTTCCTTCCCAAAGTTGGACTGGTTTATTCATTTGACGAGACCAAAAGCCTTGGTTTCACCTATCAGCAAGGATACCGCGCGGGTGGGGTCGGATTTAATCGACTTCTTAGTAGCAGCGAGTTTGATCCAGAATTTACGGACAACTATGAGCTATCCCTTCGGTCCAAGTTCTATGATGGCCGTCTTATCGTGAATACCAATGCATTCTATACCGACTGGACGGATCGACAGGTCAGAGTGTTGAATCCACCGTTCACAATCCCGGACGATAATAGGATTGCCAATCTTGGCTCTGCCGAGCGGTATGGACTCGAGCTCGCTGCGCGCGCGCAGCCGAGTGACAACCTGTCATTCTTTGCAGGCCTCGCGTATGTGGAGGACGAGTCGATTTTTCCTCAGTTTGATCTTGCCCAAAACGTGGTCTCAACTTCGGAAGAAACTACGGCGACACTCGGTGGTCGATATGACTTTGAGAAAAACTGGTATGTCAATGGATCGATAAACTACACAGACCCACAGGAGAGTATCAATAGGAGGACGCTGGTGGATGTTCAGGCTGGATTCCAATCGGACAATTGGCACGTCTATCTGTTTGCAACCAATCTGTTCGACGATGAGTATACGCTGACCTGGACCCCTGTCACCGCAAACAGGGGCAGCAGCCGGCGCGTTGGGATTGTGCTTGAGGCTACGTTTTGAAGTAGACGTGCTGTTTTACTCTTGGAACCGACCCAGCGTAAGCATTTCATATTGACCCATCCTGAGCGCCAGATTATGGCCAGGTTCCGCTCGCACCACAGTCTCGAAACTCCTGATCCAGCAAGCAGCTGGAACACAGCGTGAGTTAGAGGTTCATGGTTAGATAGACGCCATATTCTCTTTTCGGGCCGAAACCGACAAACCCGGTGGACGTTTGCTGGGTTGTGTAGATCTCATTAAAAAGGTTCCGAGCATAAGCAGTAAGAATTAAACCGTTCTCGAATTCGTAGTTGGCATTGACGTTCGTTATCCAATAGGCGTCATTTTCAAACTCAGTTGAGTTGGCAGGATCGGAAAAGGTGCTGCTGGTATAATTAACGTCGCCGCCAATGGAAAGCCCATTTTCAAACGAGTACTTGGCTCCAACCGACGACGTAAGCTCTGGCGAGCCCGGGAAGCTTTTGCCGCGTAGTGATACACCAAGACTGTTTATGCCCTCTCCATACTCTGTTCTGACAAAGGCCGCAGAGGCAAATACGTCCAAGTTGTCATTCACGAACTGACGATAATCGAACTCAGCCCCAAGGAGATCGGAGTCGGCCGTATTACCAATAACGGCGATACCAACGCCGTTTAAGGTCGACACCTGCTGATCCGTCCATTGGGTGTAAAAAATATTCGCATTAAAAGTATGTCTACCGTCACTGGTTTGAAATCGATAGGCTGTTTCCAACGTGTCGGTGAACTCAGGGTCAAATTCAAAGAAGGTCGGCTCTCCCCCGGTCAGAGGCACAGATACACTTATCCCACCGGCGCGATAACCACGCTGATAGGTCACGCTTAGGCTTTTGTACTCATCAAAGTTGTATACTGCGCCCAACTTCGGCAGAAGCGCATCGTATGTGGTATCAAGTGTTCCACTGGCGGCCACAGGTATGCCAAAGATGGATCCGTTGAGCGACTGAGTATTTACGACATCCTCCACGTCATAGCGAAGGCCGGTGATGATGGTCCAGTTCGAAGAGAGATCGTATTCCATCTCGCCGTAGACCGCATAGTTTTCTGTCTCGATGTCCTCATCAAGAGCGCCGTCGAAAGGGCCCGTCGTATCCGACCCCGATCTGAGAACACTCAACTCGTCGATGCTTGTGTAAAACAGTCCCCCAATCACACGCAACCTATCCGTCTCGTGTATTAGCCGGAACTCCTGATCAATGGTTTCGTAGTCGCGTTCCCGCTCAAAAATGCCTAAATCAACCCCAGTTAATGCATCGGTATATTGAGTTCGAGACGTAAAGGTCAACGTGTTATTGATCTGGTATTCTGCGGTTAAACGCGGCGATTGGATTTCTTGGGGTGCCTCTGCTGAATTATCAATGTCGGTATAGGTCAATCCAAGCGCCAACTTTTTCGTCGGTTCATAGTGGAGTCCCGCCCGGATCGTCTGATTATTAACGTCACCATCTCCATTGCTGTCCCGCGCGTCCACGGAGAGACGCGCCGCAAGTTGATCCTCGACCAAGGGTGTGTTCATAACCAAGGCGGCTTGATATCCGGGATCTGAGTCTTCAAAACGTTCGTCTTCAGTGATCCCCAGCCTCAATTGATACTCGGGGGAAAACTTTGGTTTAGCGCCTTCGACGGTGATAGCCCCGGCGAGCGCATTGCGCCCGGATTGGGTCGATTGAGAGCCTCGAAAAACTTCAACTTGTTCTACATCCCATGTCGAAATGTTGGTTAAGGGACCGTTTCGGAAATCTGAAAGACGAATCCCATCCGTGGTGACGCTAATCGTTGACGACGTTGTACCGTTGCCCAATCCCCCGTCGTCTGCAATGCCGCGGATAACGAGACGGTTGGATTGGTGCACGCCAGGTATGCGCCGCAGCGTCTGGTTCAGAGACGTTTCACCCCGTTCAAGGAGTTCCTCTCCAGTGCTTATCACGACGCTGGTCTGCGTATCCTGTATATCACGCTCGAGCAACTCTCCTTTGACTTTAATCGGCGCTAACGTCAGCGGCCCTTCATCGCCGGGGAGCTTTACCAGTGTCACCGTGTTGTTATCCGTAAAGCTAAAGTCTAAATCGGTGTCTTGAAGCAGCCTTTCCAGAGCAACGTCAGCAGTGTAGCTACCCTTAAGCCCCCGGCTGGTTTTACCCTCTGTTAACTCGCCGCTGCCGCTCAAATAAATACCTGCCTGCTGAGCCAGAGTGTTCAGCGCGTTCGCAAGTGAGCCTGCTGGAATATCGAATTCGACGCGCTCTTCCGTCTGCGCATAAGTTGGGTCACTCGCGGCAAATGCGCACGCGAGAGATAGGGAGAGCGCGAAAGCCAAGAGGGCTCGTTGCGCCGGTTGAAGAGAAAACTGGGAAGGAACCCCCCGTGTTAACCGCATTTTTTACAGCTCCAAGTGTTCGTCGTTTTCTCATACACGTTTGAGACGAGAAAAGGGGAAGCTGAAAAACAATTTTTTATGACTAATGCCGGGGCCGGGCTACGCGCACAGCAAGCAAACTCATTCAGGTTCCAGAGTCACCCACCAGGGTAGCGCACGTTTGATTTTGATCGGTAGCGCGTCTTCCAGCATAGCCAGCGCCTGATCAATGTTGTCGGTAGGGTAGATACCGATAACGGAAAGATCGGCGACAGCAGGGTTTACGGCAAGGTAGCCATGGCGATAACGCCCCAATTCTTCGACTAGTTCTTTAAGCGGAATGCTTTTAGCCACGACCATGCCCCTGGCCCAGGACTGACGGGCATCACTTACCGGGCCGGGCTGTTGAATCTCTGTCACGCTAAAGTGGGCACTTTGACCGGCCCGCAAGGTCGCTGTATTGCCAGATTGCGTAATGATCTCTACAGCGCCCTCATACACGGACAGCAGAGAAGTCTCGTGCATGTTTTGCACGCCAAACCGCGTTCCCAGGGCGCGCAAAGTACCCTGCGTCGTGGTCACAACGAAGGGGCGTTGTTGAGAATCTGCCGCTGTCTGAACCAAAAGCTCACCGTGATGCAGTTCAATATTACGCAGGTGCTCAGTGTAATGAACGTTCATGGCACTGGCTGTGTTGAGCCAGAGCTGACCACCATCAGCCAGCGCCAATTCCTGCGTTTCGCCTGTGGCGGTCTTGTAATCTGCTGTCAGCGCCGTCGCCAGATGCTGGCTGTAGTCTGAAAGCGGCGTGTAACGCCAGAGCATCACACCGGCAATTGCAGCCATACTACCGCCCAGTAAATTGCGACGATGAATCCGCTCATTACGCGTTGCTTTCAGAATACGGCTGGCTTCATCGCTCCCTGCCTGTCCTTGCGCCTGGCTAAAGCGTAGACCTACGCGCTCGACATACTGCCAGGCAAGCTGATGATCTGTGTGGCTGGAGAACCAACGCTGCCAGGCCGCACGATCCTGATCGCTGACCTCATCGCCAGAGAGCGTAGCAAACCACTCTGCCGCCTGCTGGAGAATATGCTGTTCGGGCATTGTTTGTGGATCCAGGCTACTCATGAGTTCACCGCCTGGTCAAATCGGGCTTCGATTCGCATGCACTCAAGCATCGCTCGCGCCATATATGTTTTAACACTGCGCTCTGAAACACCCAGCTGTTCACCGATCTGACGGTAAGTCATGCCTTCGATCTGCGATAGTACGAAAGCAGTCGCGACTCGCTCAGGCAGCTGACTGAGCATCTCGTCGATCTCGCTGAACGTCTCGACAATGATGGCTTGCTGTTCCGGTGATACAGCCAGCGCCTCAGGTTGGTTAGAAACCACTTCGAGCCAGGCCCGCTCAACACTTTTTCGTCGCCACATGTCGATGCACATGCGGCTCGCCATGACCCGTAGATAGCTTCTCGCCTTGCTTAAGTTGTTCAGGGGCTTCGCATGGGTGTGCAGACGCAAAAAGGTTTCGTGGGTCAGGTCTTCGGCGTCATGATACGAATCGAGATGATTACGCAGCCAGCCACGGAGCCAACCATTGTGCTCTCGGTAGAGGCTGTCCAGGGTTTGTGAATCGTCGGGAATAGACATCTGCAAGCTAGCCGGGGCCGATACTCTTGATGCTACGTCAAATGATAATCGTTATCAATTGGGTAAAGGAGATCTTGGCGACCCCACCCTCTGCCGATTGCAGTCTGGCGTCGCGATGACACTTTTGTCGTCGTGCCTTTGTCTTAACTTTGCGTGTCGAGCACTCTCCTATATACTTTTTACAACTGAGACGCATTCGCTTTTACCGGGCGGTCTATTTCATGAGTGAATCTCTACTAGCCAATGTCGCGGCGGAATTGCCTGTGGCGGAACACCTGACCGTAGCTAACACCGTCGTACAGAGTGATGATTGGCTGACCGAAACCACGATCACTGTTCAATCTGGTGGCCCCGTGGTGATGGTGTTGTTGGTTATGTCGATCGTGGCCCTTACGCTGGTTATTGCCAAACTACTCCAATTTCAACGCGCCAAACTCTGGCAGCGTAAAAAAGCCCGCCAGGCACTCGCTTACTTTCAGCATAACGATCCCGAGCAGGCATTGGCGCTGTGCGATCGATCCCGCAGCCCGACCGCTCAGGCGCTGGCCCGCGCCATTCGAGGCCGCCAACGCCAACTGCCGGAAGCGTCGGTGCGTGAGGAGGTGTTGCGCTATGGCACCGACGCACTGTTTCACCTTCGCCGTGGGTTTCGCCCATTGGAAGTGATTGGATCTCTGGCACCGCTACTGGGTTTGCTTGGTACCGTTATGGGTATGATTGAGGCCTTTCAGCAGATGGAAGCAGCCGGGAACAAGGTCAACCCAGCTATTTTGTCTGGAGGAATCTGGGAAGCGCTGCTGACGACCGCCGTGGGCTTGTGCGTGGCCATTCCCGTGGTGGCTATACTCAATTGGCTGGAACGCTGCGTCGACCACCTGGCACATGAAATGGACAACCTGGTAACCCAGGTCTTCACAGAAGACTTATCGGCCGTGGCAGAGACCAGCGCTCAGAATATTCCTGAATCACAAGGCCAGGCCAAGAAGGACTTTACCGACCCTGCTTCCTCGCACGTCACGGCCCATGCAGCCCCCAGCTAGCGCCTCATCAGCCCTACTGGCAGACCAGCGGGTAAGACGCAAAAGCATCATCAGCCTGACCCCACTGATCGATGTGGTGTTTATTTTGCTGGTTTTTTTTATGCTGGCTTCAAGCTTTATGGACTGGCAGACGTTGAGCCTTGATACCGCTACCCCAGACAAAACCGCCGTCTCGGAAATTGAACCGTTCATTATCCAGGTCGACGGCGATGACCTCTCACTCAAGGGGAAAGCCCAGCCCGTGGACGCTATTGTGGCCGCAGCGCGGCAGCGTGAACCGGCAACACAAACGATTAACCTTCAGGCTGTTGGCCAGACAACGGTACAGCAAATGGTGCGCGTGCTGGACACCATGAGTAAAGCTGGAATCACACCGCTCAGAATGATTGACGACCCCGAGTGGCAGGCAGAGACAGCCAAGGGGATTGAGGTGGCTGAGTAATGCACTTCCCTGATCGCCGCCCCGACCAGAGTGAGGAACGCATCTTACCGCTGATTAATGTGGTGTTTTTACTGCTGATATTTTTCATGATCGCCGGCAGTCTCCAGGTGACCGAACCCTTTGAGGTCACCCCGCCAAATTCCAGCAGCACAGGTGAACACGAGCCAGACTCGCTAACCATCATCATGGGCGGTAACAACCGGTTTGCACTAAACAATGCGCTAATTGATCGCGCGACATTGCTCACTACGGTTGAGCAACAAGTCGCATCACAGCCGGACATTGCGATAACGCTTAAAGCCGACAACGCCCTGCCGGCAAACCAACTGGTACTGTTTACGCAGGCACTCAACGAGCGCGGGCTCACCAAACTACGTTTGTTGACAACCGATCTGGCGCCGTGAGTTATGCTACGCCGGAAACGCCGTTGTACCTAAGCAGGACGTACCTGCTTGCGGCGTTCCTGTTGGCAGCATCACTGCATCTGCTAGTACTGTTCATAGTATTCTGGACGCCAGATCTGGCACCGCAGGGCCAGGCGGAAGCCGCTGGCATGGGCGGCGTTGAAATTTCATTGGGGCCGGCGGGCAGGTCTATAGGCGGGCCAGAGGCACAACAAGGTAAAGAAAAGCCCGAAGTGATCGAAGCGGTTGAACCTGAAGAACAGCCAGAACCTCAACCGCAGCCTACAGAACCTATTGACCCTATTAAACCAACAGTAGAGCCAGAGCCCACACCAGAGCCGGTTCAGGAAGTCCAACTGGAAGCGCTGAAACAAATCACATCGGTGCCCGAGCCAGTCGCGCTACCAGCGCCTACTCCACAGGCAACCCTTGCAGGCAATGCCGGCAAGTCGGGAACTACTACCTTTGATGACAAAGGAAGTGGTGACAACACGACCGGCGGCGGCCTGGCAGGCGACACTGAAAACTATGCCGCCACCTTACTCGCCTGGTTGGGACAGCACAAAGAGTACCCTCGGCGCGCCAGAGTACGCAAACAGCAGGGTACGGCATTACTGTATATTGAAATTAACCGCCAGGGCGAGGTGCTCAATTACCGTATCCATCAAAGCTCAGGGTATAAGATGCTGGATAAAGAGACCCTAGCTATGCTGAAGCGCGCTCAACCCTTGCCAGCCATGCCTGCCTCAATCACCGGCGAGACCATGGAGTTGATAGCGCCGGTGGAGTTCTTTCTGCGTTGAACATGCCATTCGGGTCAAGTCTCCTGTATATCAACCGGGAAACGGCAGACCTGGCCATTTCACTGTTCATTTACTGCTATCAGCTATCCATTTTCTCAGCGCTATACATCAAGTAGCGCCTTGTAACTTACCTTACCGCTCCGTCCAGCAAAGTGGTGACCCCAAGTTCTGCCCACTCACTAGGCTTCTTGAACGGCTTTTTCTCAACACACAATCCTACACGAATCATTCCCATACCTTCCCACATACCAAGAAGCAGCTCAGAGAGTTCAGCTGGGCTGGCATCAATCTCAACATGAGACTCAGCCATAACAAACATATCCTCAAGCTGCTTCAGCGTTCTCTTGTAGGCAGCGTTATAAAACACCAGCGCAACCTCCGGGTGTTCCCTGGCCTCTTCATGCATGAGTGAATTAAACCGTTGGATATCCGGCTCATTAAGGAAGTTCAGCAACCTTGTTCCATAATCGATCAACGCCGCACGCAGCGAAGCCAGGGAGTCTATCTCTGGAGGGGAAACGGGCTCGAAGCGATCTCCTTCCGCCGACGTCACAGCAACTAGTACATCAGACATGCCGGGGTAGTACTTATAAAGCGTTGCTTTCGAGATCGCTGCTTCGCGGCATAGTCTGTCTGTCGTTACACGACTAAATCCTTCTTCGAAGAACAAGCGTCGGGCAGCCTCGAGGATTCGTGCTGGTGGACTTAAAGCCGGCGAGGGTGATTTAGCGACGGGTTGTTCTTTAGGCTGCATAAAAATAATCCAGAGGTGATCCCAGTACAGTACTGTACCGTACTCTAAACCAATCGGTGAGTACCGTACGGTACCGTACGCAAACATAAGGATCCGCGACTATGAAGTCAAACACGCTAGAGCAGGTCGGATATCGGGTGGCAACGGTTGCCATACGCTATCGGTGGATATGTCTGATTGTGACAACGCTCCTATGCATAGGTATTGGAATGTCAGCCAGCACCCTGCGCTTCGCGGGCGACTACCGAGTATTTTTTGGCCCTGAGAACCCCGACTTTCTGGCTAATGAGAACGTTCAGGCAACGTTTGGCAAGCCGGACAATATCGCGTTTGTACTCATACCTGACTCAGGCCGGGTCTACAACCGGGAAACGATCTCCGCGGTACACGCACTCACTGAACTAGCGTGGTCCCTCCCATATGTATCGCGCGTGGACAGCCTAACGAATTTTCAACACACCCAAGGTGTCGGTGATGATCTGGTCGTCCAGGACTTAGTGCTCGATCCTTTGCAGTTGACCCGCGGTGGCATCGTCCAACTCGAAGAGTTAGCGCAGCGGGAACCACTGCTGAACGGTTTTATCGTCTCCCCCGGGGGGGAAGCCACCATCGTCAACGCTATCATCCAGTTTCCCGAGGGTGCCCAGAACGCGGCAAGTGGAACCGTTGCCGCAGCCCGCGAGATCAGAGCAACCGTGCTTGAAGCATTTCCGGATCACGAAATTCACCTGACAGGCGTTGCGGCCCTATCTGCCGCGTTTGAAGAAGCTGGCGTTCGCGATTCATCGACACTGATACCAGCAGTCTACGTCTTCATTCTGCTGGTTACGCTGATCGCACTAAGGTCCATATCCGCAGTTGCAGCGACATTGTGTCTTATCGCTCTATCGACGCTCGTAGGAGTTGGTATCGGCGGACTAACGGGCGTCGAAATCACACCCATCTCCCTCGCGGCACCCACCATCATTCTGACAATCGCAGTCGCTGATGCCATACATGTCGTATCGGGTGTCCGTGACCGTACCCCTTTGTTCGAGCAGGGCTGAATGTGGGAGATTGAGCATATCAGGCCGCCTCTCGAGCGAATACCGCAGGCGGTTTCTTGCCTAGTGAGCGATGCGGTCTGACATGGTTGTAATGGTTGCGCCAGGATTCAATTTCCTCCTTAGCATCAGCTAGGCTGGCGAACCAATGTAAGTCCAGGCAGTAGTCGCGGAACTTGCCGTTGAAGCTTTCGACGAACGCATTCTGAGTCGGCTTGCCAGGCTGGATGAAGTGCAATTTTACCTTGGTCCGCTTCGACCAAAAGAACATCGCCTTACTGGTCAGCTCAGGGCCATTGTCCATGACAATGCGTACCGGCAGTCCTCGCTGCTCTGACAGGTGGTCCAGTTCGCGTGTCAGCCGCTGGCCGCTGATCGAGAAGTCGACGACTTGGAGCAGGCATTCCCGGCTGAAGTCATCGACTACGTTGAATACCCTGAATCGGCGACCATTCGCCAACTGGTCAGAGACGAAGTCGACCGACCAACGCTCGTTGATGCGGTCGGGAACAGGCAGTGGTATCCGCGGGCGGGTCAACTTCTTCCGCTTCTTGGTGCGAACCTGCAAGCCTTCTTCACAGTAGATGCGGTGTGTGCGCTTGTGATTCAGGACCAGACCCTCGGCGCGCAGCATGTCGTGCAGCGTGGGGCAGCCGTAACGAGGATAGCGCTCGGCTAACGCTTTGAGTTCGTGCCTCAGATCGGCGTCATCGCGCCCCTGGAGCTTCCGCCAAACGGCAGACCGGCTAAACCCGATCACCCGGCAAGTCCTGCGCTCGCTGACATTGCGGCTCTTGAGATGCTCCACAGCCCGGCGCCGCTGGCGAGCTGTCACCACTTTCCCTCGATAACTTCCTTCATCGCGGCTTTATCGAGCTCAGCCTCGGCCAGGAGTCGCTTCAGGCGGGCGTTCTCAGACTCTAGATCTCGCAGCCGCTTTGCTTCACTGACCTCCATGCCGCCGAATTTGGACTTCCAGCGGTACAGGGTGTTCTCAGCGATACCATGTTCACGGGCCAGGTCGACCATCGTACGGCCGGCTTCATGCTGCTTGAGGATCGAAATGATCTGTTCCTCTGAGTATCTTTTGCGCTTCATATCGGGATCTCCGTTTATCCAAAATAGATGGAAATCCCACATCCTGCATGGCTCGAATTAAAGGGGTACGGTCAAGTGAGCGACAAACAAAGAACGATTTTTGTCACCTGGCTGGCCGTTTACCCAACGATCACAGTGGTTCTGTTGCTCGTTGAGCCCTATCTGGGAGGTGCGCCGCTTGCGCTGCGCACTCTTATTGTCACCGTCCTCATGGTACCCCTGACAGTCTATGTCGCTTTACCTCTGACATCCGCGCTGCTGCACAAGGCGATGTAACATTACCGTGCTACATGTACTTAAAGAAGAGTCTTAGAGAACAGATTAATCTGGCTTTCGCGTACTTTGACACTTCTGCGAAAGCTGACTATTGATTTTGAAGTGCGGTTATAGGAACGATTCTGCCCGGCACAGGGCAACCGTGTTGTAGTGCTGTCAGGGAATTGGCCGGCACCTAGGAGGAGGAAACAGTTTGAGGTACGGCGAGCGATCTGTTTTCAGGCGAATACCGGTGCTACTTGCGCTCTTATCGTCGCTCGTTGCACCCACCTGTCTAGCCGATTTCTGGGGGCATCCACTGCCGGAGAAAACGCTTTCCGAAAATGGACGCTACGCGTTCATCACAATACCGCGGAGAGAGTTCCATAGTGCGGAGATCGGGCCCCTCGGCCGGCTCGTCGACGAACGATCCGGAGCCGTACTTTGGACCAGAGCCCTCGCAAACCGAATGAACCGTGTCAGCACGTTCGTGACGAATGACGGGAACTGGGTGATCACATTCGACAACTATCACGCCATGGGTTGGGGCGACAACGCGATCCTGGTCTACGACAGACACGGGGAGCTACGCCACAGCTTCGGACTCACCCACTTCATTACAGACAGCGAGTTCGCAGACCTCAACAGCACGGTCAGTTCTCTGCAATGGCACTGCGGGGATAAGCATTACCGAGATAGTCGCTTCACTCTGGGCTTCGACCTATACAACTCAGGGCTTGCCTGCCAGCTATTTGCCCTGGACCTTGGGTCGGGAGAACCGGAAAGGCTGGATAGTATTGAGCTACCACGTTCACAATGGCGGCATGTCAGCCCGGAGCGGCGCGCTGAGATCGAGCAGGAGGACGCGGAAACACGAGCGAGCATCCTTGAAGACATTCAGAGTTCTCCCCCGTTGATTCGAACTATTCGTTCGGCGAGGCGAAGCGCGTTGAACGAAGAAGTCCTGGTGGATCCAGTGAGCGAGTTGCAAGCGCTCTTGGCGAAGGAGCACAGCGTAGACGCAACGGACAAGGACGGAAAGACTGCTCTGCAGTACGCCACCGACTTGCTGTACTTTGCAGACGCCGCCATGTTGTTAGTCCTCAACGGCGCTGACCCACACGTCGGCGCAGGAAGCATGAACCACCCCTTTGAAAAAGCCATACAGCGAAACGATATGGCTCTGCTCCGCACAATGCTCGAACTGGGTATCAATCCGAATTACCCCGACGGAGTCGAAGACTCGCCTGTCTTTGCAGCGCTATGGCTTCGATCGGAAGCGGCGGCGCTACTGCTCCTGGATTACGGCGTGGACGTCAACAGAGGCAACAGGCGTAATACGCCATTAGCCTGGGCCCTTCGGCGAGAGCGGTGGAATATCACTGACCGATTGCTTGCCGAGGGCGCAGACACCACCAAGCTCGATTACCATGGCACCGTACGGCTGGCGGTCTACCAAGGTGAGATTTCAATCCTGCGGGATATCTTGAACAGCGAGAAATTTCCAAAGGGCAAACGCGCCCTGAGTTTCATCGCGGAAACTCTTGGGCTTGCCATAAGACTTAATAGACCGGCGGTACTAAAGGTGTTACTGGAAAAGGGTCTAGATCCTGATGCGACTTTTGGTGTCTTTAAAGCGACCGCACTATTGGAGGCTGTCGATTACGGGGCGATGGAATGCGCCTCAATACTGCTCGAGCAAGGGGCAGACGCCAACCAAGCAGACGAATACGGTTTCGCCCCGATGGATCTCGCGCTAATAACGGGTGACGAAGCGATGATCAGCCTGTTGGCAGAGTACGATGCCAAGGCCGCGCTGGGCCAGAACGAACTTGCAATGTCCAGCGAGCCGGAGTAGCCAACCCTTCCACAAGATATCTCACTGGTCAGGTCGGGTGTTGACTCAGTCGACCGGATACTTCGGCCAACCACCTTCTGTATGTTCTCGATGGATCTGCATCGCTGGATATCTCTTCGTTCGGCGGAGCACTGGGTTCAACGTATGCTCGACCGAGCACTTCAGAGGGGGGCAGACCAAAATGCGCCCGGAACCGTCGAGAAAAAGTACTCGCTTCCGGAAACCCCCAAGAAGCGGCGACTCCCGCCACGGTGACCCTCGCAGGGTTTGATGCAAGTAGTTCTGCGTAGCTTCGCTCCAGCCGAGCCCGGGTAATGAACGTCCTGATACCTCCCAGTGGCTCAAACAGTCGGTACACCGTACTTCGCGATACTTGAAACCTCTCGCACAGGCCGTCGACACTGAGCTCACCCTGTAGACGTACATTAAGGTATTGCTGCATGGCGCCGAGAGACACCGATGGGGTTTTGCCGCCGGTGTCTCCAAGCAGGCTGCTTAGGGATGCGAGAAACGCAGCGCACAGCGGCCGCGCCTGGTCACTGCTGATAACGTCGAATTCTGCAAGCAAGTGCTGCCAGAGCAGCGCCAGCATGCGGCCATCAGGCTCCTCCAGTGAGAAGGACAACACCGGGGTGCTTGCGACGGCATCTGCACTTATCGACAGTCGATGTCGAGGGATCACTATGGAGTTAATGCGCATGGCCGACGTATAGGCTTCGTACTCGTGAGACCAGTCGCGGAGATACACATATCCTCGGCGCATGTGCACATGGCCATGCTTCATAACAACCGTCTGCTCACCATCAATCATGGCTTCGAGGACCAGAAAGTCCTGGCCGTCGCCTTGTAGATGCTCCGCACCACGGCGAAAGCGGGCGGGGCTGAATTCAACCTGGTTAAACAGCAGGTCATCGATGCGATGTCCTGTTGCGAAAATCCCAAACTGATCGGCACTACCGATTGGCCAAATCTCATAAAACGGCGCAATAAATTGCTGGAAGTCCTCAAGCCTTTGGTCCGGCGGCAAAACACTGGAATCGTAGCGCTCACTGGTTATTTTGGGCATGCACACTTAATCCCGCGGATTAGCCGTTACATATCGAGAATAACAAAATTGCGCTATTCAGGCCCCCAACTGCCTGATAATCCTGAGACATAGTGTCATGACCTTTTGGGACATCTGATCAAACGTGAATTGCACTAGTGCCGGTATAGTCTGCTACAGCTAGCAACTGCCATGTGCGCTGCTTGAGACAATTCATCCATCGCACGTGCATATAAGAACCAAGGGGAAACCTATCTAATGAAACGACTCGATCGGCTGTTCGCCGGGCTGCTGCTTTTTGGCTGTTCACTGAACGCATTCGCTGACTGCCAGGTCACAGGGACAACGCTAGAGGGCGGTGAAATGGTCGAATGCACGGGCAATGATCCGGATGGCTTCGTCGGCAACCCTGTGGGCGATGAAGTCACTGTGCTCCCCGGAGCGACGGTATCTGCGGGCGGGCCTGCGGTGTTCGATCTTGGTGGCGGCGCCAATGTCTTCACCATGTCCGGGGGCACCATTACACAAGCTGGTGGTTTCGGCAGCGATGACGACATTATTCTCCAAACCATCGACGGCGGCAGCCTCGAGGTCACAATTTCGGGCGGAACGCTGAATTCCAGTGGCGAAGTCATCGAGATCGCAGAAGCTATATCCGTACAAACAACCATTTTGATTAGTGGGGGCACTCTTACAGGCGGCGATGAAGTCATAAACGTCAGAAACGGCAACGACAACATCACCATTACAGGTGGCACACTGACAGCGGAGGATGGTGTCATTCAGTCGGAAGATGGCAACGATACCATCATCGTGTCTGGTGGTACGCTGACCAACATCACCGCTGGAGATGAAACAATTTCGGCGGGTGCGGGTAATGACGTCATTACGATCACCAATGCTACCGTCATTGCGACAGCACCAGAGCAAGCGATTATTGGTAACCTCGGAGATGATGTTATTACTGTCGGCGATGGTGCCGTTATTCAGGGACTCATCTCAGGAGATTCCGGCTCGGGATCTCCGCAACCCGGCACCGACACCCTGCGCTTCATTCACTCTGTGCCCATGGGTGAGGCCGCCGGGATTTGCGCTAACCTGGCTGCGGCGGACCCTGCCGCTGGCAGTATCACGATCAATGGGCTGAGCTACGAGTGGATCTTGTTTGAGACCATTGAATGCGATCTCGCGGAAGTAGCTCCAGCGTCCGTACCTACAATGACCAAAGCCTGGCTTGCGGTGCTGATGCTGGGGATACTTGGGCTTGTTAGTCTGCACCACCGGTGGCTTGCTGCGCGGAGGTAGCTGCGCCAAGCCTCATTCCGTCCACGATTCCTGCCCCGGGGGCGTGAATTTACAGTGTTCCGCCATTATCTCTTCGTGCTCATCAGCTCTGGCCCTGAGCACTTGCCCGAGCTTTTGTCTCAGCCAGCGCAGGCCCGGGTCGCGATCCTGCCGCTGATGCCAAAACGCGCTGATACTGTTCTTGGTAAGCTCCACCGGAGATGGCTTCAGGATTAAGGTACCCGCGGCCACCGCCTCTTCTACTGTCATTGTGGGGGCTACCGTTATCAGATCAGAACTTTCCAGGATGGGCGCGAGCACATTGAAGTGATTCACCGTCATGGCGATTTTGCGCTTCAGCCCGTTCTGAGCGAGCACGCGGTCGGTAAAGCCCGAGGTATCTCCGGATAGGGAGACCAGCAGGTGATCAGCATTAGAGAAGGCCTCCAGATCGAGTTCTACTTCAGCCAGCGGGTGGCCCGCGCGCATCACCGCCATATAGTGGGTGCCGTAGAGGTATTCGTTCAAGAGGTAGGGCCTGTCCGCGATCATGGAGGAGACCGAAATCACGATATCGACCTCCGCATTGGTCAGCAGCTGCTCGCCGTTCAGACTGTTATAGGGCAAGGCGTGCACCGAAACCCCGGGCGCCTCGGCCTCGATTAACCTACGCAGCTGGGGCCAGGAAACATCGACCACCCCCACAGGTGCGGCCACTCGAAAGGTCCTTGTTGAGGTAGCGGGGTCATAGCTATTCGGGGCGAGCGCACGGCCCAGATCCTTCAAAGGATCGCGTACGCTATTCCACAGCTCCAGCGCGCGGCGGGTCGGGCGAATGTTGCGGCCCTCCTTCACGAAAAGCTCATCCTTCCAAACCACCCGCATGCGCGACACCGCGTTTGAGACCGCAGGCTGTGTCATCGCCAGTCGGTCCGCCGCCCGGGTGATCGAGCCCTCGGTCATGATGGCGTCAAATACCATTAACAGATTCAGTTCCTGTGGGCGCACCGCACACCCTCCCGCTCCTTCGCAATACATCACTATAAATGATGTATTGCATATCTAACTATAATTTTTTTTATTATAGGCCAGTTCCTATAGTGACACCCATACCGAGGCACAACGCACTCAATGAGGTGACAAGATGATTATTTCCAGGATGACTCGCACTGCTTTGACCATCGCCAGCGTCGCACTGCTGGTAGCCTGCAACACCGGCGGCAGCCGCCCCGAGAGCCCGGAACCCGCGCGCGCGGCTACGGCCGTTACCGTGGCACCGGTCATTCAGCAATCCATCAACGAGTGGGATGTGTTCACCGGCACCCTGGTGGCGCCGGAGCAGGTACAACTGCGCGCTCGTGTTTCTGGCTACCTGGCTGAGGTGACCTTTACAGAGGGCCAACGCGTCGCCAAAGGCGACATGCTCTTCCAGATCGATGATCGCCCTTTTCGCGCGGAAGTTGAGCGCCTGCAGGCGGAGCTGGCCAGTGCCGAAAGCCAGTTGAGCCTCAGCCATTCCCAACTGCGTCGTGCCAAGGAGCTGGCGGAGAAGCAGGCAATTTCCCGCGAGATGCTGGAACAGCGTGACGCCGCCAACCAGCAGGCCGCGGCGAGAGTAGAGTCCATCACGGCCTCTCTGGAGCACGCCCTTCTGCAGCTCGAGTTCACCCAGGTGCGCGCGCCTATCGACGGCCGTGTGTCGAACGCTCGCATCACCGCAGGTAACTTCATTAACGCCGGCGACAGCATCCTCACAACGATTGTTTCCACCGAGGAAATCTACGCCTACTTCGATGCGGATGAGCAGAGCTACCTGAAGTACGCCCGTATGGCTCGGGAAGGCGCGCGCCCAAGCAGCCGCGAGGAGAAGAATCCGGTATTGCTGGGCCTCGCCGGTGATACCGAGTTCGGCTACCCGGGCCACATGGACTTCGTCGACAACAAGGTCGACCCCACAACAGGCACCATTCGCGGTCGCGCCGTCTTCGACAACAGCGACGGCTTCCTGATCCCGGGCATGTTCGCCCGCATCCAGCTGGTGGGCAGCGGCACCTACGAGGGCATCCTGGTGGACGACCGCGCTATCGGCACTGACTTGGATCGCCGCTACGTACTGGTGGTCGACGCGAGCAACACCGTGCACTACCGTGAGGTAGAACTCGGTGAGAAAGTGTCCGGCCTGCGTCTGATTACCGAAGGCTTGAACGGCGACGAGGTGATCGTGGTGCGCGGCCTGCAAAGCGTACGTGCTGGCGACAGCGTGAACCCTAATCAAGTCAGCATGGCCAAGCCCGGCACACTGGATGCCCTGGCAGCCCTGCAACAACAAGTGGTCGCTAAAGGCTAAGGCCGGCGAGACGGATCGGAGACCGACATGAACTTTTCCCAGTTTTTCATCAAGCGCCCCATCTTCGCCGCTGTCATCTCCCTGCTGATGTTCATCGGCGGGGCACTGGCCGTCTGGCAGCTGCCGATCACAGAGTATCCGGAAGTCGTTCCCCCCACTGTGGTTGTAGCCACCAGCTACCCCGGCGCTAACCCCAAGGTCATCGCCGAGACGGTGGCCTCACCGCTGGAGCAGGCGATCACCGGGGTTGAGGACATGCTCTACATGTCCTCCCAGGCGACCTCCGATGGCCGCATGACCCTTACCGTCACCTTCGCCATCGGTACCGATCCCGATGATGCCCAGTTGCTAGTGCAGAACCGGGTTGATCGCGCCCTCCCGCGCCTGCCGCTGGAAGTACAGCGCCTGGGCGTAGTCACCAACAAGTCCTCGCCCGACCTGACAATGGTGGTGCACCTGACCTCACCGGATGACCGCTACGACATGCTGTATCTCTCCAACTACGCGCACCTGCGGGTCAAGGATGAGTTGGCGAAGATCAACGGCGTGGGTGAAGTGCGCTTGTTCGGCGCGGGCGAGTACAGCATGCGCGTGTGGCTGGACCCCGGCAAAGTCGCAGCGCTGGAGCTGAACCCGGGTGATGTGGTTGCCGCTATTCGCGAGCAGAACCGTCAGGCAGCAGCGGGCAGCCTGGGCGCCCAACCCTCTGGCAGCTCCGACTTCCAGCTCCTGATCAACGTGAAAGGCCGGCTGACCACAGAAGAGGAGTTTGGCGACATCGTTATCAAGGTTGGCGAGCGGGGTGAAATATCGCGCCTGCGCGACGTCGCCCGCATTGAGCTAGGCTCTGATTCCTACGCCCTGCGCTCGCTGCTCGACAATCGTCCGGCCGTGGCCATGCCGATCTTCCAGGCACCCGGCTCCAACGCTATTGAAGTCTCCGATCAGGTTCGGGCGACCATGGCGGAGCTCTCTGAAGTCTTTCCGGAGGGCGTTGAATACTCGATCGTTTATGACCCGACTGTCTTCGTGCGCGAGTCTATACAGGCGGTGGTACAGACTCTACTGGAAGCGATGCTTCTGGTGGTTTTAGTTGTGGTGCTCTTTCTGCAAACCTGGCGCGCGTCAATCATCCCGCTGGTGGCCGTTCCCGTTTCCCTGGTTGGCACCTTCGCCGTGATGCACCTAATGGGCTTCTCACTGAATGCCTTGAGCCTGTTTGGCCTGGTATTGGCGATTGGCATCGTCGTGGATGATGCCATCGTGGTAGTGGAGAACGTCGAGCGCAACATCGACGAAGGGCTCGACCCAGTAAGCGCTACACAGAAAGCGATGCGCGAGGTCACCGGCCCGATTATCGCCACTACCTTGGTGCTGGCCGCGGTGTTTATCCCTACGGCGTTTATGTCCGGTCTCAGTGGCCAGTTCTACCGCCAGTTTGCGCTGACGATCACTATTGCCACCGTCATCTCCTCGATCAACTCACTGACGCTGAGCCCGGCCTTAAGCGCACTGCTGCTGCGCCCGGCCGACGCCGAGCCCGATCGCCTGACCCGTGCACTGAACAAGGTCTTTGGCGGCTGGCTGTTCAAGCCCTTCAACAGGCTGTTCGAGCGCTCCGCCAAACTCTACGACGGCGGTATTCAGAAGCTTGCTCGCTACAGTGCCATCGTGCTTCTGATCTACGGTGGCCTGATGGGCATCACCTGGCTGCAGTTCGACTCAACACCCACCGGTTACGTGCCCACGCAGGATAAGCAGTATCTCGTGTCTTTCGCGCAGTTGCCGGAAGCCGCGTCTTTAGATCGCACCGACGAGGTGATTCGCGAGATGTCGCGCCTGGCGTTGGAGCATCCGGGTGTGGAATCCGCCGTGGCTTTTCCGGGCCTGAATATCAACGGCTTTACCAACAGCACCAGCAGCGGGATCGTCTTCGTTACGCTCAAGCCCTTTGATGAGCGCAAGGATCCTGAGCTTTCCGCCAATAGCATTGCCGGCTCGCTGAACGGACAGTATCAGGCCATTCAGGATGCCTTTATTGCGATCTTCCCACCGCCGCCGGTGCAGGGCCTCGGAACAATCGGTGGCTTCAAGCTGCAGATTCAGGATCGCAGCAATCTGGGTTATGACGCGCTGTTCAATATCACCCAGGAGGTCGCGCAAAAGGCCAACGAAGATCCGGCTCTGGCCGGCGTGTTCTCCACCTTCCAGATTGGCGTGCCCCAGCTCAACCTCGATGTGGATCGCAGCAAGGCCAAGCGCCAGGGTATCGCCATCGATGAGGCCTTCGATACCTTGCAGGTTTATCTCGGCTCAATGTACGCCAACGACTTCAACCTCTTCGGGCGCACCTACCAGGTCAACGTGCAGGCAGAGGAGGATTTCCGCCAGGAGCCCGAGCAAATCACCCGCCTGCGGGTGCGCAACAACGAAGGCGCCATGGTGCCCCTGGGTTCCTTCATGACGGTAGAGCCCATCACCGGCCCCGATCGCGTGATGCATTACAACGGCTTCACAGCAGCAGATATCAACGCGGCTCCCGCCGCCGGCTACAGCTCCGGGCAGGGCCGTCAGGCCATTGAGAAAATCCTCGACGAAAGCCTGCCCCCGGGCATGACCTATGAGTGGACGGAGCTCACCTACCAGCAGATTCTGGCTGGCAACACCGCGCTGATCGTGTTCCCGCTGGTGGTGGTGCTGGTCTTTCTGGTGCTCGCTGCCCAGTATGAGAGCCTGCGTTTGCCACTGGCGATCATTCTGATCGTGCCCATGACCCTGTTCTCGGCCATGAGCGGCGTGATCGCCACCGGTGGCGACAACAACATCTTCACGCAGATCGGCTTGATTGTATTGGTGGCCCTCGCCACCAAGAACGCCATCCTGCTGGTGGAGTTCGCCCGCGAAAAGCAGAGCGAAGGTAAAACGGCATTGGAGGCTATCCGCGAGGCGGGCCGCCTGCGGCTGCGGCCCATCCTCATGACCTCGATGGCCTTCATCATGGGTGTGCTACCGATGGTCTTGGCGACGGGTGCCGGCGCGGAAATGCGTCAGGCGATGGGTGTAGCGGTGTTCGCGGGCATGATCGGGGTCACCGTATTCGGGCTGCTACTGACACCGGTGTTCTACTGGTTACTGCAGCGCCGTAAGCAACAAGCTGTAGAATCATCGTAATGCAAGACGCCGACTTAACACTTTCAGCGGGCCGCAATCCCTGCTGCCCCTGCTCAGAACCCGCGGAGCTATCGTGCGCGCCACAACGCCTCCCTGCTTGCGTCGATCTGGCCAAATCGCGCCTGTTTTTACTGACATTGGTAATGGTAACGTCGCTCGGCCCACTCGCCATGTCATCCTTTGTGCCCGCTATCCCAGCGATTGCCGCAGAGTTCGAGGTTACCGCATCAGTCGCCCAGCTTACGCTGTCTGTGTCGATCCTGACGATGGCCATTGCGTCTCTAGCCTATGGCGGGCTTGCAGATCGCTTCGGCCGCAAGCCTGTCTTGCTTGCAGGAATAGGCCTGGGTGCCCTTGGTAGTGTGTTATGCGCAGTCGGCCCGAATATTGAAATGGTCATCCTCGGTCGGGCGCTACAGGCAGCAGGGGCCAGCACGGGCTTTGTGCTGGCGCGCGTGATCGTTCGCGATGTCTATGGGGACGAAAAATCCACTGGCGTGCTTGCTTATATCACTGCGGCTATGACACTGGCACCGATGCTAGGCCCCATCATGGGCGGGGTACTGGTTGACGGCGCGGGCTGGCGAACAATTTTTATCGTCATCGCCATCGTGGCTGCAGCGCTGCTGGCTACCGTGGCCATAAGGCTACCGGAGACGCGGCCGAACAAGATCCAACAGAACCAGGCATCTGTACGTACCGGCTACCTCAGCGTGCTTGGCAATGCCAACTATCTCAAGTTTTTACTTTTCGGCACCTTAAGCCAGGCCGCCTTCTTCGGCTTCGTAGCGGGCGCACCCTATATCATGTCGGAAACGCTCGGCTACCCAGCCACCGTCTACGGGTTCTACTTCGTGCTGGTGCCCTTTGGTTACTTTGTCGGCAGCCTCCTGGCAGGTCGATATGCCGACAAATACAGCAACGAGCGGCTGACCAGCATCGGTGCCGCCGCTGGCTTGTTGGCCTGCCTGCTCGGATTCCTCTGGACATCGGGTATTGAACTTGCGCCGCTAGCGCTCTTCATGCCGGCTTCCTTGTTGGGCATTGCATCGGGAGTCGCGCTACCCGGCGCCCAGGCGGGCATGCTGGCAGCAGCCGGCGATAACGCCGGCGCAGGGTCAGGGCTCTTCTCTTTCATTCAACTTACTGTGAGTGCGCTGGCCGCGCAAACGGTGGGTTTGTTTCAGCATCTGGGGGCATCAGGGCTGTTCGCCATTATGCTGACGGCCTCAACGCTGGCATTGCTGGGCTACATTGCTGCAGGGCGCTTTTCTCGGAAAACGCCCAGCTTTTGAATCCTGACACATATCCTTGCGGATGCGGCTATAATAATAACGAGAAGCATTCGCAGTAAATGGATCGGGAGATATTTTCATGCGCCGTCGCGATAGGACGCTCGCTGTTCGGTCAGTAGGCGTCGCTGCAGCATTGAATTTGGGCATTCTCAGCACGGCGCCCATAGCACTTGCGCAACCTTCAGTTCCCGCCGCAGATCCTGTTGAAAGCCGGGAAATAGAAACCATACTCGTTATCGGTACTAAGCAGGGCCGATCACTTCAGGAGACTGACGTATCGGTTGAGATCTTCAACCCGGAACGGTTGGATGCAGAAGCACTTTTCGATCTCCAGGACGTGTTGCAACGCACGCCTAACATTGTCACCGGCGCAGGAAACGACAATATCACCATCCGTGGCATCAGCAGGCGCGGCACCGCGGGGCAGGGCGAGACGTCCAATATCTATCTGGACGGCGCACCGCTGGCGATTGGCTTTTCTTCCGACACCATCTGGGACATCGATCAGATCGAGATTCTGCGGGGACCACAGTCCACCGTGCAGGGGCGTAACGCGCTTGCCGGAGCCATAATCCTGCGCACTGCCGACCCCACCTTTGATTTTGAAGGGAAGGCGCGCGTCCGCGCCGCCGAATTCGGTACCCGGCAGTACGCAGGTGTTGTTTCGGGGCCTATCATTCCAGGCCAGCTGGCCGCACGATTCGCAGCCGACTACCAGGAAACAGACGGTTTTATTGACTCCGGTGTCGGGGTGTCCGATCCGACGGCCTTTGACAACCTTATGCTCCGCGGCAAGCTGCTGTTCGAGCCAGAGTCCCTTAGCGCATTGCGTGCCGAAGTGGCTGTGGATTTCAACGACCTTGAGCGAGGTGGAGCGAACTCTGTCGTGTCACCGACATCCGCGCTCGATCCGGCTTTCGCAGACTTCGACCCCGAAGAGCTCGTTACATTCGGGCCGCCAAGCGTGATCGACCTAACAACGTTCCGTATCCTTTCGGATATTTCCTACGATCTGACGCCCGAGCTGACACTTCGCGCAATCGCAACCTATGAGGAGCTTGAGTCAGATTTCATTTTGGGTGACCCCCAAGATCCGGGTCGTTTCCCTGGCAATGACTTTGGCTCATTCATTGACACTACGACCTATTCAGCAGAGCTGCGGCTCGAATATTCACTCGAGCGCTGGAGCGGCTACCTTGGCGCATACTATTTTCAGGATGAATCCAATCGCATCGATAACAGCTTCAATTTTGTTCCCGACGCCATTGGCTTCCCGATTCCCATCACACCGGAAAACTCCGTGTTGAGTGCGAACGGCATACTCGATTCGGAGAGAGAAAATTACGCCCTCTACTTCTCAACGCGCTACGAACCGAACGAAAAGTGGGCCTTCGACTTTGCCATTCGCTACGACAATGAGGAATTCTCAACAACCGGTGAAGGACTGACAAGCTTGAGTATTGCGCCCGACTCCTGCGTTGCGACCGTGCCAGTGGCAGCATTGCCGCCGGGTGTTTCGCCACCAACCGACGAACCGTTCATCACCGCGCCTTGCAGTGTGCTGCTTTCCTTGGCCCCCGTCACACCGCCAACGCCCCAGGACACCTCGTTTGACGCTGTCCTGCCGCGTGGCACATTGACCTATAACGCCACCGAAAATTTATCGTTCTTCGGTTCTGTCCAGCGCGGCTATCGCGCGGGCGGCACATTTTCAACGACCGATGGCTTCCAATTCAATATCGGCTCCTACGAGCCGGAGTATCTCACCAATTACGAAGTCGGCTTTCGATCACAGTGGCTGGAACGCCAGCTCACCCTCAACGGGAACTTTTTTTACAGCGTTCTGGATGATCAGCAGATCAACCTTACGGGCGCGAGCGGCCTGGGTGATGACTTCATTACTGTTAACGCCGGGGAATCGACCTATTACGGCGCCGAGCTCTCAGTTGATTTCATCGTTTCTGAAGAGATTAGCCTTTACGGCTCATTAGGCCTCTTGGATGCAGAGTTTGACGACTTCCCCTATGGACCGCCGGGATCAGAGTTTGAAAACCTTGCGGGAAATGAGCTGCCGAACGCGCCGCCAGTAAGCTTCATCATCGGCGGCTCTTACAAGCATCCAACCGGGTTCTTCACCGACGCCAGCCTCAACTACGTCGGAGAGCGCCAGTCCTTCCGTAACATCGAGAACCTTGGCCCTGCCGAGCTAGGCCCGGATCTTGACGAGGAAGTAGACCCGCAGTCCATTCTGAACGCGCGCATCGGTTATGCCACTGAACGCTTCACTCTGTTCGCCTTCGGAACCAACCTTTTTGACGATACCGACCCGACCAGCAGAGACTACGGTAACGTCAATGCGACCACAGGCCAGATAACCTTCTTTCCGCAAGCTGCGTTCGAGTTCGCTGCTCCGCGAACACTTGGCGTTGGACTGGATCTGGTCTTCTGAGCCTCCTGAGTATCAGCCCCGTCGTAGGCGCCGGCGCCCAGCGATCATCAAACCAAACGCTGCCAAGACCAGACCCAGTAAAGGGAGCGCTGGCGAAAACGCCGTGGCGAAACAATGTACGTCTCGAGAGTCGCCGTGGACCGAACCAAATAACCCATCCTGGCTCGCGCCTGCCTTGGCTCGTCGAATTTATCAGTGCCAGTGAACGGTCGCGCTCCCATCCGAGAGCTGTTGGTTGACGCCGGGCCAGTAGGCTTCTGATTTCTCCAAAAGGGCTGCCCGGTCGGCATTCCAGGCTGCGGCGACTTCGGCATCCCAGTTCAGGTAAAGCCGACCCTCGTAGATGGTCCAGCCATTTACGGGGTCGGTTTCTGCCGCGTAGCCTTCGGCCACACCGTAGGCGCACCAACCACCATAAGCGGGCGTATAAGCCTTGGGGTTGGCAATGAAACTGTCGCGATGCTCAGCATTGGCGAACCACCAGGTGGCCCGGCCATGTTCAGCGCTGTACTCGGGGCTACCTTTCGTTGCCGCTCCCTCAGTGAAATACGCAACCGGGTCATAACCGCCGATGGCCACACCTTCAGCGCTGGTGAAAGTCACGCCTGCCCTTCGATCGCTGTCGGCACAGGCGCTCAGCAGGCCTAGCATCAGCATCACAACCAGTGTTCTCGTGGCCATACTCTTTCCCTTACTGATTCTCTCGTTGTTTGGCACTGCATTATGCCACCCCAGCACCGCGCGGACTGTCTCGCCTGGCGCGCGGCACCATCATCCGTTTCGACGGCGGCGTTGAGCTGATGGTTGAGGAATACAATCCCCCGTGCCTCGACATGAGTGCACAGCTTGCGCAAACAAAACGCAGCGTCTCGGGTGAGCCGCTAGCGGACTCCGCCTTTTCTCAGGCGGCAAAGTTCTTGCGCGGCATTGTCGGCGTCGTAGAGGTGGCCGGTACGCTTCACCTTGGAGAAGGCGTTACGGTTGTGCCTGAACAACTGCCCAAGTGGCTCAGGGGTTAACAGCGGTACTGAGCCAGGCCTCGCCATCCATCTGCGAAATCATGCGCTGCTGTGGGCTGCCGGCAAGCCGCAGGTGATCAACTCGTTGCACGGTCAACATCCCGAGCAGAAAATGTGCCGGCGGCTCAGCGCTCGTAGTCAGGTTCGTGTCGTCACCCACCGGGGCGCCGGGATGCGGCCAGAAAAACTGCTCGCGCGCAGCTTCCGATAGCTTGTTCCAGGCGGCCATGCGCGCTGGGGCATGAGCGCCCTGGGCGTCGACCAGTGCAAGTTGGCCGCGCAAGCGATACTGCTCGCGGCTGCGTGTGAAGTACCAGCTCACCTCAACGCGGGGGTCGTTTTCGACCTGAGCGAACTTATCGTTACGGCGGTCAGTGACGATCAGTAGCTCGCCGTTCTCGCCAAAGCCGCGGAACACTACGGTGCGGTTAGCGGGAAAACCATCGAGGCCGATGGTTGCCAACTGCAGGTAGCGATTGTGCGCTTCACGCCGGTTGCGCTTCAGCGACTTTTGCAAGGCGAGTTGCCATTGATAGGCCATGTTCTATGCCCCTGCCCTGGAGCGCGATATTGGCAGAATACCGCAAATCCACGCGCCACCCGCCAGCAGCAGAATCGCACCCGTACTCGCCACTGAAAAGAGCGTGCCGTTGAAACCAAGGAGAGTTGCCATGGTGATGCCAGCGCCGGTCATAACCGCGCCCAATACCAAACGCCAGGCAGCGGGCACTGGCGCATCGGCACCGCGAGCCAGGCGCTCCAGTGGCGAGGCCAGCAAAGCAACCGGAACTAGCAAAATCCCAGGAACCAACAACCACGCAGGCCGCGCCAGCCACCACTCACTGGAGCCTGGCTCCAGAGTCAGGCCCACACCGCCGAGGTAATAGCTTGCGGCAAAGAGCGCCAGCAGCACTGTCATGTGCCACAGGTAAATACTCATAATCATGCTGTTCACAAGCACAGTGGCCGTCCACAGCCTGAGGCTGCCCAAGGCTTTTCGCATCGGATTTTCCAGTGCCATAAGCAGGCCGAACTGCGCCAGGCCCAGTGTGATGAGTGTGATCTTCGGTGGCAGGGTATTGCTCACTTCCTCGCCGGGCGAGCCGGCCATGGCAATCGGGTAGGGGCCGATGACCGTGAGGTAATACAGCACAGCCAGCGCAGCCGCAGACAAGATGAGCAGCCATACCGTCCTGGGCAGGCGGCCCTCCTGCCAGACAAAGCCCAGGTGATGCATGGCGAGCCACACCCAGAAATAGTTGGTCCAGCCCGGGGCCTTCATATCCAGCAGAAAGTAGGCGCCGTCCACCGCTATCGCCAGCGCGATATACACGCCGAGCGAGGCGAATCCATAGCGCCGCCAGAAAGCGTGCGTTGCCGGCGCGAGCAGAACAATCATCGTGTAGATCGCCAGGAACCAGGTCGGTACCAATGCCGTGCGTGACAGAAACACCACCGTTTCCGATGATGCACCAAGCGCGGTGAGGGCGAGCGACAGGCCCGCCCAGAAAAGTACCAGCGCAGTCAGCGGCGTCAGCAGTCGATGCAGCCGGCCAGTCAGCCATTGCGCGTAACTTAGGCCCTTGCGTTCGGCGCCCGCCAGTGAAATGGCGTTAGAGTAGCCACCGACAATAAAGAAGATCGGCATCACCTGGAACAGCCAGGAGAGCCAGGCCGTCCAGGGTACGATCTCCAGTGCCAGAACCGGGGTGATCACACCGCTGGTCGGGTCGTACTCCGCCGTGGTGATCAGCCAGTGGCCAACGATGACAAAAAGAATCGAGACAGCTCGCAAGAAATCCACGTAGCGATTGCGTTCTTCCGGCGTTTGCGCGGCCATTGCCCGCGCCTGTGACCACATACCCATTGCTGCTTTCCCCATCTATTCCGCTGTTGTCACGCCGACGAAGGCGCGTGTTTTTGGGAACCCGCCCACCATAGCACGATGCCGCCACCAATCACGCCCGCCAGGTGCGCCGCCGCGAAGGGTGGCCAGGCGGTGTGCGTGAACAGGGCGACTCCCGCCTGCATCTCGATAAAGATCTTGCCAAGGCTGAGCAGCCCTATCAGGGGTATAACCAGCGAGCGCGAGGTATGCCAGAGGTGCAGCAGCGCGATCACCAGCAAGGTGTTCAACACGCCAGACAGGCCACAGTAACGCTGCAATTCCAGCCAGGGCGCCAGCAGCAGCATATTCACAGCAAGCGTCCCAGCAACCAGGCCCACGGCCAGGTGTCGCCGCGAAAACTGTTCAATCAAACCGCCCAGAACCAGCAGGCCCGCGACATTCCAAAGCAGGTGCTCGCCGTCGCCGTGCAGCCAGTGGCCCGTAAAGAGGCCCAGGGGATTACCCTGGGCCAACTGTGCCTTATCGAAATACAGGCTGCTGCGAATCGCTTCAGGCAGCAAATGCAAGAGCCCCGCTATCGATGCCAGCGCCATGGTCAGCCAGGGCGTCTTCACGAGCGCCTCCGGCGTCCCGCCAGCAGCAGCGGCAAGAGCATAAGCAGCGACCAGGGGCCCATGGCACCACCGCCAGACGGTGTCGCTCGCGGGCTATTGAAGGCAGGCTGTTGGCTGTCCGCGCGATTGTTCTGCACGCTATTGGCAGCGCGATGCTGCCGCGCCTGCTGCTCCAGTGCCACCCGCGTAGCATTCTTGCGATCCATACCGAGCTGCTTGAACACGTCTTCGCGCACCACCACCATTGAGGTGTAGTCCGTCACCAGGCCGTACTCCATTGCCAGGTCTACCACCGCCTGTTCACTATCAGCGTCCGCGCCAAGGTAATCCATGCGTGCCTGCAGGTCCTCGATGCTGGCATAGGCCCAAAGTCTCTCGATCTCCGGATTGCGCTCGCTGCGCGCAGGAAAATCGAAGCGCGTTTTGTACTCGCGATTCTCTGCACCCACCTTGCCGCGAATCGTGACATCCGCCGGGCCATCGCCCCAGTAGTGGCCCATCAAGATCAGCTGCTGCCCTCGATACAGGCTACTAATGTTGGCCGGGGACAGGTCTCTCACCTTCACGCCATCCACACGCACGTCGATGTCGCGATAGGCTTCATGGCTCAGTTTCTCGCCCACCTGCACCAGCCGACCAACAATGTCGTCGCCGTTAGAAATACTCATGGCGAAGCCATTGGATATTGCCGTCATACCATCGAGCAGCGGCCGATTGGCGCTGTTGCCCATGACAAAGGTAAAGAGACGAACGTCGTGCTGCTCCAGCAGTTCGAGGAAGTCTTTTTTTTCGGTCACACCCACGTTGGCTACGCCGTCCGTTACCAGTACCAGCGCTGAGGGACGGTCTGCGTCCAGGCCGCGGATGCCCTTATCAAGGCCCGCATACAGGTTGGTGCCGCTGCCGGGTTGAACGTTTTCGAGCGCGACCATGTAGCGCTGAATCTCTTTCGGTGTTGCCGCGACAAAGCCCGGTGTCAGCTCCCGGGTGCTGGAGTTAAACAGCACAATCCGGAAACGGTCGTCCGGGTGCAGCTTGTTGAGCCCGCCCTTAATGCCCTCCACCAGGCTGTGATACTTGCCCTGCATCGAGCCTGATATGTCGAGCACGAACACCCAATCCC
The DNA here is from genome assembly GCA_038748065.1 of Pseudomonadota bacterium. GTDB lineage: Bacteria > Pseudomonadota > Gammaproteobacteria > Pseudomonadales > Halieaceae > JBCDJG01. The sequence goes on from JBCDJG010000016.1 coordinate 29,147, forward strand.
GTCCCGCAGTGACCGGCTTCAGGTCATCGCCGGGCGTCAGCGTCATCATGAAGGTGCCGCGCTCGCTGCCCGGAGGCTTGTGCGTCACCATATCCACGCTGCCCGGTAGCCCCTGCTGATGGCGCCAGTACACCACAATGTCCTCATCCAGCCGGTGGGCTGCGCCGGCGGCTGCCGCTGCGACACCTTCCTCATCCACGGTCGCTGAACCGTTTGCCAGGCTTGCCTGCCACTCACCCGGCCCTTGCTGCGTCACTGCAGCCTGCGAGTGCTGAGGCAGGCGCAGGCCATCAACGGGGTAGGAGGATCGCAGGTTGAAGTCAAAGCTGAAGCTGCCGCTGACCTCTTCCTGATAGGTCCAGAACGCCAGCTTCTGTTCGTCCACACCCCCTTCCTCGAGCGGATAAACATAGCGCCCGATGCCCATGTCGACGTGGACGGGCTGCAGATACACCAGCCGGATTTTTACGGCCGACTGCGCACGCACCGGGTAGACGCTACTGTCGAAGCTTCGGTAAGCATCCTTTTCCGTCAGTGCGGTTTCGCGGCCCTGGGCCTTTTCCTGCTCATACACCTCTCGGGCGCGCGCCTTCTCCAGTATCTCGCCGGTCACAGGCACGCCATCAATCCAGTAGGTAAACTCACCGACGGCAGCCTGTTCCGGCACCGGAAAAGAGTAGATCGCCTCCAGCGCAGTGCTATGTGGGTTAAAAAACTCCTGCTCTACTGTGGTGACGGCGTAACCATCTTCCACGGTGACATCCACGTGGTGCTGCCGAATTTCCAGTTTCGGCAAGGCCCCGGATGCCGGGGTCATCAAGCCAGCCGCCTGGGCTGTGGTGCAGGCACCCGCGCCAAGCAAAAATGTCAGGGATGCCGCCAGTACTTTGCGCGGCAAGGGAATCAGCGTAGTCATGATCATCTCCTTCGGCGGTTGCGCCGAGCTATGTGTTACCCGTCAACACGGGATGCCTGCATTGGGCGCTAAAAGGGCGCTGAATTCACCTTGAAACGGGGAAGTCCTGCTATAGTGGACTCGAAGTATCGTATTTGTGTACTGAAGGAATGCGTGATGAGCCAGGTCCACACATTAGTCGCCACACTCAAGCAGGAGCTGAAAGCTCGGGGCCTTACCTACGCCGATGTCGCGCAGGGTCTGGCGCTGTCCGAGAGCAGTGTCAAACGACAGTTCGCGGAATCACGCTTTACCCTGTCGCGGCTGGAACAGGTGTGTGAGCTGATCGGCCTAGATATCTCAGACCTGGTGCAAAAGATGGAGGCGGGTCGCAAGCGCATCAGCACGCTCACGGAGGCACAGGAAAAAGAGATCGCGGGAGACCCAAAAATGCTGCTGGCGGCGATCTGCGTGCTCAACGGCTGGCTCTTCGACGAGATCATCGCGACCTATAGCGTGAGCGAACACGAAGGCATCCAACTGATGGCCCGTCTGGACCGCCTTGGCGTGATCGAGTTGCTGCCTCTGAATCGCTATCGGCTCATCGTGGCCTCTGACTTTCGCTGGCTACCCGGAGGCCCGATCCAACAGTTTTTCCAGCGCGAGGTGCAGCCCGACTTCCTGAAGAGCCGCTTTCAGGGCGCCGGCGAAAAGCTGCTGTTCAGAAACGGCATGCTATCGCGCGGGGCAAACGCAGAGATGGCGCGCAGGATGGAGCGGCTTATCGCTGATTTTAACGAGCTCCATGTCGAGGATGCCGCCCTGCCACTGGAAGAGCGATTCGGAACCAGCCTGCTGGTTGCCATGCGTCCCTGGGAGTTCGGCTTCTTCAACGAGCTGCGGCGGGAGCCAGGCGAGAAGCGCTTCTAGGGGACGCTTCGGGCTACAGGGGCGCCCGCAAACGCGGTACATTAGGCGCGTTTAATCGCCGAGGGCCTGCGCATTGGTTTACGTTTTTCTGGTCAACAGCGTGGTCGTTGCCCTTGCGGTAGCCATACACTACGAATTCTTGCACCTGATAACTCGCATCCTGCCACGGGTCGACATCAAGCATCGACTGCGAATCGTGTTCGCCGTATTTGCTGCCCTGTGTGCCCACGCGGTCGAAGTGTGGATCTTCGCGCTGTCTTACTACCTGATGCATCACGCCGAAAACTGGGGCGAACTGCGCGGCAACTTTGACGGCTCACTGCTGGACGCGGCCTATTTTTCCTTCACCACCTACACCACCCTGGGCTTTGGTGACGTCGAACCCATTGGTGACCTGCGCTTCCTCACTGGCCTTGAATCGCTTACCGGCCTGGTACTGATCACATGGACAGCCTCATTCCTTTATCTGGAAATGTCGCGCTACTGGGAAACACACTGAGTCATGGCTTCCATCCACGTCCGTGCGGCTACGCCCGACGATATCGACTTCATCCTCGCCATGATCCGCGGCCTCGCTGAGTATGAAAAGGCCCTGCATGAGGTCGAGGCCACAGCGGCGCAGTTGCATGACATTCTGTTTTGCCAACACCCGCGCGTCGAAGCGGCGATCGCCGTCGCGGATGGCGAGGCTGTGGGCATCGCCGTTTACTTTTTCAACTTCTCAACCTGGACGGGCAAGCTCGGCCTGTTCCTCGAGGATCTCTATGTTCCCCCTGAGCATCGCGGCCGTCGTGCTGGAATCGCTTTGCTCAAACACCTGGCGCAGCTTGCGTTGGATCGGGACTGTGGCCGATTTGAATGGAACGTGTTGGATTGGAACCAGCCGGCTATCGATCTCTATGAATCCATCGGAGCGGAGCCAATGAGCGAGTGGATAGGCTACCGCCTGAGCGGTGACGCCTTGAGGCACTTCGCCGAGCGCTAGCGCGCGCCGAGATTCACAAGGGCATCGTGCAGGTCGCTGGCGCGCAGCTCCTCAAGCGGCAATTCAAGCAGGTCATCGACGCGTTGCTCCACCTCAGTGATCGTCGTCATAAATGCGGCTTCGATCTCGGCTTCACTACCCTCCAGCTTCGAGGGATCAGCGAGGCCCCAGTGCAGCTTCACGCTCCTGCCGAGCCAGAGCGGACAGGATTCACCCGCAGCACTGTCACATACCGTCAGCACCAGGTCGAGGTCCTGACCCTGAAAGTCATGCCACGATTGGCTCTGCAGGCCCTCTGTGGGATAACCCGCCTGGGCCAGATAGCGCAGGGACAGCGGGTGGACCTCACCCGCGGGAGAGCTGCCCGCAGAGTATGCCGCGAGCCGGCCTGCGCCGCGATGATTGCTGACAGCCTCGCAAATAATGCTGCGGCAGCGGTTGTGAGTACAGACGTAGAGGAGATTCATACTATGTTAAGACCCGAGTGTTACGCCGCTGTGTCATGTCTCATTCACCGAACCCATGACCTTGCCCATCACCAACAGGCGCAAAGCGCGCTACGCTGCGGCCGTCGATGGTCACCTGCTCGCTAAACATCGCCAAGGGTCGCACCCAGAGCCCGCGCTCGCCGTACAGAGGCCGGTAGACGACCAGTTCCTCCTCGGTTTCAGAATGGCGTGCCACCCCAAGAACCTCATACTCACCCCCCTTGTAATGTCGATAGCGACCCGGTGCCACACTCATGTCACAACCTCCACCGGCGCGTCGCCGGGTGCACATTGAACAACCTCGCCAATAATCGCAGCATCAGCATAGCCCGCTGCGTGCAGATCGCGCAGCAGCTCGCGCGCGCTGGACGGCGCCACGCCAAACAGCAGGCCCCCACTGGTCTGAGGGTCAAACACGATCTCCCCGACCGGATCGGGAATCTTTATGCGCTTCGACGCCTGACGGTTCGCCACATGATTGCTGCTCACAATGCCCGCCGCCAGCGCCGACGCTACACCCGGCAAGAGCGGCAGCTGCGGCAGCTGTAATCGCGCCCCCTGGGTCTCATCGAGCATTTCCAGAAGGTGCCCCGCCAGGCCAAAGCCGGTCACATCGGTTGCGGCACTGACCCCGTGCTTCACGGCAAGCTCTGCCGCCGCCGCATTACTTGTCAGCATCATCGCCAGCGCTGCATCGATGTCACGGCCATCTGCGCGTAATTGCATGTGCCCTGCCAGTAAAGCGCCGGTGCCTAGGGCCTTGGTCAGGAGCAGGGCGTCACCCACCTGCAGGCCGCGTTTGCGCAACGCGCCGCGGGCGGGGGCACTGCCCGTCACAGCGAATCCGAGGCTGAACTCGGCGCCCTGGGTGCTGTGGCCACCCGCCAACACGCAGCCCCGGGGCACCAGTTCATCCAGCGCACCGCCCAACACCTGCAGCAGTTCACGCCGTTGCAGTGCCTCAGTGGCGAAGGGCAGGCTCACCGTCGCCAAGGCGGACAGCGCTTGTGCGCCACAGGCATACAAATCACTGAGCGCATGGTTCGCCGCGATGCGACCCATCAGGTACGGGTCATCGACCAGCTGTCGCAGCGTATCGATGCTCTGCAAGAGCGGCGTCTGGGCAGTGGGCAGTGCGACCGCATCATCACCGGGCTCACGGGCAAGGCAGTGCTCGGGATAGTGCTCGGCAAGTGTTGATAACACCTCGGTCAACACGGCAGCCGAGAGCTTGGCACCACAGCCACCACAGGGCGCCTGCCTGTCGGGCTGATCCGGCAGCGATTGCAGCGGGCTGCCAGAGTCCATTGGCGCCAGTTCGGCGAACCGCGACATAAACTGCTGATCGATGCGATTCTTCCAACGCCAGACCCAGGCTCCGGACGCACTGAAAACTCCGCGATCAGCCACTGCGCTGCGATCGCCAAGCGACAGTAACGACAGGAAACGTGACTGCGGGCGGTGGGTTTTTAACGGGCGCTGCATCAGCGCTGCCTGCAAATTATGGGCGAGCACGGGCGCCTGTCGTACGGCGTAAACACCCGCCTTTGGCCGCGGATTATCGACCTGTGTCGCTATGTCTCCGGCACCAAATACCCGCTGGTCTGCCGTGGATTGCAGCGTATCGGTGATCGCCAGAAAGCCGCCGTCTACTACCGGCAGGCCGCTGCCGGCGATCCATGGCGCTGCAGTGGCGCCCGTGCACCAGAAAAGACGGTCGAAAGCTCGCTCGCCCGACTTACTGTGAAGCGTCTGCTCCGTGACTTCAGCGACGCGGTAATCAAGCTGAACATCAATACCGAGGCTGGCCAGCCGGCGCATGACGATGGCGCGGGCGCGGCCGTTGTAGCCCTGTAAAATCTCCGCGCCGCCGCAGTACAGCGTAAATCGGCAGTCTTTATCGACCAGTCGATGTGCCATGGCGAGGATCAACTCAACGCTGCCGGCGCCACCGCCCACCACCGCAACTCGAGCGCCTGGCAGCCTCGCTTGATCGTCCTGCCAACGCTGCCAGAAGCTGGCCACAGGTTTTACAGGGACGGCAAACTCCGCCGCCCCGGGCACACTGGCCATCTCCGGACTCGAACCAATATCGATGCTTAGCAGGTCGTAGTGCATCGGCGGCCGGCCCGCTAATTTGAGCGAGCGCGTTTGCGGGTGAAGGGCCGTTACCGCCGCGCGTACAAATCGCACGCCACCCCACTGACACAGCCGCGCCAGATCTATGTGGGCCTCTTCAAAGCGGTAGTGACCGGCGACCAGCCCCGGCAACATGCCGGAGTAGGGGGTAAAGCTGTCAGGCGAGACAAGCGTAATGCGCAGGCCATCGAGCGGGGACATTGCCAGGCTGCGCAAGGCGAGGGCATGGGCATGGCCACCACCCACCAGCACAAGGTCGCGTCGATAGAGGCTGCTAGCCTGCACCGCTGGTCATCTCCAGCGCGTGCCGCACAATGTGTTCGCGCGGCCCCTGGAAGAGAATCTCGCCGCTGCGCTGCGACAGCTGGTAGTCATACATCGGGTCGTAGTACTCGGCCAGAAGGATGTAGATCCAATCCCGGTGGGGTGTGAGTCCACCGCCACTGCGCTGGGCAGCGAAGGCATCCGTCATCAAGCTGCTGACACGCGTTTGCCGCTCGCTACCGAGACGCTTGCGAATTTTCCACAGGTCGGCCTGCAGTTTTTGCTCGTGTTTCAGCGCGCCATCTTCGCGTCCGTGCAGGTCACTATAGCGGCGGCCAAGATCGACCACATAGTCGTCGATAATGACATCAATGCGCTCATCCAGGCTGTGTTCCACTTCAAGTATCGGTGCGCTTCCCATCGCGGCGCGCAGCGCCTGGGGCAGATAGAGTCGGCCTATCAGGCGTCCCTCGTCTTCCAGGCACAGGGCCCCCTCAGACGCGGACAAAAGCTTCATCAACGCAACGCTCAAGGTATTCTCAAAATCGATCTGGCTGGGTTGCCCCTGTGGTAGCTGGCCAAAGGTGGAGCCGCGGTGCGCAGCAATCCCTTCCAGATCGACACTCCGTGGAATCTGCCCAATTACGCGTGTCTTACCGGTGCCGGTGCGACCGCTGATGAGCACAATGCTGGCGCGCTCGACGCTGCGCTGCAGCTCGTCGATAAGGAAGCGGCGCATCGCTTTGTAGCCGCCGAGCACCAGCGGGTAGTTCACACCCTGCTCGCGCAGCCACTGTTGCACCGTGCGCGAGCGCAGGCCCCCGCGAAAACAATAAAGGTAGCCGTCCGGATGCTCCCGCGCGAAATCGAGCCAGGCCGCCAGTCGCTCATGCCGCACCTCGCCGCTGACGAGACGGTGGCCCAGGGCAATAGCAGCATCCTGGCCCTCCCGCTTGTAGCAGGTGCCGACCGCGGCGCGCTCATCATTGGTCATAAGCGGCAGGCTGTGGGCGGCGGGAAAGGCGCCCTGGGTGAATTCACCCGGCGAGCGCATATCCATCATGGGGGTGTCACTGAGAAGCAGGCGCCGGTAGTCATCGGTATCCGGGCGCTGCGACATGTCGGGGCTTATTCGGCCTCGCCGCCGAACACGGTCATCACGCGTTCCTGCAACTCGCTAATGGCCTGAGACATCAGGGCATAGTCTGCATCGAGGCGCGCCGCCTCGTCGGCCTCGGGAATGTCTTCGTTTTCCTTCATCAACTCGTCCGCAAACTTGAGCCGGCGCAGGCACAGATCTTCCGCCATAACCAGGGACAGGCGCTCATCCCAGTGCATAGCGATTCGCGCAACCTGCTTGCCCGCGTGCAGGTGAGTTTCCACCTCTTCACTCAACAAATCAACGCCGCGGCAGCGCACCACACCACCGTCCTCACCGGGCTCGCGCAGCTCACATTCCAGGCCCAGCTCAAAATCATCGGGCAGGTTGTGATGCACCAGCCAGCCCGTCATCACCGACGCCGGTGCCTGGTTAACCTGGGGCAGTAGCACAGGAAAACTGCCGATGCTGTCCCGCAACAGGTTAAGCAATTCCTCTGCGCGCGCGGCGCTGGCGGCGTCGATGAAAATCCAGTTGGTGCTTGTGTCGATGAAGGCGAACACCGCAGCGGAGCGCGTAAAGGCCCTCGGCAGGCAGTCTTGAACGATCTCATCCTTAATGCTCAGCCGTTCTTTGCGATAGACCTTGCGGCCCTGCTCCTGTTCGATAGCCGCTACTTTTTCCTCAAGTTGTTCCCGCACAACGGTGGCCGGCAGTAGCTTCTCCTCGCGCTTCAGTTTCAGCAGCAGGCGGCCGCTGGCGGCATGGACCAGGGCCTCGGTCTCGTCACCCAGGGGCGGCACCCAGCCAAAAGACAGCGCCTGGGATTTCGCGCAGGGCTCGAACGGTCGCGCGGCGAGCTGGGCATCTAACTGCTCAGCGGACAGGTCAAAGGGGGCCGTCAGACGATAGGCCCTAAGATTCTTGAACCACATAGATTATCGGAACTGGCAAAAGCCGCGCATTGTACCCCATCGGTATAGGCCCTTGGCCAATTTAGCGCCATGCCGTACAACAATTCGACCGTCATGCGTTGTATGGAACAGGGGAAAAGGCTTTAATTTTCAGCCCAATACGGAGGATTGATCATGTCCGACCTGGCAAAGGCTAGCCCCAACAAACCGCGCAAGCTCAGTGACATCAAAGCCTGGGATATCGAGACCGATGTCGCGATCGTCGGTTTCGGCGGCGCTGGTGGCTGCGCCGCCATTGAAGCCGCGGACGCGGGCTCGGACGTCACCGTTTTCGAACTGGCGAGCGCCAGCGGCGGCTCAACCGCCATGTCGAGCGCTGAGATCTACCTGGGCGGAGGCACACGCGTACAGAAGGCCAGCGGCTTTGAGGATGACGTGGAGGACATGGTCACCTACATGATGATGAGTGCCGGCCCGCAGGCCGACGAGGCCAAGATTCGCAACTACTGCGAGAATAGCGTTTCGCACTTCAATTGGTTGACCGATCACCTTGGCGTACCTTTCAAGGACAGCTTTCACCAAGAGCGTGCCATCATGTGCCTGACAGACGATGGCCTGCTCTATACCGGCAGTGAAAAGGCCTATCCCTTCAAGCAGCAGGCCAAGCCCGCAGCGCGCGGCCACAACCTCTACATAGAGGGCGATAACGGCGGCCCGCTGTTTATGAAAATCGTGACAGAGAATGTCGACAAGCGCGACAACATCAAAGTCGAGTACGAGGTGCGCGCCCTATCGCTCATCGTCGACGATGGCGGCGCCGTGGTCGGCCTGGTCGTGCGCAAAAACCAGCAGGAACTCAACGTGCTGGCGCGCCAGGGCGTTATTCTGTGCGCGGGTGGTTTCTGCATGAACGACGAGATGCTGAAAAAGTACGCACCTCGTCTAACACGCTGCACCGAGGCTATCGGCAATCCGGGGGATACCGGCAGCGGCATACAAATGGGCATGTCCGTGGGTGCAGCCGCCATTAACATGCACGAGGGCTTCGTCAGCCTGCCCTATTACCCGCCGGCTTCCATGACTTACGGCATCCTGATTAACGATAAGGGTCAGCGCTTCATCAACGAGGACGTCTACCACGGGCGCATGGGGTCCTACATCCTGGAGCAGCAGTCGGAGCGCTTCTACTACATACTGACCGTCGAGCAGTACGGCGATTATGAGCGCGTCAGCTACATGGGGGCCGACGTGGTGGGCACAGGGGAGACCATTGAAGAGCTCGAGTCGGAGCTAGAGCTACGCAAGGGCAGCCTGCAGTACACGATCACAACCTACAACGAGGACTGCGAGGCAGGCGAGGATAGCGCTCAGCACAAGGCCGCCGAGTGGCTGCAGAAGCTTGAGCCACCGCTGGTTGCCCTTGATGTCACGCCAGGGCGCGGCGCGTTCTACCCTTTCTTTACGCTCGGCGGGCTGGATACGCTGCCGTCTGGCGAAGTCGTCGACCCGGGTCGCAACGTTATCCCCGGACTGTATGCCGCGGGGCGCACCGCCTGCGGCGTAGTGCGGCGCGGCGAGGGCTACTCTTCCGGCACCTCCGTAGGCGATGCAACATTCTCTGGCCGCATGGCTGGGCGCGCTGCGGCAGCTGCCGATCGCCACTCCGAGCTCAAGATCCCGCAAGCCGCAAACGCCTGAAGTCGCGCCATGACCGCCGCTTGCCAGTCGCAGGCGGCACTCTTACCATGCCCAGCGAAGGCTGACGCCTGCGGCTGAGGAAACACCAATGAAATATCTGCATACCATGGTCAGGGCCCGCGACCTCGATGAGACGCTGGACTTCTACTGTCACAAGCTGGGTCTTGAGGAAATCAGGCGCTATAGCAGTGAAGCTGGGCGCTTCACGCTTGTCTTTCTCGCCGCACCAGGCGATCGCGCCAGTGCCGAGGCGGGTAACAGTCCCTGTGTCGAAATCACCTGGAACTGGGATCCAGAGGACTATGATGGTGGGCGCAACTTCGGCCATCTCGCCTACAGCGTCGAGGATATCTATAGCACCTGCCAACGTCTGCTGGATGCCGGGGTCACCATCAACCGCCCGCCTCGCGATGGTCATATGGCCTTTATTCGCTCGCCGGATGGTATTTCCATCGAGCTGCTGCAGCAGGGTGATGCCCTTGCGCCACAAGAGCCATGGTCCTCGATGGAGAATACCGGCACCTGGTGAAGCGCACATGCAGCCCTCGATCACCGGCCGGCTGATCCTCTGGCTCTCCCTGTGCTCGCTGCTGGTCATTGGCAGCGGCCTCTACATCGACTACCGGCTGTCCCGCGGCGAAATCCTTGAGCGCGTTGCGCTGCAGACTAAGGATACTATTGACCGGGCCGTCACCGACCTTGAGAACATGCTCGACGGCGTGGAAGCCAATACGCTGATACTGGGGCGCGTCCTCGAACAGCGCGAGTACTCCGAGGCCGGGCTCGAACAAATCGTTAAAGCCGCGATTGAGACCAACCCCGATCTTTTCGGTGCGGCTATCGCCGTACACCCCGACTTCACCGACCGGCCGCGAGGCTTCGCGCCCTTTTTCTTTCGCGATCAGGGCGTGCCGACTGTGGCGGAACTGACGCGCGGCGATACACCCTACTGGCAGCGCCCCTGGTTCACCGGTGCAGCCGATTCGGCGGGGCCAATTTGGAGTGAGCCCTATTTCGACGCTGAGGGCGCACAAGAGCTGATGACAACTTTCTCGGTACCCGTGTATCGATCAAATGCCGAAGGCCAGGCGCAACTCTATGCGGTCATTACCGCCGACGTTGCACTATGGGAGTTTCAGGATTACCTGGAGCGACTGCGGCTGGGGGACAGCAGTTTCGGCATCCTCCTGAGCCGCACCGGTACCGTTCTTGGATCGGGGAATCCCGACCACCTGATGCGTCACTACCGCGATCTGGTGTCGCCGAGCGAGCAGCCACGCTGGACGCAAATGCTGGACGCCGCGGCCAATGGCCAGGTCGCAGAACACGAGTTGAGCTGCCTGAGCGGAGACGGCCGCTGCACGCTGCACCTCGGTGCATTACAGTCCACCGGCTGGCCCGTTGGCGTGGTTTACTCACAGCAGGAACTGCTATCGCCGCTGCACGCATTTCAGCTGAAAACGCTAGGCGTCTCGCTCCTGACCTTGGCAGTCGTCGTGTTGGCCGTATTCGCCGTGGGGCGCCGACTAACGCGGCCGCTGGTTGCCCTCGCCGATGCGACCGAAGACGTGGCGCGGGGTGAGCTCAATACGCCGCTGCCCCGCCACGGCAGCCAGGATGAAGTCGGCCGGCTGATCGGCGCCTTCGGCAGCATGACGCGCAATCTCAAGCGCTACATCGCAGACCTGGAACAGGCTACCGCCAGTCGCAGTCGGCTGGAGGGTGAACTCGCCGCCGCCCGCGATATCCAGATGTCGATGCTGCCCCAGGGCGGACAGGCCAGCGAGGCGGCTGCCAACCTGTCGATCTGGGCGCGGGTGGAGCCGGCGAAATCCGTCGGAGGTGACTTTTACCGCTACAGCCTGACGGCGAAGGGTCTCGAACTCGCCGTTGGCGACGTATCAGACAAGGGCGTTCCCGCGGCCCTGTTCATGGCGCGCACCGTGAGCCTGCTGCCCGCCTCTGGAGAGAGCGCAGCACAGGCTGAACTTGGTATGGCGGCTGTGAATAACGCCCTGGAAGAGGGTAATAGCAGCTGCATGTTCGTAACCGCCCTACTGGCGAGCCTTGACTCGGCCCGGGCGGAACTCGTCTTCACCAGTGCCGGCCACCCGGCGCCGGTGCTGGTTCGCGCGGGCCGGGCAAGCCCCCTGACGCAGGACTCAGGGCCTGCCCTGGGGCTGGCACGCGATCAGCACTTCACCATCAATCACTGGCCGCTCGACCCCGGCGATCGTCTTGCCTTTTACACGGATGGCGTTGATGAGGCATTTTCCGCCGATGGCCAGATGTTCTCTCTCGACAGACTTCTGGACAACCTGTCGCGCTCAGCACGGCTATCGCCGGACGCAGCGGGGCAGCTCCTGTTCGACGAGCTGGCCGAACACGCTCGCGGTGTATCCCAGTCTGACGACATCACCCTGGTAATTGTCGATTATCATCCCGCCGCCGCAGAGGCTACCGACGACCGCGCACGCACGAGCCTGGCGCAGGGGGCTGGGCTGGCACCTCGCGCGCTCGACTGGATTCAGGCAAGGCTTGGGGCAGCAAACATTGATGGCGGCACAGCGAGCGAGATCGTGCTGATCGCAGAGGAGGTGATCACCAACATCGACAAGTACGCTGGCCTCGACACCGGGGACGAAGTGGAACTGGCACTGGACCTGAGCGCCGATCGTGTTGAGCTGTCTGTCGCCGATCCAGGCGCACCCTATGACCCACTGACAGAGACCTCTGGCGCGGAACTCGGTCAGAGCATCAGTGAAGCGGACATCGGCGGGCTTGGTGTACACTTGATTCGCCAGCTCAGCGACGAACAGCACTACCATCATGCAGAGGGCCGTAACCATCTGCGTATCGTCAAACGCTTACCCGGGCCAGACTAGGGAGAGGGAATTACAGCGCATGAAACTGGATACTCAGCTCGACGTGGACGAGGCCAAATCCGTAGCCCGGGTTAGCCTCATCGGCGCCTTGAACACCGACACGGCGCCAGGCTTTGAGCAGCAACTCAGTCGCGTGATTGACGCCGGCCACCAGCTGACCGTGCTGGACATGAAGGAGCTGGACTACATCAGCTCGGCGGGGCTGCGGGTCATTTTCAAGGCGGCGAAAACCGCTCGCAGCGATGGCAGGAGGCTGGCGGCGGCCAACCGTAAACCTCACATCGACAAGGTCTTCGAGATCCTCAAGGCACTGCCCGATATGGCCGTGTTCGCCAACGACCAGGAACTGGACGATTACCTGGATACCATGCAATCCAGGGTCCGAGGCGAGGACTGAGCGCCCTCTACGCGTCGGCCGCTTCAGTCTTTCAGGAAGTTCACCATCCAGCGAGCAACCCGCGAGCGCTGCGGTGCCTCAGCGAGCGACGCCATACCGGTGGCATAGACGGCCTCACCGATCTGATCACGACGATTCTCAATCAGCATTCGCGAGTAGGGCGTGGTGAACTCCGGGTGACCCTGGAAGGTCAATATGTGGTCCTCTATCTGGCACACCGCGTTCTCACAGAAGTCAGAGCTCGCCAATACCCGGCTGCCCGGCGCGACCTCGCTGACCTGGTCCTGGTGGCTGGCAAGAATATGAAAGCCAGGTTCACCCCGGTCATGCCAGGCGGGCGTCTCCGAAAAGTTGTAGCTCTGCAGGCCCACACCCCAACCCTTATCGGATTTCTCGGTGCGCCCGCCCAGGGCCTTAGCCACCAGCTGGTGCCCGAAGCAGATACCGATCAACTTCTTGCGCTGCTTATGGACCTGCCGCACAAAATCCTCAAGTGCGCGAATCCAGGGCTTGTCCTCGTAGACACTGCTTTTACTGCCAGTAATTAGGTAGGCATCGGCATCATCGACCGCGTCAGGTAACTCGCCCTCCTCGACGTCATAGATTACAAACTCAAGTGCGGGATCTTCCCGCCCGAGCAGTTCCATGAACATGTCGGGGTATTCCCCAAACTCCGGCACCCAATCAGCGCGCACGGCGTCCGTTTTCAGTATGCCCAGCTTCACCTGATTCTCCCTCTATCCGATGCCCGGCAAGTATCCTTGATCCAGTAATTTGCTGTCCATAACCCCTTCGGGCAGGGCCGGGCTGTCATAAAGTCGTCACGCAACTGTCATGTCACTGCCATCTTCACTTAAGAAAATTACATCATGGAAATACTGCAGCGTCTCCATCAGTTCGATTCGCGACTGCTTGCCAGGGTATTCCGCCAAGGCGAGAGGCGCGCCATCGTGCCACTGGCGCGAGCTCTCTCCCGTTCCGGGGACGGCTACCTTCACATTCTTTTCCCCGTGTTGTTGGCTGTCGGCGGTGCCGAGGACGTCGGCCGTTTCGCACTGCTGCTGGGCCTGGCGATCAGCATAGAACGCGGCCTCTACTGGCTCCTGAAAAACGGCCTGAAACGGCGCCGACCGCAGGAAATCGTGCCAGGCTTTCGCAGCCTGATAATCGCCTCAGACCAGTTCAGCTTTCCCTCGGGCCATACCTCAGCGGCCTTTCTGCTAGCGACCGCCCTGTGCCTGATCTATGGGCCGGCACTCGCCATCACCTATTTATGGGCGGCGCTGGTGGCACTGTCCCGGGTCATTCTTGGCGTACATTTCCCGGGAGACACACTGGCCGGTGCGCTGATGGGCACCAGCTGTTGCCTGTTCATTGCTGACATGATCGGGCTGTTGGCATGAGAATTCTCTACGGTGTGCAGGCCACAGGGCAGGGGCATATCAGCCGCGCACGCGCGATGGCAGAAGCGCTGGAACAGCACGACGTCGAGGTGCAGTGGCTATTTTCAGGGCGCCCTCGCGAGCGCCTTTTTGATATGGAGCCCTTCGGCGACTACCTGCATCGACGCGGCTTGAGCTTCGCCACGCGCCAGGGCCGCATCAGCTATGTCGGTACGCTCACTAGCCAGAATCTGCCCGCAGCCATCGCCGAGGTGATCAGGCTGGACGTGCGCGATTACGATTTCATCGTCACCGACTATGAGCCGGTGAGCGCGTGGGCAGGCAGGCTGCGCGGCGTGCGCACCCTCGGCATTGGCCACCAGTACGCGTTTGGCCCGGGCACGCCCCTGACCGGAGACGCCTGGCATTCGCGCCTGGTGATGCGCCACTTTGCACCGGTGGACGAAGCACTGGGCCTACACTGGCACCCCTTCAACGGCAAGGTGTTGCCGCCGCTGTTAGATTTGCCCGAGCAGACCGGCGAAATGAACGACCACGTGGTGGTCTACCTGCCTTTCGAGGACCAGCAGCGGGTCAGCGACTGGTTGCAACAGTTCAGCGCTCAGCGCTTCATACAGTTCTCTGCCGATCTGGATGACGAAGAGCATGGCAACGTGCTGCGCCGACGGGCCAACATCAAGCATTTCAAGCAGGCGCTGTGGAGCAGTCGCGGCGTTATCTGCAACAGCGGCTTCGAGCTGGTCAGTGAATGCCTGCAATGGCGCAAACCTGTTCTGACCAAGCCACTGGCGGGCCAGTTAGAGCAGCTGTCCAACGCCCTCGCCCTGGAAACGCTGGATTACGCCAGGACGATGCACAGTCTGGATGATCGCGTTACGGCTCAATGGCTGGCGGCGATGCCGGAAGCGCCCGATGTACACTTTGGCGACGTGGCCAGTGTATTGGCAGCCTGGCTCGCGGCAGGGGCGAAGGAAGCGGTTGAGACGCTGGGCGCGCGCTTGTGGCGGCCGAGGCAATTCGCTAGATTTGACTCCGTAATCGATGGCGGAGCCCCGAATGCCGCAATTTCAAGCCGGCGGCCGCCGCAAAGCCGGAGCGGTAACGCGCCTCTTAGCGGTAATGGCGCTGGCACTCCCCGGTCTGTCGCTGGCAGGCGCACAGGACTGTGCGAGCTGCCACGAGGCTGAACACCAGAACTGGTTAGGATCACACCACGATCTCGCCATGCAGTTGCCCACCGAGGAATCGGTGCTGGGCGACTTCGCCGATTCGACCTTTGAGCACAACGGTGTCGTCTCACGCTTTTTCCGTAAGGGCGACGAGTTCTGGGTGCGCACCGACGGCGAGGACGGCAAGCTCACTGACTTTCGCGTCGAATACGTATTTGGCGTCTATCCCCTGCAGCAGTACCTTCTGCCCCTCGATCGAGGCCGCCTGCAGGCGCTGAGTGTATCCTGGGACAGCCGCCCGGTCAGCGAAGGCGGGCAACGCTGGTTTCACCTTTATCCCGACGAGAACATCCCCCACGATGACCCCCTGCACTGGACTGGCCCCTACCAGAACTGGAATACGCGCTGTGCCGAGTGCCATAGCACCAACCTCGAAAAAAACTATGATGCCGCCACGCGTAGCTTTAATACGCAGTTCACCGAGGTGAATGTTGCCTGCGAGGCCTGCCACGGCCCTGGCGACAAGCATATGGAACTGGCTGCTGCCAACGCCCTCGCAGGCGCTATACACGGCGGCTTTCCCACTGCACTGTCACAGCGAGGCCAGTGGCAGTTCCCGGAGGGTGAAAGCATCGCGCGCCGCCTTGACCCCCTGCCCTCCAATGCCCAGATTGACAGCTGCGGTCGCTGCCACAGCCGCCGCGGCACACTCGGCGACTTCCATTACGGCGCAGAATTGAGTGACACCCATCGCATCAGCCTGCCACGCTCACCCCTGTATCATCACGATGGCCAGATTCTCGACGAAGTCTATGTGTACGGCTCCTTTCGGCAGAGCAAGATGCATCAGGCTGGGGTGGTATGTAGCGACTGTCACGAACCACATAGCAATGCGCTGCGTGCCGACGGCAACGGCGTCTGCGCCCAGTGTCATCGCACCGACACCTACGACACGACCGCACACCACCGCCACCCAGTCAGCTCCAGCGGCGCCCAGTGCGTCAACTGCCACATGCCGGAAACAACCTACATGGTGGTTGACCCGCGACGTGACCACAGCATGCGTATACCGAGGCCCGATCTATCCGTTGTTATGGGCACGCCCAACGCCTGCAACCAGTGCCATACAGGTGAAGACGCCCAGTGGGCCTTGGACGCCGTCCGCAACTGGGGCATCGAGTTCAAGGATACCGCGCGTCATCCCGCGAGGGCTTTTGCCGCTGCCGCCGCCGGTGACACGCGCGCCACGGGAGCTCTGGCGCAGTTCGCGCTGTCGTCAGAAACACCCACGCTCTGGCGGGCGGCAGCGATGGAGAGTCTTGGCGATCTCGGCGGACGCGACGCGCTGCAAACCGCGGTCGAACTGCTCTACGACGAAGAGCCGCTGTTGCGCGCCAGCACCGTTAACGCACTTCAGTTCCTCCCCCTGAATCAGCGCTTTCAGCTGATGCAGCCCATGCTGGATGAAAACAACGACTCGGTGCGCATGGCACTGGCGGAGGCACTCGCGGGCGTCCCGCTGGATCAGATACCCAGCGCAGACGCTGAGAACCTGCTGGCGCTCTACCGGGGCTACGAAGGCATCCAGCGCGAACACGCGGACATGCCATCGGCACAGCTGCAATTGGGTATCTTCTATCTCAATCGCGGCGATTTCCCCTCCGCCGAGGGCGCCTACCTGGAAGCGCTGGCTCTGAATCCGCAACTCATCCCGGCACGATTAAACCTGGCAGACCTGCTGCGGGCTCAAAATCGTGATGAGGAGGCGCGCGAGCAGCTACAACAGGCTCTGGTGATAGCTCCGGGTCATGCTCCCAGCCTCTATGCCCTGGGCTTGCTGGAAACGCGCGTTGGCAATAGCGAACAAGCGCTGAGCTACCTCGGCGAGGCGGCGCAGCTGGAAACCGAAGGCACACGCTACCGCTTCGTTTACGCCGTAGCACTACACGACCTTGGTCGGCCGCAGGCAGCCGTCGAGGCGCTAGTGCAATTAAACTCGGTGGCGCCCGCCGATGAGCAGGTCCTGGTGGCACTGGTGAATTACAGCGCAGAACTGGGGAACCACGCCGAGGCCCGGATTTACGCGGAGCGCCTGGTCCGCCTGGCGCCCGGCAACCAGGCCTACCAGCAAATGCTGCAGCAGCTATCCGCCGCTGCACCCTGAGCAGGGAGCCGCTACAAGCCCGCCAGAAATTCGAGCAACAGCGCGTTAAGCGCCTCGGGCGCCTCCTGCTGGATAAAGTGACCCGCACCGGGCAGCAGCTCGCAGCCGCGTAAATCCCGGACCCGCTCACGCATGCGATCAAAGGTCTCCGGCCCGGCCATGCGGGTGACCGGGTCCTCAGCGCCGCCTACAAAGAGCACGGGTAAATCGAGCGAGGCATGCCGGCTGGCGTGAAACTGCCGCCAGTTGTGATCCATCGCGCGGTAAGCGCTAATACCGCCGATAAAAACCAGCTCGGGTTCGGCCGCCAGGTACTCCCGCACGTAGAAATCAAAGTCCTCTGCACTCAGCCAGCGCCATGGCGGCGCACGCTCCGGCTCGGCCAAAACGTCAAAATAATGGGTGCCTGCAGCGGGAAAGTCTTCCCAACCGAGCAGATCGCCTTCCCCACACAGCGCCCAGAACAGGCGCATCAGAAATGCTCGCTCGCGCCCAAGGTTGGCGCGCTCCACGCCATCCGCCTGGTAATAGTGCATATGAAAAAAATGCTGCCGGGCAATGCTGGCATAGAGCTCGCTCGGCAACACATCGGACGCACCCGCGAGCTCCATCGCGTAAGGGGCACACAGGGGCGCGATGGCGCGAATACGCCCTGCATGATGAACGCCCATGTGCCAGGCAAAATTGGCGCCGAAATCGTGGCCGAAGAGCACCGCGTCTCGCGCACCGAGGTGATCCATCACGGCTATCAGGTCTGCGGCAAGGTGATCGTAACGATACTCGGCAGCGTCCCGTGGGCGAGAGCTGCGTCCATAGCCCCGCATGTCGAGGGCGACAGCGCGATAGCCGGCCTCGGCCAGCGCCGGCATCTGATGACGCCAGCTATACCACAGCCCAGGGAAGCCGTGACACAGCAGTACCAGCGGGCCTTCACCAAGGCTGACGCAGTGCAGGCGCTGTGCGCCGTTAGCTACCTCAAAGTGCTTAAAGTCCAGAGCTGGCGTCCGGGCGCAGCGCTTGAGCGCGATGCTGCGCGCGCTTACTCCACCGGCTCAAAAACGAGGGCAAAGCTCACCGGCACAACTGAGCTGATGCTGTTCAGGCCCGCGATGTCGCGAAGCGCTTCCACACCACCATCCAGACCGAAATCGCGCGCCGCAACCAACACCGGCTCTACTGCGATGACGTGCAGTGTTTCCGCCTCCCCCATCACAGCAACTCGCGTCGAGAGCACTTTCTCCTTGCCGTGCAGTTTCACAGTGACGGGCAAGTCGGTGGTCACCATGCCGCCTGACAGTAGCGACTCCAGCACGGCAGGCTCAACCGTTGCGGTCAGGGTGGCCAGCGGGAAATCAACGACCTCAAACAGCATCTCGCGCATGCGCTCATTGCGAATCGGAATGAGGCTTTCGACGCTGGCCAGCTCAATGTTAACCGTTGCGCGCCCATCGTCGGTCACGCTGCCATTCAGCTGGTCGAAACGGTGCTGTTCCGCTATGGCCAGGTTCTTGGTGGACAGGAATGTAATCGCGGAGCGATCACCGTCGAGCTGCCACTCGCTCCAGGCCGGCAGTGACGTCGCACTGATGAAGAGTGCCGCGGTCAGCGCAGCGACTGTCGTTTGCTTGATTCGCATGGATAAGTCCTCCTGTCGGGGCAATTATAGCGCTACGTCTGCGAGGTCGCCTTTCTTCTCCAGCCAGCTCTTGCGATCTCCGGCACGCTTCTTCGCCAGCAGCATGTCGAGCATGCTGTTAGTCCCATCACCGGCGTCCAGAACCAGGCGCACCAGGCGCCGCGTATCGGGGTCCATGGTAGTTTCTCGTAGCTGCAGGGGGTTCATTTCGCCGAGACCCTTGAAGCGCTGCACGTTGACCTTGCCCCTGAGTTTTTCCGCCTCTATCCGGTCCAGCACACCTTGCTTTTCGCCCTCGTCCAGTGCGTAGAACACCTCTTTACCGATATCGATCCGGTACAGGGGCGGCATCGCCACGTAGACATGGCCCGCCGCCACCAGGGCGCGGAAGTGGCGCACGAAAAGCGCGCAGATCAAGGTAGCAATGTGCAGACCATCAGAGTCCGCGTCCGCCAGAATACAGACCTTGTTGTAGCGCAGGCCGGACAAATCCTCGCTGACGGGGTCGATTCCCAGGGCGACCGAAATATTGTTGACCTCCTGTGAGGCGAGAATTTCCTGAGAATCTACCTCCCAGGTGTTCAGGATCTTGCCGCGCAGCGGCAGGATCGCCTGAAACTCCCGATCGCGGGCTTGCTTGGCGGAGCCACCGGCAGAGTCGCCCTCAACCAGGAACAGTTCTGCCCGCTCCGGATCCTCGCCAGAGCAGTCTGCGAGCTTGCCCGGCAGCGCTGGCCCGGCTGAGACCTTTTTGCGCACGACCTTTTTGGCCGAGCGCAGGCGACTCTGGGCATTGCTGATGCACATCTGGGCGAGCTGTTCGGCCTCCTCAGTATGCTGGTTCAGCCACAAGCTGAAGGCATCCTTGGCAACGCCAGAGACGAAGGCTGCGGCCTCGCGGGAGGACAGTCGCTCCTTGGTCTGCCCGGAGAACTGTGGGTCTTCGAGCTTGGAGGACAGAACATAGGCACAGCGATCCCAGATATCCTCGGGCGTGAGCTTGATGCCTCGCGGCAGCAGCGAACGCAGCTCACAGAAGTCACGCATGGCGTCAAGCAGGCCGGTGCGCAGGCCATTCACGTGGGTGCCGCCCTGCGCCGTGGGAATGAGGTTAACGTAGGACTCAGCGATAACCTCGCCGCCCTCCGGCAACCACTGCACTGCCCAGTCTACGGCTTCATTGGTGCCACTGAAGCTGCCCACAAAGGGCTCCTCGGGGATACAGGGGAAGTCAATGGTTGAGTCCGCCAGGTAATCCGTGAGGCCATCCTCGTAGTACCACTCCTCGCTCTCGCCCTTTTTCTCATCCTTGAAGCGCACCCGGAGGCCCGGACAAAGCACCGCCTTGGCTCTGAGGACATGGACCAGACGCGGCACCGAAAAATTGATCGAGTCAAAGTACTGGGGGTCGGGCGTAAAGCGCACGGCTGTACCGGTATTGCGCTTGCCGCAGGTATCGATAACCTCGAGGTCGGCTGTCTTCTCACCCCCGGCAAAAGCGATGCGATGGACATTGCCATCCCGCCGGATGGTGACCTCCAACTCACTCGACAGCGCGTTGACAACGGACACGCCTACACCGTGCAGGCCGCCGCTGAACTGGTAACTCTTGTTCGAGAACTTGCCGCCCGCATGCAGCGTACTGAGGATAACTTCTACGCCGGGTTTGCCCTGCTCGGGATGGATATCCACGGGCATTCCGCGGCCGTTGTCGGTAACCGACAGCGAACCGTTTTTGTGCAGAACCACGTCTATCTGGTCGGCGTGCTTGGCCAGGGCTTCATCGACGCTGTTGTCGATAACCTCCTGCGCCAGATGGTTGGGCCGAGTGGTATCGGTGTACATGCCGGGGCGCTTGCGCACCGGCTCCAGCCCGGTGAGGACTTCAATATCTTCCGCGGTGTACTCGGTCATTCGGGGGGTGGCTTCCGCTCCTGCCAGGGGACGGGTGTATTGTACATGAGCCCGACCACACTATGGGGCCGTTGACCCGGGCTTTGACTAGGAATAACCCCCGGAATCAAGATCTACGCAGAACTCGACACCGCTCACGCGCGACACGCCGCTGTCGATGCGGCCATCCGGATACAGCTCCAGCCAGCGATAGCCCGGACACTTGTCGTCCACCTTGAAGCGCTCGCTCCCGGGGGCAAATTGCACGCAGGTGGAGGGGGTCGACATCAGGCGCAGGCCCCCGCGCCACTTATCCGAAGCCTGATGTACGTGCCCCCAGAGCAGGCCACGTGCGGCCTTATAGCGATCGAGCAGGCTAAACAGCGCTTCAGAGTCGGCGATCTGCTGCTGATCAATCCAGCCACTGCCCATGGGCACGGGCTGATGATGCAAGCAGACCAACGTATGTAACTGCTGCGCGTCGCCGCGAGCGAGAGCGGCCTCCAAAATGTCCAGCTGCTCAGGCCCGAGCTCGCCCCCCACTTCGCCAACGACCTGGGAGTCCAGCATCACGATCTGCCAGGGGCCAACCTCAACCAGCGGCAGGAGTTGCAGGTCATCCGTACATATAGACGCCAGGTGAGCGCGATCATCGTGATTGCCCGGCAGCGTGAAGACCGGCAGCTCAAGCCCTGAGAGGTAGCCGGCCAGGCGCGAATAGGAAGCGGGCGAACCCTTGTCTGACAGGTCGCCAGTTGCTAGCAGAAGATCAAGCGCCGGCTGCTCCGAGCGCAGTAACTCGAGCACAGCGCGCAGTGAGTGGTCAGTATCCATGTTGAGCAAGCAGCTGCCTTCAGCTTCGCCCAGATGCGTATCGGTGATCTGCGCCAGGCGCACGACGCCGCCGCTGTGGGCCAGCACTCGGGGCTGCAGAGGCATCGCCATGCCGCGCTTACTCTCCCGCTAGCTGCGGGATCTGGGGGTCGTCGCTATGACCGTTGAGCAGGCAGTGCTCGAGCCACTCTGCCAGAAACTGGTTCTGGCGCAGCTTCTCGTCCTGCTGATACATGTCGGGGTTGGGGTAATCGTAGCGCGGCGCGATACGGCGGTGCGACTGGAAGGCGCCCACCTCCAACATGGCGGCGTCGTGGTATACACGCACGTCGATCCTGAGGGTATCCAGCCAGCGAACTCCGCCCTGAGACTGGTGCAGCCGGAAGAAGGTAGTATAGCGGCTGCGTTCCAGCACCTCGATGACAACTCGGGCCTCACCGACCGAAAACTCCCGGTGGTTGCTGCGCTCGTAGTCAGGAAAGAGGCGCAACAGGCGCTGATAGTTGGCCTCGCAGGCCGCATGCAGGCCGACCAGGTCAGTGCCTGCGGTCTTTTTGCCTGCCCTATTGCGCTTTTGCAGCAAGTTCCAGAACCTTCTTTCTACGCGGTGGTCCGCTTCAACCCGATGAAGTGTAGCACTTGTCTGTGCAGAAACTACCGGCATATTACAGCAATTCAGTCGCGCCAATGACATGCAGACGGCGGCACAGGCTGCTAAACTCCACCCGCTCGATTCCACATTAACACAGGGGTTTTTCAGGGATGACTCGACTCAGGGTAGCCATTTCGGCCCTGGCTTTCACCGTCGCCGCGGGCACGACCCAGGCGGACTCACTGCAGGACATCTACGAGCTTGCGCTGGAAAATGACGCCCAGCTAAAGGCGGAGCAGGCGGAATACCTGGCCAACCTGGAGCAGGAAAAACTGAGCCGTTCGGCACTCTTGCCGCAGCTCAACGCCAACTACGACTATCAGGACTCTGAGAACAAGACCTCCCAGGTCAGCAGGGATTTCACCTCGCCAACGCTGCCACAAATTACGACCCGGCAGGAGCTCGATACGGATCGCGAGGGCTACACCATCTCGCTCAATCAGGCGATCTTTGATCTACCGGCCTGGTTCTCCTTCCAATCCGGCAAGGAGTTCACAAAACAGGCAGAGGCAACTTTCGCCGCCAACCAGCAGAACCTGATCGTTCGCGTCGTGGAAGCCTACCTGGAGGTGCTGCGTGCGCAAGACAACCTCACCGCCACCAAGGCTCAGGAACGGGCCTTCGAGCGCCAGCTTGAACAGACCCAGCAGCGCTTCGAGGTCGGCCTGATTGCGATCACCGATGTCTACGAATCCCAGGCCGCCTACGACCTGGCCGTGGTAAACCGGATCGTCGACGAGAACAATGTCTCGGTCGCCCTGGAGAACCTGTCGGTGCTGACCGGCCGGTCCCACAGCAATTTGAATGTGCTAGTCGAAGACTTTGACATCAAACTGCCGGAACCGATGGATCGGGCGTCCTGGGTGGACTTCGCACTGGAGAACAACTTCAACCTGCAGGCCGCCCGCTTTGCCGAGGAGTCTGCCAGGCAAAACGCCAAGGCCAATGAGATGGAGCATCTGCCGCGGATCAGCGGTGGCTATAGCTACCAGGACTATGATGTCGATGGTGAACTCCTGCGAAACCCTGAAACCGGTCTGGAAGTTCCGCCCGAAAGCACATCTCGCGACAACATCTTACAGTTCCGCCTGGATGTGCCCATCTACAGCGGCGGCGCGGTCAGCGCCAATCGACGCCGAACCGCACAGGAGTTCAACGCCGCTCGCGAGAACAGGATCAACCTGACGCGGAACACGGTGACCAATACCCGCTCCCTCCACATGACCGTGATAAGCGATGTCTCCCGCGTGGCAGCCCGAGGCCAGAGTATCGTCTCATCATCAAGTGCGCTGGACGCCACCCAGGCAGGCTACGAGGTCGGCACGCGTAACGTGGTGGATGTACTGAACGCGCAGAATACGCTGTTCTCCGCCGAGCGCGACTACTCCAACAGTCGCTACGACTACATCATCAACCTGCTGCGTCTGAAGGAACAGGCCGGCCTGCTAAGCCCCGATGATGTCTACGCGCTGGACGCTTACCTGGAAGTCCCACCGGCACCTACAGCGTCTGGCGAGGCGGCCGCACGCGAATAATCAGGTCTCGCGCAGACAGCCGTCGACCAGAGCCAACAAGCGCTCGCTGGCACCGCGGTTAGCCTCGACTACGCTGAGTCCGGCTGCGCCCATAACCTGCCGTTTCTCGACGTCAAGCAAGAGCGCCGGCAGACAGGCAGACAGATCCTGCGGCTGCTCAAGCCGCAGCATGGCGCCCGCCTCTTCGAGCAGGTCGGCAATTTCAGCGAAGTTGAACATGTAGGGCCCGGTAACCACCGCTACGCCCCAGGCGCTCGCCTCCAGGGCATTGTGCCCCCCATGTTCAACAAGGCTGCCACCGATCACCGCGAGGTCTGCGCAGCCCAACAGCTTAAGCAATTCACCCATGGTATCACCGAGCAGGACCTGGTCGGAATCGGCGGGGGCGCTACCCAGCGAACGCCGGCAAACGCTCAGCCCCGCGTCCAGGCACAACTCGTAAACCGTATCGAAGCGTTCTGGATGACGTGGCACCAGAACCAGCAGGCAGTCGGCTTGCTGAACGAGCACTTGCTTGAACGCGGCCAGCACCTGTTCATCCTCACCGGGATGCGTGCTCGCCACCACGATAACCGGGCGCGCGTCTCTCGCCAGTGCGGCCTTCATCTGGGCCACCTCCTGGCGCAGAGTCGGATCGAGATCGATATCAAACTTAATGCTGCCGGTGATCTGTAAGGCATCCGGCGCCAGCCCCAGCGCCACAAAGCGGTCGCCGTCGAGCCTCGCCTGACAGGCCACGACCGAAAGGCACCCCAGCATGGCACGAGTCAGCCCGGCCACGCGCTGATAGCCGCGCGCGGAACGCGCTGAGAGGCGCGCGTTAGCCAGGATGACCGGGCAGTCGCCCCGCGCAGCATAGTGCAGCAGATTCGGCCAAAGCTCGGTTTCCATAACCAACAGCAGCGCCGGCCGCGTGCGCCTCATGAATCGCCTTACCGCGCCGGGCGTGTCCCAGGGCGCATACACATGGAAAACTCGCTCGCCAAACAGCGCCCGTACCCGTTCCGAACCGGTCGGCGTCGTGGTCGTAACGACGACCTGATACTGCGGGTAGCGCTGCAGCAGCGTCTCTACCAGCGGCGCAGCCGCCAGTGTCTCGCCCACCGACACAGCGTGTACCCAGATGGCAGGGCGGCCATCGCCCAAGGGCTCGAAGAAGCCTAACCGCTCTGCGAGTCGTTCACGGTAGGCGGGAGCACGTCGTGAGCGCCACAGCATGCGCAGCACCATTAGCGGTAACAGGGCATATAAGAGCGCGCTGTAGACGAGCCGCATAGCGGGTTCCAGCCATGAATGATGCGCGCAGCATAACCTCCGGCGAACGGGTGTGGCCATCCCCGGGGCCGGATTTACCGGGCCCATTCGAGCTATACTTGCCGCGGCGCTGAGAACGGGCAAGGCATGGCACAAAGGCTCAAAACGGACATCGTGATCATTGGTGGTGGCATCGCCGGCCTGTGGACGCTGAACCAGTTACGCAATCGTGGTTTCCAGGCACTGCTTTTCGAAAACCGCGCTTTGGGCAGCTACCAGAGCATGGGTAGTCAGGGCATGATCCACGGCGGCATCAAGTACGCTCTCGGCGGATCTCTGAGCGGGAGCTCTGAGGCCATCGCCAGCATGCCGGATGCCTGGCGCGCCTGCCTGAAGGGCGAGGGAGCCGTTGACCTAAGCCAGTGTCGAGTCCTGAGTGAAGACTTCTTTCTCTGGTCCTCCGCTTCGCTGCACTCCCGAATAAGCACCTTTTTTGCCAGTCATATGCTGCGCGGGCGCGTCAAAAAGATGTCGCCAGAGCGTTATCCGGCCCCCCTGCGAGACCCGGCCTTTCGCGGACAAGTCTACCAACTGGTCGACCTCGTACTCGACATGCCCTCGCTGATCCAGAAGCTGGCAGACAATCACCGGGAGGCCATTTTCCAGATCGACTGGGGCGAGGCTCTGTTGGAACGTGCCGGGGGGCGAGCCCTGCTGCAGCTCCCTGGCCTTACCCTTGACCCGGATTGCCTGCTCCTGACAGCTGGCGCCGGCAACGAGGCGCTGATGGAGGCGCTTGGATCAAGCGGCGTACCGATGCAGCGTCGCCCGCTGCAGCAGGTGCTGTTCAAACACGAGTACAGGGAGGATTTTTTCGGCCACTGTACCGGTCTCAATCCGAGCCCAAGGCTGACCGTCTCCAGCCACAGAACGCGGCATGACGAGCCGGTCTGGTACCTCGGCGGTGATCTCGCCACAGAGAACCCCGACGACACACCTGACCAGCTGATCGATAAGGCGCGGCGCGAACTGACCGAGCTGCTGCCCTGGATCAACTTCGGCAAGACCGAGTGGCGCACCTTTACCCTGGATCGCGCGGAGCCCAGGCAGAGCAGCCTGCTAAGGCCGGACGAGGCCTTCGTTGGCGCCCTGGATAGCGTTGATAATGCCCTGGTGGCCTGGCCAACCAAGCTGACGCTCAGCCCCAATCTGGCCGACGCCGTGGAACGGGAGCTGGCCCAACGAGACCTTAAGCCCGGCCCGGGCGTCGATCTATCGGTCCTCTCGGGGCTCGCCAGACCAGGCATCGCACCCACCGTGTGGGACGAGGCCTTCGCATGAATTGGTTAAGACCCCTCGGGCAGACAGGGCTGCAGGTCAGCTGCCTGGGCCTCGGTACGGTCAAGTTCGGTCGCAACATTGGCGTGAAATACCCGCGGGACTTTCAGCTACCGAATGATCGGACTGCCCGCTCTTTGCTCGACCAGTCCTGGGACCTGGGCATCAACCTGCTGGATACCGCGCCCGCCTACGGCAGCAGCGAGAGCCGCCTCGGCGAGCTGCTGCGCGGTGACTCACGGGAATGGCTGATCTGTACCAAGGTGGGCGAGGAGTTCGAGAACGGCGAGTCGCGATACGACTTCTCGCCCGAACACTGCCGCCGGTCCGTCGATCGCAGCCTTAAGCGCCTCGGTCGCGAGCGATTGGACATCGTGCTGGTGCACTCCAACGGTGAGGATACTGCGATCATCGAGAACTACGGTACGCTGCAGGCACTGTCTGAACTCAAGCGCGAAGGCAAGATCGGTGCCTTCGGGATGTCCACCAAGTCAGTTGCCGGGGGTATTGCGGCGGTGCCGCAGTGCGATGCACTTATGCTGACCTACAGCCTTTCCCATCGCGAAGACGAGGCGGTTATGGACGCTTGTCTCGATGAGGGCTGCGGGGTTTTACTGAAAAAAGTGTTCGCCAGTGGCCATCTGACTGAAGACGAGGCAGACCCGGTACTGGCTACTATGCGCCTTGTGCTCACTCATGCTGCAACGGGTAGCGCCATTATCGGCACCATTAACCCCGCTCATCTCGAGGCTAACGTGGCCGCCGCGCGGCAGGCCATGGCCTGAGGCCAGTTAGACGTTGTCGTCAATAATCTTGTCGACGATAGCAGTGGTTGAGACGTTCTCGACAAACTGCAGGGCGCGCACCTCGCCGCCGTAAGCTTCCACAACCTCCCAACCAACCACGCCCTCTTTATCGTAGTCACCGCCCTTCACCAGAATATCGGGCTGCAGGCTATGCAGCAGCGGAATCGGCGTGTCCTCGCTGAAGCACACCACCCAGTCAACAGCTTCGAGGCCGGCCAGCACCGCCATACGCCGGTCCTGCGGATTGATCGGCCGGCCCTTGCCCTTGAGCTCACGCACGGACGCGTCGCTGTTGATCGCGACGATCAGACGATCGCCCAGCTCGCGCGCCTGCTCGAGGTAGGCCACGTGCCCGGCGTGAATAATATCGAAACAGCCATTGGTAAAAACGATGCGTTCGCCCTGGCTGCGCGCATCTTCCAGCGCAATCTGCAGCTGCTCGAGCGTTACCGCGCCGCGCTCCGAGCCCTGGTCCTCGCGAATGGCGCGGCGCAGTTCAGGCGCGCTGATCGCCGCCGTGCCCAGCTTGCCCACCACGACACTGGCCGCGATGTTAGCGAGCCCCACCGCATTGGGCAGGGTCGAACCTGCGGCCAGTGCAGCCGCCAATAATGCGATTACCGTATCGCCGGCGCCGGTCACGTCATACACCTCACGGGCGCGAGCGGGCAGGTGGAGCTCTTCGCGGCCGGGTCGCAATAGCGTCATGCCCTGGCTGCCGCGAGTCACGAGGAGCGCCTCCAGTTCAAGATCCGCCATCAGTTGCTCGCCGCGGCTAACCAGTTCTGCTTCGCTGTCCCAGCCGCCGACGACCGCCTCGAGCTCGTGGCGATTGGGCGTCAGCAAGGTGGCACCGCGATAGCGGGCAAAGTCCGTACCCTTCGGGTCGACCAGCACGGGCACGCCCTGCTTGCGCGCCTCCGCAATCAGGGCTTGGGGGTCCGCCAGCGCGCCTTTGGCATAGTCCGACAGCACCAGTGCGCCACAGTCAGCGAGCTTGGCCGCCAGCCCCTCCGCCAGGGATTGCCCACCGGCGGCGAGCATGGCCTCTTCGAAGTCCAAACGGATCAGCTGCTGCTGGCGCGAGATCACCCGCAACTTGGTGATGGTTGGATGCCCCTCTACGCGCTCAAAATCACAGCGCACTGCTGCGCCGCCGAGCATGTCTTCCAGAGAGTCGGCCATTTCATCGTCGCCGGTGTAGCCACGAAGCTCAGTCGCTACGCCCAGGGCCGCTATATTGAGGGCCACGTTGCCGGCACCGCCCGGACGATCCTTGATCTCCGATACCCGAACAACAGGCACCGGGGCCTCGGGCGAGACCCGCGAGGTTTCACCCCACCAGTAGCGGTCCAGCATTATGTCGCCCAGCACCAGCACGCGGGCATCGCCGAAGGGAGGCAGGCTGAGCTTCATAGGGGCAGAGCACTCATTATCCAGACGGACGTAGCATAACACGCAGCATGCACCCGCCGATGCTCACCTGTCTTTGAACCGCCCCTCGCCAGTACCTTGTTACCTCTTGTCAGCTTTGACCCCCGCCATCTCTCGCCGCTGTCATCTCTTGCTATAGCACAACAAAATCGCTAACGTCGGCCACCCCCGAATCGGTAGTAAGCCATGATTAAAGACCTGCCCAAGGACATCGATAGCATCAAGGGCTTTCTTGCACAGGATGAGGCCGAGACCCTGTATCGCTGCGCGGAAGCCGCCAGCCGGCTCGGTCCCGTGATGGAGATTGGCAGCTACTGCGGCAAATCGACGATCTATCTGGGCCTCGCCTGTCAGGCCGCAGAGGCTACGGTGTTCGCCCTGGACCACCACCGCGGTTCTGAAGAGCACCAGCGTGGCGAATTTTTCCACGACCCCGAGCTGTTCGACAGTGACGAAGGCCAGATAGATACCTTCAAGGAATTCCGCCGCAACATCGACAAGGCCGGGCTGAGCAATATCGTCGTGCCCCTTGTAGCAGGATCAGAAGCCGCGGCCCGACACTGGCAGACGCCGCTGGGGATGGTATTCATCGATGGCGGCCACAGCCTGGAGGCTGCACTCACGGATTACCGCTGCTGGACGCCCCATTTGGTGCGCGGCGGGTGCCTGGCTATTCACGATATTTTCACGGACGCCCACGCGGGTGGACAAGCGCCCCACGCCATTTTTCAGATGGCGCAGTCCTCAGGTCTGTTCGAGGTCGAGGACCGGGTCAACAGTCTCGGTGTATTGCGTCGGCTCTAACCGAGCGCCTCTAGCCGAGCGCCTCTAGCCGAGCGCCTCTAGCTTCATCAGTCCACGCGCCGGCGTTGAGGGGCGTCGGCCCCGTCATGGACCCCTAACAGCTGAACGCTGGTGAACAGGCGGGATGCCGCCGTGTGCTCTGTCAGGGCATCAGCAGCCATCAGGATGGCGCCTGCGGTCCAGGTAGGCTTTTCGTCGGGCCAGAGCAGGTCTTCCACCATCTGATAGCCGGTCCAGTAGGCGCCATCGCTGGCACGCCACTGATGCAGCCAGCTGTAAACCTCGACGGCCCGGGCATGATCCCCAGCCGCCAGCAGCGCCATGACCAGCTCACAGGATTCAGCAACGGTGACCCAGGGTTCCTCGACCACGCAGCGGCAGCCCTTCTGATCTTCTACGAACTCGTCCCAGCGTCGCGCCAACCGGGCTCGCGCCTCAGCGCCGGATACTACGCCGCACATCACCGGGTAGAACCAGTCCATGGAGTAGCGCGACTTGCTCTCCCAGGTGCGGTCAAAACGCTCGGGGCGATGCCTCAGCGCGTGACCTAGGCGCTCGCGCGCAGGCAGCCACTCGGGCCGGGACTCGCCCAGTGTCACAGCAATGTTGTGCGCGCATTCCAGGCTTTTGTAGATAGAGCTGCACCCGGTGACCAGCGCATCGCCTTTGGCTTTGCTCTCACCATCTACGGCCCAGTCGATCTCGCCCTGGGGCCCCTGCAGGGCCAGGACGAAATCCATAGCGCGATCCACCATGGGCCACATGGCGCGCAGGAAATCCCGGTCCCCGCTAACGAGGAAATGATGCCATACGCCCGTTGCCACGTAGGCGACGAAGTTGGTCTCGCGACGCTCGTGATTATCGATCTCGTCACCCCGATAGGAGGCCCACCAGCTGCCATCGACCAGCTGCATGCCATGGAGCCACTCATAGGCACGCCGCGCGGCGGCGTGCTCGCCTGCTATCGACAGACC
The DNA here is from genome assembly GCA_038748065.1 of Pseudomonadota bacterium. Classification (GTDB taxonomy): domain Bacteria; phylum Pseudomonadota; class Gammaproteobacteria; order Pseudomonadales; family Halieaceae; genus JBCDJG01. The sequence goes on from JBCDJG010000016.1 coordinate 59,737, forward strand.
CATGGCAGCTTCTACATGGTCCCAAGGGTCGGAGTAGCCGGCCTCAAACCAGGGAATCTCGCCGCTTGGCTGCTGCACCTCCAGGATAAACTCGACGGTTGGCCGCAGGAAGTCGTGGGGGAAGAGGCCCCGGCTCAAATACAGTCCGCTCATGCGGTGGACCCATTACGAAAATACATGACAACACTCTTACCCATCAGTGGATTCATCAGGCGCTCCAGCACCCGCGTCACGGTGGGTCGCTCCATGAGGTCCCACACCAGCAGCCGGTGATACTGGCGAATTAGCCAGTTGCTGTCCTGAGACTTCCAGAACAGGCACTTCAGCCACCAGAAAGGAACATGCAAGGCGTGTGCCCAATGTCGGTAATAGTGGTTAAATCCAAGGCCCTCAATTTCGCCGCGCAAGCTTGAGGCCCTGAATATTCGCAGATGGCCGCCTGGTACCAGGTGATACTCATCGCTCAGCGCCCAACAGATTTGTTCAGGCCAGCGGCGGGGGACGCTCGCACAGAGCAGGCCGCCCGGTTTTAGTACACGCTGGATTTCGCGTAGAGCGCCGCGATAATCGGGGATATGCTCAAGCACCTCACTGCAGATCACCTTATCGAAGGTATCGTCAGCAAAGGGCAATTCCAGGGCATTAGCTGCTGACAGGCCAAAGGCCCTGTTTCCTTCACCTTGAACGTCCTGAAAGTCACAAAACTTGTCTCGCGCCGCGCCCAGGTCCTGTAGTGAAAGGTCTACGCCCACCGAAAGCACCTCGCCCTCGAGGTAGGCGGAAATCGCGTGCCGGCCCTCACCGCAGCCCAAATCGAGCACGCTCTCACCGCTCTTAAGCGGGAAATAGCTGAAATCAACCGTCTGCACGTTGCAGTACCTGTCGGTAGTAGTGGCTCATCTCTCGAGCGCAAACCTGCCAGCAAAAGCGCTCGAGTATCCGCTCGCGCCCGCGGTAACCCAACTCAGCGCGCCGCTCAGGGTCAGCCAATAAGGCCTCGATGGCCGATGACAATGCGTCGGCATCGCGTACCGGTACCAGAACGCCGGCATCGCCAACGACTTCCGGCAGCGCACCACCATTGGTTGATACGACCGGCACACCACAGGCCATGGCTTCGCCCGCAGGCAGGCCAAAGCCCTCATACACAGAGGGAACGACAGCGATGCTGGCTTCGGCGTAGTAGCGCACCATCTCATCGGTACTGATCCCACTAACAAACTGAATCCGGTCAGCGAGGCCCAGACGATCGATGAGCTTCTCGGTCTTGCCACCGGGCTGGGGCTTGCTCACCAGCAACAGTTCCAGATCCGGGTAGGTCTTAAGCAGTCTCGCATAGGCCAGCAATAGATAGCGCAAGCCCTTGAGTGGCGCATCGGCCGAGGCTGTGGCCATCAGGCGTAGAGGGCGCCGGGCGACCTCGGGCAAGGGACGAAATTCATCGGTATCGATACCGTTGTGTACCAGGCTGATACCGGCCGGCTGCAGGCCAAAGTCCTGAGCGATATCCTGGCGCGAGCAATCGGACACGGTGACCACGTTGTGAAGCTGCTTTACCACCCGCTTCTGCATCGACAGGAAGTGATGCCAGCGCCTGATCAGGATGCGCTCCCACGGGGTGCGGGCTGCGTCGAGTGCGATGCGCAGATCGCTGGTAATCGGGTGGTGGACTGTCGTTACCAGGGGCAGGCCCGAGCGCTGAATCTCCAGCATGCCGAAGCTCAAGCTCTGGTTATCGTGCACCAGGTCATAGTCATCAGCGTGGTCGCGTAGGTACTTCACGACGCGCCGCCCAAAGGTGTAGGGCTCTGCAAAGCCCCCCGTGAGCTTGCTGGTCCACTCGATGATATTGCTCATTGAGCGCAAGTGACGGGGCCGCAGGGAACCCAAGCCGTTTTCAAATAAATCGAGGCTGGGAAGCTGGATAAGCCTAACGCGCGGATCCAGGTGCGGGTAGGGTGGGCCGGAGATCACATCAACGCTGTGACCCGCATCAACCAGGGCCTTACTCAGATACTTCAGGTAGACGCCCTGGCCACCACCAAAGGGCTGACTGCGGTAGCCGAGCAGCGCGATTCGCAGCGGAGCAGGGCCCGCCGCCTCGGTCTCTTTGCCGACGGGCGCCGTTGCCAGAGCAGCGGGGCCGGTTCGCGCCGCGGCATGTAGTGTCTCGGGGTGCCTGATGACAGGGTCCTCGTCCGGGTAAACGGTTGATGCGGCGGAGCTGCCGCCTCGGAGGCCAACGAAAGGGGTCAGAGTGTATCAGGGGGTGGTCAAAAATCCACCCCCTTTACGACCGTACAGTGAAACTGCTACGTTCGTCAGCCCACCGCATTTGGGCTTATAATCCGCGCTTTTACTGGGGAAGCACCCTATGCCCGCAGCGAATTACAAAGGCATAATCCTCGCCGGCGGCACCGGCACGCGCCTGCACCCGCTGACCAGCACCGTCAGCAAGCAGCTTATGCCTGTTTACGATAAACCCATGATTTACTACCCCCTGGTGACGCTGATGCTCGCCGGCATTCGCGATGTATTGGTCATTACAACCCCCCGTGACAAGAGTGCTTTCAGCGAACTCCTTGGCGACGGCAGTCAGTGGGGGATGAATATCACTTATACTGTGCAGCCGAGCCCGGATGGCTTGGCCCAGGCCTTTATTCTCGGCGAGAACTTTATCGGCAATTCCCCGGCAAGCCTCGTACTTGGCGACAATATCTTTTACGGCGGAGGCTTCAGCAAAAAACTGACCAGCGCCAGCAGTCGCGACCAAGGCGCCTCGGTGTTCGCCTACTACGTACAAGACCCGGAACGCTATGGCGTGGTGAGTTTTGATCGCGATGGCGTTGCCATCGACATCGAGGAGAAGCCCGCCAGGCCCAAGTCACACTACGCCGTGACCGGCCTGTACTTCTACGATAACGACGTGGTCGATATCGCCAAAAGCATCCAGCCATCGCCGCGCGGCGAATTAGAGATCACCGACGTCAACAAGGTTTACATGGAACGAGGCGACCTGCGTGTTGAAGTTATGAGCCGCGGCACCGCGTGGCTGGACACCGGTACTCACAATTCCCTTCTGGACGCCGCCAATTTCATCCGCGTTGTTGAAGAACGGCAGGGCTTGAAGGTGGCCTGCCCTGAGGAGGTGGCCTATCGCATGGGCTACATCGACGCCGATGCGCTACTGGCTCTCGCCGCCCCCCTTGAGAAGAGCGGCTATGGTCATTACCTAAAGCACCTGCTGCGGGAAGAGGGGGTTGTTCTCGATGAGGTTTGAACCAACGCCTCTCAAAGACGTCTTCTTGCTGGAACCCGCTGTCTATGGTGATGAGCGCGGCTTTTTCATCGAGACCTGGAACGCGAACACCTTCCGGGACGCGGGATTCGATCTGCATTTCGTGCAGGATAATCACAGCCGCTCGGCAGGCGGCATTCTGCGTGGGCTCCACTACCAGACCGAGCACACACAGGGCAAGCTTGTGCGGGTAACAGCGGGTGAGGTTTATGACGTTGCCGTCGACCTACGCCGTTCGTCACCCAGCTTCGGGCAGTGGTTCGGCACCCATCTCAGCGCCGAAAATCACCGCATGCTGTGGGTGCCGCCAGGGTTTGCCCATGGCTTTTACGTGACCTCTGAGTCCGCTGACTTTCTCTACAAGTGCACGGACTTCTACCATCCCGACAGCGAAGTCTCGTTGGCCTGGAATGACACACGGCTGGGGATTGAATGGCCCTTGCGTGATGGCACGCCGCCTGAACTATCGACCAAGGATGCGACGGGCCAGGCCTTCGAAGACATTCCGCTGTTCGACTGAGCCGGAAATCACACAGCTCAGTCACGCTCTCATGCGCCCAGCAGCGGCCGCCACCAGCCCTCGTTCGCCAGATACCAGTCCAGCGTTTTGGCAAGACCCGTCTCGAAAGTTTCTTTGGGCTCGTAGCCCAGCTCGCGGCGCGCCTTATTGGCATCTATCGCGTAGCGCCAGTCATGGCCGGCGCGATCTTTGACAAACTCAATAAGATCCAGAGCACTTCCTCCGCGTGCGCAGGGCGCGTCCGGGAAGCGCGACGCGAGATCAGGGTCACCGGCAAATCGACCATCGAGTTGACGGCATAGCAGCTCCACAATGGCCAGGTTGTTCCACTCATTGTTGCCGCCAATATTGTAGGTCTCGCCGACCACACCCGAGTTCAGTACACGCTCAATACCGCGGCAGTGGTCTTCCACATAGAGCCAGTCGCGGATATTAGTGCCATCGCCGTAAATCGGCAGCGGCAGTCCTCGCAATATATTGGTCAGGCACAGTGGAATCAGTTTCTCCGGAAAGTGGTAGGGGCCGTAATTATTCGAGCAGTTACTGGTAGTAACCTGCAGGCCGTAGGTATGCAGGTAGGCGCGGACCAGATGGTCCGAGGCAGCCTTGCTCGCGGAATAGGGGGAGTTGGGTTCGTACTGCCGGGTCTCGACGAAAGCGGGATCATCGACTGCCAGCGAGCCGTAGACTTCGTCCGTGGACACGTGGTGAAAGCGATGCGGCCTGTCAGCGCCGTCCAGCCAGTGCTCGCGGGCGGCACTCAGCAGGCTGTGGGTACCCACCACGTTAGTCTGGATGAAGGCATCCGGGCCATCAATCGAGCGGTCTACATGACTCTCGGCTGCAAAATGTACCAGCGTATCCACCTCATGGTCACGCAAAGCAGCCAGGACCCTGTCGCGGTCGCAAATATCCGCGTGAATGAAGGTAAATCGGGAATCTGACGCAAGGCTCGCGAGGTTAGCGCGATTGCCCGCATAGGTGAGGGCATCGTAGGCGACAAGCCGGTCTTCAGGATGCTGCCCGAGCCAGTAGTGCACGAAGTTGGCACCGATAAAACCTGCAGCGCCTGTAACCAGCAAAGACCTAGGCATCGCCATTCTCCTTCAAATCCTTGAGCATCGCCCGTAACTGGCTGCGCCAGTGCGCGCCTGGCTGCTGCCAGTCGCGCTGGCTTCGCTCACTCGACAGTACGCTGTATGCCGGCCGGCTGGCCGGTGTCGGGTACTCCTGGGTGCTTAGAGGCTGAATGACGCAGGCGCCCGGTACCAGTCCAAGTACTGCGCCTTCCTCCTGAATAGCGACAGCAAAATCGAACCAGCTACACCTACCTTCATCGCTCCAGTGATAGATGCCCGCGCCGGTGGTCGGCTTCGCAGCTTGCCATAAGGCCCGAGCCAGGCCAGCGGCCCAGGTTGGCGAGCCAATCTGGTCATTGACAACGCCGAGGCTGTCGCGCTCACCCATGAGGCGCAGCATAGTCTTGACAAAATTAGCCCCAAAGCGCGAGTACACCCAGGCGGTGCGCACGATCACGGCATCATGTAGCGCAGCTTGCACAGCCTGCTCACCCGCCAATTTACTCGCGCCATACCGGCCAAGCGGTGCGGTCGGGGCATCAGGCGTATAGGGCGAATGACCGCTACCGTCGAAGACAAAATCGGTGGAGATGTGGATGAAGCGACAGCCCGCCTCCCGGCAGGACTGCGCCAGGTAGCGGGGCCCATCGGCATTGATGCGCAGGGCAAGCTCAGGTTCTTCTTCGGCACGGTCAACCGCCGTGTAGGCGGCAGCGTTGATGACCAGTTCGGGGGCATGAGAGGACACGCTGTGTGACACTGCAGCGGCATCACTGATATCCAGCTGGTCGCGTGTCAGCGCAACGACCTGCCAATTCGAAGGCGCGCACGCCAGCAGCTCTCGCCCAAGCTGACCACCGGCACCTGTCACAAGCACTGTGGAAACCAAGTCTTCCCTCTTCCTGAACTCTGGGCCGTTGGTGGCGTCTGAGTGACTTGAACGTTAGACTAGCCGCAAAACCGAGTTTGACCACGTGCCTGCAACGCCTTTCACCGCGCGAGCCCAAAGCACCCAGAACGACGCCCTGGACCTGAAGCTGGTATTCGGCATCAGTTTGCTGCTTTCCTTGTGGCTGATTATCAGCGACCCGTTGATTAATCGGGACGGTATCATATACCTCAGGGCTGCCGAAGCCTACTTGCGCGATGGCCTGCTAGCGAGCCAGGCCATTTTCGGCCGGCCGCTGTTGTCGGTTGGTATGGGCTTGCTGCACCAGCTTACGGGCTTGCCACTCCTGTACTGTGGGCAGCTGATCATTACGCTGTCTTATGCCTTTCTCTGCTGCGGATTCGTCGCGGTGATACGAGAGTTGGGCGCAAATCGTAGCGTGCAGATCGTCGCCGCGCTGGTGATTCTCACCCACCCCATGCTGAACGAGTACCGCAGTTCGATCATGCGCGACCCACCCTACTGGGCCGCCATAATCTACGCGTTCCTCGCGCTATTAAATTACGCGAAGCAGCCAAGCCTGACAAAGCAGTGCCAGTGGTTTGCGCTCGTGTTGCTGGCCTCGACGATTCGCTTCGAAGGTTTGCTGTACGTTGCGCTTGCGCCCCTGGCGCTTTATTTCTGTTGGTCTGGCGAGGCCAGGCTGCGCCATGTCTTACGTCTTCTGGCGCTACCCGCGGTCAGCCTCTTACTGGTATTAGCCGGTTTGTGGCTGGGCCAGGCGTCGGTCGATACCGGGACACGGCTGTTCCCGGCAATCAGTAAACACCTGCAGGGCATCGCCTCTTTTCCCACTGAGTTTGGCGGCATCGCCAAGGAAACCGGACAGGCCCTACTCCAGTTCAGTGCCAAAGATGATGCAAAAACAGCGGCCTTCGCCGGGCTCATCGCCATTCTCGGTCTCAATCTGATTCGCGCAATGACGTGGCCCTACACTGCGCTACTGGGCTGGTATTTCTGGCGCGGCAAGCAGGTAATCCTGTCACGACAGTCACGCTATTTGCTCAATGCCCACCTGCTGATCGCCCTTGCCTACCTGACCCTTTTCACCCTCGGCAATCGCTTCATGCTGGAACGCTACAGCGGCATCTTTACCCTGTTCATGCTGCCCTACCTCTGTTTCGCCTTATACAGTCTCTGGCAGCACGGTCGGGGAAGCGCCGCGAGAATCGTTGCTGTACTCCTGATCGTAGGCATGGTCGCCGATACCTTGCACAACGGGAACTACCGCAAAGCCTACGTCCGCGAAGCCAGTGAGTGGCTGCGTGACAACACATCCGACGATATCGCCCTGCTCTCTAACCAGCGGCAACTCATTTATCTCAGCGGCAAACCCTACAAGTGGCGCCGGGGCAAACCCATTGACGACCGCTTCGCGGTCTCCAGGTTGCTGGAAGCTCCTCTGATGCACTGTGGCTACGACTATATGGCGATTGACGTCAGGCCGCGAGCAGAGGCCGATTGGCGGCGCTTCACGCGGCGTTTTCGACTCGAGGAGCACGAGGTCTTCGACGGCGGCAAACTCGGGCGGATTGTCATCGTTGACCTGCGCGGCCGCGATGCAGCTGACGACCGCTGTCAAAGGCAGTAAACTGCCGCCACCTTCGAACGGCGAGCTAGCTTGATGGCAGCGGAGCAAGAATCACAGCAATTGCACCGCTGGGCACCCGATCTTGCGGAAGCGCGCCACGTGCCGGGGTGGCGCGAAGTCGACTCATCAGGCACGGCGCGAGTGGCCTTTCATCCTGATCACCACCTTTATTTCAAAGCCTTTATGCCGCGCTCGCCCTGGGAGCGGGTCAAGGGCTGGTTGCGAGGCACGCGCGCGGCGAGGGCGCGCACTCACAACGAACAGCTGCGCAAGTATGGCTTTGAGACGCCAAGGGATATTGCCTGGGGTCGCCTGACTCATGGGCGGGAGTACCAGTACTCTACCGCGGTGCCGGGTGATGGGGTGACGCACTGGTTAAGGCGCGAACTGACGGGGCGCGAACCGGCAGACCTTCTTATGAAGCGTAGGCTGCTGCGCGAGCTGGGCCGTTTTGTTGGACGTCTGCATCATGCCGGATTCGTGCATGGTGATCTTCGGCCGAGCAACGTGCTGGCACAGTACAGCGGAGAGCGCTTCAACTTTGCCCTGATTGATAACGAACGAACCAGCTGGCACCGACAGATTCCGGGGAAGCTGCTGCTGAAAAACCTGATGCAGCTGAACATGCTGCTGTCCAGCGATCTCACAGTGACAGACCGATGGCGCTTCTTTCAGGCCTGGCGGCGGCAAATGCCAGAGCTCTCTGAGCTGGAGGCGCGGGTCCTGGCCGTGGAGGCCTACCAATGGGCACGGCGCAGGCTACAGGCGAAGGGCCTCAAGTGAAACACCTGCATATTGTAGGCTGCCCGCGCAGTGGCACCACGCTCTTGATGGAGCTCATCAGCACCTGCTTCGCCAGTGCGGGATACTGCGAGCACGAGAAAAGCATTTTTGAAGCCCCGGACGTGGACGGGGAGCCTTACTTCACGAAACAACCCAACGATATCAAGCAGCTGTCGCACATCTTCCACCGCGACCCCGAGCTCTACATCATCTATATGGGTCGCGATCCGCGCTCGGTCATTACCAGCCTGCACGATGCGGAGCCGGGCGTTTATTTTTGTAACTATCGAGTCTGGAGTGAGTGCGATCGCGCCGCACAGCGCTATCTTGGTCACGCCCGCTTCCTGGCAGTAAGCTACGAATCGCTGGTGGCGCAGCCAGACGCTATGCAGGATCGTATCGCGCAGCAGTTTACGTTCCTACAGCGCCGTCACCCTTTCTCGCAGTATCACTTGCACGCAAAGCCCTCACTCGCGTCGGAGCGCGCCATGCACGGTCTGCGTGAGGTCAACCCCGATAGTCTCAGCAAGTGGCTCAGTCACTTGCCGCGACTTGCCGAGCAGTTCCAGCGCCACCCCGCGCTCGCGGCGGATTTGACTCGGCTGGGCTATGAGGACGACGATGCATGGCTCTCAATGCTTCAAGAAATTGAACCAAAAGTCTTCCCGTGCCGTTACCCGGAACGCAGGCAATATATGAAAGAATGGGAAAAGGCACTGCGCGTCTATCTGAAGAGCAGACGCTACCTGCGGCGTATTGCCGCCGCCTAGAATACGTAGTTGAAGGTATCCAGGTCCTCGGCAAACGCCGTTTCCACAATTTGTCGCCCCGCGTCGTTGTAGTACTCGCGATAGCTACCACGGGAGGATGGCTTCGCGTGACCGAGTTCGGCAGCGACACCGAGGCGTTGGCAGATCGTCGAAAAATCCTCGGCGAGATTCTCGAAACGGCCGATGAATTCCACCAGCATGCGGTCATTCTCGTCGACAAGCCAGCGGCGCTGCGCCATGAACATGCGAGGCTGGTCGTACAGTGTGGGATCACGTTCGACGTAGCAGCGGTGTAGCCATTCATCAAAGGACACCTCACCGTCGCCGAGACCTGTCTGCCCCGTCTTTACGCGGTAGTGGTAGTGACTGACCACTTTATCCCACGGGTTGCGCACCATGGTGAAGCGAAACTTGGTCTCCCAGGCGCGCAGCCCAAGCTGCCGGTATTTTTCTTGCGCAGTACTGTGATCAAGGCCGATGCCGAGCGCTCTTTCAATACTGCTGCCCCCGGTTTTATTAATGTGGATAAACACGTAGGGGCGAAGATGGCGCTCACGCAGGGTGCGGTGCCACCGCCGGAAATCCCCGGCCATATCGCTGGCCAGGCCCATGGCTTACTCCTCACCGAGATGACAGGCCCACAGGGTAGCACGGCCGCCAATACACGGGGTCACAACAGTCGGTCGCCGCGATCACCGTAGCGCTGCCTGTGCCGAGTGCGCAGCTTCTCGAGTGCAGGCATCAGGCCATCTTCCAGCAGCCGTCGGTGTATGCCCCGCCGCCCGGCATAGGCAGACATGAAATCATCGTAATCCACACGAGCGACACCAAGCTCTTCTGCGTTCAGCACAAAGCGCGCCAGATCTCGAGCCTGGCTCGAAGCGGAGGCCCCCGGTCCACGCGCCGCCTCGAGATCCACCAGACGCAATCCGCCTCCGGCAAACAGCAGGTTGGACCACTTGCCGTCGCCGTGGCTGAAACCGTGGTTATGCAGAGCGCCGAGTAACTCGGCGCACTGGCGCAGCCAATCAGCGCGCTGCGTTGACTCTGCTTCGCCCAGCCACAGCGACTTCAGGTCGCGGGCGTCCTTGAAGCCCTGCGTCACCAGCAGCTGGGCATGCTGCAGGTGCAAACACAGCAGTGGCCGGGCAACCGGCAGGCCGGCCTGAAACAGTCGCTGCCCCGCATCCCAGGCCGCAAGGGCACGGCCGCCACGAAGACGATTACCCAAGCCCTGAAGCACGGACTTGTCACCATAGTATTTGATGTAACAAAAGTCGCCACCGATCTCGGCAAGCCCCACCCGAGAGTGGCTGTCGACCTTGATCTGTCGGCCCTGTTCAAGCCAGGAAACCGGATCAGCCAGCACCGGCGCAAGCGCGGCGCCCCGTTCACGAAGCCAGTCTTCGCCGCGCCATATTTTTAACGCTCCTTCAGCGGAGGTAGTCACTGTGCACCTCCTACCGGTAACGGCGGGGTGCGGCCGTGTTGGCGCCGGTACAGCTTCTGTGCTCGCCGGGCCACCGCCCGCCAGAATTTGGCATCCGCGCCAAGTGCCTGACGCAGCCCGCCCTGGCTGTATCGCGCCATAACGCGCAGCAGATCGCGCTGGCTCAGGCCGCAGTCCATAGCGGAGAAGTATAGTCCCGCCATATCTTTGATCAGCCACCGCCGAGGCGTGTGTTTGCGGCACTGCGCCCGGTGCAGGTCGATGATATGGCAGCGCGGCGCTTTCTGAGACAGGCTCTCTGGCGCCAGGTGAAAGTGGCAGATATAAAAATCACGGTGATTGATACCCGCGCCATGCATGCGCCGCGCACTGTCGGCGACCTTCAACAACAAGCGCAACTTGTCACGCCAGGGGGGCGGGCGCTCTGCCCAGTCGGCACAGTAGTCCTCCAGGCTTACCGTGCCAACCAGATCATCGGTCACAATCAAGGATTCCAGCTGCGCCGGATTTTTCCCCTTAAGGGCGTAGGCGGCAACCTGCATCGTATCGACACCTATCGCCTGCAGCGCCTTAACGGCGCGGTACTCATTGCTCGCACCAAGCACGGGCAAGCGCAGCTGCAGCAGGTTTTTCACTACTTCGGACCAACCAATACCCTGGTGCAACTTGAGGAAAAAAGACGCTTCGCCTGCAGTAAAACGCAGTGTTCGCCGACCCTCGCGACTGCGAAAAATATCGCCCGGGGGCGCTGCGTCAGCCACCGCTTTGGCCCACTCCAGCATCGCCAGGGCTTCACCGGGCACGCCTTTCGATGCGAGATCCTCTCGCAAGAATGATTCATTGGCCATGAAAACCATTCCCCGCGTGCGCAAGGCCAGCGCGCTTTTCTGCAACCCACTCCTCAATCCAGCCGGCGCCCGTCTCATGCATCGAATACAGGTCTTCGTGCTCGGCATAGGCCAAGCCCGCAGTTCTACAGCGCTCGCGATAACTCGCATCGAGGCCGGCCAGCACAGCGGCATCCAGGTCCTGCTGCCGAAAGGGTGAGGCAAGGACGCTTCCGGCCCCGGAAGCCGCTATATGATGCGCGTACCCGCAGACATCAGTCACGAGGGCTGGCAGACCCGCTACCAGCGCCTCCAGCAGGACAATACCAGCGGCTTCATCCAATGCCGGGTGAACGAGCAGATCGGCGGCAAGCAGGAGATCAGGTATATCATCGCGACCGCCCAGGAAGTGCACGCTGTCAGCAACGCCCAGCCGCTTGGCCAATTGCCGAAAACGCCTTTCCGTATCCTGCCCAACCACAAACAACTGCAGACCGCTGACGTGCGCTTCCTGGCTCGCCGCAGCCAGGGCGCGTATGGCACGATCCAGACCTTTCTTGATAAACCCCGAGCCGACAAACAACAAGGCCGGTTCGTCTTCGCCCAGCGCCAACTCCACGCGCTTGCTGGCCCGCCGCCCTGCCGCATCCGCTCCAGCGCGTCGGTCCGCGTCGATGCCCGGCGGCAGCATCCGCATGCGCGCGGCTGGCGTGGCATAGTAGTGCTCGAACTTGTTTCGCTCAGTCTCCGATATCAGGAGGATTCTGGTGTCACTGTCGCTACCGAATACCGCAGCTTCATAGCGCGAAAAATGACGGAAGCGCGGGCCCAGTCGATACAGCCAACTGCGCTCACGGTAGGCCTTGTCCAAATAGCAGGAATCAGCCGCATAGTAGACATCGAGACCGGGCATCTTGTTAAATCCGACGACGCCATCAACCGGCGCTTTTTCAAGATCGGTCCTTACCCAGTCGTAATAGCGCTCGTTGCGCGTGTGGTTGCTCGCCGCCGCTACAGGCACCTGCCGCAAATCGACGCCGTCGGGACGCTCGCCCTGCCATTCAATGTAATACACGCGAGTATCGTGGCCCCGCTCGCGGCAGGCCGATAGAAAACGCATGAAGTCACGCTGCATGCCGCCGTAGGGGAAGTACTTGTAGAGCAAAAACGCGAGCGTCACTGCATCGCCCCGACGGGAAGAATCGTCTTGAGCTTCGCCCATACCGCTGCCGGCTGAATCGAAGCCATCATGGCTGCCGGATCGTCAGTGTCGTCCCGGCCGAGGGGCGATTGGATGTGGACCTGGTTGCCCCCATAGGCGCCAATCAGAGCGGTGCGCGTCGGACCGTAGAGGGAAACGGTCGGTACATCGAGTGCCGCCGCCAGGTGACCCAGGCCGGTATCAACAGCCACGGCCCCGTCAACGTCAAGTAACATGCCTGCAAGGCCGAGCAGGTCGAGTCGCGGCAGTACTTCAGCGCCATTCACCTGGGCCGCTATCGCATCAGCGCGAGCGCGCTCAGCGTCGCTGCCCCACGGCAGCCACACGCGATACCCAGCGGTCGTTGCCAACTCTGCAAGGCTGAACCAGTGATCAGCGGGCCACAGCTTTTCCTCTCGCGCTGTGCCGTGAAAGAAAAGCAGATCAGATGATTCATTCCGTGACTGGGCCTGCAGGTTCGCGCGAACGCCGTAGTCTCCACGCTCCTGTGGCACTGGATAAGCCAGTGCGCTGGCGAACAGCTGGCGCGTACGCTCCACGGCGTGCTGCTCGCGAGCTACTGCAATGCCCTGGTGATAGGCAAGGGAAGCCAGGCCTTCACGGGCTGAGTCACGGTCGTAACCGTAACGCGTGCCGCGAGCAGTGCGTGCAATAAACGCGCTCTTCAGCAAGCCCTGGGCATCGATAACCGCATCGTAAGGTTCGCTGCGCAGACGGTTCCTGCAGCTGCGCCACTCGTCTGAATACCACATAGTAAAGGGGCGCTTACGCCATCGCCTCAGGGCGATGGGAATCACATTGTCAACCGCAGGGTGCCAGGTGGGTATCTCAGCGAAGGCTTCTTCAACGACCCAGTCAAATCGGATCCCGGGCAATGCAGCGGCAGCGTCGGTCAGCGCAGGCAGGGTATGAACCACATCCCCGAGCGAGGACATCTTAACGATCAGGACCCTCACACTGTCTCCATACGACCCAGAAGCCGGTCCAGTTGAGCAGTAACCTCCCCCGCGCTGATTTCACGCATGCAGCGATGGTGGCCGAGGGGACACTCGCGCGCAAAACACGGTGAACAGTCGATCTCGCTTCTAATGTAGTCGGCTCTGCTGCTAAGAGGTGGAGTGAAATCGGGCGAGGTCGCACCGTAGATCACCAGGGTTGGGATGCTTAGCGCGGCGGCAATGTGCATGAGACCTGAATCATTGGCAACAACCGCAGCAGCGAGGGACAGGGTATCCACGGCGTCGGCAAGGCTGGTGCGACCGGTGAGGTCGAGGCAAGCGCTGCCCGCGGACGCGTTAATCGCCGCGCAGACTTCGGCGTCGTTAGCCGAGCCGAACAACGCCACCTGCCAACCCTGTTCGAGATAATTGCGCGCCAGTTCTGCATAGCTGTTTTCGGGCCAACGTTTGGCGCCGCCAAATTCGGCGCCCGGGCACAGCGCCAACAGGGGTGCCGCGCTGAGGCCAAAGTTCTGGCGGCAGGCCTCGGCCCGCGACGCATCAGCATGCAAGCGGGGCGCCGGCAAGGGTTCTCGCAGAACGTTCCCCGGCGCCTGCGCCAAGGCGACAAAGCGCTGCACCATTAAAGGCAACGCTTTCTCGTCAAGAAGCCGTAGATCATTCAGAAGCCCGTATCGCCATTCGCCGCGCCAGCCTGTTCGCCGCGGGATATTCGCAAAAAAAGGAATCAGGGCTGACTTGAAAGAGTTCGGCAGCAGAATCGCCTGATCGTAGTTGCGTCTACGAACGTCCCTGCCCAGCAATCGTCGGCGACGCCAGCCGATCGCACCATGTGCAATAGGTAACTCAAGTGCCTCGTCGACCTCTGGCATACGAGCGAGGATGGGTTCACTCCAGGCTGGTGCAAGAACGTCGATCGAAACCCCCGGGCGCGAGTCCTTCAGGTAACGATATAGCGACTGAGACATCACCATGTCGCCGACCCACGACGGGCCGACAACAAGAATCTTTTCGATAGGGGGACTCAGGGCGCCAGCCGCCAGGGGAGCCCGTCGATCAGGCGACGGGTTCCAGCCATTCGGTGTTCTGGCTACGATTGCCACGAACGCTGTCGAAATACATGGCCTGCAGCTTGGTCGTCAACGGGCCGCGCACACCCTCCCCGATGGTTCGGCCATCCAGCTCTCGAATAGGCACCACCTCGGCGGCAGTACCGGTAAAGAAGGCTTCATCAGCTACGTAAACCTCGTCCCGAGTGATGCGCTTCTCGTGAATCGTGTAACCCAGTTCCTCCGCCAGTGTGAATACCGTCGCGCGTGTAATGCCGTCGAGACAGGAGGTGAGGTCAGGCGTAAAGATTGTATTGTTGCGAACGACGAACACATTTTCACCGCTGCCCTCAGCGACGTAGCCCTCGTTGTCGAGCATTAAAGCTTCCTCGGCACCGCCGTCCAGAGCCTCGCGTAGCGCCAGCATGGAATTGATATAGTTGCCGTTGGCCTTGGCTTTACACATCGTAATATTCACGTGATGCCGAGTGAAAGACGAGGTGCGCACCTTGATTCCGCGGTCGCGCGCGTCCGGGTCCATGTAGGATGGCCACTCCCACGCGGCGACCATAACGTGGGTCTGCAATCCATCTGCGCGCAAGCCCATGCCCTCCGATCCATAAAAACACATGGGCCTGAGATAGGCTTCTTCCAGACCATTCTCACGCACGACAGCCTTTTGCGCCTGGTTCAGGGTCTCCTTATCGAAGGGCATATCCATCGCGAGGATCTTGGCTGAGTTGAACAGGCGGTCGGTATGCTCCTTCAGGCGGAAAATACAGGTACCACGATCAGGTGTCTTGTAAGCACGCACGCCTTCGAACACGCCAAGACCATAGTGAAAAGTATGAGTCAGCACATGCACCTTGGCTTCGCGCCAGGGCACCATTTCTCCATCCATCCAGATGAGACCATCGCGATCGGCCAGGCTCATTCTCTCTTACTCCCTTATTGTTACCTTGCTTGCGGTTCGTTTTATTCAGGCGGCAAATCGCGGCTGCCACTGTATCAAGACGGCGGTCCGATGCTGCTGGTAGTCTGCCGACGCGGCGACGTTGGGTAGCTGCTGCAGTGAGGCTGATGGGCAGCGGTGCGATACGTCAGGACGGCGTATTGCACCATAAATTCAATATCAACGATACTGCCGGGCCCCTGTTTTAGGTGAAATTCCGCATTATTCGCCGCGCTTTATGATAGTAAGCACTTACACTTTTTATGATTTCAAAACTCGCCAAAGTTACGATCTGGCTGCCTTCAGGCGTCAAGGACCGGCGCTACGCGCATTACTTCTTCAATGGTGGTCTGGCCACGGGCCACGCGGCGCGCACCGGACAGGCGCAGTGTACGCATCCCTTCCCGCATGGCCACCTTGCGAACCTTAACGGTATCGGTGTGGCTGGCGATCTGCTCCTGCACCCCAGGGGAGTTCACCAACACCTCGTAAATGCCCTGCCGACCCGAGTATCCCGTATTACGACAGGCCTTGCAGCCGACAGGTTGCGCCATTCGCTCGGGAGCCTTGACCTCCCAGGGGCTGGTCAGCTGCGCCCAGGCATCTTTATCCATGGGCACCTCGGTCTTGCATTCAGGGCACAGGATGCGCACCAGTCGCTGCGACATGATGCCGCGCACGGTGGCCTTGATCAGGTAGGGTGGCACGCCCAGTTCCAGCAAACGCGAAAGCGAACTTGGCGAGTCGTTCGTGTGCAGCGTCGACAGAACCAGGTGCCCGGTAAGCGCCGCCTGCACCGCCATATTCGCCGTTTCCAGGTCGCGTATTTCGCCCACCATGATGATGTCCGGGTCCTGTCGCATCAACGCGCGAACGCCGCTGGAAAAGTGCAGGTCAATGCCGTGGTTAACCTGCATCTGGTTGAAGGCGGGTTCAACCATCTCGATGGGGTCTTCGATGGTACAGACGTTCACTTCAGGCGTAGCCAGCTTGCGCAGCGTGGAGTAGAGCGTGGTTGTTTTGCCAGACCCGGTAGGCCCGGTCACCAGCACGATGCCATTGCCCATTGAGGTCATGTTATCCCAGCGCTTCAGGTCGTCATCCGCCAGGCCGAGCTGTTCGAAGCTCTTTTGCAAGACATCGGGGTCAAAGATCCGCATGACCAGCTTTTCACCGAAGGCGGTCGGCAAGGTCGCCAGGCGCAGCTCCACTTCGCTGCCCTCCGGGCTGCGTGTCTTCAGGCGCCCGTCCTGTGGCCGCCTCTTTTCGGCGACGTCCATGCGCCCGAGAATCTTGATGCGGCTGGTCACTGCAGCGCAGACCTGTTGCGGTAGCTCATAAACGCTGTGCAGCACACCGTCGATTCTGAATCGCACAAAACCCTGCTCGCGGCGAGGCTCGATATGGATGTCACTGGCGCGCTGCTCGAAAGCATATTGCAGCAGCCAGTCGACCACGTTAACGATATGGGCATCGTTCGCGTCCGGCTCCTTCATGGAGCCGAGTTCGAGCATAGACTCCAGATTGCCAAGCCCGGTAGCGGCACCACTTGCGCCACTGCCACCGGCGCCCTGCACGGAGCGCGCCATGGTGTAGAACTCGGCCGTGTGGCGCGCTATGTCCCGCGGATCAGCCAACACACGACGCACAGCTCTGCGCGTCACGTGCTCAACGTTTTGCACCCAGTCGACGATACCGGGCTCCGCGCTCGCAACTACGACCTCAGCTTCACTGACTTTGACCGCCAGTATTCGGTGGCGCTGGGCAAAGGCCTGAGACATCACTTCTGCCACCGCGCCGACATTGATTTTCAGCGGGTCGATCTCAAAGACCTCTTGATCAACCCGCTTGGACAACCACAGCAGTAGCGCGTCCATGTCGAGGCTGCGTCCACCTCGCGTGCCATCGGCCAAGCCCTGGTCAGCGAGGAACACAAGCGGATTGACGCTGCCCGCCGACATCTTCGACAGTCGGTCACAGTCCTCGGGCGCGAGCACGCCGTCGCCCTGCAGCTCAGCAAGCAGGCTCTGCAGCGTCAGGGGCCCTCGAGACAGGCTGTCCATCACGTCGGTCGCCATTTGGCATGTCCGATTTCACTCCGATCACTGCATGCTATCACACACTAGCGACCGAAAATCAGCCCGAAAAAGTCACTCTGTCCAGCCAAATTTTCTGTGACAGATCGCGAGCATTCGACCTATACTGCGCGCCAGCTTGGGGGGAGTTTAGTGGCATGGTAGTGACCTCTTTGTGGCCTGCTATTCCGACTCTTCAATTCGGGCTGGCGCGCTAGCGGACTGAGTCGTGGAGATCATCGCGCAGCACGGGACGCTGTTCCTGATCATCGCCTGTATGGCGGGCTTCTTCATGGCCTGGGGCATTGGCGCAAACGACGTTGCCAATGCCATGGGCACGTCCGTAGGCTCCCGCGCACTGACCATCAAGCAGGCCATCCTCGTGGCCATGGTTTTCGAGTTCCTCGGCGCCTACCTCGCTGGCGGCGAAGTCACCGCGACCATTCGCAAAGGCATCATTGACTCCAGCTACATGGAGGGGAATCCCGAGCTGCTCGTCTACGGCATGATGTCGGCGCTGTTCGCCGCGGGCACCTGGCTGTTGATCGCGAGTATGCGCGGTTGGCCCGTCTCCACCACACACTCAATTGTCGGTTCGCTGGTCGGCTTTGCTGCCGTAGGTATCTCCGTTGATGCGGTGAACTGGGGTCAGGTCGGCACGATTGCTGCGAGCTGGGTTGTGTCACCCGTGGTCTCCGGGACCATAGCCTTCTGCCTGTTCATGAGCGTAAAGTATTTCATTCTCGATACGGACGACCCTTTTCATCGCGCCAAGCGCTTGATTCCCGTTTATATGTGGATCGTGGGCTTCATGATATCCATGGTGACGCTCCTCAAGGGCTTGAAGCATGTCGGGGTCGAGCTGGATCTCGGGCTCGGCAGCAAGTTCGCTAACGCGCTGCCGCTATCCGCTCTGATCGGCTTGATGGTCGCGGGCCTCGGTGCGCTGCTCCTGCGGCGCGTAGAGGCACCCGTCGATAGCACGCAGCGTTCGGCGGCCGTCGAGCGGGTATTCGCCATCCTGATGATATTCACCGCCTGTTCCATGGCCTTTGCCCACGGCTCCAACGACGTCGCCAATGCCGTGGGCCCGCTTGCAGCCGTCGCCAGTACGGTCACATCGGGCGGCGAGATCGCAGCGAAGTCTGCAATGCCCTGGTGGATTTTATTGGTTGGCGCGCTCGGCATTGTTATTGGCCTTGCCACCTATGGCTGGAAGGTAATCGCCACCATTGGCCGCAAGATCACCGAGCTCACACCCAGTCGAGGCTTCGCCGCCGAGCTTGGCGCAGCAGCGACGGTCGTCATCGCCTCGGGCACCGGGCTACCGATCTCAACCACGCATACCCTGGTTGGCGCGGTACTCGGCGTCGGCCTGGCCAGGGGTGTCGCCGCACTCAACCTGCGTGTCATCGGCTCAATCTTCCTGTCCTGGGTTATCACTCTGCCAGTCGGGGCAGGGCTGGCGATTCTGTTCTTCTTCCTGTTCAAAGGTGTCTTCGGCTAGGGCGGCTGAGGGCAGCGCCACAGCCGCGAGCTGTGGAATATTGACATTAGGTAATCTCGTGCCGATTCGGTAAGCTTATTTCCCCATTTTTCAATGGCTTGGAGAGACTCGTGACGACGCCGGCGCGATCCCACATTCGCTGGTTCCGCAATACTGCACCCTACATCAACGCACACCGGGGTAAGACCTTTGTGCTGATGCTGGGGGGCGAAGCCGCGCAACACGAAAATTTCCCGAACATCATTCACGACATTGCCCTGCTCAATAGTCTGGGCGTCAAGCTGATCCTGGTGCACGGCAACAGACCACAGATCGCCGACCGGCTGGCGGCAGCAGGCCTTGAGAGTCAATACCACAAAGGCCGCCGCGTGACGGACAGTGCCGCACTTGAACACGTCAAAGATGCAGCGGGCGCCCTGCGCGCACAGATCGAAGCCCTTCTATCCATGGGGCTGCCTAACTCGCCCATGCAGGGCGCCCAGATACGCGTTTGCTCGGGCAATTTCGTGACCGCCAGGCCCAGTGGCGTCGTTGACGGCGTGGACTACCAGCATACCGGCCATGTCAGGCGCATCGACGTCACAGGTATCGAACAGCAGTTGCAGGAAGGCTCAATCGTTTTACTGTCGCCGCTCGGTTATTCGCCGACGGGCGAAATCTTCAACCTCATGCTGGAAGACATTGCGGTGGCCTGCGCAGCGGCGACCCATGCCGATAAGCTGATCCTCTTTAGCCCGGAGGCCGGCGCTTGCAACAGCGAGGGCGATCTTCTGGCGCAGTGCACCGTAGGCGAAATCGATTCACTGGCCGTCTCGCCGGACAGTCAGGCCATGCTGGAGACCGCCCGGGAAGCCTGCCGCGCGGGCGTCGAACGCTGCCACATTATCAGCTACAGCGACGACTGCGCCCTGCTCGAGGAGCTCTTTACCCACGATGGCAGCGGGACACTGGTCGCCAAAGACGACTTCGAACAGTCACGGTCAGCGAATATCGATGACGTCGGCGGCATCCTGGAACTGATCGAGCCACTTGAACGGACCGGCGTACTACTCAAACGTTCCCGCGAGCTGTTGGAAACCGAGATTGCGCAGTTTCGGCTGCTGGAACGCGATAGCCGCATTCTTGCCTGCGCGGCGCTATACCCTTTCCCGCAATCGGGCAGCGGAGAAATCGCCTGCATCGTCACACACCCGGATTACCGGGGTGGCCAGCGCGGGCAACGCCTGCTCAGTGAACTGGAGCGCGAGGCGCGGCGGCTTGGTCTCGCTCGCGTATTCGTATTAACGACGCAAACGGCCCACTGGTTTCAGGAGCAGGGATTTAAAGAAAAGTCGCTGGCTGATTTACCCACTGCAAAGCAGTCGCTCTATAACCTCCAACGAAACTCCAAGGTTTTCTTTAAAGAGCTATAGGGTGTCTTAGCGCCAGGCGGGAACGGTCTTTGCCGGCGTCTCCAATGGCACAGCGGATTCCGCCGCGCCCTCAACGCGGTTGCGGCCACTTGACTTGGCCAGGTAGAGAGCGCCGTCAGCCAGTTTCAGCCAATCGTCGAGGTCTTTGGCAACGCGCACGTCAGATACGCCGATGCTGATGGTCATTTCACCCTCGGGCAAAATAATCTGCGCCTGCACCGTGGCGCGCAGTTCGTCCGCAACCTGCATCGCCAGAGCACCGGCAGTTTCATTCAGCAACACCACAAACTCTTCACCGCCGAAGCGACATATCGTGTCGACTTTGCGCAGGCGATTTTCGAGGATTTGCACCAGCGAACACAGGGCTTTGTCGCCCACCGCGTGGCCAAAACGATCATTAATACGCTTAAAAAAGTCGATATCAATCAGCAGTAAAGAGGCCGGCCGCTGATGACGTATCCAGTTTTCCAGCGCGCGATCAGCCTGCTGTTCAAAGTAGCGCCTGTTGTAAGCGCCGGTCAGTGGGTCGGTAACGGCTATTTCGCGCAGCCTGCGGGATTGCAGGCTGACTGCGTAAACCAGCCACGAGCTGACCAACCAGGTCAGCGCCAGACTGAGGCACAGGATCAGGGCTATGATCGACGGATACAGCGTAAAGGCGATGGGAAAGGCGATCAGCGCGCAGCTCGCAGCAATCCAGATAGATAGACGACTATCCAGCAGGACGGGCAGGGCAACCAGCAGCGGGTAAAGCCAGTAAACGCTGTAGCTGGCACCATAAACCACCGATAAAAACACAACGCCGATCGTCAGTATCAAAATCGCGCCCAGCGGAACGGCCGCCCGGCGCCCCTGACTCAGCAGCCAGAAATTCAGCAACAACAGCGATAGCAACCCCAGCCCAGCATAGCCGCTGACCTCGTCCCCCGTACGAAAGCTATAAAAATTGACCGGGGCCAGCACGAGAATGACCAGCAGCATGATGTAGCGGTACGCGTCGCGCCGGCGGCGCGCGGTGAGCTCGTCGTCGTCTGCGCTGCCCAATACACGGCGTTCGCGCAACAGTTCGCCGGAGGAGAATGTCTCGGAAAAGTTATGTCTCAGGCTGGACCAGAGACTCTCTCGGGATGATTCATGATCGTTATGCATACCTGCGGGCTCGACGCATCCCGGCCTCTTACGGGCCTCGGTTTAGCGGTCATTGTAAACAGAAAGCCATTGAAGTCCTATGGACTATTGTCGCACCGCCGTACCCTGCAGCCCCATGATCCATGCCAGCTGGCGAGCCAGCAAGGTGCGCCGCTGATTCTCATCGCGACCTGCCAGGCCTGAACTGGCCTCATATTCAAGCCGCATCAGTGCACCGAGCAAGAGCTCCGCATCCACCTCAGGGTCATGGGTGTTGAAGTAGGAACACAGACGGGTAATCGGTTCCCGCAGGCTGCGCAGGTGGGCATTGGCCACTGGCCTCATGGCTTTATTGCGCCTCGCATACAGCAGAAAGGACTGCTCGACGGCCAGGCCGCCCTTGCGCTTACGCAACTGCGCGCTGACGTAGTCGGAGGCGGCGTCTGCCAGGGTGACATGAACCTCCTCGCGTATGCTGTCTGATGCGAGCTCGGCCTCTGAGAATTGGTCCAGATAGTCGAAAAGACGCGTCCACGTCTGCTCAAGCTCCGGTCGACCCCGCTGTGCAAACTTCTCAAAGGCCTCGGTGAGCAGCTGCATCAGGTCCTTAAAGTAGTAGGTCGTTAAGGAGTGCTGTACGCCGGCACGCGCCGCTACCGCACGATGGGTAACCGCGGCAATGCCCTCCGCCGCAATCAGCTCCAGGGTCGCGTCGAGTATGCGCTCACGCGTCTGCTGGCCACGCTGCTGTCGCTTCGTCTGTTGCCCAGATGCGCTGTCTTGTTTCGCCAATGACCAAACCTCCGATGCGCCATTATGCAAATAATTGTACATTTGTACAAAAATCTTTCAGAATCGCGCCCCATGACTCAAGACTCCACCAACGCCGCCGTGGGCAGCTACCGCTGGCGCATTCCCGCCGTGCTAGGCGTCACCGTGCTGGTGGCCTATCTTGATCGCAGCAACATCACGCTCGCACTGCCACTCATTGCTCAGGAATTCGGCTGGAACGATTCCGAGCTGCAGACCTGGGGCAGCCTGCTTTTCTCGATGTTTTACGCAGGCTATGGCCTTTCTGGCCTGCTCCTGTCGCCCTTTGCAAGTCGCCTGGGTCCTCGTAAAGGCATCGCGATTATTCTCTTACTGGCCTCGCTATTCACCGCAATGGGCGCTTTTTTCAGTCAGTTTTTACTGCTTTTCGCGGCCTCTCGCGTCCTGCTAGGGATTGCGGAGGGTCCGCACTTTCCACTTTCTGGCATGGCCATCAAACACTGGTTTCCTGCCGGCGAGCGGGCCAGGGCCAACAGCGTTCTTTTCGCGGGCATTTATCTGGCCATTATTTCCGGGCCGCTGCTGCTGGTCCCCTTGATGCATACCTTCGGCTGGCGCGCCGCGTTTCTCCTGCTGGCCGCCTTCGGTCTCTTAGTCAGCGTCCCCATGGTGCTGCGGCTGGTGCACGATCGGCCCGGGCTCGCCCCTGGTATCAGCGCGCGAGAGAGTCAGTGGCTGGAATCTACTCTCACAGAAGCGACGACAAGCGGTGCGAGTCTCTATCCACTCTACCTGCTGCGACAGCGGGATTTCACCTTGTTGCTCCTGGCGAGCATCCTTAACAACATCGTCACCATAGGATTAACCAGCTGGCTCCCAACTCTGTTTACCGTCGGCCGCGGGGTGGAGTACGAAAGCCTGGCCTGGGTTGCAGCATTGCCCTATGTCTCAGGACTCATTGGTCTCGCGTTCTGGTCGCAACTGGGCGATCGGCTTAACGCTCGGGGCATGGTGGCCGCGGCGGGCTATCTGCTTTTGGCTGTGAGCCTCTACACCGCCCTCGCAACGGAGAGTTTTGCATTATCTCTATCTGCCATGGCCTTAGCGGTGTTCTGCGCCTCGGCCTTTTCTTGCGCTGAGTACGCCTTTGCGCAGCACATCGTGCCCGCCGGCGATATCGCGGCAGGCATAGGCCTGTTCAATGGCCTATCCATCATCACGGGGGGCCTGTTGGGGCCGCTCGCCGCCAGCAGCTTGCTCGAACCCGGCGGGGGATGGAGCCTGTGGTTGCTAATCGCCCTGAGCGGCCTGTGCGCGCTAACTATGGCGATTTTAGGCGGGCTCAGGCGCTACTGACCTGTAGACGCCACGGCAACCGCCGCCAGACTAGCCACGCCAGCAAAAAGTTCGATTGCAGCATCAGTGTCAGAACCCACTCGAAGGCATCCTCGACCGTGTCGTACCAGTCTTCGTTCCAGGCCTCAAAAACTACCGTGAGCACACCAAAGCTCAGCAGGCTGATGCACAGCAGCCACATGATACGCAAGTAAGGTTCAACGACCGTCAGCCCAAGCGGGCGCATTTGTGACAGCCACAGCAGCTGGGCAATAAAGGTGAAAGAGAAAAACAAGACAACACCGATGCGCCGCTGTCGCTCCCAGGCATCACCGCGCTCGCCCAGCACCGTGACATACAAGATCAGCCCGATACACGCCATGATGCCGAGAACCAGCATCCAGCGGTTCGCGCTGCCCACTGGCATGTCCGCCGCTTCGCGTTGCTGTCGAAGCCACGCAGCGCTGCACCACCAAAAGCCCATCATGATCACTGCCGATGGCAGCATGGTGGCCCGGAAAACATAGCTGGCCGGCGGTTTGCGCCCGGTGGCACTGATCGACGTGCAGCTATCAATATAGGGGTTACACCAGTCGACATAGCCAATGGAAGCCGACAGCACATAGGTCACGTGGACCGTGACAAAGGGAATAACGGCCGACAAAAAGGCCAGGACGCGCGGGTTCATCTCGCCTATTGTAAGCGAAGCGCGCGTCAAACCTGAGCAGGAATGGTCAAGCCGCGGCGTCGGCGTCCTGCTCTGCTGCCTTGTTGATTGCGCCCAGTATGCCATCCAGCGAGGCCTGAATTATGTCGTGGCTACGCCCTACGCCACAAAAACGCTCGCTGCCTATGTTCAACTGGATATAACAGATAGCCTCGGCATCCGCACTTTGACTCAGCGCGTGTTCACTGTATTCAACCAGCACAATCTGCTGGCCGGTAAAGCGCTGAATCGCATCAACGAAGGAGGCGACAACACCATTGCCACTGCCACTCAAAGCGTGGGTACTCGTACCCTGCTGCAGCTCTGCCTGCAGGCGGTCGGTGCCGCCCTCCCGGCTGACCTGGTAGTTACCGAGGCGGTAGCGCCCCTCACCTCCGAGGTAGGTACGCTGGAACAGGTCAAAAATAGCCGCAGACTCTACCTCGCTCTCCTGCTCTTCAGCATAGGCTTGTACTGCACCGCTGAAGTCAATCTGCAACCAGCGCGGTAGTTCCAGCCCATAGTCACGCTCGAGCACATAAGCTATGCCACCCTTGCCAGACTGGCTGTTGATGCGAATGACCTCTTGGTAGGAACGGCCAATATCCGCGGGATCGATGGGCAGATAGGCCACCTGCCACGGCTTGCTGTCCTCCTGCTGCGCCAGGCACTTCTTGATAGCGTCCTGGTGGGAGCCAGAAAACGCCGTAAATACCAGTTCCCCTGCCCAGGGGTGACGCGGATGCACCGGTAGCTGGGTGCACTCCTTGACGGTCTGGATGATCTCGTCCATGTGCGCGAAGTTGAGCTCGGGATCCACACCCTGGCTATACAGGTTCATCCCCATGGTTACGATATCCATATTACCGGTTCGCTCACCATTGCCCATCAGTGTGCCTTCAACACGATCGGCCCCGGCCATGACGCCAAGCTCAGCGGCGGCTACAGCGCAGCCACGGTCATTGTGCGTATGCAGGGAAATCAGCAGGCTGTCGCGATTCTGTACGTTATCGCAGAACCACTCGATCTGGTCGGCATAGACGTTCGGCGTACTCATCTCCACCGTCGCCGGCAGGTTGATGATGACCGGCCGTTCAGGCGTCGGCTGCCACACGGCATTAACCGCATCGCAGACCTCAACAGCGAAATCGAGTTCGGTGCCAGTGAAGCTCTCTGGCGAATACTCGAAGACCCACTCGGTATCCGGATACTGCTCGGCACGCTCCTTAACCAGCTGCGCACCCTTCACCGCAATGTCAATGATGCCCTGGCGGTCGAGGCCAAACACCTGCTCACGCTGCACGGTGGAGGTGGAGTTATAAACATGAACCACGGCCCGGCGTACGCCCTTTAAGGCTTCGAAGGTCTTATTGATCAGGTCCGGGCGTGCCTGGGTCAGCACCTGGATGGTCACGTCATCAGGAATACGGCCCTGCTCAATGAGCTCACGGCAGAAGGCAAAGTCGTGGCTAGATGCCGAAGGAAACCCCACTTCAATCTCTTTGAAGCCGATCTTCACCAACTGGTCCCAGAGCTGCGACTTCTGGTTGGCGGTCATCGGCTCAATCAGGGCCTGATTGCCATCGCGCAGATCCACGCTGCACCACAGAGGCGCCTTGTCCAGCACCTTATCAGGCCAGCGGCGGTCTGTTTTGTTCACCTTGGGAAAGGCTGGGTACTTGCTGTGATTAAACGTGCTCATATCGATCACCTGATCGGCGTTGGGTTATTCGTTTGGTTGGCTGTCACCCGCCGGGGATGCCCTTGTGAGGCCGGGCCCGAGCACGCTGGGAACGGGTAAGCTCCTGGTGCCTGGCAGCGGGTGAGTTGATCAGCCAGATGCGCAGTATAGCAGCGCGGCATTAGGGAGTGCTTGCAAATTTGCATAAGATACGCATAATCATCGCCATTATTCACCAATATATAAAGAATAATTAGTGATTTTAATCTACTAAAAGCTCATTCAGGAGTCGGCAGCTGATGAAGTTGGACCTGATAGACAGACGTATTCTCGATGTTATGCAGCGCCAGGGGCGAATCTCCAATCTGGAGCTAGCTGACCTGGTGGGGCTATCACCTACGCCTTGCTCACGGCGCGTCAAACGCCTCGAGGAATCGGGCTTGATCAGAGGTCATGTCACTCTACTCAACCAGGCGATGCTCGGGCTGAAACTGACGGCACACATTACGATCAGTATGGACAGGCACACGCCCGACCGCTTTGATAAGTTTGAGCAGGAGGTTGCAGGATACCCGGAGGTGATCGAGTGCAGTGTCGTCACCGGCGATGCCGCAGACTATCGCTTAAAGGTCGTCGTCCCCGACATGGAACACTATGAAAAATTTCTGCTGGGACGGCTCACCCGCATCGAAGGCGTTTCGGGCGTGCAGTCCAGCTTTGTTCTGCGCCCCGTAGTACAGCGAACCGAGCTGCCACTCACTTACGGTGCTGACGGCCCGTAGAAAACGCGCCAGCTTGTCAGGGGTTAAGCGCGAGTGACCAGGGTGGAAATTCGGCGCAGTTCATCTGCTGATACTCTGCCGTATCGAAATGGTCTTCTACGCCGCCGTTGGCCAGAAACAAGTTGACGTACATCTCACAGCGGCGACGGGGCTCGGTCAGCCTTGGGTCGCCCTTCATTCGGGCTTTCAAATCCGCCACCCGCAGGGTACTGGACTCATGCCTCGGCCCGCCACCTTCGGGACCATCCAGCACCATGACGCCTGGCGCATTGGCCCAGTCTGGCCACGGAGGTAGATCGCCCGCACTGCCTGTGTCCGGTGCGCCACTATGTGCAAACGCACCCCAGTACCCACGCATCGTGGCTGTAAGCGCTGCTACGTCCGTCGCGTTATCGTCGTGAAACATGCCAGGTAATATTGCACCGATCAGCGGATGAAAAATAAAATCCAACTCTATGGAGTGCGCTGCACCCAGCAACAGCGGCAGGTCTATCAGCCAGTTGGAGCGCATATTGTCCCAGTCGAAACGGTAGGTGTAGACAGGCGGCGCATCGGGCGCACTCGTAATAGCCGCAGCAACCTCATCTACCGCAAAGACCCGCCAACGGTCGGAGAACCAGCGCGCGCGCCAATTGTAAGTGTCTGCATCGCGCACTCGCGGCAGAAAACCGAGCCAAAACCGTACCATGTCCCTGTCCAGGAACTGGAACAGCTTAAACTCATCGCGCGTAGTACCGGTCATGAGGGGTACCGCATTCCAGCGTTCTGTATTCGCAAAAACCGTGAGGAGAGAGTCCTCCGGCAACACCGTGCCGTCGCGGAACATCTGCGGTAGACGATACATACCGCCTTCCACGTAGAGCGGCGCCAGCAGTTCTTCCGGGGCGAGCCCGCGCAGATAGGCCATCAGGTCAGGCGCCGACATGCTGGCCAACTGTGCCTTTACACCTTCGCGGTCTGTGCCGCTGCTTGCCTGTAACCACTTGACCAGCAACTCGCTGGAACTGTTGCTATGACCAGGTCGGGGGTCATCATGAAAGCCCTCGGCCCGCGACAGGCTGGACGTCCCCGCCAGTCCGCTCTGCGCAATAGCGCGGTGAAAAAGTCCTCGCGCCTGGGGCGCGACCAGCAGGGCAAATACGTCTCGGCCACCGGCGGACTCCCCAAAAATCGTCACCTGCTGGGGGTCGCCCCCGAACGCTCTGATATTGTCACGCACCCACGTGAGCGCAGCGACCATATCGAGCACACCAAAGTTGCCAGAGGCATCGAGCGCATTAGCAGCCTGTGCGCGCAGCGCCGGATGGCTGAACCAGCCCAATACGCCCAGGCGATAGTTGATGCTGACCACCACCACGCGCTCGCTGGCGGCCAGCTCACTGCCATCATAGGTAGCGCCAGTGCCGATCGTATTGCCACCACCGTGTATCCAGAACATGACCGGCAAGGGGCCTTCTCCTTCTTGCGGCACCGGCGCATAAACGCTGAGGGTCAGACAGTCCTCACTGCCAGAGATTGCGCCGTCCTCAGCCGACAGACCGTCCGTTAAGGCCGTGCTGAACTGGGCGCAGCTCGGGCCGTGCACGAGGGCTTCACGCAAGTCTGTCCAGGGCGCGACTGCTTGGGGCGTGCGCCAGCGTAGCTCGCCGACTGGAGGAGCGGCATAGGGGAGACCCAGCCAGGCAAAGCCTCCTGTAGCGCTGCGACCACCAATAACGGGCCCGCTGCTTGTATCAACCCGGGCAGCGCTCGTTGCAGGCAGGGGTGTTGGCGGCTCAGCGCCGCCAGGAAAGTATTGCCAGGCCAGCCCGCCAATGACCAGCACTATGCCCAACGCCAGCAGCAACTTTCTCAAGGCGCACTCCCTGGTCAAAAAACGCAACTTTACTTGGCCGATTCGAGTCTTGCCGATGACTACCGCGGCCACCACTATGCTGGCCCAACAGTAGAACAAACACCCGGGGAGCTCAAATGTCTGACTTGCAAGGCCAGGTTGCCATCGTCACAGGTGGTGCCAGCGGTATGGGCCGCATTATGGCATTGCGTCTCGCCGGCCGCGGTTCGAAGGTGGCCCTGTTCGACGTCAATGACGACGCCTTAGCGGAAACCGCCGCCCAACATGACAACCTGAGCGCTTATCGCTGCGACATTTCCAGTATTGACGACGTCAATGCCAAGGTCGCACAAGTCAGTGAGCAGCTAGGCCCGGTCGACCAGCTGGTGCACGCTGCGGCGCTGATGCCGGCGCGCAAGCTGGTCAATGAGACGCCGCAGGAAATGGAACACCTTTTCCAGATCAATTACTTCGGCACGGTTTACATGGTAAAGGCCGTTCTGCCTTCTATGCTTGAACGGGGCAGCGGCCGGATCATCGCCTTTGGCTCCGTTGCAGGCTACGCCCTGGTGCCAAACATGGGCGCTTATTGCGCAACAAAATCGGCGGTGAATACCTACATGGACGTGCTGGCGAACGAAATCAGGGGTACCGGGGTTCGTGCCCACGTCGTCTGTCCCCCGGCCGTAAATACGCCCCTGGTAGATCAGACCCTGGCGACGGACTCGCCTGGCAGCATTAAGGACTCCAAGGAGAAAGGCCGCCTGGCCGATCCTGAAAAAATCATAGATGCCATCGATAAGGGCCTGGCCAAAGACAAGGACGTTATTTTCCCCGGGGAAGCCTGGTACCTCAGACTCTGGTATGCGCTGCTGCCCAAACTCTGGTGGCGTACGGTGCTCAGCTTCGAGAAATAAGCGGCCATCGGTCCGCTACTGCGGGGCGCATAACACCATGGGGTGATAAGATGCACGCCCCATGACGCACTCCCGGCATCTCTCCAGCGACTCGCCAGCCCTACTCCCGCTGCTCGCCGCCCTCGTCGCCCTGGGCCCCCTCAGTATCGACATGTATCTGCCGGCCATGCCGCTGATCAAGGAAGATCTAAACACAGACATTGCCAGGGTCCAGCTCACCATGAGCAGCTATCTGACAGGCTTCGCCCTGTTTCACCTGGTCTGCGGCCCACTCTCGGATCGATTCGGACGCCGCCCCATTCTGCTGTCGGGCACCCTGCTCTTTGTGCTGGCAAGTCTGGGCTGTGCGCAGTCTGACAGTATCGATGAGCTGCTGATGTACCGGTTTGTCCAGGGTATCGGCGCCTGCGTGGGCCCGACGCTGGCTCGCGCCATGGTCCGCGACCTGTTTGGGCCTAGCCGCGCCGCGCGCGCACTGTCTGTCATCGCCATGCTGATGGCACTGGCACCGGCAATAGCACCGCTGATCGGCGGACTGGCACTGCTGATCTTTCCCTGGCCGAGCATCTTTGTGTTCCTCGCAGGCTACGGCCTTATCATGATCTTCCTGATCTACATAAACCTGGCGGAATCCCTACCCAGCCCGCAAAGCCTGCATCCCGGCAAGATAGCTCGCAACTTCATCATGCTGGCTGGTGATCGCGACTACATGACAGCCGTGCTTATCTGCTGCCTCCTCTACTCCGGCATGATGAGCTACCTCGCCGCATCCAGCTTCGTGTTTATCGATATGTACGGCGTACCCAGAGAGCTTTTCGGCTTGATCTTCCTGACGCTGGTACTGGGCTATATCGCGGGCAGCGGCCTGAGTGCCCGGCTCAGCAGACGCTACCTGCCGGAGACAACCATTGTGCTGGGCGTCGCCCTGTCTGTTGCCGCCGGCGCCGCTTGCTCACTGGCAGCCTGGATTTTTCCAAAAAGCGTATTGGCCCTGGCAATGCCAATGGGCTTCTATATCACTGGCCTGGGCCTGGTGATGCCCAACTCCATGGCCGTGGCGCTCAGACCCTACCCGCAGATCGCAGGAACGGCGTCAGCTTTGCTCGGCTTCCTGCAAATGGCTCTTTCGGCGCTTGCCACGGCTTCCGTCGGAGCCCTGCTCACAAGCAGCGCGTTGCCCGTCATCCTCAGCATATCGCTGGCCGCCATGGTTGCACTGCCGCTCAGTCTTTATCTATTCCGGCAGCGCCCACAGCCGCCGGGCAACTGACCCGGCAGGCGCCCTGTGGCATACTCGCTATCCGACTTTGGAGAAAGCCCGTGCAGACCGCTACCGATGTCACCTCCCTGATTGGCAATACGCCGCTGCTCCACCTGAAGAAGGTCTCCGAGCAAACCGGGTGCACGATCCTCGGCAAAGCTGAATTCCTGAATCCGGGTGGATCAGTGAAAGATCGCACGGCACTCGGCATTATCCGGGACGCCCAGGAACGCGGCACACTGGCGCCCGGTGGCACCGTCGTCGAGGGTACGGCGGGGAACACGGGGATCGGTTTGACGCTGCTGGCGAACGCGCTCGGTTACAAAAGCACGGTCGTTATGCCGATCACCCAGAGCCGGGAGAAAATTGACTCCCTGGAGTTACTGGGTGCTGACCTGCACCTGGTGCCAGCGACCAGCTACAGCGACGAAAAGCACTACATTCATACGGCAGAGCGGCTAGCTGCGAAAATCAATAACGAGTCTGAGCACGGTGCCATCTGGGCGCGACAGTTCGACAATCTCGCAAATATGGCCATTCATCACGATACCACTGGCGTAGAGATCTGGGATCAGACTGAAGGCACCGTTGATGGCTTTATCTGCGCTGTCGGAACGGGCGGGACGCTGGCGGGCGTCTCCCACGCCCTGAAGGAACGCAACCCTAACATTTGCATTGGCCTGGCGGACCCGGCAGGTGCCTCGCTCCACAATCACTTCGCCCATGGCACGCTGGAGCCCTCGGAAGGTTCCTCGATCATCGAAGGGGTCGGCATTAACCATGTCACCGGCAATATCGCCGAAGCCAAGGTCGATGTGTCCTATTCGATCGGCGACAGCGAGGCCTTGCCCTACATTTACGATCTATTGCTACACGAGGGCTTATGTATGGGCGGCTCGGTGGGCCTGAACGTCGCCGGCGCGGTACGGCTGGCAAAACACCTCGGGCCTGGCCACACTATCGTCACCATCCTCTGTGACTACGGCAACCGCTATCAATCCAAGCTCTTCAACCCGGTCTTCCTGGCCAACAAAGACCTACCTGTTCCTTCCTGGCTGGAGATATAACCTGGTCAGGGTTCTATCTACCGGCAGTCGGAAGCGGGGGGGTTTTAAACCAAACCCCGGAAAAAAAAACAAGTAAGATCCGGTTAGCCAACCAAGGGGAACCACGGGAGTGTAAAGCCCCCCCCACCCAACAACCAGCCCCCCACCCCCCCCC
>JBCDJG010000017.1:0-91288 GCA_038748065.1 Pseudomonadota bacterium
GATTTCATCTCTGTAGGATCTGTTGAATCGCTCCACATACGGTAGTATAAATATTATTTCGCACTTTTTTCTCGGGGGCTCCCCGGTCACTCTTCAAGCTACCGAGTGCATGGCCTCCTGATCCATCCCGTTGAGTAGTTTCATATTCATGTACTTGCGGGTTCCCCAGGAGGTGCTGGAACCCATCGTCGCTATATGGCGTTTTAGCAAGAGCAATGGCATTACCGAGGGTTTCCACACCAAGATGGAGATGATCTCGAGGCGAGCCTATGGCTTCAGGAACTTTGAGAACTACCGGTTGAGAGTGCTGACCCACTGCGGGTGGCATGGCATTATCAACCGGGTGGAAATGAGTGCCGTCCCCCGTTAATGGGGTAGAGCCGGAATAATCTGTTACCTATGCGGTCGGAATAGACCCGCCGTCAAGTGGTAGCTACGGGTGGACTTGAACCACCGACCCCAGCATTATGAATGCTGTGCTCTAACCAGCTGAGCTACGTAGCCACATCGGGCAGTGGGACCAGACGGACCCAACACGAAAGAGGCGCGAATTTTCCGGAAATTGGGAGCTCAAGTCAAGCGCAGCAACGCAAGGTACGCTATGCCCCCGGGTTGGCAAAAGGCTTGCTCCTCGATGTGGCCTAGGGCGCTCTCCCGCGTCGCAGGCCAATTGTGGTCAGGGCCAAAATGGTCAGCACCAGCCACCAGGCCGGCAGTGCCGGAACGCCAACGGCACCGTCTGCCGAAACGTCCGGGCTGATCGCGTTCTCGTCTTCAAAGTCATAGCTGGCCGTTTCGCCGCCCGCGCTCAGGGCAACGTTGTCGAAAAAGCCTCCGAGCCCTGTATCGGTGGCGGTCGACTGGCCCCCATTGACCACCATGTAAAGAATCTCATCGTTAATTCCGGTGGCACTCAAGGTGGCAGGGCAAATCGAGCCGCCTTGCGGGGTGACCAGGTCTGGCGTACTGGCCGCCGTCACGGTGAACGTGTTCCAGGCGTCCGTCGAGCCGCCCGGGACATAATCGTAGCGGCAGTCGTAAAACGATGCGGCCGGCCCGTCTCCGCCAAGGTCGACATAGACATTCAGGTAGAAGTTGGAGGCGTCGCCACCCGTGGGGTAGAAGTCGTAGCTGAAACTGGCGAATGCGGCAGAGCCAACGTTGGCGATAATCGATAAGCCGCCGGCCGCTGAGCCATAGGGCGGCGACATCAGGAACTTGTCTGCCGGGGTGGAGGAGATTGGGCCGAAGCCGAGGCTGCCGTTGCCCGTGGTAGCCTGCTCGGCGCTGAATGTGACGGGCACAGGGCCGGTAGGAAAGAACGACCAGTTTGCCGAGTCACTCTGGTTGACCAGCATAGCCTGCGCGAAGCTGTGCGAAGAGCAAAGCGATACCAGGGCAAGCGCGATGGCCTGCAGAGTCTTGTAATGCACGATAATCACCCCGATTGACGGTTGTTGAACCTGCCGGGTCTTTACCCCGATCTGGGGCCAATGTTAGCGGCATTACCTAACCCAACATACCCCAAAAAATCACATTCGGGCCGGCCAGGTTATGACTCTCCGGGGTCGATGTGACACACGCGCAGCAGATCTA
This sequence comes from Pseudomonadota bacterium, assembly GCA_038748065.1. Classification (GTDB taxonomy): domain Bacteria; phylum Pseudomonadota; class Gammaproteobacteria; order Pseudomonadales; family Halieaceae; genus JBCDJG01. Next base: position 1,597 of record JBCDJG010000017.1, read on the forward strand.
GTTCGCTGAGGTAGCGGCAGCCATCGCGTCACTTCTTGCTGCGTTGGCGACGACCTTTTCTGGCTTGATAACCGTGTTCCCATCAACAACGAATACATAGTCCTCCGTGGTCTCTTCAGAGAACTCGAATTCGCCTTCCCAGCCGTCTTCTGTGCGCGTCATGAAGTTGAGAATGTAGTAGTAGGGGGAGGGCCCATGCACGAACACGGAACTGGCGTCCCTATGCCCCGGCAAACTCAATGTCCGGTTAGCAGCAACTGGCTGCTCCCCGTCCATGCGGCGGATTGCCGCCTCGGATTTTTCGCGAAACCGGGTGTAAAGGGCATCGTTTTCCGCTGCCAGGCTCAACTCGCGCCTTGCTGTTTTTAGGTCGCCCTCTACCAGCGCGAACAGTCCCTTGTAGAAGTCCTCCGTTCCATTGGTACTGCCTTTCATCCATTCCTCAAAAAAGCGCTTTGCAGCGGATAGGTTCATGCGCGTAACGTCTGGCTCTGTCACGAGGCCTGAGTAGGTCATGCGCAGAATCTCCTGTCGCAGCTGGGGCGTGATATCCGTCGCGGCGTCGAGGTAGGCAATGGCTGCCTCTGCCCCCGAGGCCTCATAACGCTCAGTGAACTGCGATAGGGGCAGCTCCGGTAGCAGCTCGCGCATGAGCCGGCTCGACGGCCCCTGGTCAACGAGTTCACTCACGGTGAAACTCACGCCCTTCTCGAAATCTGCGCCGTAATACAGGGTGAACTCCCCGCTCTGTAGATTGGCGATGAAGCTGTAGATCGTGCTGTAGAAAACTGGTCGTGCGGTTGCGGCAAGGCCCTGGCGAATGTCGTCGAAGTCAACTTCATTGGGAACCATGAGCTTTTCCGCCGTATCGTAGCGCCAGCGATCTACCGGGCGATCAGCAATTTGCTGCTGCACGTCTTTGTCGCAGATGCGGAAGTTCGTTGAAACCAGAGCACCACTGCTTTCGCAGTACGCGCCTGTGGTATAGATCGCCAGGTTGCCTTTGGCATCCGCCAGATGGAGCTGAGAGCGATTGAAGCCGGGAATGCGATACTGCTCCATGTAGGCAACGAGAGCATCTACTGTGGTTGCCGTCTGTAGTACGGCCATAAACTCCAGCGGATTGGTAAGCAGTGGCCTTGAAAGCCAGTCATCATCTTCAGGCAGAGGCCCGGCAGCGAGCGCGTTAAAGTCGAAGGCGAGGCCGTGCTCGGTGATTCCTGCCTGGGGAAAGCCGTCGCGGTAGGCGAACAGCACCATGCCCGCCCTGCCTTCGCCGCGGGGTACGACGGTCATGCGTGTGTCGGGCTGGAAAGAAAAGTCCTCGTTGCCGCCGTACCAAACCACGCCATTCTCATCCATGCCCGATAGAATGGTGCAAGCTTTGGCAACCGGTACGACAAAGCCCAGCATCAGGCCGGTGGCCAGGGCCAGGAGCTTTATGAGATGGCTGATTGGGCTGTATGGCGTCGGCCGGCGGTATGTGCTGGTGTGAGGTGTCATTTTCGCTCCCAAGTCTGGCTGTCGGCGGCCCAGCTATCTCGATAGCGAGGTATCGGCAAGTATCTTCATACTAAGATAGATGAAAAGCAAGCGGTTTTGTCTGCTCCATGCCAATTGGCGGATGCTAAACTGCGGCTTTAACGGTGAACGGGGTTTATCAATGCGACGGATAATGTTCGGCCTGTGTGTGCTGGCCACGCTCTTGGGGGCACAGGCTCGTGCAGAGACGGTCATGACCGTTTTGGTCACCGGGGCGAACCGCGGTATCGGCTTGGAATTCGCGCGTCAGTTGGAGGCACGCGGCATGAATGTGATCGGTACAGCACGCAAACCTGATGAGGCCGCGGAATTGCGCGAGACGGGCGCCCGTGTTGAACAGCTGGACGTAACCGACAGCGAGAGCCTGGCGGCACTCGCTGCTCGCCTCGATGGCGTGCCCATCGATATGCTGATCAACAATGCTGGCGTTGGTGGCCAGCCGGCGGCGAGCTTCATGGACACAGACTTTGAACAGGTAGAGGCAACGTTTGCCGTCAACAGCCTTGGGCCCATGCGGGTCACTCAAGCGCTAATGCCTAATTTAGAGGCAGGGCGACACAAGACGATCATCCAGATCAGTAGCGTGATGAGCAGCATCGAGCGAAATGGGGGTGGCTACTACGGTTACCGGGCGAGCAAGGCGGCGCTTAATATGCTCACCAGAACCCTGGCGCTTGAATTGTATGGTGATGGTTTTATCTGTGTTCTGCTGCATCCCGGCTGGGTGCAGACTCGACTTGGCGGTCCTGGCGCGAGGAAGAGCCCCGAGCAGAGTGTAGCGGCCATGTTGGATGTCATTGCCGGGTTGGATGAGGGCGATAACGGGCGCTTTTACGATTATGAGGGCAGGCCGATTCCCTGGTAAGCGGTGATGACTATCCGATGCTGTCTGTTGCTCCTGTGTATTGTGGCGGTACCCGTGCGTGCCGAGCCTGAGTGGGTGACGCGCCACGATGCAGGCGGCCTCTTAGTCGAGTCGCGCCCGCACGCAGGCTCCAGCATCGAGGCGTTCCGCGGCAGGTTAACGCTTGCGGCGACTCTGGGTGAAATTATTGCCTTGCTACAGGACGCCGACTACAACAAACGCTGGGTCTACCGCAGCGGTGGTGCCCGGGTCCTTGCCGCAGAGGGTATCGAGCGCACCTGGGTCCACGGCGTGGTAGACGCGCCCGCGCCGATGAAGGACCGCGATACCGTGGTGAGATTCGATCTGGAGCAGGATCCAGAAAGCCGCGTGATCCTCATCAAAATCGTCAATCAACCCACTTACTTACCCGAGCAGCCGGAAGTGGTACGTGTGCCGGAATTTGGCGGATTCTGGCGCCTTGAGCCTGAGTCCGATGAGGCGGTGAGAGTTGTTTACCAGGTTTATGGCGATCCGGGCGGTTTTGTCCCCGGCTGGCTGGCGAATCTTGCTGCGCTGCGATCGGTCGTTGCGACCCTGCAGGCCATGCCCCGTGCGGTTCGGCGATACGCTGGCACCCGTGTTGAAGGTATCCAAGATTACTAACGGTGGTTTAAATCTCTTCGTTGTCACGGCTGGCTCGGCGGTTTAAGGTCCGACCACCTCCTTTGGAATCCCTGCCGTGTTCTATGGTTGGCGTGTTGTCGCGGGCACCTTTGTGTCTCAACTGTTTGTTGTGGGTTTCTTTACCTATGCGGTGAGTCTGCTGGTGCCGCCCGTGCGTGAAGAGTTTGGGGTTAGCCTTGAGCAGGTGATGTACAGCCTTAGCGCGGCCACCTTTCTTGGCCTGTTTGTCTCGCCAGTGGGTGGCGTGATGATGGATAGACTGTCGATACGCTGGCTAATGGCGGCGGGCGCCGCTTTCTTTGGCGCGGGTCTCTTGTTGCTCGCCAGCGTGCAGTCGATTGGCGCCTATATTGCGGTGTTTGCCCTGACCATGTCGGTTGCCAACATACTGGCCGGCTCGATGTGCTCATCCACGGTGATTTCACGCTGGTTCACGGTAAGTCGTGGCCGGGCGCTGGGCATTGGCGCCGTTGGTCTGTCGGTGGGTGGCATTCTTATCCCGAGGCTGCTGGGCTACTGGATCGAAGAATCCGGCTGGCGTGCAGCGCTGCAGAGTTTGGCCTATGCCGTTCTGTTGCTCATGTTGCCGGCGGTGATTGTCCTGGTGCGCGGCAAGCCGGAGGACGTGGGTCTGAGCCCCGAGGGTATGGGGGAGGGTGCCCCGAGTGCGGTGCCGGCCGAGTCTCTGTCGCTTGGCGAGATACTGCGTCGTCCCGCCTATTGGTACCTCGGCCTCGGTCTTGGCCTGCTGTTCGGCACCTATAGCGCAACCATGTCGAATATTACGCCCTACGTACTTGCTGCCGGGCACGAAATGGGTGATGCGGCAACGTTTCTCATGGTCATCGCTGGGGTCGGCCTGCTTGGCAAGCTTGTTTTCGGGGTGGCTGCCGACAAGATGAACCTGAAGCTGGCCCTGGGCGTGGCGCAGTGCTGTGTGATATCGGGCTACCTGCTGCTGGCTTCTAACCCTTCCTTTACCCTTATGCTGGCGGCCGCAACGCTTTTGGGCCTTTCCGCAGGTGGCATGCTGCCGGTATGGGGCGCACTCATGGCGCGAATATTTGGCCTGCTGAGCTATGGGCGTGCCATGGGCCTGATGGGGCCGTTGATCACGATATGTGTGCTCCCCGGCTATACCATTGTCGGCCGCGTCTATGACCAGACAGGTGGCTTCGGCCCCGTGTTTGCGCTGTTCGCCGGCGTCATGGTGGTATCGATCCTGCTGATTGTGCCGATCCGCCTGGATGAGCGTTAAGCGAAGGGGCTACGCTTCCGTGTGCTTCAGTAAAAGCTCTCGAATCCCTGCGATGTCCGGCTTGTGCGCAACTAGCTCCTCCCGCGTCAGCCCTTCCAGTTCATGGGGGAATACGAGCCATTCGTCGGTCTCGTGTATGTAGTAATCGGGCTCAAAGTTGACCCGCGAGCGGGCCGGTTTGTAGTACACCGTGGCGAAACGAATTTCCCGAGGGCTATTCTTGCGGCACTGCTTCCGTATCTGCCGAATCAGTTCCTTGATGCTGAGCCCCGAATCGTGAACATCGTCGACAATGAGCAGCGAGTCCTCGGCGTTGATATTTTTGACGACGTAGTTCAGGCCGTGCACGCGAACTTTGGACGAGCGATCATCAATGCCGCGGTAGGATGAAGTGCGGATGGCGATGTGATCAGAGTTCACGCCGCAGTACTTAAGCAACTCCTGTACTGCTATGCCTACAGGCGTGCCGCCGCGCCAGACCCCCAGAATGAAGGTCGGCTCAAAGCCGCTTTCCAGTATTTTTGCCCCCAGTTCGTAGGAGTCGCGTAGCAGTTGGTCTGAGGTAAGGAACAGCTTGTCGCTCATGGCGGGGGCCCGGTATTTTTGCGCTCACACTAACACTAGACGGCAGGCGAGAACAGCCGCGGCCAAGGATTGATGGGGAACCCTCGGGTTACGACGCAGTCTTACTCATATGCGTTCGCTAATACTTGTTGTTTGCCTGCTGATAAGCCCGTCTGTGCTCGCTCTGGAGCTCAAATCCACTGCGCAGCAGGCGACCATGATTGAGCTCTATACCAGCGAGGGTTGCAGTTCCTGCCCCCCGGCAGATCGCTGGATCAGTACTCTCCGTCAGGACGAGCGCCTGTGGCAGGACCTGGTGCCGATTGCCTTCCATGTCGATTACTGGAACTACCTGGGCTGGGAGGATCGTTTCGCAAGCCCCGCCTATGCTGCGCGGCAGCGAGACTACCGCCGGGTCGGTGGCGCTAGCGCCGTTTACACCCCCGGCATGTTTGCCAGTGGCAGGGAGTGGCGGGGCTGGCGACAGCGGAGCGCGAGCATCCCGACTTTCACGACATCGCCTGGCGTGCTGGCATTCAGGCTGCAAGGCGATTCCTTTGCAGCATCGTTCGCGGCCGAGGAGAGCGGGCCTGAGCACTTGGAGCTGTATGTAGCCATCCTGGGTTTTGATCTCGAAACCTCCGTTCGAGCTGGAGAAAATCGCGGGGAGCTTTTGCGACACGATTTCGTGGTCTTGGGTATGCAGCGCTATTCGGGCGTTATGGCCTGGTCTGGCGCCCTGCCCAACGCACCTCTGGCAGGTGAGGCAGGGAAGCTGGCTCTCGTCGCCTGGGTGGGCGAGGCGGGCAAGCCTGCGCCACTGCAGGCTGTGGGCGGCTGGTTACCGGTCGAGGGTTTTAGTGCCAGGTAGCTAGAAGTAGTGTGGCACCAGTACGCAGGTCCAGGTGGAAAAAGCCAGCATCAGGCTGGTTAGCACGGCGGCCGATCCCAGGTCCTTGGCGTGGCCACTGAGCGCATGGTGTTCAGGTGAAATCCTGTCAACGACCACTTCCACGGCGGTGTTCAATAACTCGACAATGATCACGAAGAGCACGCTGGCAATTAGCAGGGCGCGTTCCACGCCACTGACGTCGATCCACAGTGCGAAGGGAATCATGATCAGGGCGGCGTAGATTTCCTCGCGAAAGGCGGCCTCCGTGCGAAAGGCCTCCCGTGCGCCTTGCCAGGAGTAACGCGTGGCCTTGAGCAAACGGCCCAGACTGTGCTTTCCCGGTGGTGTCTCCATGATGTGCCGTCCCTGTCCGCCTACTCGCTGGCTGCCACATCATCGCCTGCGTCGTCCGGCGTTAGGGCTTCGAGGGCGTCATTGCTGAGTTCTTTGGTTTTGTCCCAGGCGTCGGCGCTGACTTCAGTGGTCTTGTCCCAGGTCTTTTCACTGCCTTCCTTGGTTGCTTCCCAGGCCTCAGAGCTGACTTCAGTGGTCTTGTCCCAGGCCTTCTCGCTGCCCTCCTTGGTCGCTTCCCAGGCCTCGGAGCTGACTTCAGTAGTCTTGTCCCAGGCCTTCTCGCTGCCCTCCTTGGTCGCTTCCCAGGCCTTCTCGCTGCCCTCTTTGGTCGCTTTCCAGGCGTCGGAGCTGACTTCAGTGGTCTTGTCCCAGGCCTTCTCGCTGCCTTCCTTGGTGGCTTCCCAGGTCTCGCTGCTGGCGCCCTTGGTTTTTTCCCAGGTCTCCGCGGCGGCTTCGCCTACTTCGTCCCAGGCACTTTTATCAGCCTCGGGTTCCGCCTGGGCCAGCGTTTGGCCGGCGCACAGCAGGCTGATCAGCAACGTCACGGTTGGCGTTGATTTCATCGCGAATGCTCCTGAAAGTTGGCTGACAGTATAGGACAGACGACGCGCATCATAGCACTCAGTCCTTATATTCAGGCGCACGGCCGGCTTTGCGTGCTCGGATTGCCTCTTCAAAGTTTTGCGTCGTCATGCGCACGTAGAGCTGCGCGTGACCTTCATGATTCATATGGGAGTGCAGGCTGCCGGCATCTACGCCCGTCCACAGCATCTGCTTGCTCATCTCCACGCCGAGTTGGCTGTGGCCGCTTATTTGCTCGGCGACTTCGTAGCATTGGGGGAGCAGCTGTTCTGGCTGGACGGCGCGAGACACGATACCGATATTGGCGGCCTCCGCTGCCTCGACGTCACGGCCTGTCAGCATGATCTCGAAGGCCCGGCTGGTGCCAATAGCTCGGGGCAGCAGGTAGCTGAGTCCGAGTTCGGCGGAGGTCAGCCCGTTGTTGATGCCGGCGGGGCGAAAATAGGCGTGTTCCGAGGCAATACGAATATCGGCCGCCATTGCGAGGCAAAAGCCACCGCCGATAGCGGCACCATTGACCCCGGCAATGACCGGCTGGGGCAGGTCATGGATAGTTCGCACCACGTCCTCCAGTATCCGCATGGCTCTGCGGGCGATCCCGGGTACGGTCAGGCCATCGAAAACATCCAGCCATCCAGGGTCTTCAAGATCCGCACCCGAACAGAAGCCCTCGCCGACGCCGGTGATGATGACCGCACGCACGGCGTTGTTGTCACCGGCGGCTTCCAGCGCCTCACGAAAGGGCACCATGACATCGAATGCCATGGCATTCATTCGCTCCGGGCGGTTGAGGCTGATCAGGCGAATGCCCGGCTTGGGGTCTTCCACGCGAATGTATGACATGCTTGGGTTTCCTTCCGATGTACAGCGGGCTCGGGCGCTCGCGTAATCACACCAGTTGTCGTTAGGGTTAAGGCCTTCGATTCAGGTGCAGGCTTTTATGATCTGTGGGCATAACGAACGTGCTCTTTCCTTCCAATTTGACTAAACCAAGCCGAGATGGGGAAGAACCGGGCGTCCATCCAGTGCGTAACAAGTTTACTACATTGCGAGGTATTGGCACGTGGTTACCAGCCCCATTAAAGGCCCCTGGCGGGCGTCAGAAGTCGACCAGTTCCTGGACCGTGGCGGGCTGCCGATGCGCCTGGCGTGCTGCGGTGCAGACGGTTTCCCTCGCGTGGTGTCGCTTTGGTACCGCTACCAGCAGGGACAGCTGCTGTGTGTGACGCACGAGAAGGCGCAGCTCTTATCGATCCTCGCGCGTGACAATCGTGTCGGCTTTGAGATTTCCCCCAACGATCCTCCCTACCATGGCGTGCGCGGGCAGGGCGTGGCCGAAGTCACCGACCTGGGTGCCAGGGACGCTCTGGAGGATATGCTGAGTCGTTATCTGGGTGGTACGCAGTCCAGCCTGGGGCAGTGGCTACTGTCGCGCGGTGACGAGGAACGCCTGATTACGGTCACGCCGACACGCTTGTTTACCTGGGACTACCGGCTGAGAATGGCTGACGCCGTAGCCTAGTTAGACGCCGTAGCCTGGATAATGGCGCGGCGCTGCGTGGCCATCTAGCGAGCCAAGCCACTCAAACGTTGAACCGGAAGTGGATAACATCCCCGTCTTGCACCACGTAATCTTTGCCCTCCAGGCGCCAGCGACCCGCATCCTTGGCACCTTGCTCACCGTCGTGGTTGATGAAGTCGTCATAGCCAACAACTTCTGCACGGATAAAGCCCTTCTGGAAGTCCGTGTGAATAACCCCAGCGGCCTCCGGTGCCGACGCACCGATGCGAACGGTCCAGGCGCGCACCTCCTTGGGTCCGGCCGTGAAATAAGTGTGCAGGCCGAGTAGGTCATAGCCCGCGCGGATCACTTTATTGAGGCCGGGCTCTTCCATGCCCAGTTCCTCCAGGAATTCCTGGCGTTCGCTGTCATCGAGTTCAACGATTTCCGACTCCAGCTTGTTGCAGATCGCGACTGTAACCGCGCCTTCATCGGCAGCGATGGCACGCACGCGGTCAAGGTGGGGGTTGTCGTCGAATCCGTCTTCATCGACGTTGGCGATATACATGGTGGGCTTGGTTGTCAGCAGAAACAACTGTGTTGTAAGCGCCTGTTCGTTTTCGTCGAGCGCTAAGGAGCGTACTGGCCTGGCCTCGTTGAGGTGGGGTAGGAGCTTTCCTTCCAGCAATGCCTTCAGCGCAACTGCTTCTTTATCGCCGCTCTTGGCAGTGCGTGTCACGGTTTGCAGCTTTTTCTCGCAGCTCTCAAGGTCGGCCAGGGCGAGCTCAGTGTTGATGACCTCAATATCTGACTTGGGATCGACCTGGTTTGACACATGAATTACGTTGTCGTCTTCAAAACATCGCACGACGTGAGCGATGGCGTCAGTTTCACGAATATTGGCCAGGAATTGATTCCCGAGTCCTTCACCTTTGGAGGCGCCGGCGACCAGTCCCGCGATATCTACAAACTCCATGGTGGTGGCGATTTCTTTCTCCGGCTGGACGATGGCGGCGATTTTCGCTTGCCTGACATCCGGCACGGGCACGACGCCTGCATTGGGTTCGATCGTGCAGAACGGGAAATTCTCCGCGTCTACTCCCGCGCGCGTCAGCGCGTTAAACAAGGTGGATTTACCCACGTTGGGCAATCCGACGATACCGCATTTGAATCCCATGTTGGGTCCTCCGGAGGCGGCCTCAGGCCGCGCTGAAACTGTGTAGGCGGGTCATGGCCTTGGTGTCATTACCCTCCAGCAACAGGGGTAGCGAGGCGATAGCCTCGCCGATACTAGCGTCAATACGCTCACGATCCTGGGCGCCCGGTGCATTCAGCACATAGCTCGTCACTTTTGAGGCGTGCCCGGGGTGTCCGATACCTACCCGCAGTCGGTAGAAATCACGGCTGTTGCCCAGAGCTGGAATGATGTCCCGCAACCCGTTATGCCCGCCATGGCCACCACCACGCTTGAAGCGCGCCGTGCCTGCCGGGATGTCGAGTTCGTCGTGAGCGATGAGCATCTGCTCTGGAGCGATCTTGAAAAAGGTGGCCATCGCAGATACTGCTTTGCCGCTGCGATTCATGAAGGTCGTAGGAACGAGCAGGCGAAGGTCTTGGCCCTCGAGGTTAATGCGGCCTGTCAAACCGAAGAACTTGGCATCGTCTTGCAGTGTGCAGCCCTGCTGTTGCGCCAGCGCCTCCACAAAGTCAGCACCGGCGTTGTGCCGGGTGCCCCGGTATGCGTTACCGGGGTTACCCAGGCCTACGATCAGCTTGAAGTGTGCTGCCACCGAAGTTCAGGCGGACGGCGAGGTTATCAGTCCTCGCTGTCGCCTTCCTCCTCGCTCGCGCCTGCGTCTTCAGCGCCATTTTCAGCTGCGTCAAGCTCTTCGTCAGCCCCACCGCCCTTCGGCGCGATGATGGAGGCGACCGCGAGGTCGTGATCTTCACCCAGTGCCAGGGCAACCGAGGTCACGCCCTCCGGCAGGGTGATGTCTGACAGGTGAATGATCTGGCCGATCTCAACCTCCTGCATATCCACTTCGATGTACTCAGGGATATCTTTCGGCAGACAGGAGACCTCGATTTCGGTCACCTGGTGTTGTACGAGGCCGCCCTGCATCTTGACGCCCGTCGAGCTCTCTTCGTTGATGAAGTGAATCTGGATTTGCACTTTGACGGCGACGTTAGCATCGACGCGCAGAAAGTCCGCGTGCATCACTGACTCTTTCGCGGGGTGACGTTGCAGGTCCTTGAGAATCGCCTGCTGTTGGTCGCCGCCGACGTCGATGGTCAGCACGTGAGAGTAAAACGCTTCATTCTCCAGCGCTTTTTCAAAGTCTTTACGCACCAGGGTCAGTGGCTGGGGATCTTTGCCCGCGCCGTAGATGATGGCAGGTACTTTGTCAGCGAGACGACGCAGGCGGCGGCTCGCACCTTTCCCCATGTCCTCACGCAGTTCCGCGTTCAGTTCAAATTGGTCTGACATTGTCATGACTCCTTTGAGTAGTCACCGCGGCGTCTGCGACCGACGCGGCGGTGGTTGAAAAAAGCGCCGTCCTATTCGAACAGCGCGCTGATTGATTCCTCGTTGGACACGCGACGGATAGATTCCGCCAGCAGGTCTGCGATCGTGAGCTGGCGCACTTTACTGATAGCGCACGCCTCCTCGCTCAGAGGAATCGTATCCGTCACTACCAGCTCATCGAGCTGAGAGTCACGAAGATTGCCCAGGGCGTTGCCCGACAATACCGCGTGGGTACAGTAAGCTATCACCTTGGTAGCGCCACGCTCTTTAAGCGCGTCGGCTGCTTTACACAGTGTGCCCGCCGTATCGACCATGTCGTCTACCAGCAAGCAGGTACGGCCATCGACTTCACCGATCAGGTTCATGACCTGGGCCTCGTTGGCCTGCGGACGGCGCTTGTCGATGATCGCGAGATCGGCGTCGTCGAGCTGCTTGGCGATGGCGCGGGCCCTGACGACACCGCCAATATCGGGCGAGACCACCATGAGATCGTCGTAGTTGCAGGCGACAATGTCGTCGTTCAGTACCGGCGAGCCATACACGTTGTCTACCGGGCAGGCAAAAAAGCCCTGTATCTGCTCTGCGTGCAGGTCAACCGTCAGCACGCGATCAACGCCCACATTGACCATCATGTCGGCGACCACCTTGGCGCTGATCGGCACGCGGGCAGAGCGCACGCGACGGTCTTGCCTGGCGTAACCGAAGTAGGGCACCACCGCGGTGATTCTGGCCGCGGATGCACGCCTCAGCGCATCGATCATCACCACCAGCTCCATCAGGTTATCGTTGGTGGGTGCACAGGTAGACTGCAGGACGAAAACGTCCTTGCCGCGCACGTTTTCATTCAGCTCTACGGCGGTTTCGCCGTCGCTGAAGCGCCCCACGTCGGCCTTGCCGAGTGACAGATACAATCGGCTGGCAACCTTTTGCGCCAACTCCGGGTTGGAGTTGCCGGTGAAGACCATCATTTTCGAGGACACGTTTGCAGATCCTTCTGGAGTCTTTTTATGGGTGCGTTTTTGAGTGGCTAATGTTGCCACGTAACTGGCTCCCATGACACCCGAATGAGTATGGCTGGGGTGGCAGGATTCGAACCTGCGAATGCCGGGATCAAAACCCGGTGCCTTGCCACTTGGCGACACCCCAATAGTCCGTGCGCTTCAGTGCAGCAACTGGTGTACCGGGGAGTGGTTGACGCCCCGCGCGATCCAGCCGCGCCACTCGTCAGGAAGTTGGGCGAGCACCGCTTCGGCGGCCGCTCTGTCCTGGAAGGAAAGGAAGCAGCATGCGCCGCTTCCTGTCATTCTGGCATGCCCGAAATTCTCTAGCCAATTCAGCAGCTTATCGACCTCCGGGTGAAGAGATCTGGCCACCGCCTGGCAGTCGTTTCGGGTACCCCCCGCGAAAAAGGCCGCTATTGTGATGGGAGGCGTGTTGCGTGTCAATTGTCGGTTGGAAAAAATTTGAGCGGTGGAAATAGCGCAATCCGGGCGCGCGATCAGGTACCAGGCGGGGGGTATATCGACAGGGGTCAGCTGCTCACCCACGCCCTCTGCCCAGGCGCTGAAGCCGCGTACAAACAGCGGCACGTCGGCGCCAAGTTCAAGGCCCATTTCAGCCAGTCTGTCGATGTTGTGGCCAAGACCCCAGAGTTGATTGAGTCCGAGCAGGGTTGATGCAGCATCTGAACTGCCGCCGCCCAGACCGCCGCCGCTCGGCAGATGCTTGCGTAGGGTGATGTGCGCACCTTTGTGCGCAACCGTGCTCTTGCCGCTAACCCGCAGCAGCGCAGCCGCTCGGTAGACCAGGTTGTGCTCAGCGGGCATATCAATGCCATCCTGCTGCAGTACAAGTCGCTCATCATCTGTTTCCACGAGCGTTAACTCATCACCGCAGTCGAGCAGCTGAAACAGGGTTTGCAGGTTGTGATAACCATCGGAGCGCTGCCCGGTCACATGCAGGAACAGGTTGATCTTGGCCGGGCAGGGCAGCGTAAGCGTTTTCACTGTGCCAACTGCCACTCGCGTAGTAGCAGGCGCGCACTGAGCTGGCCATTGGCAACGGCGATGCGCGTTGGCAACTGGTCGCCCTCAAAGCTGCCGTAGTCCTGGTACTCAACCTGCCATCCGTCCTGCTGTAGGCGGCGCAAAAGTCCTCCCTCGATTTCCGTCGCTGCCTGGTCGCCCGGTGCAGGTAAGCCGCGCAGCCAGAAGGGCAGCTGCTGCAGGGGCAGGGGCCAGCCCGTAGCCGCGGTTATTGAGGTCATCGAATCCAATTGCATCTCGCGCTGATCGTCGCCGCGGCTGACCGTCAAAGTACGGCCGTCACTGACCGCGCTGACAGGCGCGAGGCCAAGCGGGCCACTCAGCCGCAGCTCGCTTTGGTCGCCTCGCTGCTGCCAATCAAGGCTTGCGGTTTCTGACTGCTCGGGCGTGCGCAGAGCGACCTTGCCACGAACGCGCCAGTGCGTTGCGGCGAGCAGCCGTGCGCTGTGTTGATCCCATTGTATGTCTGCGGTTTTTTGGCCCGGTCCGGTTGTGCAGGCACCGATAAACAGGGTCACCGCTGATAACCCGAGCCAGCGCCAGCCGAGCCTGATGACCTTCACTGTGCGGCTGTGGCAGGCGCCATATCAGACAGACCGAAGCGCTCCAGGGTACTGAGCAGAACCTCGTGTTCCGGGTCGTCTTCCAGCGCCTCGCGCCAGATTTCGAGGGCCTCTTCGCGATCACCCTTCACCCACAAGACCTCCCCGAGGTGAGCCGCCACTTCCGGATCGGGGAAGCGCTGATAAGCTCGCCGGAGGTAGACCAGCGATTCCTCCAGCTGCCCTTGCCGGTAGAGAACCCAGCCCATGCTGTCCAGTATCGCGGGCTCCTCGGGCTCCAGTGCCAGGGCGCGAGCGATCAGGTCCTGGGCCTCGTCGATTCGATCTGTGCGATCGGCCAGGGTGTAGCCCAGCGCATTCAGGGCGGTGGCATTTTCCGGATCATTGTCGATGATCGCGCGCAGGTCCTGCTCCATGAGTTCCAACTCATCCTGCTGTTCCAGGGCCATGGAGCGCGCGTAGCGCAGGCTGTAGGAGTCCGGAAGATCGGCAAGTGCCAGGGTTAACAGGTCAACGGAGGCCTGCAGCTGGCCTGCCTGACCCAGCAGATCTGCCTCGAGCGCATACAGCCTTTCCGCCATGCCCGGATAGCGGGCGCGCAGGGCCCGAAAGTAAACGCGGCTCTGGCTGAACTGCCCGCTGCTCATGAGGATGTCACCGACGCGGCTGTTTGCTGCCAGGAACTCGCGACCCTCGGTGACCTTCATGTAGTGCTTGAGGGCCAATTTCAGGTCACCCTCTTCCTCAGCGATTCGCCCCAGGTAGAAGTTGGCATCATTCTCCCGCTCGCCCAATTCCAGCAGCTGGGTGAGGTAGGCGCGAGCGGTCAGCCTGTCACCCATATCCTGGTTGATCAGGGCGAGGGAAAACAGCAGGTCGGCATCATTCGGGCTCTGAGCAGATAAGACTTCAAACTGCTCGCGGGCCGCTGCCATATCGTGTCGCGTCAGAATGCGTGCGTACTGCAGCCGCAGGCGCGTATTGGTCGGTTCCGCGGCCAGCGCGCGGTCGATGCGTGCGAAGGGCTTGCGCTTGCCCTGCTCCAGCAGCAGGCGTGCTTCCAGGAGCATGGCTTCGCTGCGTTCTGGCTCTATTTCAAGGACTTGGTCCAATCGCTGCAGGGCGATGCCCGTATTGCCCAATTCGGTGTGTACAAGGGCCTGGGCCAACAGCAGCTGGGCATCATCTGGAAACTCGGTGCCCAGTGCGTCCAGTCGCGCTGCCATTTGCGCCTGCTGCTCTGAAGTGAGGTCCTTGAATCCATGGGCCAGGATCGGGAAGTTTGCTCGCCCGCCCAGGCGCTGCAGCTCCGCGAGATGGGGCAGTGCTTCCCAGCTACGACCGTCCCTGACCAGCAGCGTAGCCAGGGTGTTGCGGGCTTCGGTGTTTTCAGGCTCAAGTTCGACCCAGAGCTGAACGGCCTCCAGGGCCCGTTCCTCTTCCTGCATGAACTGCGTCAGGTGCGTGGTGTGAGCGCTGATGCCGGCGTCGCGCAGCAGGGGTGCCTGTTCGGTGTACTGCTCCAGTGCGACATCGTAAGCACGGCGACGCAGGGCGAACTCAGCCAGGAGCAGGGGATAGAGGCTGTCCGCGGGTATCGCCCGCTCGGGGAGAGCCAGCTCGGGCGACTCTGTCACCGGCGGGGTCGGGGCTGGCTCACTGGCGATCTCGGGCAGCTCCGGCTGTGCAGCACAGGCTGAGAGTAGAAAGGCCGCGAAGACTGGGGACAGCAGGCGGGTCATGGCGCCAAGGGACATCCTGATAATAGGTAATCTCTATGATGACATAAGCGAGAAGCTAAGCCCAACTGACTGCCAAACCCTGTCTAACTTGTTAAAATACCGCACAAATTGAATGGACTATGCTTGAGAAGGCAGCCCAGCACTGAACGCAGACTTGGCGCAGAAGCACTGCCGAGTACAAATCAGCACGCTGGCCACACGAAAAGAAGACATGGGAATGAATCTCGTCGCGCTTGGCATCAACCACAATTCGGCTCCCGTCGAGGTGCGTGAGCGGGTGGCCTTTGCGCCTGAACAGGTCAGCGAAGCACTGCGTGATCTATGCGCTGTGTCTGAGGTCGACGAGGCCGTCATCCTGTCGACCTGCAATCGCACGGAGATCTACACGGTGGTCCCCGAGTCGCAGCAGGTCGAGGCCAAGGCGCTGGAGCTGGTTGACTGGATGGCAAACTACCACCACCTTGGTGCGGATGAATTGCGCGCTGCCGCATATCACTTCGAGCAAAGTGAGGCGTTACAGCATTTGGTTCAGGTCGCCAGCGGGCTCGATTCTATGGTGCTTGGAGAGCCGCAGATTTTTGGCCAGTTGAAGTCTGCCTTTGCGGTTGCCCGCGACGCCGATGCCACCGGGCCGGAATTGAACAGGTTATTCCCCCAGGTCTTCAAGCTCGCCAAGCGCGTACGCACGGACACAGCGATTGGCGAGAACCCGGTTTCTGTAGCCTATGCCGCGGTCGATTTGGCCCGCCATATTTTTGCCGATCTGCGAGATTGCCGCGCCCTTTTGGTAGGAGCCGGAGAGACCATCGAACTGGTGACACGGCACTTGATTGAAGCCGGTGTCTCGAAGATTGTTATTGCCAACCGAACACTCGGTCGTGCGCGCGAGCTGGCCCAGAAGTTTGGCGCAGACGCCGTTCTGCTGGCCGAGATTCCTGACCACCTCGCCGCCGCGGATATCGTTATCACCTCAACAGCCAGCCAGTTGCCCATTCTCGGCAAAGGTGCGGTCGAATCAGCAGTTCGCGCACGCAAGCACAGCCCGATGCTTATGGTTGATATCGCCGTACCGCGGGATATCGAGACCCAGGTCGGAGAGCTTCGTGACGTCTACCTGTACAGTGTCGATGACCTGCGTGAAATCGTTGATCAGAACCTGCAGAGTCGCCAACAGGAAGCGCGCAAGGCCGATGAAATCATCGCGCGCGGTATCGAGGACTTTTACCAGGAAGAGCGAGCGCTGGGCGCAGTGGATAGCGTCAAGCAATACCGTTCAATGGCGGAGGAGATTCGCGAGCGCGAAGTAAGTAGAGCCCTGGGCGCACTGGCTCGCGGCGATGACCCCGAGGCCATTGTGGCGCAGTTGGCCCGGGGGCTGACCAACAAACTCATTCATGCACCGACCCGCGGTCTGAAGCAGGCCAGTCTCGAGGGGCGCCGGGATATTGTCGAGCACGGCCGGCGTCTGCTTGGCCTGCCAAATGATGAAGATGGGGCGGCCAGGCGTGCGGCGGACAGCGCTGACGAAGCGCTCGCCAGCCCCGAGCCACGAATCGATGAGAGCGTGAATCGCGATAAGCGGACGCTGCAGTGAAACGCTCTCTGCTGGCCAAACTGGAAACGCTCAGCGAGCGCCATGAAGAAGTGGCCGCGCTGCTCGGCGATGCTGAAACGATCGCCGACCAGAATCGCTTCAGAGACCTATCACGCGAATACGCCGAATTAGAGACTGTTGTTCGCTGTTACACGTCCTATACGCAGGTGCAGGAGGATCTGGCCGCGGCTGAGGGCATGCTGCAGGATACCGATCCTGACCTGCGCGAGATGGCGCGCGAAGAGATCGAATCCGGCAGCGCGCAGTTGGCAGGTCTGGAGCGTGAATTGCAGACGCTCTTACTGCCGCGCGATCCGCGTGACGCCCATAACGTCTTCCTGGAGATTCGTGCCGGCACTGGCGGAGACGAGGCGGCGATTTTTTCCGGTGATTTGTTTCGCATGTATTCGCGCTTCGCCGAGCAACACGGCTGGGCAATAGAAGTGCTCTCTGAGCGGCCGGGTGAACACGGCGGTTACAAGGAGATTATCACTCGGGTAGAAGGTCGAGAGGTTTACGCTAACCTGAAGTTCGAGTCCGGCGCTCACCGGGTGCAGCGCGTACCCGAGACAGAATCCCAGGGCCGGATACATACCTCAGCCTGTACGGTCGCCGTCATGGCGGAGCCTGACGAGGTGGATGAAGTTGAAATCAGTAAGGCCGACCTGCGAGTAGATACCTTTCGCGCATCAGGTGCGGGTGGCCAGCATGTGAACAAGACCGATTCGGCTGTGCGCCTTACTCATCTGCCTACGGGCATCGTGGTGGAGTGCCAGGACGAGCGGTCGCAGCACAAGAATCGTGCTCGAGCGATGTCGCTGCTGCAGGCGAAGCTGAGTACCGCAGCGCAAGATCGCGCCGCGGCTGAGCAGGCCGAAGAACGCCGCAATCTTGTCGGTAGCGGTGATCGCTCTGATCGTATTCGGACCTATAACTTCCCCCAGGGGCGTGTGACCGACCATCGCATCAATCTCACCCTGTATAAGCTTGATGAGGTCATGCAGGGCGAACTCGACGCCGTGGTGGGGCCCTTGCGACAGGAATACCAGGCCGACCAGCTGGCGGCTCTGGCGGAAGGCTGATGCCCCAGGTGCGCGAGCTGCTGGCTCGCGCCACGGAACTGCCCGGAGCAGAGGCACGCCGGGAAGCGGAAGTACTGCTCGGTCACAGCCTGGGTAAGCCCCGTAGCTGGCTCTATGCCTGGCCTGAAGCCGAGGTGGGAGAGGCAGAGCGCGCGCATTTTGAAAGACTGCTCGACGCACGCGCAAGCGGGCAGCCCATCGCCTACCTGACCGGGCGTCGGGAGTTCTGGTCACTCGACCTGGCCGTAAGCCCGGCCACCCTGATTCCCCGGCCGGAGACGGAAACGCTGGTACAGTGGGCCCTGGAACTACCTCTGACAGAGCCTTGCCGTGCACTCGACCTTGGCACGGGCAGTGGTGCCATTGCGCTGGCACTGCTCAGTGAACGGCCTGCATGGCATATCACCGGCGTGGACAGCAGCAAAGATGCGCTAGCGCTTGCTCGCGATAACGCCCGGTATCTGGAGCTTGGGCAGCTGGAATTTCTGCAATCGGACTGGTTTGCCCAGCTAGAGGGCAGGCGCTTCGAGTTGCTTGTGAGCAACCCACCCTACGTCGCAGACAGCGATCCACATTTGTCACGGGGGGATCTGCGCTTCGAGCCACGGTCAGCGCTGGCGGCAAAAAAATCAGGGCTTGCTGATTTGCAGCTCATTATAAGTCAGGCGTCCGGATATCTGGAACGCCCGGGTTGGCTGCTGCTTGAGCATGGCTATGAACAGGGAGCACCGGTGCGAGACATGCTGGGGGCCGCTGGATTTGTCGAGGTAGAGACGCGATTGGACGCGGCCGGGTTGGAGCGAGTTACAGGGGGAAGGCTGTGCTGAGCGATAAGGATCTGGAGCGTTTCAGCCGGCAAATTCTGCTGCATGACTTTGATATCGCAGGGCAAGAGAAGCTGCTTGCAGCTCGCGTGCTCGTTGTTGGTTTGGGTGGGCTGGGCGCGCCCGCTGCGCTCTATCTGGCGGCGGCGGGGGTGGGCCACCTGGCACTGGCTGATGGCGATGTGGTGGAGCTGGCAAATCTGCAACGCCAGATCAGCCACGGTGAGGCTGATATCAACCGCAATAAGGCAGCCTCCACCGCCGACGCCTTGCGTGCCATCCGGCCCGAGATAAGTCTGACGGTCCTTGAGGCGCATCTTGCAGGGGATGCTTTGCAGCAAGCGGTAGCTGAGGCTGATGTGGTAGTAGACGCCACGGATAACTACCCGGCGCGCTTCGCACTTAACCGAGCCTGTCTCGCCACGCAGGTGCCACTCGTATCAGGTGCTGCTGTACGCGGTGAAGGTCAGTTGGCGGTATTCCACGCTCGCCGCGGGGGCCCATGCTATCGCTGCCTGTATCCCAAGGAGGGTGAGGCCACGGCGCTTAGCTGCAGCGAGAGCGGCGTGATTGCGCCGCTTGTGGGCGTGGTCGGTTCTATGCAGGCGCTTGAGGTCATCAAGCTGATCACCGGCTATGGCGAGAGCTTACAGGGTCAACTGCTGGTGCTGGATCTCGCGCGGATGGACATTCGGCGCCTGTCTCTGAAGCGTCGCGAGGATTGCCCGGATTGCGGGGACCACTAAAACTCGGTCTGTATATCGCCCTGCGCTGATGATTGGCTTTGCGGTAATGGCTGCCGCAGCCGATAAAGCAAGCGCCAGCTGATCAGTGCCGAGGCGATGGCGATGCCGATAATCATGGCGATCCAGAAAGCCTGCGTGGCGGCAGCCGGGTTAGCGGCTATTTCCAGCCCCCACCAGTAGCCGAGGGGCACGCTGACACCCCAGTAGGCGAAACACATGATCGCGAAGGGATAGCGCGTGTCCTTGAAAGCGCGCAGGGAAAATGAGGTAACAACCTGGACGGCGTCAAAAATAATAAACAGTGCCGCCAGTCTTATCAGTGCCAGTGCCAGCGCCAGAATAGCCTGATCGTCGGTATAGGCGCGGACGATCAATTCTGGGTAGGCCAGCAGCATTGCCGTTGCCATTAGTGCGATCAGCGCCATCATGAGCGAGCCGGTGGCTATGCTTGCGACAACGCCATCGCGGTTTTCTGCGCCGATGGCATGGCCCACGCGGGTGGCAATCGCTGCGCCGAGGCTGATCAGCGGAATGTACACGACATCCCAAACATTAAAGGCTATCTGGTGCGCGCCCATGGCGCTGTCACCGAGGGTGGCAATCATCAAGCCCAATACGGAAAAAACCGCTATCTCTAGAAACAGTGTGAGTCCAATCGGCAGTCCCAGTCGCCATATTGCGAGTAGCTCGCGTGCCTTGGGTGGCACCCACTGGAACGGAGGCAAGTAGTCGCGCAGCGCTCGCGATCGTCCGATATAGAAGGCGATGAGTATCGGACCCAGCCACATGGAAATCGCCGTTGCCCAGCCGCATCCCGCTGCACCCAGCTCGGGCGCACCCCATTTGCCGTAAATGAAGGCGTAATTCAGGGGAATGTTTGCCAGGAAACCAATAACGCTGGCGTAGGCGAAGGGTTTTAGTACGCCGATGCCTTGCGTGTGACAACGCAGCGCCTGGAAAATGGCAGCCGCTGGTAGTCCAAACGCACAGGCTTGCAGGTAATCGAGACTTTTTTCGCGCGTCGCCGGATCAAGATTAAGAAGGCCCAACAGTGGGTCGGCGGAGTAACACAAAGGCGCGGCGATAATGCCTAGCAGCAGCGCCAGCCACAGCGATTGCGGCAGCGCGTCGCGGATTTTCTCTACGCGTCCGGCGCCGAAATCCTGGGCGACGATCGCGGTGACCGCCAGCATCATGCCCAGGATAAAGACCCAGATCGGTAGCCAGATGTTATAGCCTACGGCGATTGCGGCAAGATCCCGGACGCCGTAATTGCCGGCCATCAACGTATCCACGACGCCCGTCCCCATTTGCGCGAGTTGGGCAATGAACATCGGCCAGGCAATAAACAGCAGCGAGCGGGTCTCAGCCAGGCTGACTTTTCGCGGGCTCTCGTTCATAGTTATTCCGATGGTTAAACTTTTTTATAGACGGCTTGTCACATAACAAACCTTCGCACTAGGGAGCGAACTATGAATGCACTGGCCAGCCTGTATTACACTATACATAACGGGCTATTTCTGCGCTTGCAATACCTCGATGGGATACCCCTGCTGGCCCTGCGCATCTATCTCGCCTTTCCCTTCTATATGGCGGGCGCAACAAAAATCTCCGGCATAGAAGATACGGCAGCCTGGTTCGGCAACCCTGACTGGGGTCTTGGTCTACCCTTTCCCACGCTGATGGCCTACCTCGCCGCCTATACCGAGTTCATCGGTGCAATATTGCTGGTTATTGGGCTGGCCGTCCGGTGGATCAGCATCCCCTTGATCGTCACCATGCTGGTCGCTACTTTTGCCGTGCACTGGGACAACGGCTGGTTTGCCATCGCCCAATCGACAGATCCGGAAATTGCAAAACGTTTGAGCGCAGCCCGCAGTTTGTTGGAGGATCATGGCAACATCAGCTGGCTGACCGAAAAGGGTAGCTACGTCATCCTCCAAAACGGCATCGAGTTCGCCGTGACCTACCTGGTGATGCTGCTGGTCTTGCTGTGCTACGGCGGCGGCCGCTATGTCAGCGTCGATTATTACCTTGCCAGGCTTTTTCCTGAGCGCAGCTGACCCCCGCTGCCACGGAGACCATACCCTGAAAAAGTGGTAGACTAGCGCGCTTTTTTAGGCAGGTTCATGCAGGGCCCACAACTTGAGCAGTAATTCGTCGAGCCGGCGGCGTCGTGGACGCGGCCGGTCACAGGACCAGACTCCCTGGAGTATTGAACAGTTCCAGGTGGAACCGCGGGAGGGGGAAACACGTTTTCATGATCTTGGCCTCCAGGACGAGATCATGCGCGGAATCGCCGACCTCAACTTTCAGTACTGCTCCCCCATCCAGGCCGCGATATTGCCGCAGACCCTTCAGGGTCACGATGCCATTGGCAAGGCGCAGACTGGCACGGGCAAAACCGCTGCGTTTCTCATCACGATTTTCAACGACCTCCTTTGCCACCCGGTGGAAGGCGAACGCTTCCTGGGCGAGCCTCGAGCCCTGGTCATTGCGCCGACCCGCGAGTTGGTTATGCAGATCGCGGAGGACGCCAAGGATCTCGGGAAGTTCACCGGCCTGAAGGTCGTCACGCTGATTGGTGGCATGGACTACCAAAAGCAACTCAATCGCCTGGGCAATGAGCTTGTCGACCTGGTGGTGGCGACGCCCGGTCGCCTGATCGATTTCATGACGCGCCGGGATATCTATCTCGACCATGTTGAGACGCTGGTGCTCGATGAGGCTGATCGTATGCTCGACATGGGTTTCATCCCGCAGGTGAAGCGCATCGTGCGAGCCACGCCGCGTAAGGAAGATCGGCAAACCCTGCTGTTTTCGGCCACCTTCGACCAGGACATTATCAACCTGTCACAGCAGTGGACCTTTCATCCAATCAAGGTGGAGATTGAGCCAGAGAGTGTTGCTACTGACACGGTTGATCAGAAGGTATACCTGGTGAGCTCTGAAGAGCGCTACAAAGTGCTGAACAATGTGATCCGCAGTCCCGACTGTGACAGCCTGATCGTATTTGCTAACCGACGCGACCAGGTCCGGCGATTACATGAACGCCTGCGCCGCTCAGGCGTTGCCTGCGGCATACTCTCTGGTGAAATACCGCAGGCGAAACGCACTCGCACGCTGGACCAGTTCAAAAAAGGCGAGATTAAGGTGCTGGTGGCCACGGATGTGGCCGGACGAGGGATTCACGTGGACGGCATTAGCCATGTGGTCAACTATAACCTCCCCGAAGACCCAGAGGATTACGTTCACCGCATAGGGCGTACCGGTCGCGCCGGCGCGACGGGTATTTCCATTAGCTTTGCCAGCGAGGATGACGCCTTCCTGCTGCCCGAGTTGGAAACACTGCTGGGGCATAAGCTCGATTGCACTCACCCCCCCGCAGACCTGCTGAACTAGTCGCGCAACTCGCCCACCCAGAGCGCTGTTGCACCCACCACGGCGGCGGGTACAACGAAGAAGTTGACTACGGGTATGCTCGCGCACAGCGCGACCAGCCCGCCAAAGCCCATGCTCGATAGTCGCCGACGGCGACAGGCTTCCTTAACCTCAGCAAAGCCCAAGCGGTGGTTGTCCACGGGGTAGTCAACGAACTGTATGCTCATCATCCAGGCGCCCAGCAGGAACCACAGCAGCGGCGATGCGACGTTGATGACCGGTATAAAGGTCAGCAGCAGGACGAATGCGGCCATTGGCAGGTAGTAGACAAGCTTACTGAGCTCCCGAAAAACGGCCCGCGGCACCTCCATCAGCGCTGCACCGAAACCTTCGAGTCCATCGACTGGCTTGCCAGTGATTAACTCTTCGGCTTTTTCAGCGAGCAGCGAGTTGAAGGGTGAGGCAATCAGTAGAGCCAGCGCCGTGAACAGGTAGCCGGTCATCAGGCTGACGGCAAGGCCAATGAGCGGCCAGAGAATCCACTCGATAAAGCTGAGCCAATCAGGAATCCAGCTCATCCAGCGCTCCATGAGTTCTCCGAGGTAGCTCAGGCCAAAGCCGATAAGTGTGGCGAAAATAATGACATTTACGGTAAGCGGGATGATCACGAACAGTCGCAGGCTGGGGTGGGTAAGCATTCGCAAGCCCTGCATGAGATAGCCCGCGCCGTTGACGACGTTGCCCTGCATAGAATTAGCCCCTTGCTGACCGTTGCAGATACGCGTTGAATATTTGCTGGGCGGCTCCATTTCGCCCTTGCGGCCGTATAATAGCGGACACGGAACCGGTAGTAAGCCCATGCCCTCTGACGAAGACATGTTTTTTAAGGAGATGGGCGACGTTGCCAGGCATCGGCCCTCGGGTAGGGTCGGCCAGGCCCAACGTCGCGCGTCCTCTCGCGATAGCTCCCTACAGGAGCGACGAGACAACGCCGTGGCAGCTGAGGTGCTCGATCGCAATATTCTTAAAGAGGAGGGCATTGAGCCCCTCGACCCCTGGTACGTACTGGAGTTCAAGAGGCCCGGTGTTCAAAACGGCGTGTTTCGCAAGCTGAAGCAGGGTCGCTATGACACGGAGGCGCGCCTCGACCTGCATCGCATGACGGTCAAGCGAGCGCGGGAAGAGCTATTTGATTTTATCGAGGAGTCGCATCGGCTGGGCTTACGCTGCGTTGCCGTAGTCCACGGTCGCGGCGAGAAGCGCAATGGTGAACAGGGTCATTCGATTCTTAAGGGCTGCACGAATCACTGGCTGCGGCAATTGGAAACGGTACAGGCCTTTCACAGCGCTCAGCCACGGCACGGTGGAACCGGTGCCGTTTACGTGCTGCTGAAAAAAAGTGAGGAAAAGAAGCGCGAAAACCGCGAGCGCTTTATGAAGGGTCGAACAGAAACGCCCTGATCGCTGCTATGTCAGGATTGCTGCAGTATGGCTGCGTAGTCAGCGCCTAGCCTGTGTTCCTTGATGATGTCCAGTACGCTACGCCCATCCGGTCCAGTGGCACTCACGTTGCGGCCCTCCTCCCGGAAGAAGCCCACGAACAGCTCGAAGTCTGAGGCGCGCATGCTCTGGTAAGCCTTGAGGAGCATGTGGAAATCATCGTCTGTGCCATCGTGTGAGCGAACCTTCAGAAAACTCCGGACATGGTCTTCGGTCCACACCTCATCAAGTACCTTTTGCTTATCTTTCTTCATTAATGCGCCTCACGCGCTAGCCCAGCTTTTGGGCCAGCAGCTTATTGACCATCTGCGGATTTGCCTGGCCCTTGGATACTTTCATCACCTGGCCGACGAAGAAGCCGATCAGTTTCTTACGCTTGCCCTCGTCAGCCGCCAGATACTGCTCAACCTGTGCGCTATTCGCCGCAATGATGTCGTCGATCATGGTTTCCAGCTCGCCTACGTCGCTGACTTGCTTCAGGCCTTTTGCCTCAATGATCTCCTCCGCGCTACCTTCGCCACGCCACATGGCTTCGAAGACCTGTTTGGCGATTTTACCCGATATCGTGTCGTCCAGAATGCGGGCGATGAGCCCGGCCAGTGCGGCGGCGGATACGGGGCTTGCCTCGATATCGAGCTCGCTGCGGTTGAGCATGCCCTGCAGTTCCACCTGTACCCAGTTCGCGGCTATCTTGGCGTCGCCACAGGCAGCGGCGACGGCTTCGAAATAGTCGGCCACGGCGCGGCTGTCTGACAGAACGCCTGCGT
This sequence comes from Pseudomonadota bacterium, assembly GCA_038748065.1. Taxonomy (GTDB): domain Bacteria; phylum Pseudomonadota; class Gammaproteobacteria; order Pseudomonadales; family Halieaceae; genus JBCDJG01. Next base: position 26,592 of record JBCDJG010000017.1, read on the forward strand.
CATAGGCACTGAGCTGGTATTCGCTGATGAAACGCTGGCGCTTGTCTCTCGGCAGTTCCGGAAGCTGCTCGCGAATGGCTGCCACGTAGTCTTCATCGATGACGATGGGCAGCAGGTCGGGCTCCGGGAAGTAGCGGTAGTCGTTGGCCACTTCCTTACTGCGCATAGAGCGGGTCTCGTCGCGCTCCGGATCGTAAAGCCGGGTTTCCTGAACCACGCTACCACCATCCTCAAGCAGGTCCGACTGACGCTCGATCTCATGTCGGATTGCCTTCTCAACGAAGCGGAAGCTGTTGACGTTCTTGATCTCGGCCCGGGTGCCATAGTCTTCCTGACCCCGCGGGCGCAGGGAAATGTTGATGTCACAGCGCATTGAACCCTCGGCCATATTGCCATCTGAGATGCCGAGATAGGTAACCAGACTGTGCAATGCCTTCAGGTAGGCAACGGCTTCTTCAGCGCTGCGAAAATCCGGCTCGGTGACAATCTCCAGCAGGGGCGTGCCAGCGCGGTTCAAATCGATACCCGACATGCCATGAAAGTCTTCGTGCAGTGACTTTCCGGCGTCCTCTTCGAGGTGGGCGCGCGTTATACCGATTTGACGAACCTGGCCGTCCTCCAGCTGTACGTCGAAATTGCCCCGGCCGACAATGGGCTCAGCGAACTGTGAGATCTGGTAGCCCTTGGGCAGGTCGGGATAAAAATAATTCTTGCGATCAAAGACCGAGCGCATGCCGATTTCTGCGCCGATGCCCAGGCCAAACATCACCGCGAAGCGCACGGCCTCTTCGTTCAATACGGGCAGCATGCCAGGCATGGCGAGGTCTACTGCGCAGGCCTGCGAGTTTGGCGCAGCGCCAAAGGTGGTAGCGGCACCTGAGAAAATCTTGGACTGCGTTGCCAGTTGCAGGTGAACTTCGAGGCCGATTACGGTTTCCCAATCCATCAGCGCGCGCTCCCGGTCTGTGGCCTTAGCTCGTGCCAATCGGTTGACTGCTGCAGCTTATGGGCCGCGTTGAGCAGCCGCGCTTCACCGAAGTGCTGACCGATGAGCTGCAGGCCGATGGGTTTGCCCGCAACGAGACCGGCCGGCGCGGAGAGCCCGGGTAAGCCTGCGAGGTTAACCGCCAGCGTATAGACATCTTCCAGGTACATGGCCACAGGGTCGTCCGATTTCTCACCAAGACGGAACGCGGGCCCAGGTGTGGTCGGGCCCGCGATGATGTCCACCTCCTGGAAACAATCCAGAAAGTCTTGTCGAATGAGGCGGCGTACCTGCTGGGCCTTCTTATAATAGGCGTCGTAGTAGCCAGCTGAGAGCGCATAGGTGCCCACCAGGATGCGGCGCTTGACCTCATCCCCGAAGCCTTCCTCGCGGGTCCGCGTGTACAGATCATGAAGATCCGCAGGAGCGTCGCAGCGATGGCCGTAGCGTACCCCGTCGAAGCGAGACAGGTTAGTTGAGGCTTCCGCTGGCGCAATCACGTAGTAAGTTGGAATCGTCAGGTGGCTGTGGGGCAAGGAGACATCGACCAATACGGCACCCAGTTTTTCGAGTTCCGCCAGGGCCGCCTTGATGCAGTCGCCGGTTGTGCTGTCGAGACCCTCGCCGAAATACTCCCTCGGCAGGCCAATCCGCAAGCCCTCGATGCTGTCGTTCAGGGCCCCCCTGAAGTCCGCTACGGGTTCGGTGCTGCTGGTAGAGTCCAGCGGGTCATGGCCCGCCATGACGCTGAGCAGTATGGCGCAGTCCTCGGCGGTCCTCGCCATGGGCCCTGCCTGGTCAAGGCTTGAGGCGAAAGCCACCATGCCCAGACGGGACACCCGACCATAGGTCGGTTTGAGCCCGGTGAGACCGCAGAAGGATGAAGGCTGGCGAATAGAGCCGCCCGTGTCTGTGCCCGTGGCTGCCGGGGCCAGTCCTGCGGCTACAGCTGCCGCCGAACCGCCAGAGGAGCCGCCCGGCACGCAGTTTTTGTCCCAGGGATTTAAGACCGCGCCGTAAAAGCTGTTTTCATTGGAAGAGCCCATCGCGAACTCGTCCATATTGGTCTTACCAAGGCGCAGGGCGCCGGCGCCATCGAAGCGCTGAATCAGTGTCGCGTCGTAGGGCGGGATGAAGCTATCGAGCATCCGCGAGCCGCAGCTTGTACGGGTGCCTCGCGTGCAAAAGATGTCCTTGTGTGCGATGGGAACGCCTGCCAGGGGTCCAGCCTGGCCCTTGGCGATGGCCCTGTCGGCAGACTCGGCCGCAGCCAGAGCTTGATCCGTTTCAACCGTGATAAAGCTATTGAGCGTTTCATCCAACTCGGCGATGCGTGCCAGGTAGGCCTGACAGACTTCGACGCTGGAGAACTCTTTGTCACGTAGTCCCTCGATGAGTTGGGCTACGGTCTTGGTATGCATGTCCGGATATCGCTCGTGCTTCAGTCTATGACTTTTGGAACCAGGTAGAGGCCGTCTTCAACCGCCGGTGCGATGGCCTGGAAGTTCTCTCGCTGGTTGCCCTCGGTGACGACGTCCGAGCGAAGCCGCTGGGTGGCGTCGAGGGGGTTTGACAAAGGTTCGATGTCGCCCGTATCAGCCGCCTGTAACTGGTCAACCATCGCCAGAATTTCAGTCAGGCGCTGTGTGACCTCGCCGACCTGCGCTGCATCAATTCTGATGCGTGCAAGCTCGGCGATCTTTTCGATTTCCGCTTGTTCGATTGTCATGAATAACCAGCCTGTACCGAGATTCCAGCCGCCAGGTTGCGGCGGGGGCGTAAACTTATCACATTTGCTCCTTGCCCAAAATCCCCGCGGTTGATAGAGTGACGCGATTACAAAAAGGCTGTGTAAAACGGCCCCACTCCACCGATTCAGGGCCATCCCGGGCCGTGTGGAGCGGCAGGGAAAAGCTGCGGCTTTTAGCGTCACACGCGAGCTCCCGAGGGCAGTCGTCACAAGGTATTAACAGTCAATGCTGAAGAAATTGCGCGGAGTGTTTTCCAACGATCTCTCCATAGATCTCGGCACCGCAAACACTCTCATTTACGTGCGCGATCAGGGCATCGTCCTGGACGAACCCTCCGTAGTGGCGATACGCATTCACAATGGCCAGAAAACCATCGAAGCGGTAGGCACCGAGGCCAAGCGCATGCTCGGCCGTACGCCGGGCAACATCACGGCCATTCGCCCGCTCAAGGACGGCGTGATTGCGGATTTTCAGGTGACTGAGAAGATGCTGCAGCATTTCATTGCCAAAGTGCACGAGAGCCGATTCATCAGACCGAGCCCCCGCGTGCTGGTCTGTGTACCCTGCATGTCGACCCAGGTGGAGCGGCGCGCCATTCGTGAATCCGCACTGAGCGCAGGTGCGCGTGAGGTCCGGCTTATCGAAGAGCCCATGGCGGCCGCGATTGGTGCCGGGCTCGATGTTGAAGAGGCCACCGGGTGCATGGTTGTGGATGTCGGAGGTGGCACGACTGAAATCGCGATAATCTCACTGAATGGCGTTGTTTATCGCGATTCCGTCCGCGTCGGCGGCGATCGCTTTGATGAGGCTATTGTGTCCCATGTACGTCGCCGCTACGGCAGCCTTATCGGCGATGCGACGGCGGAGAGAATTAAACAGGAAGTCGGTTGCGCCTTCGCGGGCTCCGAGCTTCGCGAGATTGACGTACGTGGCCGCAACCTGGCGGAGGGCGTGCCGCGCAGCTTTACGCTCAATTCCGATGAGATTCTCGAGGCGCTCCAGGACCCCTTGTCATCCATCGTTCAGGCCGTCAAATCGGCCCTGGAGCAATCCCCCCCGGAACTTGCTGCCGACATTGCGGAGAGCGGCATCGTACTAACCGGCGGTGGCGCGCTGCTGCGCGATCTGGACCGTTTGATCGCTGAGGAAACCGGGCTTCCCGTCATCGTCGCTGAAGACCCGCTAACCTGCGTGGCTCGCGGCGGTGGCCGCGCAATGGAGCGCATGGACAGGCATACTATCGACCTGCTCTCCACGGAATAGGGCGCTCGTTCCGGGCGCTGATGCAGGACGGGAGTCTATATCAAGCCGCTGTTCGTCAAAGAGTCTCACCTGGGTCTGCGCATTGCGCTGGCACTCATCGTTGTTGCAGCACTGCTGGTTGCCGATCTGCGTTATGGCGGTATGACCACTACGCGTTCACTCATAGACACCGCCGCGACGCCTATTTACTGGCTCGCTGACCTGCCGGCCAGGCTGGGGGAGTGGGGTTCGAATAATGCCCGTTCCCGAGGCAGCCTGGTCGAGGAGAACGAACGGCTGCGACGCGAAAACCTGGTGCTCGAGGGTCGCTCACAGCAAATGGCGTCTCTGCAGGCGGAGAACTTTCGGCTCAAGTCCCTGCTTAACTCAACAACGATCCTGCGCGATGACGTATTGGTTGCCGAGCTTATCGGTGTATCACCCGATCCGGTTCGTCACCAGTTGATTCTCGACAAGGGTGATCGCGATGGCATCTATGTCGGGCAACCGCTAATCGATGCGCAGGGCCTGATGGGGCAGGTGGTGGAGGTCAGTGAGGCAAATTCGCGAGCGCTGTTGATTACCGATACAACCCACTCGATACCGGTACAAGTCAACCGCAACGGTGTCAGGGCTATTGCCGAGGGCATCGGCAGTTTGGATAAGCTTGAAGTGCACCACGTATCAGCTACAACGGATATCCAGGACGGCGACCTGCTTGTCAGTTCAGGCCTTGGCGGGCGCTTCCCCGTGGGTTATCCCGTAGCGCGGGTGAGCCTGATTGAGCGGGATCCAGGACAGGCGTTTGCTAAAATCGAGGCCACGCCGATGGCCGCGATGGATCGCAGCCGGCACGTCTTGCTGGTTTTTACAGAACGGACCCCCTGATTGGTTGATCAGCCCGCCCAGGCCTATTGGCTGATCCCGCTCAGCCTGATCTTTGCCCTCGTCCTGGCGCTGGTGCCCTTCCCCGGTTGGGCTGTCTGGGCACGTCCGGAGTTTGTGGCGCTGGCCCTGATCTACTGGAGCCTGGCGCTACCGCATCGAGTCGGTATTATTACTGCTCTGTGTATTGGCCTGGCGCTCGACGTACTCGAGGGCGCCGTGCTGGGCCAGAATGCCCTCGCCCTGATCGTTGTGACCCTGCTTTGCCTTATTCTGTACCAACGGGTGCGAGTCTTCAGCCTGGCGCAGCAGTCCGGCATCGTCTTTATTCTCGTTGGCATTAACCAACTGCTCTGCCAGTGGGTCCAGAATCTCCAGGGTGCGGGCGCGCAATCCTTGCAGTTTCTGCTACCTGCCGCCAGCAGTGCTATCATTTGGCCACTGGTCCTGCACTATCTGCGGGCCCTCAGGCGACACTACCGAGTGAGCTGACATGCAAGACCAGACACTGGTGCTGGCATCCGCGTCCCCGAGGCGTCGGGAGCTTCTGGCCCGGATCGGGACACCCTACCTGATCGATCCCGCAAATATCAGCGAGACGCCCTATGACGGCGAGACGCCGGAAAACTACGTCAGGCGGATGGCGAACGAGAAAGCCCGTGTGGTTCTCGGTCGACACCCCCAGGCACCGGTACTTGCGGCAGACACTATTGTGATCGTTGACGGTGTAGCCCTTGGTAAGCCGCAGGGCCGCGACGAAGCCCGCGGGATGCTGCAGGCGCTCAGCGGCCGCACGCATCAGGTTATCAGTGCTGTCTGCCTGGCGAGCGCGCTGGACGAAACGCATCTGTGTGTCAGCACCGAGGTTGATTTTATGAGTCTCGATGCGGCCATGATTGACGCTTATCTGACGACAGACGAGCCCTGGGATAAAGCTGGCGCCTATGGCATTCAGGGAACTGCGGGGCTATTCGTGCAGTCCATACGTGGGAGTTACAGTAACGTGGTGGGACTGCCCTTACATGAAACCTGGCGCCTGCTTCAGCAACGTGGTATCGCCACTCGCCTGGATAACGCGGGGCTATGAAATATTGCCCGTGATGGGCGCGCCGCTTGCTGCATCGGAAATGATACTCTTGACGCTCAGGATGCCGATTCCGGCATGGTGTGGCGGATTGCGACTTGGATAACTCTGTCTATCATCGACTGGCACACGTGCTCTGGGTGGCACTGGTGTCGATTATTGTTCTGCTGGCAGTGTATGTCAGCTTCGGCCGCCTGTTGTTGGCCAATGTCAGTAGCTATCAAGAAGAAATACTCTGGGAGTTGAACCAGCGTGGGCCGGTAACTATTGAAGCCGAGGCCGTGTTGGGTAAGTGGCGCGCGTTCTCTCCCGTGCTGGTTTTCAAAGACGTTGTGTTGAGCCCCCGCAGCATGGTTGGGGACTCGCTGGCGTTGAAAGAGGGCCGCCTGACGCTGGATGTTTGGCACAGTCTACGTACGCGGTCTTTGAAGTTTGTCGATTTGGAGTTGGATGGGCTGCGCCTGCATGCGGAGCTTGACAGCGAGGGACGATTTGCCATGCGCGGTTTCGCCGCCGGCGAAGGAGACCTTGGCCCATGGCTGCAGGGCATGCTGTTGAACATCGAATCGATGGCCGTAGCAGGCGTAGAGTTACAGTTGGCACTGCCCGAGCAGCAGTCCCGCTCCTTTGCCCTCGATCTTAATCTGGAGCGGGAGGGCAGCCAGCGATGGCTGCAGGCGGGGCTGCTCAGCAGTGAGGGCACCAGTATCCAAATCTCGGCACAAGGGCGGGGCAATCCCTTCGACCCGTCGGCGTTCGCCGGGCTCGTCTATCTGGATTTCGATCTTATCAATCTCGAGCAGCTGGGGAACCTGTTGCCGCCGGCGCTGAGGCAATGGCGTACGGCTGGCGCTGTGGATATTGAGCTGTGGTTCAACTGGGACCGTGGAGATTTGAGATCTGAAGGCCAGTTCAGCGCGGCCGATCTCGTCGTAGCCGATGCGCAGGGCAGCTGGGAGGTTCCGCTAGACAGCCTGTCGTTGCAAACCAGCGTGATCCGGGGAGCCAATCGCTGGACCGTGTTCACCGAGGAGTTGGAAGTGCTGCAGGGTGAGGTGACATTCTCCCTGCCAAAGCTGCAACTGGATGCCTGGGGAGACTCGCTCAGGCTGCGGGCTGCGCAGTTACCCATAGCGCCATTGAATCAGCTTGTCGTGGCATCGGGGAAGTTGCCTCAGAAGCTGCAAGATGTGCTGGAAACACTCAACCTTGGCGGCTATCTGCCGCAGGTAGAGCTGAATATCGCCGACCTGGCGATGCCAGCGCAGGAGTGGCTGCTGGAGGCCAATTTTGAAGAACTTGCCGTGGACTCCTGGCGTGGTGCTCCAGGTGTACGGTCAGGCCGCGGTCATGTCGATCTAGGTCCCGGTGGCGGTACGGTGATCATCGACAGCCAGCAGTTTTCGATGGCCTTCCCCCGCATCTATGCGGAGCCGCTTTACTATGATGACTTCCACGGTAGCGTCGATATTCGCTGGGATACGGATACCGTAAGCCTGCAAAGTGGGCCGGTCACAGCCAGCGGCGTGGAGGGCACCGCGCAGGCCCTACTGGGCCTGAATATCCCGCTGAAGCCGACCGCCGAAGGCATCGAGATGGACCTGATGGTTGGGCTTACGGATAGTTATCCTATCTACCGCACCAAATACCTGCCCTACATTCTGCCAGACACCTTACAAAACTGGCTGCGTGGCAGCATTGGCGAGGGGCGTATTGAGCAGGGCGCCTTTCTGTGGCGCGGCAGTCTCAGGCGCGGCGTGCCGGACCTGAGAACGATCCAGCTGTTTTTCAACCTTGCCGATACCCGGCTCGAATACCATCCGGACTGGCCCGCTGCGAGTAATCTGCGCGGTACCGTGCTTATCGATGACCTTAACGTCAGCGTTTGGGCGGAGCGGGCCAGGCTGCTGGGTTCCGACATGGAGCACCTTTCTGTGGAGGCCTGGCGCAGCCCCGAACGGCAGATGATGTTGGCTGTTTCCGGCGAGGTGCAGGGCAGCGCCTCAGACGGGCTCGCGGCGGTTAATGCCTCACCACTGTCGGCGCTGGTGGGAGACGCATTCAGCGGCTGGCAGGCGAGTGGAGATCTTCACACTTCCCTGAACCTGCTGCTCAACCTGGCGGAACCTCGGGTGCCGAAACGGGTTGACGTGGCCACACGCTGGTCGGATGTGGCGATCGATATCCAGCCGGGTGGCCTGCGCGTTACTGACATCGACGGCGAACTCTTTTATGACTCGCGCGAGGGCTTTAGCTCCGCGGGCCTCTCCGGCAGCCTGTGGGACAAGCCGCTGACTGCAGAGCTGTTGCAGGCCCCTGCTGCACGTGAAAGTGCAGTGGCTGATGGCCCGCTCGAGATCCGATTGCAAAGCAGCGTGGCTATGGCTGACGTCGGCCAATGGCTGTCGCTCGATGCCCTGGCGTTTGCGTCGGGAGAATCTGCGGTGGAGGCGGTGATTGGCGTCACCCGTGGCGAAGCGACGAGTCTCACCCTGGCCAGTCAACTGCAGGGTATCGCGCTTGATTTACCGGAGCCCTGGGCCGTCGCCAGTGACGAGATCGCGACACTGTCGATGCAGACAACCCTCGGGCGCGAGCCAGGGCCTCTGTCCTTTGCGCTGAACGATGAGCTCCATCTTGATCTGCTGGTCGACGGCGCTCGTTTCGCGGCAGCCTCCCTGTCATTCAATGAACAACCTGCTGCACTGCGAAGCGGAGCGCTTGTCCTGTCAGGGCGAACACCTGAGCTGTCAGTAGCGCAGTGGTTGACCTTTGTGGGTGACTATTTCGCCAGCGATCCACTGGCGGCGCTGTCGGCGGATGGCGAAGGGCTCGTTATTGCGGCCGAGGCCTTGCGCGCTGACAACCTTGAGGTCTACGGCCGTTCATGGCAAGACGTGATGCTGGATCTTCGCATCGACGGTGGTGATATCTCAGCCGGTGTGAGTGCCGACTGGCTGCAGGCCAAGCTCGAATTGCCTGCTTCAGAGCAGGGTACGTTGGCTGTGAGCTACCTCGATCTGGCTGGCCTTGGCTTAGGGGCAGAGGGTATGCCTGCCGCAGAAGCCGAGGAGCCTCAAGGTGGGGCCGTAGCTGTGGTAGAAGAAGCGGTCGAGACAGTGCCGAACCCTGACATAGCGAGCATTCCTGAACTGCCGCCGCTGCGGGTCGATCTAGCAGGACTGCATCAGGGCGAGCGCTCCCTGGGTGACGTCGCCTTCGAGTTGAGCTCCCAGCCGGGTTTGCTGCAGATAGAAAAAATACAGGGTGACTTGAGTGGATTACGCTTGCGAGCCGAGGAGCCTGCCCGGCTCACGTGGCGGGCAGCAGATGGCGCAACCACGACGGAGCTGCAGGGGCGCCTGTTCTTTGACGACCTGGGCTCTACGCTGCAGGCCTTTGGTTACGAAAAATCCCTTGAAACGGCCCAGGGAGAGGCGCTGTTCGCACTTGCCTGGCCTGGCGGACCGCAGGATTTTGGCCTCGCCTCGGCCAGCGGCACCTTGGAACTGGATGCGCGAAACGGCCGTTTTCTGAATACGGATGCTGGTACGAGCGGAGCGCTGCGCGTGATCAGCGTGTTGAATATGGCAGACTTGATCGGCCGCCTGAGTCTCAACGAGGTCTTTGAAACGGGTGTGCCATTTCACACCATGGGCGGCCGCGTCGAGCTGGCGTCTGGCGTCATGGTCGTCGATGATTTTCAGGTACTTGGCAGTTCCAGCTCTTTTGATCTCAGTGCGCAGGCAGATCTTCGCCAAGAGACGCTCGACGGTGAACTGATTGTGACCCTGCCGCTTGCCAGCAACCTGCCCTGGGTCGCGGCACTGGCCGCGGCCAGCTGGCCGGTGGCTGCAGGCGTCTTCGTGGTCGGCAAAATGTTTGAAGAGCAGTTCAATCGCCTGTCCAGTGGCGTGTATAGCGTTTCCGGAAGCTGGACTGATCCTGAGCTGGTACTGACTCGGGCTTTCGATAACACCCCTAGCGCACCAGAAGACGAAGCTGCTGAGCAGGCTGTCGCCCCGGTAGCAGAGCAGCTTGCTCAACCTGTCCCGGATTCAAACTCCTGAAGCTCACGCAAGTATTTGAACAGTTTTCGACTGGCAGCAGGTGGCTTACCCGCTTTTTGCTCGCGTTGGTGCTGTAGCAATAGTTGACGCAGCTGCTGTCTGTCAGCGCTTGGAAATCGAGCCATCACTGTCTCGACGCCGGCAAGGCCATCGATCAGTGCCGCCTCTCGCAGGGTTTCAAGTTCGTGAAAGCGATTCGTGTCGGCCAGCCTCGCCCGGCGCATACCGTCGAGTGCCGCCTCAATCGGTGCTGGATCAATCTGTCGCATCAGCTTACCGATCAACTGCATATGGCGACGGCGAGCGCTGCGGCTCTTGATACGACGCACTTCCTGTATGGCCTGCCTTAGTCTTTCATCCTCTATGGGCACCTTGGCCAGCTCACGGTCCCCGAGTTCCGCCAGGGACTCCCCGAGCGCCTGTAGCGCTGTCATCTTGCGTTTTAGCGCCGTCTTGCTTGGCCCGTCTTGCCGTTCGTCTTCGCCGTTCTGCCCTTTGTTTTCAGCCATAGAATAGCGTCGCCAGTCCGAGGAAGGAGACAAAGCCAACGACATCGGTGACTGTGGTGAGGATGACGCCCCCCGCCAGGGCGGGATCGATATTGATGCGTCTGAGGAGCAGCGGTAGCACGGCGCCACTGAGCGCGGCGACTACCAGATTGATGACCATGGCGGCAGCAATGATGAGGCCAATGTTCCAGTCGTCGAACCAAATAGAGGCGGCAACAGCCACCACGCTGGCCCAGAGAATACCGTTCAGAATGCCTACCACGAGTTCCCTGTTCACCAGCCACGCCTGATTCTTCGGCGTTACCTGGCCAATAGCCAGTCCGCGCACAAGCACCGTGAGGGTCTGGGTGCCGGCGATACCGCCCATAGACGCAACGATCGGCATCAGCACGGCGAGGGCTACCACCTTCTCGATCGTGTCCTGAAATAGGTTGATCATAGAACTGGCGACGAAGGCCGTGATGAGATTGAGACCCAGCCACACGGCCCGCCGCGGTGCGGTGCGCATGACGGGTGCAAAGGTGTCTTCGTCTTCGTCCAGGCCCGCCATTGACATCAGCGAGTGGTCGGCATCATCGCGGATGACGTCGACCACGTCATCAATGGTGATACGGCCAAGCAGTTTACCGCTGTCGTCCACAACAGGGGCCGACACCCAGTCGTTGCGCTCAAACAGACGAGCCACGTCGCTATCGGGCAAATCCGCTGGAATCGGCTCAACATCAGTTTCCATCATCTCTCGCACTGACACGGATGGGTCCGAGACTAGCAGGGTGCGCAGTGGCAGCAAGCCGATCAGGTGATCATTGCGGTTAACCACGATGAGGTTGTCGGTCATCTCCGGAATCTCGTCATGCCGCCTGAGGTAACGCAAGACGACGTCGAGGCTTATTCCTGCGCGGATTGTGATGGCGTCCGTGTTCATCAGGCCGCCAGCGGAATCGTCCGGGTAGTTCAGTACCTGCTCGATGCGCATGCGGTCCTGTTGATCCATGGCATTGAGAACTTCACGAGTGACCCGGCCAGGAAGCTGCTGCAGAATATCGGCGACGTCGTCGTCATCGAGTCCGCCGGTTATCTGGGCGACCTCGGATACATCCATGTCTTTCAGGAACTGCGCCTGCAGATCGTCGCTCAGGGCATTGAGGATTTCGCCTTCCTGCTCCAGATCGATAAGCTGCCAGAGGACCTGGCGAAACTTCGGCGGTGATGATTCGAGCAGGTGGGCGATATCAGCAGGGCGCAAGTTGCGCACCATGTGGCGGGCTTCGGCGAGAGTACCGCTATCGACCGCCAGCGACAGCTGATCGAGTTTCTGCTGTGACCTGGCCTGCTTCTGCACCATGCTTGCTGTTGTTCCGCGTATACCTCGAGCCGGGCGGCGCGATGGGGTGATTATCGGGTATCGCTGTGACTACAACAACCGAGGATGCCGTTATTCCGCCTCGTCAAAGCGGTTAGCGATCAAGGCCGTGAGGGCCTCTGTGGCAGCCTCTTCGTCATCGCCATCGATGTGCAGCTGCAGTACCGTGCCTTTGCCGGCTGCCAGCATCATGACAGACATGATGCTCTTGCCGTCTACCAGCTCGCCATCCTTGCCGGCACGAATGCGGCTCGAGAACGACGACGCGCAGCCGACAAACTTGGCTGCCGCACGGGCATGCAGTCCAAGTTTGTTAATAATCGTGACTTCGGTTTCGATCATTCGCTGACGTGCTTCCTGACCTTGGGGCGTTATTGGAGTTCGCGGTGCCGGATATGTATCTGCGGGTACGCCGCCCGAAGCTGCTGGTAGAGCTGCTGGGCGAGGTATACTGACCGATGTTGCCCACCGGTACAACCCAGGGAAACGGTTATGTAGCTGCGGTTACTATCTTGATAACGCGGCAGCCAGCGCTCCAGATAGTGTCGAATATCCTCGAGCAGCTGTGAGGTTTCAGGCTGATTTTCGAGGAAGGCTTGCACATCCTCATCGAGTCCGGTCTGCATTCGCAGTTCTCTGACCCAGTGAGGATTGGGCAGCATCCGCACGTCAAACACAAGGTCTGCGTCGGCAGGTACGCCGCGTTTGAACCCAAATGACTGAATCTGCACAGACATGCTGCCGGAGCTTTCCCGCAGTAGGCGCTCTTTGATGGCATCGCGCAGTTCGTAGATTGTCATGCTGCTGGAATCCAGAACCAGTGACGCCGAGCTTGCGATGGGCTCCAGCAGCCGTCGCTCTTGCTCTATTGCCTCTGGCAGTGACAGCCCCTCACCGCTCAGCGGATGACGCCGTCGCGTCTCGCTGAAGCGCTTTATCAGCGTACTATCGCGGGCGTCCAGGAAGAGGATCTCGCAGCGCACGTCGGAGGGCAGCGTATCCATGATGCTGTGGAAATTTTCCAGATCGCGCCACGCGTTTCTTGCGTCAATGCAAACCGCGGTACCCTGAAAATGCTGAAAGTCCTCTCGGGCCAGCTCGGAGATCAGCGCGTTTAGCAGTGACACCGGCAGGTTGTCTATGCAGTAGTAGCCTTCATCCTCAAGCTGGTGTAGTGCGGTGCTCTTGCCGGAGCCGGAGCGCCCGCTGATGATGACGAGCTGATGATTCACAGTGTCCAGTGCACGGCCAGGTCGTGCAACTCGGCGTCGGCGCTGGCGGCGCGGAGCGCCGAGCAGAATTCCTCTTGACTGAACAGTCGCGCCACCGAGGCGAGTATATCCAGGTGCTGCTGCTGGGCCTCTTCAGGTACCAGTAGTGCGAACATTAGATCGACCGGTTCGCCGTCGGGCGCGTCGAAGTCCACCGGATCGGCCAGCGTCATGAGCGTGCCGATGGGATGCGTACACTTGGACAGGCGACAGTGTGGTATGGCGATACCGTGGCCAAGGCCGGTACTGCCGAGCTTTTCGCGGGCAATCAGTTGGGTGAAGACCTCGTGCTGAGAAAGGGCCAGTTGATCATCGGCAATGATGGTGGCGAGAGTGTCAAAGACACGCTTTTTGCTGGGCCCCTGGGCCCGGCATACTGTGCGTTGTCGTGTCAGAAGTTCAGCTAGCGGTTGCATGGACCTGGAGTCAGTGACCCCGCGTTTTCTCCTTGTGCTTGATGAGCTGCCGATCGAGCTTGTCTGCCAGGGCGTCGATAGCGGCATACATGTCTTCGGATTCAGCGGCAGCGAAAATATCGGCGCCTGAGATATGCACGTTGGCTTCCGCTTTCTGGACCATCTTCTCTACGATCAGGGTGACTTCGGTATTGGTAATCTGGTCGAAATGTCGCTGCAAGCGCTCAAACTTGCTCTCCACGTATTCCCTCAGGGGCGCTGTAACTTCCACATGGTGACCGCTGACATTCAATTGCATACCTGGCTCCTTCTCCTTGTCGGTATTGTTATTAGTCTAGACCAATCTTTTGCGTTCATTGGACGGAGGAATCTGGAGGCTGTCCCGGTACTTGGCGATCGTGCGACGGGCGACTTTGATACCCTCATCCTGCTCCAGCATCTGGGCAATCTTGTTGTCGCTGAGGGGCTTGCGGGGGTTCTCATCGGACACCATATTTTTGATCAGCGCACGTATTGCTGTGCTTGACGCCTCGCCGCCTGTGGTAGTGCCGACATGACTTGAGAAGAAGTACTTGAGCTCGAATACCCCCCGGGGCGTGTGCATGTACTTGCGGTTGGTGACGCGGGAAATGGTGGACTCGTGCATGTCAACGAGCTCCGCAATTTCGTGGAGAACCAGCGGCTTCATGGCGGCCTCGCCATATTCGAGAAAGTTGCGCTGGTGCTCCACGATGCTGGTCGCCACCTTCAAGAGGGTCTCGTTGCGGCTTTGCAGGCTTTTTAAAAACCAGCGTGCCTCCTGGAGGTTGTCCCTGAGATAGGCATTGTCGGCGCTGGTATCGGCGCGCTTGATAAGGCCGGCATAGTCACGGTTTATGCGCAGTCGCGGTGCGATATCTGGATTCAGTTCGACGACCCAGCGGTCATTGCGCTTCTGGACGAATACGTCAGGTACCACATACTCCGTCTCCTGCTCGCCGATCTTCAAGCCCGGGTGCGGATCCAGCGTCTGGATCAGCCCGAGTACTTCTCTCAGTTCTGATTCCGCCAGGCGCATGCGCCGCATGATCTGGTTGTAGTCGCCGTTGCCCAACTGGGCCATGTGTCTGCTCAGGACCTGTGCGGCCTGTTCCAGCCAGGGCGTATCGGGCGATAGCTGTTTGAGCTGCACCAGAAGGCATTCCTGGAGATCGCGAGTGCAGACGCCGGCCGGTTCGAACTGTTGCAGCCTGTGAAGGACGGCAACGACTTCATCCATCTCGATATCGAGTTCAGGTGACAAGGACTCCAGAACGTCTTCGATGTCCAGGCCAAGTCTCCCTTGATGATCCGTTGCATCAATCAGTGCATAGGCAATGAGGCGGTCAGTGTCGGACAGTCGCGTCAGGTTGAGCTGCCACTCCAGGTGCTCGCGCAGTGTTTCGGTGCCGCTGTCGCGATTTTCCTGGTCGAGTTCAAGGTCTGAGCCATTGTGGGAGGGCGCTGCCGAGGCTGATGGCAGCAGGTCTTCCCATTGGCTGTCCACGGGCAGTTCGTCCGGCAGCTTGTTTTCCCAGGTCTCCTCCTGCTCCGTCAGCGCCAGTGCACTATCGTCCGCTTCGGGGGTGGTTTCCTCGGTTTCACTCTCGGCTTTGTCTGCGCCGGGGACGTCGGCGTCCTCTTCCGCAACCTCCAGCAGCGGGTTACTGTCCAGTGCTTCCTGGATTTCCTGTTGAAGATCGAGGGTCGATAACTGCAGCAGTTTAATTGCCTGCTGCAGCTGCGGTGTCATCGTCAGCTGTTGGCCAAGCTTGAGCTGTAAGGACTGCTTCATGTGCCGATGGGGCCCGATTCAGAACTGCGAGGTGGGCGGGTGAATCCGCCAAAGTTGAAAGTTTAGCGCCGTGTCTTGGCCTTGCGCAACCATTCTTGGCGTGATTATTGCTTGCTACATGTGGAACTCGTCGCCAAGGTAGACCTGGCGTACTTTCTCGTTGGCTAAAACTTCCTCTGGCGTGCCGGACGCGATGATGTGCCCCTCGCCGACGATAAAGGCCTTCTCGCAGATATCGAGGGTTTCACGCACGTTGTGATCGGTAATCAGCACGCCGATGCCGCGAGCGCGGAGGTGCTTGATGATATCTTTGATGTCCGACACTGAAATCGGGTCAACACCCGCGAAAGGTTCGTCCAGAAGAATGAAATCAGGCTCGGTTGCCAATGCACGGGCGATCTCGACGCGACGGCGCTCGCCGCCTGACAAGGCCTGCCCGAGGCTGTCCCTGAGGTGGGTGACATGAAATTCTTCGAGTAACTGATCCCTGCGTTCCTCCCGCTGTGCCCGGCTCAGGTCGGGGCGGGTCTCCAGTATGGCCAGAATATTGTTGCCGACGCTGAGCTTACGGAAGATCGACGCTTCCTGCGGCAGATAGCCGATCCCTCGCCGAGCGCGTTCATGCATAGGCAGCGGCGTAATGTCATCACCGTTGATGGTGATATTGCCGCGATCCGCTTTCACAATGCCGACGATCATATAAAAGCAGGTAGTTTTGCCGGCGCCATTAGGGCCGAGCAGGCCAACGACCTGGCCGCTCTCGATGGCCATCGAGACATCCTGCACGACTTCTCGTCCCTTATAGGCCTTGGCGAGGTTATTCGCCCTGAGCTGTGCCACTTGAGTCCTCAGATTCGCTAATGCTGCCGGCTGGGATCAATACCTCGACGCGATCACCGGCCTGGTCTGACAGCGAATCTGCTTTCACCAGCTGCTGCTCTATAAAATAGTCGATCGTGTTGCCACTCACGGTTGCGCCATCTTGTTCTATTCGAGCGTCCTTGCGCATGTGGACGCGATCCTCGGTTTTGTAGTATTCAATAATGCGCGCCCGCGCTCGCATGAGTGGTTTTTCGGGCTCAGGTTGCTGTTCCATGTACACCGGATCGCCCTCAGCCACAATTTTATCGGCGTCCTCCACGATGCGGTAAATCGTAATGCGATCTGCCTCGATATGCAGGCTGCCCTGATCCATCACGACGTTGCCGCTGTAAACGGTAGTGCCGCGCTTCTCGTCGCGGAGGGCCTGGTCGGCGGTGATTCTGATCGGCTGGTTGCGATCATCCGGCAAGGCCTCAACCTGGCTCACCAGTAGTGCGCACAGCAGCGCGAACAGTCTAGGGCTGGGCCTGGACATAGACGCTCTCGACGTTAGGTTTCAGTTCGATTCTCTCCAGTTCCAGGTCGGCGACCATGCCATCCGCATGGGTCGTGTTTTCGCCCTGCACAATAGTCACCAGCTCATCGGAAAGCGCGATCTTTCTATCCAGTTCCACAACCATAGCCTCAGTCTCCAGGCGCCCGCCGCTCTGGTCACTGATCAATACGACGTTCTGCTCGAGGTCGAGCACCTCCCCCTCGGTATGAATGCGGCCCCGGGCGGCGGACGCCGACCATGTGCGGTCCTCAGCGTGGTGAGAGAACAGCTTTGGGCTATCCAGCAGCGTCTCATCAGCGGACTCGAAGTAACGCGCTTTGCCAGCATCCAGCACTTCCGTAAGTCGCCCGGCGTCGTCGTATATCCATGTCCGTATATTCTCAAGATAGCTTTTCGGCAGCGTTTGTTGACGCTCCGCGGTCTCGAGGTCCGGCTCGTCCGCGTCGTTACCGTAGAGCAAGTAAAGGCCGCCAACTAGGGCCAGTACGAGCAGCAATGCCTGTGTAGTGATCCTCACCGGTAAGCATTCTCCAATTGCTCCAGAACATTCCGCGCCCGCAGTATCGCTTCGGCCGCCTCCCGCACGGCGCCCTGTCCACCCTGGGCCACGGACTGCCAGTCCGCCGCTTCGGCAACGCTGGTGGCCGCATCAGCGACGGTCAAGCCCAGCCCGGCGATGGCGATAGCACCCAGGTCGGGTAGATCGTCACCCATGTAGGCGCAGTCTGCCGGGCTGATGGCCAGCTCTTCGCACAATTCAAGCAGTGCGGCTCGCTTGTCCTCGCGGCCCTGAATGACGCGATCTATGGATAGATCAGCTGAGCGCCTCAGCACGACGTTCGAGCTGCGACCCGTGATGATTGCCACAGTTAAGCCAGCGGCCTGCAGCAGTTTTATGCCGACGCCGTCCTTGATATTAAACGCCTTAAGCTCTTCCTTCTCGTTGCCGTAGATAATGGCACCGTCGGTGAGTACACCGTCTACGTCCAGTACGACGGCTTTTAATGCGCAAGCACGTCGGGTGAATTGCTCGGGTGAAATTGCCATATCAGGCAAGGCCCGCCTGCAACAGGCTCATCACGTGCAATACGCCGCTGGGGCGACCGGCATCGTCCAACACCACGAGCGACGTGATGTGATTGTCTTCCATGATTTTGAGTGCCTCCGCCGCAAGCATGCTGCTATGGGTCGTTTTTGCGCCCACGGTCATGATGTCTGATATCGCCGTCTTGTTGATATCGATGCGCGCGTCCAGTGCGCGGCGCAGGTCGCCGTCGGTAAAGACACCGGCCAGAAGGCCGTTGGCGTCCAGCACAGTGGTCATACCCAAGCCTTTCTTGCTGATCTCCAGCAGCGCTTCCGACAGCGGCGTATCCGTGCTGACGGCGGGTATCGCGTCCCCACTGTGTTCCACGTCTTCTACCTTCAGCAACAGCTTTTTGCCCAATGTGCCGCCAGGGTGCGAAAACGCGAAGTCCTCGGCGGTGAAGCCGCGTGCTTCCAGGAGCGCTATGGCAAGCGCGTCGCCCATCACCAGTGCCGTTGTTGTACTCGAGGTCGGTGCCAGATCCAGCGGGCATGCCTCTGTTGCTACGCCTGTATCAAGGTGTGCGTCGGAGGCCGCAGCGAGTGCGGATTCGGCGTTGCCCGTCATGCTGATCAGCGGTATGCCAAGCCGCTTCAACAGCGGTAGCAAGGTAACAAGCTCCGGGGCCGCGCCGCTGTTGGACAGAGCAATGACCGCATCCTGCTCTGTAATCATACCCATGTCGCCGTGGCTGGCTTCCGCCGGATGGACAAAAAAAGCGGGCGTCCCCGTGCTCGCAAGCGTAGCGGCTATCTTGCTCGCAATATGGCCAGACTTACCCATGCCGGTCACGATGACTCTGCCCTCAATCTTGAGTAGCAGCTCACAGGCCTTAACAAAAGCACTGCCAATCCGAGACTCCAGCTCAGCCACTGCCTCGGATTCCATGCGTATCGTGCGCTGCGCAGAGTCGATGAAATCGTTGTAATTGGTCTGCGTCATGGCGCCGGACCCGCGTCAGGTGGTGAGATACAAGCCGTAATAATACAGTCCGTAGAACAACACTAACAATATGCCGGCGGCGCGCCCGATGTAGGCGTGCCCCTGTGCGGGGGATTTGCTCCGGTAGCGACCCGTATAGATAAAGAAAGCGAGCAAGAGTGTGGCTAGCGTCATTGCCGCATAGTCGCGATTAAGCACCATCGGATCGAGGTTTTCCTGGCGAACAATTCCCGGGATTGCCAAAACCGCCAGAAGGTTGAACAGATTCGAGCCTATAACATTACCCACGGCTATTTCAGTGTGTCCACGCAAGGCGCTCGCCACGGTGGCCGCCAGCTCGGGCAGGCTGGTACCGATAGCGAGCACGGTGAGGCCGATGACCAGCTCCGACACGCCGAGCGCTGTTGCAACCTCGCTTGCCCCCCAGACCAGCATGCGCGAGCTGCCAATGAGCAGAGCAAGGCCAAGGAGGAAGGTCAACCAGGCGCGCATGGGCTTGAGCTGCTGCAGCGGCTCCTCTGACGCCTCCTCCAGCAGGGTTGGGTCTTTCGTTTGGCCCTTGATCATCCGCGCAACGATGATAAAAAGCACGATAACCATCAGCCACCCGTCAAATGCAGCCAGGGTAAAGTCCAACAACAACAGGCCGACGCCCAGAGTAACCAGCAGTAGTGTCGGTAACTCCTGTCGCATGCAGCTGGGGTGGACCGACAGGGGTGCAATAAGGATGGTCACGCCAAGAACCAGCCCGATGTTGGCGATGTTTGAGCCGATTGCGTTACCGATGGCGATCTCGCCTGAGCCCGCCAGGGCCGCCGTGATCGAGACCAGGATCTCGGGCGCCGAAGTGCCTAACGAGACAATGGTCAGCCCGATAATGATGGGCGACATGCCAGCGTTCTCAGCGATCGATGCTGCTCCCGCCACGAACAGGTCCGCGCTCCAGATCAGGATGATAAAGCCGACCAGTATGGTGGCGGCAGCTAAGAGCATAGGTAACTGTTTCCTGTTAGAGTAGCGCTCGCGGCTCAGGCGGGAACCGGAAGGCTCGACGCGTGTCTCAGTACACGGACCGATCGCCGGATTATACAGGCCTGCGCGGTCGTGACTAGTTGAGAATCATCAAGCGGAGTAGGGTATATGAGGTACGCGATGCGCCTCGCAGGAGTCCTGATTTTGGGCCTGTTTAGTCTGTCAGGCTGGGGGCAGGGTAGCACCGCACACGACGTCGTGCGCGCCACCACGGATCAGATTATGGCCTCGGTAGAGGAGGCGCGTGGCTACGTGGATGAAGATCCTGAGCGGTATTACAGCAGCGTGCTGGAAATACTTGATCCGGTCGTCGACTTTCGCGGTTTTGCGCGCGGTGTTATGGGGCCCTACGCGACCAGCGAGCGCTACCGATCGCTGGATGAAAATGGTCGTGCGCAGCTCCGCGGACAGCTCGATGAATTTACCGGTGTCATGCGTCTTGGCCTCGTTCGTACCTACAGCAAAGGTATCCTGGCCTTCGCCGGCTCGCGCATCGAACTGACCGACCCTTCTGACGAGGATGCAGGCCAGTCGCGTGTGTCGGTCAAACAGCTGATTTACGGAGAGCAAACCGAACCCTACGTCATGATGTATCAGATGGGCCGCGACAAGTCGGGCGAATGGAAGCTGCGCAACATGATCATCGAGTCTGTCAATCTGGGAGAGATTTATCGCAGCCAGTTTCAATCAGCAGCGCGCAAGTACGATGGCGATCTTGACGAGGTCATCGCCAATTGGACGGCCGTGGAGATCGAAGAGCCGGGGGATGAGCCCGGCTGAATAGCGCGCCTGGGGTGCGGCCTGCTGCGGTGGCCCCCGCAAGAGCGGTTCGCCATGGCGGCCGTTTTTCCCTAAAATGCGGCGTTTTCTCGGGAGATGAACTATGGATGCGGCCACGGTCAAAGCGCTGTTACAGGCGGAGCTGCCCGACTGCGATGTTGAGGTGCAGGGGGAGGGCGCGAATTACGATATCACCGTGACCGGCGCTATTTTTGCGGGCCTGCGGCCCGTTAAAAAGCAACAGCTGGTGTACGCGGCGCTCACGGAGCAGATTGCTGATGGTGCGATTCACGCGGTTAACATCCGCACGCTCACCCCGGGCGAGCAAGCCTGACCCTGTGTCGGGCGCTCTGCGATAGTTTCCCATGGATAAACTGCTCATCAGGGGAGGACGCCCTCTACGCGGTGAATTACGCGTATCCGGCGCGAAGAATGCGGCCCTGCCGATTCTCGCCGCGACCTTGCTCGCCGACGAGCCCGTTGTCATACGCAATCTGCCGCATCTGAATGACATCACCACCATGATCGAGTTGCTCGGATGCATGGGGGTTGGCGTGACCGTGGACGAGAAGCTGAGCCTGGAGGTCGACAGTCGTGCCATTCAGGAATTCTCTGCTCCCTATGAGCTAGTCAAGACAATGCGTGCCTCCATCCTGGTGCTCGGGCCGATGCTGGCCCGTTTCGGCCGAGCGCATGTCTCCTTTCCCGGTGGCTGCGCGATTGGCAGCAGGCCGGTAGACCTGCACCTGCGAGGTCTGGAGGCCATGGGCGCCAGCATCAGCGTTGAAGAGGGATACATCAACGCCAGTATTGAGGGGCGATTACAGGGTGCGCGCATTCTGATGGAGACGGTAACCGTGGGCGGTACCGAAAATCTTCTAATGGCTGCCACGCTGGCTGAAGGCAGGACGACTATCGAGAACGCCGCCCGGGAGCCAGAGGTTGTAGATCTGGCACAGTGCCTGATCGCAATGGGCGCGAAAATCACCGGCCATGGCACCGACACAGTGGTCGTGGACGGCGTAGAGCGCTTGCACGGCTGCACTTACGCCGTGATGCCGGACCGCATCGAAGCAGGTACTTACCTGGTGGCCGCTGCGGCGACTGGTGGTCAAATTATGCTGCATGGCGCGCGGGCTAAACATCTCGAGGCGGTAATCCTGAAGCTGGAAGAAGCAGGTGCCCGCGTGCGCTCGGGTAGCGACTGGATCGAGCTTGATATGGGCGGGCGCAGGCCGCGGGCGATCAGTATCAAGACGGCACCTTACCCGGGTTTCCCCACCGATATGCAGGCACAGTTCATGGCCATGAATACGGTTGCTGAAGGTACGGGTACGGTCACAGAGACAGTCTTTGAAAACCGCCTGATCCAAACCCATGAAATGAACCGAATGGGAGCCGATATCGCCATCGAGGGGAACACAGCCATTGTTAACGGCCAGCCGCGTTTAAACGGCGCGCCCGTTATGGCGAGTGACCTGAGAGCATCGGCGAGTCTGGTCATCGCTGGATTGGTGGCCGAGGGTGAGACTCAGGTCGACCGGATTTATCACATTGATCGCGGCTATGAGTGTATCGAGGAGAAGCTGCAGACGCTCGGAGCGGACATCCGCCGTTTGGCGGAGTAAGGTAGCTGGGAAGGAAAGAGCGATAGCGCTATGAGTGCCGAAATTACCCTGGCCCTGACCAAGGGACGTATATTAAAAGAGACGCTGCCGCTGCTGGAGCAGGCGGGCATTGAGCCGCGAGAAAACATTGCCAAGAGCCGGAAGTTGGTTTTCGAAACGACGCGGCCCGGCCTGCAGCTGGTTATTCTTCGGGGTACCGACGTGCCCACCTATGTCCGCCATGGGGCGGCAGACGTGGGCGTGGTGGGAAAAGATGTCCTGCTGGAGCACGGTGCGGATGGCCTCTACGAGCCCCTGGACCTGGGCATCGCTCGCTGTCGCTTGATGACGGCGGGGCCTGTCGGCTGGCAGCCCGGCGCCTCGCGCATCCGCGTCGCGACCAAATTCAGCAATATAGCCAGACGATACTTCGCCGAACGCGGCGTGCATGCGGAGCTCATCAAGCTGTACGGGGCGATGGAACTTGCGCCCATGATGGGTCTGGCCGATTTGATCGTCGATATCGTAGATACCGGTAATACGCTGCGGGCCAATGGCATGGAACCTCTTGAGGAGATTGCCGCGGTCAGCTCGAGACTAGTGGTCAACAAGGCTGCCATGCGCTATCGCTGCGAGCCCATCCAGGGCTTGATCGACGGACTGGCAGAAGTGGTTCAAGCATGATGCGCCGTTTGGATAGTACATCCGCAGACTTTCAGACCGACCTTCAGGCCTTGACTGCCTGGCAGGAAGATCTGGACGACAGTGTCGAGCAGACAGTCTCAGAGGTCATCGCGGCGATCCGTGCCGAGGGAGATTCGGCGCTGCTCACCTACACCGAACGGTTCGATGGCCTGGCGAAAGCCCGCGTGGATGATCTGGAAGTCTCGCCTGCGCAGTTGGATGAAGCACTCGACAGCCTCAGCGCGGACCAGCGCAGGGCGCTGCAACATGCCGCCGAACGTGTGCGTCGCTACCACGAGCATCAACGGCAGGAAAGCTGGCGCTATGAAGACGAGGAAGGCAACATCCTTGGCCAACAGGTGACCGCGCTTGACCGAGTGGGCATCTATGTTCCGGGTGGTAAGGCCAGCTATCCCTCGTCGGTATTGATGAACGCGCTGCCGGCGCGGGTGGCAGGCGTTGGCGAAATCATCATGGTGGTGCCAGCCCCGGGTGGAGATTTGAATCCTTTGGTGCTGGCCGCGGCCAGACTTGCAGGTGTTGATAGAGTCTTCACGATTGGCGGCGCCCAGGCAGTGGCCGCACTTGCCTACGGCACCGAAACGGTCCCGGCCGTTGATAAAATCGTTGGGCCTGGCAACATCTTTGTCGCCACCGCAAAACGACGGGTGTTCGGTCAGGTAGGCATCGATATGATCGCCGGGCCTTCGGAAATTCTGGTTCTTTGCGACGGGACGACGGACCCCGACTGGGTTGCCATGGACCTGTTTTCGCAGGCGGAGCACGACGAGAACGCGCAGGCCATCCTGCTATGCCCTGATGACGCCTACCTGGATGACGTCGATGCCGCGATAACGCGCCTTTTGCCTGATATGCAGCGCGCGAGCATCATTGGCACATCGCTCGCCGCGCGGGGCGCATTGATCAAAACACGAGACTTGCCTGACGCGGTCGCGGTCAGCAATCAGCTAGCTCCCGAGCATCTGGAATTGTCCGTCGCGGATCCGGAGGCTCTGCTGCCCCAGATTCGCCATGCCGGCGCAATCTTTATGGGCCCTTATACCTCAGAGGCCCTGGGCGACTACTGCGCTGGACCCAACCATGTGCTGCCGACTTCGCGCACGGCGAGGTTTTCGTCGCCGCTAGGTGTCTACGATTTCCAGAAGCGCAGTTCCCTGATTCAGTGCAGCGCCGCGGGCGTTCAGACCCTGGGTCGGACGGCTTCCGTGCTGGCACGGGGTGAGGCCCTTGATGCTCACGCGCGCTCCGCCGAGTATCGCTTGAGCGACGATTAGCGCAGTTCTGTGCCCGTCTGCTGTTGAGGTACGCGGACGATGACTTCCAGATCGAGAGACTCCTCGCCGCGCGCCACCGTGACGTTCACCTTTTCACCCGGCCGCAGCAGGGCGATGCGATGCAGGGTGCGGCTGCCATCCCGGACCTGCTCATTGTCCACATGTGTAATGACGTCGCCGGGTTGCATACCCGCTCGCGCTGCCGGACCGCCCTCGACCACGTCGGTAACGCGCAGGACATAGGCATTGCTGCGTGTCAGCACCGGCACTACCCCGACACCAATGTAGCCGCGGTTGACTTCGCCGTACTTGATGAGATCGTCCATCACGAATAACGCCAGGTTGACCGGTATGGCCAGGCTGATGCCAATGCCGGTGGCCGCGCGATTACCCTGTGCGCCGGTGAAAATAAGAGTGTTAATGCCGACCAGCCGGCCTCCTGTGTCGATGAGCGCGCCGCCCGAATTACCCTGGTGAATGATCGCATCGGTTTGGATGTAGTTCTCGTAGGTGTCAGTCTGGAGGCCGTAGCGGCCCAGCGCCGACACAATCCCCTGGGTAACGGAGTTGCCGAAGCCCAGCGGGTTGCCGATTGCCAGGACGACGTCACCCACTCGAACGGCGTCGGAATCTGCGGTTTGAACTGGCGATAGATCGTCTAATTCCACCTTTAGTACCGCCAGGTCCGTTGCTGCGTCTGTTCCGATAACGCTGGCGCGGGCGCTGCGTCCATCCTGTAACAGGACCTGGATGGCATCTGCGCCGGCGATAACATGGTTGTTGGTAAGGATGTGGCCTGCGCCGGTCATGATGACGCCGGATCCCAGGGAGTTCTCAATCCGCTGGCGCTGCTGTGGTGGCAGCCGTCGCTGAAACATGTCGCGCAGTGGGTTGGGTGCTCGCGCCCTGACCAGTTTGGCCGTGTAGATGTTGACGACGGATGGGCTCGCGCTATTAACCGCTCTGGCGTAGCTGATATCCGCTGTGGGACTCGCGCCCCCACCCGCCTGGCCGGCGGGTAAGACCCAGCGGTCGAGGATAAGAAGGGCGGCCAGCAAACCGGCGATGGCCGGCCAGGCCGCGAATTTCAGCGTGTCTATCATCCGGTTACCGGGCTGTACGCGGGTCACATATTGTATAAGATGCCGGTCGATAGTGAATACCGGGAAAGGGCCAATGGCTGTTGCACTGCGGGAATTGACCGCCTACCTCGATAACTTCCTTGAAACCTCAAAGTTCAGGGACTACGCACCCAATGGGCTGCAGGTGGAGGGTCGACCCGAGGTGCGGCTTATTGCTTCCGGCGTCACAGCCAGCCAACGCTTGTTGGAGGCCGCGGTCGACTGCGGCGCCGACGCTATTGTCGTGCACCACGGGTATTTCTGGAAAGGGGAAGATCCCGCTGTGGTCGGCATGAAGCGCCGTAGGCTGGCGACCCTGCTGGCCCATGATATCAGCTTGCTGGCCTACCATTTGCCGCTGGATGCCCATCCTGTTGTTGGCAACAACGCCCGTCTCGGAGCGCTGCTCGGCGTGGGCGACGTAGCGCCCTTGATGGCTGACAGTGACGGCGTGGGCAATGTCGGGTTGCTTACTGCTCCCTCAACCGCAGGGGACTTGCGCGAACGGCTTGCGACGCTCACGCAGCGTGAGCCTCTGCTGGTCGGTGAAGAGGCGGCCCCTGTGCATCGTGTCGCCTGGTGCACCGGCGCCGCTCAAGGCTATATCGACGCGGCGGTAGCGGCCGGCGCGGACCTCTTCATCACGGGAGAGGCTTCGGAGCAGACTGTGCACACAGCGCGAGAGGAGGGCATTCAGTTTATTGCCGCTGGCCACCATGCGACCGAGCGTTACGGTGTGCAGGCGCTCGGAGCTCACCTTGCTGAACAGTTTGGCCTGGAGCATCGCTACATCGAGATCGACAATCCGGTCTAGCGTTTCTCGCTTTCTTCTTCGGCTATCGCCTCAGTGGCAGCGTTGCCGGGCTCACGTTCCAGACCAAACTCCTCATTGAGCATGCCGGTTTCATCTGGCGAGCTTTTCGGCGCGTAGTCGAGTGGGGGCTGTGGGTCAGCAAGGTTTGCGGGAATTTCCGCTGGATCACGGTTACTGGCGATGTCGTCCAGGGCAATCGGGCCCTGTCCCTGACACAGGCGGCCCGCGCCATCGGCGAGGTGGCTGTGCAGCCCCCGGTACTGATCAGTGAGGCTGTTCAGCAATTGAGCGGTATGCGAGAAATGTTCAACGACCTCATCCTCATAGGCCTTTTTCTCCTGCGTAACCTGCTCCAGTCTGCGCTCCTGCTCGCGGTATTTCTGTGCGAACGATGAGCTGCGCCGACCGATCATATTACCTAAGAGCAGGCCCACGAGTAGGGCGCCTGCGGCGGCCACAATCAGAGTGACTGGGTCTTCCACTGTGTTGTCCTCGAGTGCTTCGTTAGGAGGAATGGAGTATACCGCCATTGACCGCCGCCAACATAGATGTGTCTGCATTGCGAAGCCTGATACCTGTGGGTAAAGTGATCGCTCTTTCGACCCGCGGGAGACGGGCAATCAGTCGTTCCAGCCCACAGACCCCGATACAGCGCTACCAGGCGGACCTGGAGCGCGAGGACTTTTCACGCGATCCGGCCCAGGCACATGCGGTTGATTTGCTAGAAGACCTGTATCAGCGTTTGCTCGCGCGAGGTGAGCGGCCTGGAGGTTTCGCGGCGCTGTTGGGTCGCCTGCGTCGCCAGAGTCCTGAGCCAGAAACGGGGCTCTACCTGTGGGGTGGTGTCGGGCGGGGTAAGACCTACCTGGTTGATACGTTTTACGATTGTCTGCCCTTCGACGATAAGCTACGGGTTCACTTCCACCGCTTCATGCAGCGTGTCCATGCGGAACTTGCCGAGCTGGAGGGGGAAAAGAATCCCCTTGAGACGGTGGCAGATCACCTCGCCGATGAGGCTCGCGTCGTCTGCTTTGACGAGTTCTTCGTTACTGATATTGGCGATGCCATGATCCTGGCAGGGCTCATGGAGGCGCTGTTTGCTCGCGGAGTGAGCCTGGTCGCGACCTCTAACATCGAGCCCGCCGGGCTTTACGAAAACGGTTTGCAGCGTCAGCGCTTTCTGCCGGCTATCGCCCTGATTGAAAAATACACCCAGATAGTGAACGTCGATGGAGGCGTCGATTACCGGCTGCGTACGCTGCAGCAGGCCGAGCTCTACCATTATCCGCTTGATCCAGCGTCAGATCTCAGCCTGCAGCGTAGCTTCCAGCGTCTGGCGCCGGAGGCAGGCAAGCACTGGGAGCGCATCGAAATCAACGGGCGCTACATCACCTGCCGCTGCCTGGCGGACGATGTCGCCTGGTTTGACTTCGCCGAGCTTTGTGATGGGCCGCGTTCCCAGAACGATTACATAGAGCTTGCCCGCATCTTTCATGCGGTGCTCATCTCTGGTGTGCCTGCCTTTACTGCAGACATGAACGACCAGGCACGTCGGTTCGTCAATCTCGTGGATGAGTTCTACGACCGCAATGTCAAGCTGGTGCTGGCCGCGGAAAGAGCGCTGCTGGAGCTCTACCAGGGTGGCGCCCTGGAGTTCGAGTTCCAGCGCACCCAGTCGCGTCTGCAGGAGATGCAAAGCCACGATTACCTCGCGCGCGAACACAGGCCCTGAGGAGAATCCGTTCGAGGCCGCGCCAGAAGCCTGCCAGACGGCCGCTAAGTCGCGATTTTTCTTTGAAATTTACCTTGAAATGGTAGGGTCACTTGAGTAGTATTCGGTGCCTCGAAATTCAAGCCCTCCAAGAGGCCTGTTGTAATGAAAACCTATAGCGCCAAGGCCGCAGATGTGAGCCGAGACTGGTTCGTGG
Organism: Pseudomonadota bacterium; assembly: GCA_038748065.1. Taxonomy (GTDB): domain Bacteria; phylum Pseudomonadota; class Gammaproteobacteria; order Pseudomonadales; family Halieaceae; genus JBCDJG01. The sequence goes on from JBCDJG010000017.1 coordinate 54,649, forward strand.
TGGATGCCGATGGCAAGACCCTGGGCCGCCTGGCCAGTGAGATCGCGCACCGCCTGCGCGGCAAGCACAAGGCCGAGTACACGCCCCACGTCGATACCGGCGACTACATCGTGGTCATCAATGCCGAAAAAGTACGTGTTACGGGCAAGAAAACGACCGACAAGATCTACCACAGCCACACCGGCTATCCTGGCGGTCTTAAGTCCATTTCGTTTGAGAAGCTGGTCGACAAGGCGCCTGAGCGCGTCATTCAGGGCGCGGTTAAGGGCATGCTGCCGCGCAATCCGCTCGGCCGCGCGATGTTCAAGAAGCTGCGTGTCTACGCTGGCGCCGAGCATCCGCATAGCGCTCAACAGCCGCAAACACTGAACATTTGAGGGAACAGCGACTTATGTCTGTCAGTAATTACTATGGAACCGGTCGCCGCAAGACATCTACCGCCCGGGTATTCCTCAAGAACGGCGGTGGAGCCATTACCGTCAACCAGCGCCCCCTGGACCAATACTTCGGACGCGAGGTCGCGCGCATGATTGTGCGCCAGCCCCTGGAACTGGTTGAAATGGGTGACAAATTCGATGTCAACGTAACTGTCGCCGGCGGTGGGAGCTTTGGCCAGGCCGGAGCGATCCGTCACGGTATCACCCGCGCGCTGATCGAATACGACGAATCGCTGCGAGGCACCTTGCGCGGTGCGGGTTACGTAACGCGTGATGCTCGCGAAGTCGAACGCAAGAAAGTAGGGCTGCGCAAAGCGCGTAAGCGCCCTCAGTACTCCAAGCGCTAAGCAGCCTGCGGCCGCCGGGCCGCACGCAACGAACAGGTTACGCCCGGTTCCACAGGACCCGGGCGTTTTTTTGTCCAGCTAAGTGGCACCGGTGCGGGGCAAAAGCCCTGTGAAATCAGGGTGCTAGCTTGTAGAGGCAGTGCAAAATCATTAGTATTCACGGCGTTTTGAAAACCGCACCTCAAGGGCCCGCGTAGAAACCTTGGGCAGGTGTTTTTGCAGGAGAAATCAGCATGAGTAGTGACGCAGTCAACGACGGTCGCAGGAAATTCCTGGTGACCGCTACCAGTGCCATGGGCGCTGTGGGCGTCGTCGGAATGGCGGTACCGTTTCTGGGTAGTTGGAACCCGTCGGCGAAAGCCAAGGCGGCTGGCGCGCCGGTAAAGTTCGACTTCAGCAAGTTGGAGAAGGGTGCCATGGTCGTCGTTGAGTGGCGCGGCAAGCCGGTGTATGTAATGCGCCGCACCGAGGAGCAGCTCGCTGAACTGGCGTCCTTGAACGACCAGCTGAAGGACCCTGCGTCCGCTGACTCAGACCAGCCGGGCTACATTGAAGGCGACGCGCGCGCCATACGCCCGGAGATCTTTGTCGTCGAAGGGCTTTGTACCCACCTTGGCTGTGCTCCGAAGTTCAGGCCTGAAGTCGGCGCCGCGGATCTCGGTGGCGAAACCTGGCGAGGCGGTTTCTTCTGCCCCTGCCACGGCTCCAAGTTTGACCTAGCCGGACGCGTGTTCAACGGTGCCCCCGCGTCGGTGAATCTGGTCGTCCCGCCGTACTCCTACGAGGGAGATAGCGTGCTGGTAATTGGCGTAGACGAGGAGGCTGCCTGATGAACAACGCACTGATAGGTTTCCGTGACTGGGTCGATGCCCGTCTGCCCATCATGCGGGCGTGGAACACGCACATGGGCAAGTACTATGCCCCCGCCAACTTTAACTTCTGGTATTACTTCGGCGTTTTGTCCTTGCTCGTGCTGGTCAACCAGCTGCTGACGGGCATCTGGCTGACCATGAACTACACCCCCAGCGCTGAAGACGCGTTCGCCTCTGTCGAGTACATCATGCGCGATGTGGAATACGGGTGGCTGCTGCGCTATTTGCATTCAACGGGCGCGTCCGCGTTCTTTGTGGTTATCTACCTGCACATGTTCCGGGCCATGCTCTACGGCTCCTATAAAAAGCCCCGCGAACTCATCTGGGTGTTCGGCATGCTCATCTTTGTGGTTCTGATGGCCGAGGCCTTTGTGGGCTACGTGCTGCCCTGGGGCCAGATGTCTTACTGGGGAGCCCAGGTCATTATCAACCTCTTCAGTGCCATACCCGTGATTGGGGAAGATCTGGTGACCTGGATTCGCGGGGACTTCCTGCTGTCTGGCGCCACCCTGAACCGCTTTTTCGCTCTGCACGTGGTGGCATTGCCCATCGTGCTGCTGGCGCTCGTGGTGCTGCACCTGCTGGCGCTGCACGAGGTAGGTTCGAATAACCCGGACGGCGTGGACGTCAAGCAGAACAAGGACGAGAACGGCATTCCCCTGGATACCGTGCCTTTCCACCCTTATTACACGGTGCATGACCTGCAGGCGATCGGCGTGTTTCTCTTCGTATTCTGCGGCGTTGTATTCTTCATGCCGGAGATGGGCGGTTTCTTCCTGGAGTACGCCAACTTCGAGGAATCGAACGCCCTGAAAACGCCTGAACACATCGCGCCGGTTTGGTACTTCACGCCGTTTTATTCGGTGCTGCGTGCCGTGCCCGACAAGTTCTGGGGATTCGTCGCCTTTGCCGCGTCAGTGGCCATACCCTTCCTGTTGCCCTGGCTGGATCGCAGCCCAGTGCGCTCGTGGCGCTATCGAGGCACGCTGAACAAGGTGATGCTGGTTCTGTTTGCGTCGTCCTTTATTATCCTTGGCGTGCTGGGCGTGAAGGCGCCCACCGAGAGCCGCACGGTACTGGCGCAGATTTGCACGGTCTTCTACTTCGCGTTCTTCCTGCTCATGCCGATCTGGAGCAAGATGGACAAGGTGAAGCCGGTGCCACAGCGCGTCACCTTTGACGGTGGTATAGGCGTTTGGGGTAGCCTCGGAGGCCTCGTTCTCATCCTTGCGCTGGCCTTCCTGCCGCTGCGGGTGGTGGGAGCTGAGAGCGCTTACAAGTGCGGCGCCATCCCCTGTGATGAGTTCAAGGCCGACCCCTCTGATACGGCCTCGCTGCAGAGCGGTGCAGCGCTTTACATGAACTACTGCATGGGCTGTCACTCACTGCAGTACTCCAGACACAACCGCGTAGCTCAGGACCTCGGCATACCCGAAGATCTGTACATGGCCAACCTGGTCTTTGACCCGAGCCAGAAGTTTGGCTCGCTGATGACGAGCTCGATGGATAAGGATACGGCCAAGACGTGGTTTGGCGCGACGCCGCCGGATCTGACACTCGTATCCAGGGCGCGCCAGCCCGAATGGTTGTACACCTATCTGCGAACCTTCTATCGCGACGAGAATCGCCCCTACGGCGTCAACAACCGCGTCTTCAAGGACGTTGGTATGCCCCACGTGCTGATGGAGCTGCAGGGTATGCAGGAGTGCGCCATGGGCCCCGTGAGTGCCGCTAACGGTGGCGTTAAGCGCGACCCTCTTACCGGGGAAGACATTCTTGAAGATCCCTGTGGTCAGCTAAAAGTTGCCGAAAGCGGATCAATGACCACAGAAGAGTACGACGCAGCTATCTATGATCTGGTAAACTTCCTCGCTTATACGGCAGAACCGATGGCAGCTGATCGTCAACGCATCGGCACTTTCGTCCTGCTGTTTATTGTACTGTTCTTCGTTTTCGCCTGGTTGCTGAACCGCGAGTACTGGAAGGACGTGCAGCACTAGGCCCAAGGGCCAGCCGGCGGCGCGCGGGAACCGCGCCGCCACCAAAAACAAAAGTATACCGAGCTGAGGAGTCCACATGGGCGTAGTGGCAAAGCGGTCTTCAATGACCTTCTTCTCCGATAACTCCAGCCATTACAGCCATCGCGTGCGCATAGTGCTCGCTGAAAAGGGCGTGACGGTCGATCTGGTGGAGGCCGACTCGGCCCATCCTCCCGCTGAGCTGTCGGAACTGAACCCCTATAACTCCCTGCCTACACTGGTAGATCGCGACCTCGTGCTGTACGAATCCAAAGTGATGATGGAGTATTTGGACGAGCGTTTTCCACATCCACCGCTCCTGCCAGTGTATCCAGTGGCCCGCGCTGAAAGCCGGCTGTTTATTCATCGCATAGAGCGCGACTGGTGCACCCTGGTTGACGCGATCCAGAATTCTCGAAGCGACAATGTCGTCAGCAAGAGCCAAAAAGAGCTCCGCGAGAGCATCGTCGCTATCGCACCGATTTTTGCCGAAAAGCCGTTTTTCATGAGCGATGAGTTCACGCTTGTAGATTGCTGCATCGCACCTATCTTATGGCGTTTGCCGTCGCTGGGTGTGGATATGCGGTCCAGTAAGCAGACCAAACCCCTGCTGGCCTACATGGACGCGCTGTTTGAGCGGGAGTCCTTCCAGGAGAGCCTGTCGGAGCAGGAACGAGAGATGCGCCTCTAGTCCGGCGGCAGGGCCTCAGCGCCATGACACCCAGTCGGCCTTACATCATGCGTGCACTCTACGAGTGGATCGTAGACAACCAGTGCACCCCCTACATCCTCGTGGACGCCACTTCTGAGGGCGTGATGGTGCCGTCACAGTATGTGAAGGACGGGCAGATTGTGCTCAATATCTCGCCGGGAGCCGTTATCGACCTGGATATCAGTAACGAGCTGGTGAGCTTCAACGGTCGCTTTGGCGGTGTTGCCATGGATATTTCGGTGCCCGTTGCCGCGGTGGTTGGCATCTATGCGCGCGAAAACGGGCAGGGTATGGTGTTTGAGATGGATGATATGGTGCCAACTGACCCTGACGACGATGGCCCTCCAGCTCCCGGCCCCGGTAAGCCTGAAGGCAGGCCAGCCCTGAAGGTGGTCAAGTAATCAATCAGTCGATAAATTCGAAGAGCTTGACCACCCGTTGCACGCCCGATGTATTGGCGGCCACGTCAGTGATGCGATCCGCCTCCTCACGAGTGACCAGACCCATCAGGTATACCACGCCGTTCTCTGTAACCACCTTGACCCTGAGACCGGGCGTGTCAGATCCTCCCAGCAGCCACGACTTAACCTTGGTTGTGATCCAGGTGTCCGAGGTTCTGGTCATGCCGGAACTCGGCGCAGACACCTCCATCTCGTTATAGATTCGGCGCACACCTCGCAGCTCACGTACCACCTCCGTCGCCTGCAGCTTTAGCGCCTGCGTGGCGACTTGGCCTGCCAGTAGTACGTAGCCGTTATAGCTGACCACAACCAGATGAGCGTCATCAAAGGCCTCGTCGGCATCATGGATGTTGACGACGGCCTTGGTTTCGATAGTCTCGTCCTCAAACTGTTGGGCTATTGTTCGCTCTCCCGGGTCCTCCTCTATCTTATTGGTTTCTATAGTTGCCAGAAAACTGCCGCAGCCCGCAAGGTAGAGGCAAAGCAGCGAAGGTATGAGTATTCGAAGCGCAAACATGCTATGGGGCATCCTTATTCGGTACCGAACAGGCCAGTCTCTATTAGTTCGACCAGGGTCGTGACCGCCATAGTCGCGAGCGCGGGGCAGCTGCGCTCGTCGGCCGCGGCAATGGACACATGCAGCCGTTCACCTGTGGCGAGCATTCCGGACGAGTCGCTGACGCAAATGCAGATCACGTGCATGCTGCGCTCCGCCGCCGCGGCGATAGCCCCGTGGCACTCGCTGCTGTCACCGCAGACAATGAGCAGAACGTCGCCTGCCTGACCCAGCGCGCGCAGCTGCCGTGCGAGGGACTCATCAGCCGAGCTGCCCCTGTTATCGGCGAGTGGCTGCAGTGTTATGGTTGGCAGTGCTGGGCGTTCGAGTGCGCCCGGGCCCATCATTTGCTCAGCAAACAGTGATGCCATGGCGCGCAGCGACCCGGACCCGGCGGTGACCACTTTCCGGTCCTCCAACAGAGCGTTGACAAGAAGCTCGCTCGCCAGAGAGAGATTCTCTGCGAGGCCGTCCACGGTCATGGTCGCTGCCTCGATCGTGGTCTGGAAACTCTCCGCGATACGCTGGTAGCTGTCCATTGGTTTCTCGCGCCTAGGCCGTAAAAGCCGATCGAATCCAGTTCAACCGGTGATCCGCGGACGATTGTCGCGGTTCGAAGGCGATGACGTCAAATCTGCACGGCCGGTTGGCGTGTTGCGGATAATGCCGCAGAAAGGCCTTGGCCGCACGAAGCAGCTTGCGCTGTTTGGCGTGGCCGACGGCTGCAGCGGCACCCGCGAAATGGCTATGGCTGCGGGCCTTGACCTCGACGAAGACCAGGGTTGAATCATCCAGCGCCACGATATCCAGCTCGCCGAGGCGGGTGCTGTAATTGCGCTGTACAATTTGCCAACCCCGCTCAAGCAGCCAGTTGGCCGCTCGCTCCTCAAACTGATCGCCAAGGTCGCGCACCGCAGTAATCCCGAAAGCATGTCGTCATCGAGTTTAAAAGCTGCGGCGAATCGCGTCGCCATCAAATTTCGCCGGGCTTGGCTCACGCAGCAGGCGCTGTGCGGGATCAAGCCGCAGCAGCCCCGTGTGGCCTGGAATCAGTGCTTCGGCCCCGTAGTCTAACTGGCCCAGGCGGCGCTGCACCAGATAGGCCTCTGCGCCCAGCGCATTCAGCCGTTTGTAGGCGGCGCCTGAGTCGCCACTCCCCTCGAGCGTTTGCTGCAGACCAGCGCGATTTTCGAGCAGCCACGGCATTTCGACCAGTCGCAGACCGCTCAAATCGCGATCGCGCTGGTCTGCGCCGCCGCTGTAGGATGACGAAATGCCCCACACAGGCAGATCACCCGCGTAATGATAGGCGAGCAGGGGCTTGATCGCGCGCGCCTGGGCGCTGTTTCGGGTCAACAGGAACACCGCATCAATGTCGTATCGGCGGCGTGCGGTGAACTCAAGGTTCACACCCAGATACGCCCTGAGCTCCTGTGCGCGCTGTTTGCTGTCCGGAATGCCCAGGGCTCCCTCAATACCACTCGAATAGCCCTCTGGGTCACGGTAAACGGCGGCGCTCGCGACGACCCCGCCGAGCGGCTGGAAACGCTCACGCAACGCACGTTCTACTTTATCGCCCCACTCGCCCTCTGGCCGCACCAGAAGCGCGCGCCGGGCACCACTGCCGAAAGCCAGCTCAGCCACTCTTGCTACCTCATCCTCCGGCGATAGTGAGAGTTGTAGTAGCGGGCTGCCGGCCGCGGGAATTGCCGTATCGAGGCGATTTAGCGCAAGGACGGTAACCGGGCGCTGCGGAAGCATCGCGAGGTCTGCGACGGCAGTTTTCGACAGCGGGCCTATGATCAAGTCTGCTCCCAGCGCCAGGGCCGCCTGGTAGGCCTCACGCGAGTCGCTGTAGCGCGTTCTATCAAGCACGGTAAGCCCGCCGTCAACCGCCTCACTCCCTCGCCCCTGGTAGTAGGCCGCCAGGTAGCCGTCTCGGACCGCCCTTCCGGCAACCCCGAGGCGACCACTGAGCGGCAGAATCAGCACGGCTCTGGATGCCGTCCGTGGCGCTTCCAGACCATCCAGGCCTGCCGGCAAACGGGAGGCCGCCGGATGCTGAGCGTTATCGCTTTGCCAGGCGACAAGCTGCGCGCTATCCACAGGTCGTCCGCCCGCGTCCGCGATATCAGCCAGCTCGATGTAGCCACGTAGTTCTGCATCAAGTGGTTGGCGCAAGGCGGACAGTCGCTGGGCTCGGTCCATGCGCGCGAGATTTTGCCATAGCGCCTGGCGGGCTTGTGGCGCGCTGTCCGGGTAGCGACGGGCAAGCTCCAGGTTCACGCTGGCACCGCCAAGATAGTCTGTGGTTAATGCCAGATGCTGTCGCTGCGATTCCAACACGCGGTAGCGGACGCCTGGGTGCAGCACTTGGCCTGATAGTCTGTCGAGTTGCTCCCTTGAGCGCGTCACCTCACCCTGCTGGTAGGCGATGCTCGCTTGAAGATATTCGAGATATTGTCGGTCATTCGTGGTCAGCTCAAGGCTCTCCAGTGGCACCAGAGTAGCCGTGGCGAGCAAGTGGTCGAATGCAGCCAGGGCTCGTTCCACCTCATTGAACAGGGATGCGTGCTCACTTGCTGGTAGTGCAGTCTGCTCCTCGATAAGGCCTGGGTCAGGCTCGGGCTCTGGCTCGACGACCTTCGGTTCGTCGGGCTTCGGGGGTGCGGCGCCACAGGCCGCAAGGAATAGTGCGAGGGTATAAATTGCGATGAGCCTGGGGGTCGGCCTGTTCGCCAGAGATGTCATGCTATGCTTCGCCCACCGGCTGGTTCCGTGCCGGAGTGTATCACCACCACGGCGGGAAGGGGGATCGGTGGAGCCCGGTTTGTACATTGTCGCAACGCCTATTGGAAACCTCGCTGATTTGAGCCAGCGCGCAATCGACACACTGCGCGCCGCAGATATTGTTGCCTGCGAAGATACCCGGCACAGTCGACGACTGTTGCAGCATTACGATATTGAAGCCACTTGTGTGCCCTATCATGAGCATAGTGACGAGGATGTGGCCGAGCGGCTGTTAGCGCGCCTGGACGATGGCGGGAATGTTGCCCTTGTTTCTGATGCCGGTACTCCACTGATATCTGACCCAGGTTATCGCCTCGTGCGGCAGGCTCAGGACGCCGGCCATCTCGTTGTTCCCATAGCCGGGCCCTGTGCGGCGATCGCGGCACTCAGTGCCTCGGGTCTGGCCACTGATCGATTTCGCTTTGAGGGCTTTCTGCCGCCTAAGGCTGGCGCTCGGCGTCGTGCGCTGGAGTCGCTCGCTGATATCTCGATGACGCTGGTCTTTTACGAGGCGCCCCACCGCGTGGCCGCAAGCCTCGAGGAAATGGTCAGCGTATTCGGCCCAGACCGTGAGGCGGTGCTGGCAAGAGAGTTGAGTAAGGCTTTCGAGACGATAAGTCGCGCGCCGCTCGCTGAACTCGCCTCCTGGGTTGTTGCGGATAGCAATCAGCAGCGGGGTGAAATTGTGCTTTTGGTGGCCGGGAGTGATCCGCGCGAGCAGTCCCTGGACCCCCTCGTTGCCGGCCTCCTGGAACGCCTGGCTCAGGAGCTACCACCAAAGCGCGCAGCGGCGCTGGTGGCCGACGTCTACGGCCTGCGCAAGAACGCCCTCTACGACTACCTGTTGCAGAAGCGCTGACGCGTCGGTAGGCTTGGCGCCGAGTTGGTCAGACGATCGCTGTATCGCTTGCGGTGCGGAGGAAAGTCCGGGCTCCACAGGGCAGGATGCCAGGTAACACCTGGGGGGCGCGAGCCTACGGAAAGTGCAGCAGAAAGGATACCGCCTCGGCGACGAGGTAAGGGTGAAAAGGTGCGGTAAGAGCGCACCGCGCGGCTGGTAACAGGCGCGGCGATGGTAAACCCCATCCGGAGCAAGACCAAATAGGAATCCATTGGCCGTGGCCCACGGCGGATTCGGGTAGGTCGCTACAGGCAGCTGGCGACAGCTGTCGCAGATGAATGATCGTCCACGACAGAACCCGGCTTATCGACCGACTCGTGTTATTAGTTTTCCTTGCGCTTGACTACCGGCGCGATGGACGGGGCGTCCCTTGCGGGGACCGCCAAAAGCAGACGTCCATGTCAGGCTTGTCCTCGGCCATCCATGGCCTCACGCATCCCCGCAAGGGACGCCCCGCCCTTCGCACCTCCATCCCTCCAAACCCCAACATCCGCTCGGAAGCGGCTTTTGATCCTAGTTAATGTGCTCGATGGTAGGGTGGGGCCGGGGTGCACCTCCGAAAAATATCAGGCCGCGCTTAGCGTAGCGCCGACGCGAGGGGCTTTCTGCGAGCATTGTCCGAGTCCCAATTTTTCGCGCAGCGAAAAATGGTCGAGTTGCGCAGCAGCCGAGCGGCGGCGCGGAGCTGCGGACCTTTTCGGGGGTGCACCCCGGCCCTATCCGGCGAATTAGATAACTCGACCCAGTAACCTATTCAGGTGAAACTGGTTAGAGGATATTGTGTTAACATTCAGCGACTTAGATGAAGGGGATGGGCCATGCACTGCCCGTTTTGTGGGGCCGAGGATACCAAGGTTATTGATTCGCGGCTGGTCGCTGATGGCGACCAGGTGCGGCGGCGGCGCGAGTGCACAAACTGCTTCGAGCGTTTTACCACGTACGAAGTGGCGGAGCTGGTCATGCCGCGGGTAATCAAACAGAACGGCGTGCGGGAACCCTTCAATGAAGAAAAGTTGCGCTCAGGCTTGTTGCGTGCGCTGGAGAAACGGCCCGTTTCGTTGGAGGACACTGAGGCGGTGATCAGCCAGATCAAACATGCCCTGCGTGCCACCGGGGAGCGCGAGGTCAAGTCACTGGTATTGGGCGAACTGGTGATGGATCATTTGAAACGACTCGATCAGGTCGCCTATGTTCGCTTTGCCTCGGTTTATCGCAGCTTCGAAGATCTTTCGGAATTTCGCGATGCCATTGAACGCCTCGAGGCGGAGCCGAGTGCCGGCGGCTGATTTGAGTTGAATTGACGTCGAAGATGGAACAGCCACTGGACAGGCCGATGATGGCCCGCGCCCTGCAGCTGGCTCAATTGGGCCGATTCTGGGCGCGCCCCAATCCCCACGTTGGCTGCGTACTGGTGCGTGAGGGGCACGTTATTGGCGAGGGCTTTACCCAACCAGCGGGAGGTAACCACGCTGAGGTGGAGGCCTTGCGTGCGGCCGGTGATGCCCGCGGCGCCACGGCTTACGTCACGCTGGAGCCCTGCAACCACCACGGCAAAACCGGCCCCTGCACGGAGGCGCTGGTGGCAGCTGGAGTGAAACGCGTGGTTGCGGCGACCTGTGATCCCAATCCCCTGGTAGCGGGTAGCGGGCTAGCGCGACTGGACGCGGCCGGGGTGGAAGTCCAGAGCGGATTGCTGGAAGCCGAGGCCAGGGAGCTTATGGCTGGCTTTATTGCGCGGATGGAACGCGGACGTGGTCGGTTGCGCCTGAAGCTCGCCATGTCTTTGGATGGCCGTACCGCCATGGCATCGGGGGAGAGTCAGTGGATCACTGGCGCCGCTGCCCGTCGTGACGTGCAACGTTTAAGAGCAGCAAGTTGCGCCATAGTCACGGGCATCGGCACTGTTCTTGCGGATGACTGCTCGCTCACGGTACGAAGCGATGAGTTGGGCCTCGACGCCGAGCAACAGGCCCGCGCCGAGGCCGTACCGCCCTTGAGGGTGGTTCTGGATTCGGGGCTTCGCACGCCTGCTGACGCCGCCGTTCTCGCCGCAGGCAACACGCTGCTGTTACATGGCGCCGATGTAGAAAGTGACAAGCCCCTCGATGCAGAGCTGCTCGCATTGCCGTCGGCGGAAGAGGGAAGAAGCCTCGACCTGAAAGCTGTGGTGGCAGAATTGGCCCAGCGGCAGTGCAATGAAATTCTGGTAGAATCTGGCCCCCGCCTCGCCGGGGCACTCCTGCGGGAAGGTCTTGTGGATGAAATGTTGATCTACGTGGCACCTGTAATACTGGGCGAGAAGGCACGCCCCCTGTTGGGGCTATCACTTGATAAGATGGCTGAAAAAGTTAATTTAGACTGGAAAGACAGCCGAAAAGTCGGAAATGACTGGCGATTCCGGGTAATTCCTCGAGGTTGAAACAAGAGAAGGATGTTCACAGGCATTATTCAAGCCGTCGGAGAGGTGGCTGTTATGGAGCCCAGTGGCGGTGATCTCCGTTTGCGCATCAAGACGGGTAAGCTGCCACTCGACGACGTTCGCCTTGGTGACAGCATTTGTACCAGTGGTGTGTGCTTAACGGTCACTGACCTGCCCGGTGACGGTTATTGGGCTGACGTATCGGTGGAAACCCTCGATTTCACGACACTCGGGCGCCTGCAGACTGGCAGTCGCGTCAATCTGGAGAAATCGCTGACGCCGGAGAGTCGATTGGGAGGCCATATCGTCAGCGGCCATGTCGATGGCGTCGGCGAGATTGTGAGCCTGGCTCAGGATGCGCGCTCCTGGCGTTTCGTGTTGCGTGCACCTGATCATTTGGCGCGCTACATCGCTCACAAGGGCAGCATCTGTATAGATGGCACGAGTCTCACGGTTAACGCCGTAGAGGGCGCCGAGTTCGACCTGAATATCATCCCGCAGACTATGGCGGAGACGGTGTTTGGAGACTACAAGCCCGGTACTGCTGTAAACCTGGAGGTGGATGTGATCGCGCGCTACCTTGAGCGCCTGGTACTTGGGGATGATGCGGCCAAGCCGGGAGCCAGCGGATTGAGTCTGGCGACCCTGGCCGACAATGGCTACGTGAAGACTTAGGCCGGGCTCAGCGAATGCAGGTCAATACAGTAGAGGAACTGATCAGCGATCTGCGCCAGGGGCGTATGGTGGTGCTCCTCGATGATGACGACGACGGTCGCAACGAGGGCGTCGTGATGGTCGCTGCCGAGCACTGCGACGCCCAGCATGTCAATTTCATGGCGCGACGAGCACGCGGCCTGGTGTGCCTGACCTTGACCGAGGAGCGCTGCCGGCAGTTGGATCTGCCGCCCATGGTCGATGACGCGCGCGGTGAGAAGTCCAATTTCACCTTGTCGATTGAAGCGGCGCGTGGCATTGATACGGGCATATCTGCAGCGGACCGCGCACTCACTGTGCAGGCGGCCGTAGCACCCTATGCAAAGCCCGAGGACATTGTCCAGCCAGGCCATATCTTTCCGCTGACTGCGATGCCCGGCGGGGTGCTGACCCGCGCCGGTCATACTGAAGCGGCAACGGATTACGCGCGCCTGGCAGGCCTGTTACCCGCTGCCGTCATAGCGGACATCCTGGCGCCTGAAGGAATGCTGGCGGAGGGCCCCGCGCTGGTCGATTTCGCTGCGCGTCACGGCCTGAAGATCGGTACGATCGCCGACCTGATTCACTTCAGGATGGTCAATGAGCGCACCATCCGTCGGGTTAGGGAAGGTACTATCGAGACGGTCTACGGGCCCTTCCGACTCACCGCCTACCGAGATCAGACCGCCGGAGAAGTTCACCTGGCGCTGTCCGCTGGAGAGATCACGCCGGATGAGCCAACGCTGGTCAGGGTGCACGTCAAGTCGGCTTTGCGCGACCTGGTCGGCAGCGAAATTCCCGACCGCCCTACCTGGAGCCTGGACAAGTGTCTGCGCCTCGTTGCAGAGCGCGGTAGAGGCGTGATCGTGTTGCTGGCGAAGGAGGAAGGCGCCGAGCAGCTGCTCGCGAGCGTCGACATGGCGCTCGGCGAGTCGCCACCGCCTCCGGTTTCGGCAGCAGATAGCTATACGACGGTTGGTCTTGGCTCGCAGATCCTCAAGGATCTTGGTGTAGGTAAGATCCATCTGATGGGCGCGCCTATCAAGTACAATGCCATCTCCGGCTTTGACCTGGAGGTGATGGATTTCGTGGACCCACCGGCAGCCGGCCGGTAGATCCGTTTTGGGTAAAGGACAAAATTATGGCCGATATCAAGACAATCGAGGGCGACTTCACGGGCGGCAGGGGCAAATACGCCCTGGTTGTCGGCCGCTGGAATAGCTTTGTCGTGGAGCACCTGTTAACGGGCGCGATCGACGCGCTGAAGCGCCATGGCGTCGGTGACGATCAGATGACGATCGTGCGTGCTCCAGGTGCGTTTGAGATTCCACTCGTGGTCAAGAAGGTGGCAGAGAAAGGTGAGTTCGATGCGATCATTGCACTTGGCGCCGTGATTCGCGGCGGTACACCGCATTTTGAGTACGTGGCCGGAGAGTGTACCAAGGGGATTGCCCAGGTCAGCCTCGACCACGGTATTCCGGTCACCTTTGGCGTGCTCACAGTCGATTCCATAGAGCAGGCTGTCGAACGCTCTGGCACCAAGGCCGGCAACAAAGGTGCTGAGGCCGCTATGTCGGCGCTGGAGATGGTTGGGCTGATCGAGCAACTCGGCTGAATGGCTAATACGCGCCATAACACGCTTGCCGCAGAGCGTCGCAAGGCTCGTCATTACGGCATGCAGGCACTCTACCAGTGGTATATGGCCGGTGCGGCCCTCAGCGATATCGAAGCAGAGTTTCGTGCAGAATACGACTTCGATCACGTTGACCTGCCTTATTTCCAGGCCTTGCTGCACGGTGTGCCAGCAGATGTCGATGCGCTGGATGGCTTGTACGAACCGCTGCTGGATCGCCGTCTCGACGAGTTGGATCCCATCGAGCGCACGCTGCTGCGTATAGGCGTTTTCGAACTCCGGGATCGGCTCGACGTGCCCTACAAAGTTGTGATCAACGAGGCGGTAGCGCTGGCCCGAAAATTTGGCGCCAGCGAATCCCACCGCTATATCAACGGTGTGCTGGACGGAGCAGCCCGGCAGCTACGCGAGGCCGAAGTCAGCGCTGCGTCCTGATGTCAGCCTCAGAGTTTGACCTGATAAATCGCTATTTTGCAGCTCTTGGCAAAGGTCCTGCAGTGCGCCTGGGCGTGGGCGACGACGCTGCGTTGCTGGCCTTGCCAGCAGACTACGAACTCGTGGTATCGGTGGATACCTTGGTCGAGGCCGTGCACTTCCCAGCAGAGGCCTTTCCTGAGGAGATTGCCTATCGGGCGGTGTCGGTAGCCGCCAGTGATCTCGCCGCGATGGGCGCAGAGCCACTGGGAATGACCCTGTCATTGACACTGCCTGAAGCGGATGACTTCTGGCTGCACAGTTTCAGTGAGGGCCTGGCCGGCGCCGCGAATGACCTGTCACTGCCCCTGATCGGTGGAGATACGACCCGTGGCCCGCTGACTATCGCCGTGCAGGTCCTTGGATGTGTGCCTGCGGGTAGTGCCCTGACTCGACAGGGCGCCCGTTGTGGCGACCGCCTGTGCGTGTCGGGTCCGCTCGGCGATGGCGCAGCAGCTCTGGCTTTGCAGCAGGATCAACTCGTCGTGCCTGCGGAGCAGGGCGAGTATCTGTGGCAGCGCTTCTACCGTCCAGACATCCCGCTCGAGCTTGGTCAGCAGTTACGCGGACTGGCGAGCGCCGCGATCGATATCTCGGACGGACTGTTGGCGGACGCCGGCCACATCGCAGCGGCGAGCGGCGTGGCCATCCACATTGATCCTGAGCGTATCCCACTGTCAACGGCGTTGGCCACGATGGTGGATCGTCAGCGGGCATTGGGCTGGGCATTGACCGGCGGCGACGATTACCAACTTTGCTTTACGCTTCCCGGCGATGCAGTGCCGCCGGCGGGTTGTAGTACGCTCGGAGAAGTCCGTGAAGGAGCGGGTGTGCACTGCCCTGTGACGATTGACAAGCCTGCGGGCTATCAGCACTTTTGAGCTATGACTGAGTCAGCCACGAAGCCACGCCCCTTTCGTTCGCCCGCGCAGTTCTTCGCCTTTGGTTTCGGCAGTGGCCTTGCGCCGCGCGCGCCAGGCACCTTTGGCACACTCGCCGCACTGCCCATTTATTGGTTACTGGCCAACCTGCCGCTCTTGCCCTACACGCTGGTCCTGCTGGGCGCGGTGTTTTTCGGGATATGGATTTGCGATCGCGCGAGTCGCGAACTGGGTGTTCACGATCATCCGGGCATTGTCTGGGATGAGTTTGTCGGCTTGTGGGTGGCGCTCTGGGCCCTGCCCCTCGATTGGGCCTGGCTTCTAGCGGGCTTTGCGCTGTTTCGCCTGTTTGACATTCTCAAGCCCTGGCCAATTAGCTGGCTTGATCGTCACGTTAGTGGCGGTCTTGGCATTATGATCGATGATATAGTAGCCGGCGTGATGGCCTGCGCTTGCCTGCATACCCTGCGGCTTGGGCTGGCCTGATAGCCATCGGAGATTGGCCATGAAGCCTCGTGAACTGGTCCTGAGTCTATTGCTTGCGCTGCCTTTACCGAGCGCGCTAGCCGCCGTTGAGTTCGAAGTCGTCGCGCTCTTCACGAATACCGCCGTACTGCGTTTTGGGTCAGAGCAGAAGATGCTCAAGGCTGGCCAAAGTTTCAGGGGTGTCACGCTAATTGCAGCTGATGCGAAGCAGGCCACACTGGAAATCGATGGACAGCTGCAGGTCGTCGGGGTATCGCGGCGGGTCAGCGCTAACTACAGCGAACCGGAGAGCCGCGAGATCAGGCTGCGGCGCAATGCCAACCTGCAGTACATCACGCGGGCTCGCGTGAACGGTCGCAGTACCGATGTGCTGGTGGATACCGGTGCCAATGTCATGGTGCTGAACACGGTGCAGGCTCAGGGTCTCGGCGTAGACTATGCCAACGGCAGGCCGTCGCAAGTGAAAACCGCCAGTGACATGGTGCCCGCCTGGTTGGTTGAACTGGAGTCGGTTGAGCTTGGCGGCATCCGCATCAATGCGGTGGAGGCGGCTGTCCTGGAAGGCAACTTTCCGGAGCACATCCTGCTTGGCATGAGTTTTCTGAAGCACGTCGAGATCAGCGAACGTGATGGCACCATGACCCTGTCGCGGGAGTGGTAGCGCCGCTCGCGCGTGTGGCTCGCGGTTTGTTAGAATGTGCGGTCTTTTCAAACACGGACAGTCCTGAGTGTCAGTACGCTACGTAGAATCGTCCCGCTTGCCCACAGCCTGGTGCGAGTTTGAGATGCATGGGTTCGAAGACGTGGAAGGGAACAAAGAGCATATTGTCTTGACCTTGGGCGACGTTGGCGATGGTGACCCAGTGCTGGCTCGCGTGCACTCCGAATGCTTGACTGGCGACGCTCTATTCAGCCTGCGCTGCGACTGTGGGTATCAGCTTCAGGCAGCTCTGCAGGCGATTGCGGAGGAAGGCCGTGGCGCGATCTTTTACCTGCGCCAGGAGGGTCGAGGGATCGGTCTGTTGAACAAAATCAGGGCCTATCACCTGCAGGACCAGGGGGCGGACACCGTGGAGGCCAACGAACAGCTCGGCTTTGGCGCCGATATGCGGGATTACAGCATCCTGCGCCCAATGTTCAGGCACTTGGGTGTTAGCAAAGTGCGCTTGATGACTAACAATCCGCGTAAGGTTGCCGCGCTGCAGGAACAGGGCATCGATGTAGTGGAGCGCATTGCGGTGCATTCAAACAGTAACCCGCACAACGAGAAGTATTTGCAAACCAAGGCCGGCAAGCTCGGGCACATGTTTGAAGAGCCTTAGGGCTCGGGGCGCCAGGTTGTCACGCGCGGGTCCTCCTTAACGGTCACGCCGGAGGATAAGCTCCGCCAAGTCTCGCAGATCGTCGGCTTTCGTACCGAAGGGTGCCAGCGCTTTCAAGGCATTTCTGTGCAGGCTTTCAGCTTCCTCGCTTGCGCGTTCAAGGCCCAGGAGGCTGACATAGGTCGCCTTTCCGGCCTGTTCGTCCTTGCCACTGGTTTTGCCGAGAATCTCACTGTCTGCTGTGGCATCGAGGATGTCGTCCACCACCTGAAATGCCAAGCCGATGGCCTCACCATAGCGATCCAAGGCGTCCAGCTGGCTTGCGTCTGCTCCACATGAATGGCCACCCAGGGTCACAGCAGCCCGGATCAACGCCCCCGTTTTGAGTGCATGCATGGCGCGCAGGTCCGCGTAGGACAGGTCGCTGCCGGTGGCGGCGATATCCAGCGCCTGTCCACCGACCATGCCGACGGGCCCTGAGGCCTTGGTCAGACTCGATAGCATGGCGAGCCGTCGCTGCGCATCCAGAACTGTGCAGGTCGCCAACAGTTCTAACGCGCGAGCCTGCAGCGCATCACCGACCAGGATTGCAGTGGCCTCGTCGAAGGCCCGGTGGCAGCTGGGCTTTCCGCGGCGCAGGTCGTCATCATCCATGGCCGGCAGGTCGTCGTGCACCAGCGAATAGCAGTGGATCATTTCGACGGCGCAGGCTGCGCAGTCCAGGCCAGGGTGGGCGTCGTCGCCGCAGATAGCTTTGCCCGCTGCATAAGCAAGTAGCGGTCTTATGCGCTTGCCACCAGCGCCAGCGGCATAACGCATGGCAGCCTCAAGCCGCAGAAGGCGTTCGCCTGTTGCTGTAAATCCGTCGGGTAGGGCGAGGTGCTTTTCCAGTTCCCGCTCGAAACGGGCCCGGTTCGAGGCTATGAACGCGACCATATCATCAGGATTCCGGGGTATCGAAAGGTGCTTCGACAGGTTCTCCATCCCGCTCGGTGAGGAGCTGCACTTTTTGCTCTGCCTCCGCCAGATGCGCCTGCGCCAGACGCGTCAGCTTGACGCCCTGTTCAAAGGCATCGAGTGTGTCCTCGAGGCTCAATTCGCCGCTCTCCATGCGAGTGACCAGGGCCTGAAGCTGTTCCAGCTGGGCCTCAATGGTGTCACCTTTGTTGTCCTTCGCGTCTTTCGTCATCGGTGGGTTGTGCTCTTCAAACGCTCTGTATAGTAGAGGGCGATGTCCAGGTTGGACGTGCCCCCGCGCGGCGCTACAGTATACCTGCTCTACTGTGCTTAACCACGGCCCGGTCGTCGCGGCGCTTGGAAAAGGCGCAAGGCGGCGACCGCCAGGGGCGCCGTACGAGACAGCAGGGCGAATCCTGGTCCGAAACTCTCGCCAAGCAGGCGGTGTTTATCTGCACCGAACTCCGCGTCGGCGCCATCAAAGCTTGCTCCTCCAGTATTGTCATACACGGCGAGTTCCAAGGCCAGGTAAACGAAAGGGTGCCTTGCCATCAGCGCGATGTTCGCCGCCCAGTCTGCATACACGGCGTAGCGAGCGTCAAAGGGGTGAGCCAGAAGCAGCTGGCGAGGATAGATGATGGCCTGGTGACAGATGTTTCGATAGACCAGCTTCACTTTGTTGAAGGGTCCGTCATAAGGCTTCATGTCATGGGCGAATAGCACGTTACCGTAATAGACTGCTTTTGGATCTTGTAGATTGTCCAGGGCGTTCGCAAACCCTGGAAGAAGGCGGTCATCTGCGCCAAGGAAGTAAACAAACGGTGAGTTAGCCTGTGCCAGTGCGCTGTTCATCGCGTCGTAGATGCCGCTGTCAGCTTGAATCGAGTGGGATACGCCCTGGAGCGTCAGTTTTTCCAGGTAAGCGGCAGAGCCGTCGTCTGAGGCGCCGTCCTGAATGTGCGCGACGACTCGACTTCCCAACTCCTCGCCCAGTGCCTCGCTAATTGATGCAAGGCAGTCCGGCAGGTGGCCAAGTGCGTTGTAAGTTGGGATGACGACGGTGACCAGTGGCTGGTCAGACATCGCCCACGATTACCCTCGGCCTGTCCCGGTCCAGACGGGCTTGAATGGCGCTGACGATGCCGTCGCTATCCAGGCCCATGTCGCTGTGCTGTTGCTGCTGTGAGCCATGCTCTACGAAACAGTCGCTGATGCCGAGATTGATCGCGCTCGCGCGAGTGACCGCGTGAGCGCTGAGCAGCTCGTTTACGCTGGAGCCTGCGCCGCCGGCGATGGCGTTATCTTCAAGGGTAACCAGGAGCTCATGATCGCCGGCCAGTTCCAGTACGCGATTTTCGTCGAGCGGTTTAACCCAGCGCATATCGACGACTGTCGCGTCCAGCTGTTCTGCGGCCTCGAGTCCCGCGCCCAGCAGTGTGCCGAAGTTGAGTATGGCGACTCGATAGCCGCGCCTCTTGACGACTGAGCGGCCGATTTCCATCGCCGTCATGGCCTCAACTTGCTGGGCGCCGCTGCCGTTGCCCCGCGGATAACGAACCGCTGCCGGCCCCTTGTGCTGGTAGGCGGTATACAGCATCTGGCGACACTCGTTCTCGTCAGAGGGAGCGCCCACTACCATGTTGGGGATGCAGCGCAGATAGCTGAGGTCGAAAGCGCCATGGTGGGTTGGCCCATCCTGGCCTACCAGGCCAGCGCGGTCGATGCCAAAGGTCACGTCCAGCTGCTGTAGAGCCACATCGTGTATCAGCTGATCGTAACCGCGCTGCAGGAAGGTCGAATAAATGGCAACGACGGGCTTCAGTCCGTCACAGGCCATGCCTGCTGCGAGGGTGACCGCATGCTGCTCGGCGATAGCGACGTCGTAGTAGCGATCCGGGAAGCGTTGGGCAAACTCAACCATGCCCGAGCCTTCACACATGGCCGGCGTTATTCCAACGAGGCGCTGGTCCTGGGCCGCCAGGTCGCATAACCAGCGGCCAAAGACCTCATTGAATTTGGCGGGGGCTTCGGACGCGGGCTTGGTAGGCCTGGGTCCCTTGGGTTTGGCCTCGATTTTGTTGATCGCGTGATAGCCAACCGGATCGACTTCTGCCGGTGAAAAACCCTTGCCTTTGACGGTACGAATGTGGAGGAACTGTGGCCCTTCTAGATCCTTCATGTTCTCGAGCGTTTGCAGCAGCTGTGGCAGATCGTGGCCATCCAGCGGGCCAATATAGTGGAAGCCCAGCTCTTCAAAGAGCGTGCCCGGAGCGACCATGCCCTTCATGTGTTCTTCGCTGCGCTTGGCCAGTTCCCAAGCGGGCCGGATTTTCTTCAGCACCCGCTTCGAGCCCTTGCGCATGGCGATGTAGGTCTTGCTTGCCCAAATCTTGGCAAAGTAGGTCGCCAGTCCGCCAAGGTTGTAGCCGATGGACATCTGGTTGTCGTTGAGGATGACGAGCATGTCTGGTCGCTCGTGGCCCGCGTGAGCGAGGGCTTCAAAGGCCATGCCGCCGGTGATGGCGCCATCCCCTATCACTGCGATGATCTTGCGATCCAGGCCCTGGGCTCGCGCAGCCAGGGCCATCCCCATGGCGGCGGAGATGCTGGTCGATGAGTGGCCAACGCCAAAGGCGTCATAGGGGCTTTCTGAGCGCTTCGGGAAGCCGGCGAGGCCGCCACCCTGGCGCATGCTGTGCATCTGCTGCATGCGGCCGGTAAGAATCTTGTGCGGGTAGGTCTGGTGACCGACATCCCATACTATTCGGTCTTCCGGCAGACTGTAGATGGCATGGAGTGCGAGGGTTAATTCCACCACACCGAGGCCGGCGCCGAAGTGCCCGCCCGTTTGGCCCACGGCATAGAGCAGAAAAGCGCGCAGCTCGTCAGCCAGAGTCAGTAGCTGGTCTTGCGTGAAGCTGCTTACAGGGGTGCCCTGATCAACAGCATCAAGTAGCGGCGTTTCCGGGCGTTGTTTAGGTATTTCTGACAACATAAGTGTAAGTTTAACTCATATTACGCGATCGCGCCGTCACTAAGATAGACAGTTTAGCGCTCTGAACGCAGATGCAGCAGCTTGCTGGGTCGTAGAGCTAACTGACCTAATAGTGGTACCTGAGGCTCCACCCGTGGTTTGAGAGCCGGTATTTCGACGTTAGCGCGTGCACCAAAACGGTGCCTGAGCCAGGCGCGCTCCAGGCAGAACATCAGGTAGAAGAGCGGTGTGATCAGCAGCCTTTCGCCCGTCGGCAGCATATGACGCAGTATAAAGGCGCGATTACGCTCGCTGTAAGCACGCCGTCTTGGGTTGATACCGTCGCTGTTGGTGCTGTGGGATATGCGGTGGCGATAACCGCCTTCCCCCAGAATCCGAACCTCGCTCCCCGCTGCGCGAGCGGCGAGGCACAGGTAGAGGTCCTCACCGCTGTATTCAAAGTCCCTGGGGTAACCACCCAAGCGTTGCCAGAGGTCTCGCTGCAGCAACAGGCAGGCGCCCATGGCATAAATGGCTTTGTGGGCCGGATCGCGGCAGTGGAAGGGGGTGAAAAATATGTCTAGCCCCATGCCGCGACAACTGAGTGCCCCGTCCACTGTATATTCTGCCAGCGACAAGACAGCATCGGGGAAGCGCTGAGCGCCCCGCCACAGCGTCTCCAATGCCCCTGGCATCAGCTCAACATCGTTATTTAGCAGTAGTAGCAGTCGCCCCTTTGCCAGGTCTGCCATGCGGTGATTTGACTGGCAGTAGCCTATGTTGCTTGAGGTTTTCAGGACAGCGGCCTCGGGGAATCCGGCAACGATACGATCAAACTGACCATCCGTTGAAGCATCATCATGCACCAGCACCTCAAAGCAGGCAGTAGTCTCCTGGCCAAATACCGACGCCAGGCAGGGGCCCAGCACCTCGCCGCCGTTGTAGTTGGCGATGCAAATGCTGATATCCAACTCGCGCTGTGTCACAGATTCTCTCTGGGCATCGTCATCAACGCGTTTAGTTTCTGTTGATAGGCCGGCCGGTAGAAACCGGCTGCCCAGGCACGCAGCACCTGCTTGTCCGGGGGCGTATTGAGCTGCTTCGTGATGACGTGGCGCAGCTCGGCGTAGTCGCCTGGTTTAACCAGGCAGCTCGGGTCTGCGATAGCATCACCGACACCGCCACAGTTGAAGGCAACCGTGGCGGTACCGTGACTGGCTGCTTCCACCACGACCATGCCGAAGCCTTCTACGTCGCCAGCGATTTCAACCAGAGGCATGATATGCAAGCCTGCGTGTTGGAAGCACCATGCCAGTTCGCCGTCGCTTACCACGCCAAGAAAATGCACGCGTTCCTCGATGCCCTTGTCGATACACGCAGACCTGAGTTGCGCAGCGTATTTACCACGAGACCCCTCCACGCTGCCACGGGGGGAGTCGCCTGCGATCACCAGCTGCATATCGTTCTCGATCAGCCAGTTACTATTGGCTTGAATGAATTCCAACAGTCCCTTGCGCGGGATTATGCGTCCTGCGTAAAGCAGATAGCCGGGTTGCAAGGGGGTGGAAGGTGCTACCGCGGCGGCGGGCTCGCGAATGCAGGGGTGGATAACATGAACAAACTCCGGTTGGAGCCCACGGTCTATTGCGAGGCGCCGCGTATTGCTGGAATTGACCACCATGGTTTTGATCCGGCGCAGCAGAGGCAGGAAGAGCGTTCGGTAGACGCGGTTGCTTGTGGTCAGGTCCAGTCCGTGGAGAAAGCCCATCTTGCGTGCGCCGCTAGTGAAGGCGGCAAGGTGGCCAAGTGGCGCCATGAGCCCGTTTGAGGTTAAAACCCATTCAGGGCGGTGGCGCACGCCCAGCAGTGGGGCCATCAACAGTCCCAGCAGCAGGAAAAGCAGGGCGCCCGTGGGTAACTCAACAACGCGCTTCGCCGCACCGGCGTACTGGCGACAACCCGTTGGGCCCAGTAGCAGCACGTCATAGCGTTCGACGAGTGATTCCAGGGTTGCCTGCATCAGGTGCTCAATGCCGCCAGTCAGGGGTGGGTAGTTTCGTGCAATCAGCAGCAGGGTGGGTTTTTGGCCTTGCATGGCGCCATTTGAACACAGTGCGTCAAGAGCCCGCCAGCGGCAATTCTCCCGGGTAGTCGTGCGCTAGCTGGGCCCGCAAAAGTTGCGCCAGTCTGGCGTAACCTTCCGTGTTCAGATTGAAGCCGTCAGGGCGAAAGTAAAAGGGGTCCGGGCGCCCAGGTCCTCCCGCGAGAACCGGGTTGACGTCGAGTATCGTAACGCGCTGATCCGTTGTCGCCCATGCTTTGAGCTGCGCGTTGATATTGTCAATACGCTGGTCATCGCCAGGAAAGAGCAGAGTCTTGAACGGCGCCACAAGATAAAAGCGCTGCTCTCCCCGATGTATCTCGTCGAGCGCCTCGAGCTGCTTTGTCGACTCGATAAACTCCGCTACTGATTTGTCATCGCGAAAGTGGAACTCCGAGATGCCGGGCATCACCACGAGGGTTCGCGGTTGGTAGTAGCCCACAATGCGCCGGTAATGGTGCTGCAGGTCATCCAGCGTGGCGCCGCTGAGCCCTCGCATCAAAACAGGCATGGGCGCGATTTGCGGGCTGAGGCCCTGCCATAGCCAGGCGGGACCGCCGCCGGTGACCAGCACGGGGTTGGCCGGCAGAGGCCGTTCTGCGTCCTGCTCAGCATAGGCTTCAAGCTCGTCCTGCCAGGCTTCAGGTGAACGATCCAGCATAACGACGAAATCGTGAGACAACAGCACGGCCAGGTGCACGAGGGGCAGCACCAGTAAAGCAAGGCAAATCGCTTTGGTCGTCTTCCAAGGGAGCATTGCAGGCCCGGGCAAAGAAGGTTTCAACACCAGTGTCTATCAACTATACGGGGCGCGGCAAGCTGCTGGCCGCTCGTGCTGTGAAGTGGTTCGCAGCTTGGGGAATCCCTGTTAGGGTATTGTACAAGCAGCCATTAGGATTCGGGCATGATTTATCAACGCCACATTCCACGGGAGGAGCTACTCTCGGCCCAGCTCGAAATGCTGCTGCAAAACGGCAGGGTTAGCGTTGTTTACGCCAATGCCATTGGCATTATCGCGACGGTCTTTCTGTTCTGGGGTTATTTGCCCCTGACCAGCTTGCTGCTCTGGGCCAGCCTGTTCTTCATTCTGCTGTTGATGCGCAGCCTTCATATGAGCAACGCGCTGGTGGAGCGCCGCTTCAGTAGCAGTCCAGTCGCCGTGTACTGGCAACTGTTGTTGAGTGCTTCGTTGACCGGCGGTATCTGGGCACTCATCTATATCTATGCTTCAAGGGATGTGCCAGTCGGGTTGCAATACCTCTTCCTGCTGGTGGTAGTCACAATCACAGTGATGTCTATGAGTTCCGTCCAGATACGCGAGTATTACCTTGCTACGGTGTTTTCCTCGCTTTTGCCGATCGCCTGGTGGAGCCTGAGCAACTACTGGTCACAGGGTGACAGCCTGATCATCGGCCTTATGCTGCTGGGCTACTGTGCTCTGCTGATGGCGATTTCCAACCGGATCTACCTTTCTTTTCAGACCATGATATCGATGAACTGGGAGCGCGAAGTGATGTCCCAGGAGCTTGCTGACCTGGCAGGGTCGCTGCGCGATCGCAACCGACAGCTGCAGGACGCGCGTCGCCAGCTGACCGACCTGGCCAACGTGGATGAGCTGACGGGCCTCGGCAACCGGAGGCTGGTGAACTCCACGCTGCAGGAAGAGATCAACCGGGCCAGGCGCAGTGGCACGGACCTGGGCGTCATACTGCTGGATGTCGACTATTTTAAAAACTACAACGATCACTACGGCCACCCCGCAGGAGATCAAGTCCTGCAGCAACTCAGCGATCTCATGCAGCGCGCCACCTCGCGCGCCGGTGAAGTTGTCGCCCGCTACGGCGGCGAGGAGTTCATTCTGATCTTGCCGGGTGCCTCTTCAGAGGTTGCCCTACGCACCGCAGAACACCTGCGGGAGCTCATTATTAAGGAGAAGATTCCTCACGAATCGTCCGAACTGGGCGATTTCATCACGGTCAGCCAGGGGGTCTTTTCGCTGGTGCCGGAAGGCGGCGTCAGCCCATCCGAGGTGATTCATCGAGCCGACCAGGCGCTTTATCGGGCGAAGGATGCAGGGCGCAACCGCGTCGAGTTGGCGGCGGCGGCTTAGCTGCTGATAGCGCTCGGGCTCAATCGAAGAGGTCGCGAAAGCGGTGTATCTGACGCCGCTCTTTTTTGTTGGGGCGGCTCTGCGGCCGCGCCGTTATGCCCCCGGCGGCCTTGCGGGCTGCCGCTTCACTTTCCCGGCGGGCGACGCTCGCTTCGCTTTCGCGATAAAGCTGTTGCGCCTCGGGCGCGCTGCGGCGCTGGTCCGATAGAGCGAGTACCTGCACTTCCTTCAGGTCCCAACCCTGGCGTACCTGCAGGGTGTCTCCCACGGCAATTTCGCGGGAGACCTTCACGCGCTGGCCCGCGAGCTGGACCTTGCCGCCCTCGATGGCGGCTTTTGCCAGGCTCCGGGTTTTGAAAAAACGTGCCGCCCAGAGCCACTTGTCGATACGTAGCTTATCTATATCACTCATCTGTCCAGCGTTTCTGGCATGATTTCATCAAAGTGGTGTATTCCTGGAAAACGACTGTCCATCCGCAGCTGTTGGCGACTGTCAGGTTGCAGCACGGTGAGCAGGTGCGCGATGCCATAGCCGTATGCCGACTCCAGCACCCGCTCGGTATCATCGATCAAAAGCGTGCGTGCCGGATCGAAAGGGTGCAAGCGCTGCAGTCTATGCCAGAACTCAGCCTCTTCCTTTGCCGCCGCTAATTCATGAGAGACCACGACCCGGTCAAACCAGTGTGTGATGTCTATGTGGTCCATCTTGATATCCAGGGTCTTGCGGTGGGCATTCGTGACCAGGACCACGCTGCGGCGACTGGCGTGCAGCTGTTTAAGGAAGTCGATAGCGTAAGGCCGCACTTCGACCATGTGCCGGATCTCCCGCTTAATCGTCTCGAGGTCCAGGTCCAGGCGCTGTGACCAGTAGTCCAGTGAGTACCAGTCCAGGCTGCCAACGCCCTCCTGGAAGGCTGCGCCGAGTTTGCGCAGCGATGACTCTTCGGTGAGCTGGTGCTTTTCTGCATAGAACCGGGGCACGTGCTGTTGCCAGAAATAATTATCGAAGGCGAGATCCAGCAGAGTGCCGTCCATGTCTAGCAGTACAGTATCTATCGAATTCCAGTTGAGCATTTTCATTAGCGGGCCGCGCGGTTTGCTATAGTAGCGCCAAATTTGTCATGGATGCCACGTTGTCTGAGCTGCTAAAACTGGTTGAGCCGGTACTGGCCCTGTGTGCCAGTGCGGCCGAGCGGATTGTGTATCACTATCAGGCACCGGGCGCAGACCAGTATCAGTCAAAGGATGACAACTCACCGCTGACGCAGGCCGACGTCGACTCGCACCAGATATTGGCCGAGGGGCTCCCCAGCCTTGAGGGCGCCTGGCCGGTTTTGTCAGAGGAGTCTGGGGAAGACGAACGAGCCAGGCGCCGCCAGTGGCGGCGCTTCTGGCTGATCGACCCCCTCGACGGCACTCGCGAATTCCTCGAGCGTACGGATGAATTCACGATAAACGTCGCGCTGATTGATAAGCATGAGCCTGCCTTCGGCGTCCTTTACGAGCCGCTGAAAGATAGCGCTTGCGTCGGAATTCCAGGTGCCGGCGCCTGGCGCTATACACGGTGCGCGATGGGGCAGTGGCAGCGCGAGCCGCTGAGTTGTCGCGCCCTTCCTAACAGCGACGAACTCGTGCTGCTGGCCAGTCGACGGCATAAGAATGCATGTTTGGATGCCTGTATGGAGTGGTTGCAAGCCGGCGGCCGAAGGATCATCAGACGCAATAGCGGTAGCGCGCTCAAGTTCTCCGAACTTGCCGCGGGTCTCGGCGATTTTTATCCACGATTCTCACCTTGCTGTGAGTGGGATGTTGCAGCGGGCCAGGCGATCGTTGATGCGGCTGGCGGGGGGGTATTCGGCCTCGACGGGCAGCCACTGCGCTACAATCTCTCAGATTCTCTGCTCAGCCCACACTTTTACGCCCTTGCTGAGCCGGACCACGCCCTGTGGACTGAGCTGTGGCGTCCCGGATAGTGAGTTAAGTCTTGTGCCCACGGAGCTTGTGGGTATAGAGTGAGTGGCCGTGATACCTCACGGCGGTGGAAAGCCCGTGCATGACTGAGATTACAGGCAACGAGGACAATGGCGAGGCGGCTAACGAGACCCTGACGCCGGCGATGTTGCTGTTTGATCTGCAGACCAAACACCGCGCGCTGGATAGCAAGATTGCCGAGCTATACAGCTACCCCTACCAGAATCAGGTCCTGTTGCAGCGCTTAAAGAAAGAGAAGCTGCGCCTGAAAGACGCGATTGAGCGTTTGAAGAATGACATGATCCCGGATTTGAACGCCTGAGCAATAGCGGCGCGCCAGCTGCTGTCATTGGCACGTTTCAATACCTTAATATGTCGGTCAGGCCGCAGGCCATGACCCCTCTAGAGACAGCAGCATCTCCTTAGCTGCAAGGCCGCCTGCAAAGCCGCTGAGGCTGCCGTCACTGCCGATGACCCTGTGGCAGGGTATAACAATGGGTAAGGGGTTGCGGCCATTTGCGGCGCCCACGGCGCGTACGGCTCGTGGCCTGTTTATCTTTGCCGCTATGTCGCTGTAGCTGCGAAGCTCCCCATAGGGTATGTGAGCTAAAGCCGCCCAGACTTCCTGCTGAAATACCGTGCCCGCGGGCGCGAGCGGGAGATCGAAGCCCCGAGTTTGCCCCGTGAAATAGCTCTGAAGCTGATTATCTACTGCGTCAAGCAATGTGCAGCTCCCAGGTTCTGCGTGTTCGTAGCCGCCGTGCTGTCCTTCAAACTGAATTGCCAAAAGGGCACTGTCCGAGGCGACGATGCGCAGGCAGCCGAGCGGTGTATTCACAGTTTTCTCATTCATGACGACAAGCTTCTCCATAGTAGATTCGCGGCATAGCTGCGCCACGGCCGCCAGGTCAGTCCTGCCTGTTGCAGGCTAAGGCGTCCATCGCCAAGGTGCTCCCAGGCTTGTTCGAGTCCGAGGTCTCCGCGTGGCATCACGTCCGTCAGGCCCAGGCCGCGCAGGCGGTACATGTCGGCCGTCCAGGGGCCGATTCCCCTGAGTGCCAGCAGTTCCTCCGGGCTCACCCTGTCCTTTTTGGCAAATAATTCGCAGACCCGGCGAATGGTGTCTCGACGGCGGGCGGGCATGGCGAATACTTCGTCTGTTAAGCGTGTTATCGCCGAGGGCTCAAAATCATGCGTGGCGCTTGCCTTATAGATTTTTGCCAGCACAGTGCGCGCCGCGCTCGTACTCACCTGCTGTCCGGCTACGGCGCGTAGCGCAGCCTCAAAGGGGCTGAAGTGTGCTGGCGAGCGCAATCCGTTGTGCGCGCTTGCCAGCTTTCTGAGAGTGGAATCCGCAGCGAGCGTCTCTGCGACAACCGCCGGATGAGCGTCGATATCAAACATGCGCCTTACGCGACTTACCGCGGCGAACAAAAGCGCTGGATCCTGCAGGTCCAAGTCAAGAATCAGCTCGCGATCTCGCTTGCCTGGCGAAACGCTGAATTCGAAATTCTGACCTTGTATCTGAGCACGGCGCCAGTATGTCTCGCCCCCAACGCGCTCGAGTCCATCTATGGCGTGTCGCGCAAGAAAGTTGAACATGCCTTGCCATGCATAAGGCGCTCGGTACTGCAGGTGAAGACTGATCAGACCGCGTTCCCGGCCAGGTTGTCTGCCGCCTCGTCTGAAGGCGCCTGGCGTATCGTGGAAGGCATCGCGAAACGCGCTGTTGAAGCGCCTGACGCTGCCGTAACCTGCGGCGTAGGCGACAGCGTTTATCGGCATGTTCGTCTCGAGTAACAGCTTACGCGCGAATAGCAAACGTTGATTTTGAGCGACGGCAAGTGGCGAAACGCCGAGCTCTCGCTTGAACAGCTTACGCAAATAGCGGTCACTCACGCCCAGCCGCTCCGCCAGATTAGCGAGGCTTTGCTCATTCAATGCACCGGCCTCGATCATGCCGAGGGCTCGATGCACGGTTGTGGCGGAGCCTCGCCACGCTGGACTCTGGGGAACCGACTCTGGTCGGCAGCGCAGGCAGGGACGATAACCGGCTGCAGCTGCTTGCGCAGAAGTTCTGAAGTAGCTGACGTTCTTTTCTGCGGCCAGCCTCGCGGGACAGACAGGACGGCAGTAGATGCCGGTAGTACGAACGGCGAGAAAAAACTCTCCGTCAAATCGCGCATCCCGTGCCAGCCGCGCGCGGCGGCAGATCTCTGTATCCAGCGGCGGCGGCGCGTCGGTATCTTGTGACATGTCCGCACTATAGCAGTCGAGGCGTGTCGTTATAGCCAGAATCGGTCCTGCAATGATGGCTGCATTCCGTACGCTATCGCGCTAGACTTGCGGCCTCGCGGGTCGGCGTCGATCGCTCAGCGCACGTTATTTCTAATACAACGTCACACACTATGGATCTTGTAGTCTACGCAGTGCCCTTCTTTATTCTGGCGATCTTCCTCGAGCTCGCCTGGGGTCACCGTCGCCGCCGCAATACTTTCCGGCTCAATGATAGCGTCGGCAGCCTTTTCATGGGCGTTATGAGCCAGGCGCGTCGCTTTCTCACTCTCGGCGTTGGCGCTTACGTTTATTATCTGATCACGGCGCACTTTTCACTGGAGCTAATGGATGCGAGCCACTGGTGGACCTGGGTGCTGGCCATGGTTCTGTACGATTTCTGCTACTACTGGCTACACCGTTTCGGCCATGAATATACGATCCTGTGGGCCGCTCACGTCGCCCACCATCAGAGCGAGGACTACAATCTGACCACCGCTCTGCGGCAGACCAGTACCGGATTTTTATTGGGTTGGATTTTTTATATTCCGATGTTCTTACTCGGCATTCCCGCTGAGGTTGTTGTGACGGTTGGCTCGCTGAACCTCATTTATCAGTTCTGGGTGCATACTGAACATGTGGGCAAGCTCGGTTGGTATGAATGGATATTTGTCACGCCCTCCAATCACCGTGTGCACCATGCTCAGAATGACGTTTATCTCGACCGCAACTATGGCGGGCTTTTCATCTTCTGGGACCGGCTGTTTGGCACCTTTCAGGAAGAATTGGAGACGGATCCGCCCATTTTCGGCATTCGCGGGCCGTTGAAGAGCTTCAATCCGATCACGGCAAACACGCACATCTACCTTGGCATGATTCAGGACAGCTGGCGTACGGCGAACTGGAGCGACAAGCTGAGGGTGTGGTTTTCCCGCACCGGCTGGCGGCCCGCGGACGTGGCTCTTGCCTGGCCTCGCGAGAAGACAAACCTCGATGACTTTCACAAGTTTGATCCTGCTGTCCCGCGTCTTGTCGGCTGGTATGCCCTGTTCCAGCTTGTCGCGGTCGTGCTGCTGCTCGGGGCGCTGCAGTGGAGCACGCTAGATCGCCTGGGTGGCTGGTTAGGTTGGGCCATGCTGCTGATGACGACGGTAACCACGGCTCGCTGGCTTGAAGGCCACAGCGGCACGCAGCAGCTGCGCTGGGAAGGGCTGCGGCTACTGGCCGGCGGCTTTTGTCTGGCCTACGCCTGGGCCACGGGAGCGCCCAGCTTCGCTATCGTGGCGGGGGTTGTCTATGTGGGCTTGAATCTGTTCTGGCTGCCTCTACTTGTCGGTCGCGCTGTAGCCGGCGCTGAGGCCGTCCACCAGGCTTGAGGCGTGTTCGGCGAAGCCAGCGCCTGCTTGGGCGTAAAGGTTGAAGACCGAGACGCCATGCGCTTCCAGGTCTTCTCCTTCCTCTGAGAATCGAACGACAGCGGCCAGCTTGCCTTGGTAACCTACCCGATTCAGAAGCTCTACAACCAGGAGGTTCTCCTGGTGATTGGTCAGCGCCAGCATAACTAACTCGAGCTCAGCGAGATTGATCCAATGCCAGAGCTCGGGGTCGGAGGCATCAGCGGCAATGACCCGCCGATGTTCCCGGCGGTGGTTGGCCAGCTTGCGCTCGTTAACATCGATACCAGCGACCTCGCCACCGTGATGCTCTGCCAGCAGGTCATAGGCGCCTGTGCCGATGTTGCCCATGCCCAGTACGAGTACGCGAATCCCCTCGGTGTTGGGCTTTGTGTCGCGCACCAGCGTGCTTTCGAAGCCGCGCAGCCTGTCACGATAGCGCCAGTAAAATTCGTGAGAGGACCTGCTCATTTGTGACGAAATGATAAAACTCACGGCGATGACTAGCGACATAGCCGCGCCCCAAACGTCCTCAAGCCATCCTGCCTGCACTGCGACGGCGATGACAATCAGCCCGAACTCACTGAAATTGGCGAGGCTTCCGGAAGCAAGAATTGCCGTGCGAGGCGGCGTATGGAAAAGAGTGAGGAGCGGGAAATAGAGCAGTGGTTTAAGGATTGCCAGTAAGCCGATGAGCAAGGCCAGGATGACAAGCTCGCCGCCGGGCCAGCCGCCGAGGCCTATGGTGAGAAAAAAGCCGACCAGGAAGAGATCCTTGAACTGTAACAGGTTGCGTGAGAGCTCCTTGGATTTCTGATCCCCTGCCAGCAGAGCGCCGATCAGGAGGGCACCGAGATCACCCTTTATGCCTACGCTCTCGAAAAGCTGAGCGCCACCGAGCGCCAGAGCGAGCCCAAACAGGGTGAAGAGCTCACCGTGACCCGCATAGGTCAGCAGGCGCAGCATGTAGCGCCGCAGTGGGATAAGTAGCAGCAACGCGACGGCGAAGGGTTCTGGCACCTTGCCGGTCGATGCGGCCAGAAAAATGACTGCCGCCAGGTCCTGGATCACAAGGATACCAATGGCGATGTTAGCGTGATGCGAGGCCATCTCGCCGCGCTCCTGCATGACCTGTATCACGAACACGGTGCTGGAAAAGGTCAGTGCGAAAGCGATGACCAGCATGGTCGAGATATTGAGCCCGAGGCCAGGGGCAATTTGTCCGGCCACCCACAAGATGACCAGGAACAGGCACTGCATAATCGCCATGTGAATAACGGTTGTCGCCCAGATGCGGGTTTTGAGCAGGTCTGGCAGTTGCAGCTTGAGCCCGATGGTGAAAAGCAGCAGCGTAACGCCGAGATCGGCCAGATGCCGGAGCGTACTTCCTCCCTCGATATTGGCCTCATGCAGCACAAACCCTGCGGCCAGGTAGCCGATTAGCGCGGGTAAGCCCACGCTCCGCGCTAGCAGACCGCAGATCAGTGCGATGACGATAATGATGGGGTCAATCATGTGTTAATTCCAAAGGCCGCTGCCATTATAACCACGGTGCAGCATGTTGAGCCGCTTCTCTAAAACTGTCGATGAGTGCGTTTCACGGCGGTGTGCCCTTGCTATTCTTGAGGCTCTGTTGAGTAGCAAGCGGAGACTGCAGGCATGAGCAACGAGCCGTATATTTTGATCACTGCCGATACCCACGCCGGCGGCAGCCACGCCCAGTACCGCGAGTACCTCGATCCGGAGTATCGAGAGGCTTTTGATGAATGGCGCGGTGGTTACAAGAATCCCTCCCAGACGCATTACGGGTCTAAAAAGCTGCGGAACTGGGATCTGGAGATTCGCACGCGAGACCAGAACAGCCAGGGCGTTGTGGGGGAAGTCGTCTATCCGAACACGGTGCCACCTTTCTTCAGGAAGAGCATTGTCACCGCGCAGCCGCCGCGGCCCGAACACTATGCAAAGGCCCTCGCTGGCATCCGCGCCCACAACCGTTGGCTGAAAGAGTTCTGTGAGGAAGACCCCGTGCGTCGCGCCGGCGTGGGCTTGATTCTTCCGAACGACATAGATGAAGCCATCAAGGATGTGCAGTGGATAGCCGAAGCCGGCCTGCGCGGTGGTGTTCTTTTGCCTCTGATCCCGGAAGACTGCACCTGGCTGAAACCGCTATATCATCCCGACTGGGAGCCGCTTTACGCAGCGATTCAGGACGCCGATCTGGTCATGAACCAACACTCCGGCCAAGGCCTGCCCGATTACGGGACCGGGCCGGTAGCCGAGGCACTGTGGATATCCGAGGTGCCTTTTTACTGTAAGCGAGGCTACAGTCACCTGTTGATGAGTGGGGTGTTCGAACGCTATCCGCGCTTGCGTTATATCCTGACAGAGTCCGGGTGTTCCTGGGCGCCGGAGATGTTGGCCAGCCTTGATCGCATCCACTACGGTTTTCTCGCAGGAGCCATCGGTGAGATGAGCTATGCCAATATGGAGTGGGTTCTCAAGGAGCCGCCCAGCTTTTATGCCCGGCGTAACTGTTTCTATGGCGCCAGCTTTCCCAGTCTGGAGGAGCTTAACGGCCGCGAAGCCGTGGGCATCGAACAGATCTGTTGGGGCAACGATTACCCGCACTACGAAGGTACTTTCCCCTACAATCTGGAATCCTTGCAGCTCACCTTTGGACATATACCGGACCGGGAGAGACGCATGATCCTTGGCGAAAATGCCGCGCGCCTGTACAACTTCGATCTGGAGAAACTGAGACCACTTGCCGAGGCCTGCGGACCCACGCCCAAGCAGGTGGAGACGGCGCTGGACGAGGTGCCTGAGGACTCAGGCTGCTATCTGTTTCAGAATGCCCGTCGAGCGCGTGCCGCCGCGGGAGCCTGAACTCTGGCTCAGGGCCGGGAGGTGTCGGTAATCAACGTGGCGCCCGCGCTCGCGACGATCAGTCCGTCCGCTATCAGCCTCGCCGTCAGCCAGGGCCCCGGACTCAAGTAGGCGGCCGCGTAAAGGGCGCTCGCGCCTGCGACTCCCATGGCGACGAAGAGGGAAAAGCGTGAGCTGCCAAACAGGCCGATCGCGACAAACAGGTAAATTGCACCTGCCAGGGCGTCCAGCACCGCGGTTTCATTCAAGTCCCTGAACCAAAGGGCCGACAGGAGCGCCGCCCCCGTGAGGGTCATAGCCACAGCGGGTATCAGCCGAAGCCGCGCGGGGTCCGTCCGCAACAGGCTCATGTCAGGGCGCTCAGGCGTTGCGTGCCAGTTGTGCCTGCAGACGTGCTTTCATGGGCAGAACCCACTCAGCCTTGAGCTGCGGTGACAGCAGCCCTGCCTCTTCCAGTTCATCACAGAGCCACAGCTGGTGCGCCAGATCGAACACGTCGAACTGTTCGCAAATCCTGGCCTCCTCATTCAGCGTGATGAAGGACATCCCTGGCGTTTCAAAAAAGCTGCCGTCAGCTCTCTTTCCCGGACCGCGGTTCATCCAGTGAGTAACCAGCTTGTTGCCGCTCCCGGTGTAAACGCCCATATAGGGAAAGGTCCAGCCTTCCCAGCCCACGAGCATGTCGCGGCCGTAATGGGTCGACTTGATTTCGTCGATGCCGCGCGCGACCACCTCCATAACGCCCGCGTACTGGCACGTATAAACGCAGTCTTTGGCGTAAATCTCGTCCACAAAAAAGGTCCACTCGTTAGTTTCCGATGCCTGCCGGTGGGCGGCAATCAATTTGTCAGCGGTGGCACGCAGGGTCGTCTCATTGAGGGCGGTCATAGGCAGTCTCCCCGTATCTTTGCCTACGATAGCATGATCACAGTGCTATCATGCGGCTTTGATCTCGCGCGGTAGATGATATGCCGAAAACGACCCTCCTACCCCGACTCGCTGATGGCCAGATTCACTCGGGGCAGGAGTTGGCGGACGTCATGGGCATTAGTCGTACGGCGGTCTGGAAGCAGCTCAATCGGCTGGCTGAGCTCGGTATAGAAGTGGAGTCGGTGAAGGGCCAGGGCTACCGCGTTCCTGGCGGGCTCGATTTGCTAGACGCAAACAGGGTGCGTGAGCAACTGAAGCCCGCTTCCAGTAATTTGCTGCGTGAGGTCAGGGTACTTGAGTCGGTCGATTCCACTAACGCTGAGGTGCTTCGGCAACTCGTTGACGGGTCAGACCCTCGTGGCCTTGTCTGCACCGCCGAGCGCCAAACGGCGGGGCGGGGTCGTCGCGGCCGGCAGTGGGTCAGCCCCTTTGCGCGCAATATCTATCTCTCTCTGGCCTGGGACTTCAGCGAGGGTGCCTCGGCACTGGAAGGGCTCAGTCTGGCGATTGGCGTGGCGGCGGTGAGGGCATTAAAAGAGTTGAATCTGGGCCCCGTCTCCCTGAAGTGGCCCAACGATATTCTTGTTGAAGGCGCCAAACTCGGCGGCGTGCTGCTGGAGATGAGCGGCGATGCCGCAGGTCAGATTCAGGTGGTGATCGGGCTTGGGCTGAACGTAAGCATGTCTGCGGCTACCGGATCCGCGATAGACCAGTCATGGACGGACCTGGATCGCGTCAGCGGCGGCAGGACGCCGCCCCGCAACCATCTGCTCGCAGCGCTGCTCGATGAATTGCTACCCCTTCTGCAGAACTTTGATCGCGAAGGCTTCTCGCCCTGGCGCGACGAGTGGCGGGCGCTCGATGCCCTGGCCGACGCCCAGGTTCTGTTACACAGCGGTCCCGACCAGTTCGCGGGTATTGCCCGAGGGGTCGACGATCGTGGGGCCCTGCTGTTGGAAACCGCGAGCGGTATCCGGCCCGTTTTCGGCGGGGAAGTGTCGCTCAGGCCAGCCTCGTGAAGCGCGCTGCGACCTGCCTACAGATCGATGTGGGTAACAGCGCGGCCAAGTGGCGGCTGATCGTCGACAATGGCGTGCAGTCACGCGGCACCTACCTGGTTGATGATGCCGAGTCGCAGCAGGCCCTGCTGGACTGCTCTGCGGCGCTGGATCAGATCTGGATCGCCAGCGTTGCCTCACCGGCCATTGAGAGCCGCCTGGCTGTGACGCTGGAACAGCGCTGGAACAAAAAACCCTGGTTTGCCAGGACCCAGTCCACAAGCTGCGGACTGACTAATAGCTACAGTGAGCCTGGGCGTATGGGCGTTGATCGCTGGCTGGCTATGCTCGCGGCGTGGCGCGATGCAGGCGAGCGAGTTTGTGTAGTGGATGCGGGTTCGGCGTTGACCATCGATCTGGTCGCCGCTGACGGGCAGCACGAGGGTGGTTTCATTATCCCAGGAGCCAGCTTAATGGAACGCGCGCTATTCCTGGATACGGATCGGGTCAGGTTTGCGGAAGACGTTGGCTTTGGACTCGCGCCTGGACGGTCAACCGCCGAGGCCGTGCGCCATGGCATCAGCCTGGCCCAGGCTGGGGCAGTGCGGCTGGCCCTGGCGCGCAGCGCTGAACCTGCCCCGCAACTCGTCTACTCCGGTGGCGGCGGCCAGCTATTAATGGCACTGGCGGATGAGGGTGGCGAATATCGGGGCGATCTGGTCTTCGAGGGACTGCAGCTGATGGCAGAAGCAGATAGCGAAAGCGCTTGAAGCTGTTCGGAATTTCAATACAATGCGCGCCTCAAGCGCCGACATGCCGGTGTAGCTCAGTTGGTAGAGCAGCGCATTCGTAATGCGAAGGTCGTAGGTTCGACTCCTATCTCCGGCACCAACCTCAGACGATCTATTCCGACCGCATAGGTAACAGATTATTCCGAGCGCATAGGTAACACTTTTGGAGCGAATGGGTTTTCACCCACCGGCTCCACCTTATGCAGCTCTCTGTCAAAGAATCCTAGATCATAATCCATGAAGCTGACGAGC
>JBCDJG010000018.1:0-89672 GCA_038748065.1 Pseudomonadota bacterium
GACCAATAACGTCCACCCCTTCAGCACACTGTCTGAAAGCGACCAGTTCAGCCAGGAATTCCAGCTGATCGGCAGCGCCTTCGACGACCGAATGAGCTACGTTGCCGGATTGTTCTACTTTCAGGAAGAGACGGAAAACCGGCGCAGTGTGAGCCTGCTTGGGCCATTTTCACCGGCCATCTCCAACCTCTTCTTTCTCAGTGCGTCGTCGACTGAGCTGAGAGCCGACAACGAGGCGATCGCCGCCTTCGCCCAGGTTGAGTGGGAGTTCAATGATAACTGGCGCACGACACTGGGCGTGCGTTACACCGACGAAAAGCGTGAATTGGAACGAGATCGCTTTGACCCGGATCCCGCGACACTGGATGCCAACGGTGGCTTTGCGGCGCCGGTAGGTGGCGGACTGTATGCCGTTAACAATGCCACCTTTGAGTACAATCCTAACTTTGGCTTCCTGCCTCTGGATACCGTCAACGACGACATCAGTAACGATGACTTCTCGCCCATGGCGAGCATCGCCTACATATTTGATTACGGCGATTTGATCGACACCGGCAGCATGTACCTGACCTGGTCCAGAGGTTTCCTCTCTGGCGGACTATCGGAGGCGCCCTCCGGTGCCCTCGAAGAGTTCGACCCCGAAGAGGTGGAGAACATTGAGTTGGGCATCAAGGTCGACCTGCTGGACCGTCGGCTGCGCGTCAATGCTGCGCTGTTCTACTCTGACTACAGTGACCGCCAGCTGACGACGGTGGTGATCAACCCGCAAACCAATGCGCCCGCCGGCGCGACGATCAACGCGGAAGAAACAACGATTCAGGGCTTTGAGTTGGAGACGACCTGGCTGCCAGGCGCCAACTGGCTGGTCAATTTCAACATGAGCATCAACGACGGCGACATAGAAACCTTCGATGATATTCAGTTGACGATTGGAGATCCTTCCAGTGCGCCCGACGCTGGATGTACGCGAGCTGATCTCAGCGTGCTGCTTGTCGATTCCTGCCCCAACGACCGCTCCGGAGAGAACTTGCCACGTCTGCCCGAGCAGACCTATTTCCTGGCGGCCCAGTACAGCTTGCAGACCGGGCTTGGCACTTTTATCCCCAGGGTGCAGGCCAGCCTTAAGAAGGACATCGAATATTGCTTCGATGCGGCCAGCTGTGCCAGTGGTCGATGGCTGGAAGACGAACAGTTTGATCTCAGCGCTCGCGTCACCTGGATTTCTCGCGACAGTCGCTGGGTGGGGGCCATCTACGGCACGAACCTGACGGAAGAGGAGTACTTCGTCGGCGGTACCGCGCTGATTGAATCCTCGGGCGTGGGCGGCCTTGCTTACAACGAGCCGCGTATCTACGGTGCTGAAATTGAGTACAGCTTCTAGCGCCTGCTAAGCCAGCCTGCCGAGCAGGCTCACCAGCGCATCCTCCACGCGGAGGATGCGCGGGCCCAGGCTCACCGGCTGGCAGCCTGCCGCCTCCAACTTTTCGACTTCAAAGGGTATCCAGCCGCCCTCTGGCCCTATAGCAATAACGGTGGCTGGCGACGGCCCCCTGGGGCAGGGCGGTAACTCGCCGGGCTGTGCGACCAGAGCCTGCTTCCCCTGAAGCAGACCGGGGACCTCGTCTTCGACAAAGGGTTTAAATCGCTTGCGTAGCGTGACCTGCGGCAGCACCGTGTCGCGCGCCTGCGCCAGCCCCTCTACCAGGTAGGCTTCCATCATCTGCTGGGCAAGCACGGGCGTTTGCCAGTAGCTTTTTTCCACCCGATAACTGTTGATGAGATAGAGCTGCGGTACGCCGAATTCTGCGACGGCGCGCAGCACCCGCCGCAGCATTTTGGGCCGGGGCAGGGCAAGTATGACGGTAAGCTCCATTTTCGCAGGCGGCGGTGTGTGCAAGTGGCAGCGCAGGCGAGCTTCGCCAGCGTCGATGTGTTCAATCACGCCATCACCGCTCAGGCCACCGAGCTCGCCCACGCGCATGGTATCGCCTACGCCCAGATCGAGAACCTCACGCAAGTGCCTTAGCGGCTCACCGGTCACCACGCCTATGCCGTCAGCGTCGACTTCGCCTGGCCGAAAGAGCAGCAGGTTCACCGCGCGCTCAGCCTGCCCAGAGGTCGTACTCGTCGGCGGCGGTGACCTCTGCCTCGACAAAGTCACCGGGCTTGAGGTCGGTGGCACCTTCGAGGAAAACGCGCCCGTCAATATCTGGCGCATCGGCGCTAGAGCGGCCAACGGCGCCTTCGGCGCTAACTTCGTCCACCAGGATTTCAACGGTGCGGCCTACTTTCTGCTGCAGCTTGGCGCTGCTGATCTCCTGCTGTAGCGCCATGAAGCGTTCCCAGCGTTCCTGTTTGAGTTCCTCCGGCACATGATCGGCCAGGTCGTTCGCGCTCGCCCCTTTGACCGGTGAGTACTGAAAACAGCCAACTCTGTCGAGCTGTGCGTCTGCTATAAAGTCCAGCAGTACTTCAAAGTCTTCATCCGTTTCCCCCGGGAAACCAACGATAAAGGTAGAGCGCAGTGCAATGTCCGGGCAAATCTCGCGCCAGCGCCGAATTCGATCCAGGGATTTCTCGGCCGCGGCAGGTCGCTTCATTCGTTTCAGCACGCCAGGGCTGCCATGCTGGAAAGGTATATCAAGATAGGGCAGCAGCCGGCCTTCGGCCATAAGCGGGACGACTTTGTCGACATGAGGATAGGGGTAGACATAGTGCAGTCTTACCCATATGCCGAACTCGGCCAGGGCCTCGCACAGCTCTTGCATGCGGGTTTTCATGGGCCTGCCGTTCCAGAAACCCGTGCGATACTTGATGTCTATGCCGTAGGCGCTGGTGTCCTGTGAGATCACCAGCAGTTCGCGCACGCCCGCCCGTACCAGCCGCTCGGCCTCTTCCATAACGTCACCGATCGGGCGGCTCACCAGGTCGCCGCGCATTTGCGGGATGATGCAAAAGCTGCAGCGGTGGTTGCAGCCTTCGGAAATCTTCAGGTAGGCGTAGTGGCGAGGCGTGAGTTTGATGCCCTGAGGCGGTACGAGGTCGATGAAGGGGTCGTGTTGCTTGCTGGGTGGCACCCAATCATGCACGGCACCGACCACTTCCTCGTAGGCTGCAGGGCCGGTGACGCTGAGCACCTTAGGATGCAGCTCTTGGATAACTTTCGCGTCCTCGCCCTTGCCCATACAGCCGGTGACGATCACCTTGCCGTTTTCTGCCATGGCCTCGCCAATGGCATCGAGGGATTCCTGCTTGGCGCTGTCGATGAAGCCGCAGGTATTGACCACCACAACTTCGGCGTCCTCGTAGGTCGGTACGATGTCGTAGCCGTCCATTTTCAGCTGGGTGAGGATGCGCTCTGAATCGACCAGCGCCTTTGGGCAGCCGAGGGAAACAAAGCCGACCTTGTTCGAGAGCGACGTGTCGGGCATATCGGACTTTTTGGTATCAGTCATCGCGCCAGTGTAATGGCAAAGGCCGCCTGGTAAGAAGCCACCTGGGGAATTTAGTCATAGCTGTCGGTGATTTGTGACAGCTCTTCTACCAGCAGATCATAGACGAGTTTGATGCGCCGACTGGTGCGCAGCTCCCGGTGAGTGACCAGCCAAACAGGAATTTCCGGATTAAAGGCTTCGGGTAAGACGGCTACCAAGTCATCGAATAGCTTGCCCGCATCCGAGGGTAAAAAGCCGAAGCCCAGACCCTCGCGTATTAGCTGCAGCATACAGTTGCCGCTCGCGGCGTGAATGCGGAACTGCTCTGACCGTAGATTAATGCCTTGCTCCTTCAAGCCAAGCAGCAACGATTCAGTGTCGTCGATACCGATGAAGTCCTGGCTGTTCAGGTCGTCAACCGAGTTGGGCGTGCCGACGCCATCCAACAGTCGGCGCGCGGCATAGATGCGGCCCCAAAGGGTCCCGACGCGACGTGCGACCAGGTCCGCTTGCGTGGGTTGCGCGTGGCGAATCGCAATATCGGCCTCGCGCTGGATAAGATCACTGACCTTATCGGAGGCGATGACTTCCACCACGATTCCCGGCGCCCGCTCGCGCAGCTTCCGGAGCATGGGGGGGAGGTAATAGGTCGCGAGCATTTCGGTAGCCGTAATCCGCACTCGGCCCTCAATTGCCTGCGATTGCCCTGACGCCACCAGCGAGACTCGCTGCGCCGCTTCCGCCATGGCCTGCACGTCTTCCAGCAATTCCAGCCCGGCGGCGGTTAAGCGAATCTGACGGTGACCGCGTTCGAGCAGCATCACGCCGAGTGACTGTTCAAGCCCGGCTACCTGTCGGCTCAGGGTGGGTTGTGTCTGCCCAAGTACCCGCGCCGCAGCGGATAATGAGCCTTCCTGTGAGGTGGCCAGGAAGGAGCGAACCTGATTCCAATCAAAGTCAACGTTATTCCAGTTCATCTATTTATGTATGCCTGATCAACAAAAACGAGGATTTTATACCTCACGGGCGTATGGCTAAATAGCCAGCATCTGAGTTGAAGCAAAGTCTGAGGTAGCCAATGACAGTCACACCCGATGAATTCTGGGATCGAATTGCCCCACGTTACAGCAAACAGGCGATTTCAGACCCAGAGAGTTACGCCCGCAAACTCGAGACCACGCAGGCGCTGATGCGTGCCGATATGACGGTGTTGGAACTGGGCTGCGGCACCGGCTCGACGGCGCTTGCCCACGCTGCACATGTGGCGCACATCGAAGCGACTGACGTATCCGGTACCATGCTGGATATCGGCCGCCAACGCGCAGCACAGGCCGATGTTTCCAATGTCTGCTTTGTGCAGAGCAGCGTAGAAAGCTACGAGAACGACAGCCGATTCGACATGGTGCTGGCCCTGAACCTGATGCATCTGCTGCCGGATCGACGGGCGGCACTGGCGAAGATTCATCGCCTGTTAAAGCCAGGGGGCTATTTCATCTCTAGTACGGTTTGTCTTGCCGACCGGCTTTGGTACCTGCGGCCCGTGATCCCGCTTATGCAGTGGCTTGGCAAGGCGCCGTATGTCAGCTTCGTCCCTGAAAAGGACTGGCTCCGGGAAGTGGCAGCGGCGGGCTTTGACAGCCAGGAGCACTGGACTCATGCTGGACGGGCGAATAGTGTGTTCCTCGTTACGACCAAAAGACAGGCAGTATCCTGAAGGGGAGTTTACATGGCACGTGCGCGGCGAGTTATCGATGCAACGAAGATGGGCGACCATGCCCTGCGCTTGATTG
Source organism: Pseudomonadota bacterium (assembly GCA_038748065.1). Lineage (GTDB taxonomy): Bacteria > Pseudomonadota > Gammaproteobacteria > Pseudomonadales > Halieaceae > JBCDJG01. The sequence goes on from JBCDJG010000018.1 coordinate 5,225, forward strand.
GGTCGACGGATATCGATGGCAAGGGCACCCACCATGAGATTGCAGCGATTGATCCGATTGTGCTGTTTGATTTTGTCGAGATAGACACGAGCGTTGCATCGGCTTTTCGCCCCCATCCGCATGTTGGGTTGACGGCCATGAGCTTTTTGCCTGCACGGGGTAGCTGGATGGCCTGGGATAGTCTCGAGGGGGAAAGCGACCGGCGACTTGAGGCTGGGGGCCTGTACTATGTCCATGCCGGTACTCCGGCCTTTCACCACGAGTTTCCGTCGCCGGACACCGTAGCCGCGGGGATAGAGGTTGAGTTCATTCAACTTGTTTGGAACGCGACAGACGAGGAGGAAGTCAGGACCGTTGTGCTGCAGCCTGACGAAGTGCCGGTGGTGCCTTTTGAACAGGGAAGCATGCGCGTGCTGGCCGGAGACTTTTTCGGTGCCAGTGCCCATCAACCCTTCACTCACCGCAAGATTATCTACGCCTATGTGCAGCTCGATATCGGCGGGCATATGACTTGTGAAGTGCCAAGTTCCATGCGCGGTATGCTGTTTCTCATCGAAGGGGCGCTCGCCGTCGACGGAACGGCTGTCGAGGCAAGGCAGATGCTTGTGCTAGGTGAAGATGAAAGTGCAGCTGAAGGGGAAAGCGACGGTAACAAGACGCTGCAAATTACCAACCACGACGCTGATCATAGTGCACGTTTCATACTTGCCCTGGGTGAACCGGTGAATAAGCCCTTTCACAAGCTGCTAGGGCTAGGCGGCTTCATAATCGGCGAAACAGAAGAAGCCCTGAGAGCAAGCATGGCCGACCTGGAATTAGCGGCCGAAGACGTCAAGCGGGAAGTGCCGCAGTATTTCCCCGCCCAGTACCTCAGTTGACTGCGCCTGGCGCCCCTGGCTAATCGGAGCCGACGCCAGCGATATCGGCGTAGGTCAGGCCCAGTGCTTCGCAGATCGTATTGAAAAAGTCCGTTTCCGAGCTTGCTACTTTGTCGTCTGCCTTCAGCACTTCGACCAGCGCGCTCATCACCTTGAGTCGCTGGGTCTTGTCGAGCTTCGGTCCAATCCGAGAGACATACTTTTCAAGGGGCGCGGCCTCGTAAAGCGTGGACTTGGCGGCGATGCGAATGTCCGCCCCGCTGACTTCTTCGCCGATGTAGTCCATTAGTACCTTTTGCACGACCTCAACCTCGACTGGATCGGTATAGGCGTCGACGTCTGTGGCTCGTGACAGCACCATCACCAGGAGCTCGCGGAAGGTCTCCGGATCCGGTTCTTTGCTGTCGCCGCCAAAGAGCTGTCTTACGTTGAGCAGGTCAACCAATGCCATGGGGTAATCCTCGTGCCGATAAGAGCGTGCCAGTTGTGAGGCCTTGACCTCAACATTCCAGACAGAACAGTACGCGAATTTGCCCTGTTCCCGCAATGGGGGGAGAGCGATGGACGAGGCCCTGGCCGAGGTTTTGCGGGTCGCCTCGGGTGATACCCACCCAAAAGGTCTCAAAGCGTGAGGCCGTCCCGAACCGTATGATGGCCTCGTTGGGGTCGCCGCACATGAGAGCTTGGCGATCAACCTGCTCGTTGCGTAGCCACTCTGTACCTGGGCCCTGGTAGGTGCAAAGCAGCCGCAGGTATGTGCGATCGACGTGAAAACGGCGGCAGTCGTCGGCGTCCGTTGTGGTCAGACGGAGTCTGACCGGGCGCGTGTCCGCAAGGGGAAAGAACAGCGTGGCCAGGTGACGCAGGTCGGCACGTAGATGGCTGAATGCCTCGGGATCAAGGCCATGCTTCGTGAGCATGGCGCTTAGGTCATCGTCGAATGAAGTGGGGCTCGTGAGGTGGCGAGCACGTGATAATTGCGCGGCGGTCAACTGCGCGAGTTCCTTCGCGATCAACAACTCAGCGGGGCGTTGCCATAGGCTCAGACTGACGCAGGGATCACTGATTCGCGACAGCACACGCTCGTGGGCGCCTACGACATAGCTAGAGACGCTTGCGAGCGACCGATGTTCCCAATACGGGTAGTTCATGGTGGTTAGCAACAAGGCACCTGACAAGCCGACCGAGCTAAAATGATATGTTGTAACATATCGCAAATGCAACTGGCTTTCAGCGGGTCGCGGTGGTTGTGATAACGGAGGTCTGGGAGCACTTGGGCTGCAACAGCCGTCAGCCAGACTCGCAGTCTTACTGGCTGGAAGCACCTGGTATAACGGAGGATTGGCCTGTCCTGGCCAGACGGAATACCAGGCCTAGTAGTGCCGGAAGCACCGTCAGGGTAACAAGGCTCGAGAACAACAGGCCAAACAGTACGATCGCCCCAAGGCCGCGATAGAGTTCGGAGCCTTCACCGGGCAACAGCACGAGTGGTGACAGACCAAACACCGTGGTAATGGTGGACATCATAACGGGCCTGAGGCGCACGGCCACCGCTTCCTTGATTGCAGCCGCCGTGTCCATGCCGCGTTCTTTCAGGTTGCTGACCGAGCGTTCAACAATCAGGATCGGGTTGTTCACAACGGTGCCTATCAGGATGAGGAAGCCGAGCATGGTGATGACATCAAAGGGTTGGTAGAAGGGCTGCAGTCCGAGCAGATCCAGCCGGTTGCCCACAAGGTTGAACAACCACAGCCCGACAATGCCGCCGCTGATACCAATGGGCACTGTTGTCATGATTAACAGCGGGTAGCCCCAGTGTGAGAATACGGCGACCAGCAGCAGGTAGGCGATCAGTATAGCCAGCAGGAAATTGCCGGCCATGGCGGATCGCGTTTCCTCCAATCGGCTGGTAGCGCCTGTCAGGCTGATACCGATATCGGCGGGCACAAGGTTGCTTGTGCGAGCCGGTGCTAACAGTTCACTTTCGACGGTTGCAACGGCGGTTTCCAGAGGAATCTCCCGTGGCGGGATGATCTGAAGCGTCACCGTACGCATGCCATCGATCCGCGTGATGCTCGATGTGCCTACGGTTTCTTCGACGCGCGCAAGGGTGGACACGGGCACTTGCAGGCCGTCGCGGTTAGCCAGCATCACGTTTTCCAGGTCGTCCGGCTGATTAACCGTGCCTCGAGAGGCAAAGAGGTACATATCAATTTTCTCGTCATCGAGAAAGAACTCATCCACGAAGGCGCCATCGGAGTAGGCCCAGATGCTGTAGCCCAGTTCGGTTTGGCTGATGCCCAACTCCGCCGCTCGTTCCCAATCTGGTACCAGGTGCGCTATGGGCTGAGACATATTGAGTTCGGTGGGCGATGGGCTGGCATTTAGCTGGGCGCCTTCGAACAGCTGGCCTGCCTCCTGAAAAAGCGCGAGGGCCGCCCCGTACAGTCGCTCCAGGTTGCGGCCGGTGAGTTCAATATTGATGCTGCGAGTGCCGCCGCGGTTGTCGGAGAAGATTGAGCCTCTTACCACAAAGGATCGCATCCCCGGTACAGTATTGAAGCGATCGTTGGTGGCTGCAATGAGCCCGGGCGTTTGGCGACCGTTTTCTGGCTCGATGACCATAAACAGAGAGCCGGGATCGATAAAACTAATGACCGACACGAGGGGCGGCATTGGTGGCGCCCCATCGGGTGCCGACCAGGTGCCTGCGCCCACTTGCTCGACGAGCTCTGGCTCTACCACGTCCATGATATCCAGCATGGTTTGCAGGTTGTAGCCTGGCGGTGACACGACGAAGGCAAAGACTTTGGACTCTTCTCCCTCGGGCAGATACTCCGCCGCAGGGACCATGAACACCAGCACGCTGACGGTGGCGAGCAGCGTGACCAGTAGGGCGCTGGCCTGGCGCTTTGTGTTGGCCAGGAGAGCGGCCGACAAAGCCAGAATACGACGTGCCATCGCTTTGCCCGTGCGCATGGCAAGGTCCAGGATGCGGCCTAATAGCGGAACATCAGTGCCCTGGCCCGTGCCGAGGAATCGGCTGCAGGCTGCGGGGATGAGTGTGATCGCGACAAGCATGGACATGAAGATCGACGCGGAGATCGCTACCGCGATGTCTGAATAGAGTTGGCCAGCCTCCAGCTTGAGAAACACCACGGGCAGGAAAACCATCACGGTGGTGAGTGTTGAGGCCAGGATGGCGGGCCAGACTTCCCTGATGCCGTCCAGGGCAGCATCGAAGCGACCCTTGCCCATCCCGATGTGCCGATTGATGTTCTCCAGAGCGACAATGGAGTTGTCGAGGGTCATGCCGATGGCAAAGGCAATGCCCGCGAGGGAAATCACATTGATACTGCGGCCTGACAGCGACAGCCCGAGGAATGCCGCCAGAATGCAGACCGGAATGCCGATAGCGCCGATCAGTGTCGCGGATAGGGACCGCAGGAACAGGAGCATCACAGCGACGGCCAATACCGCCCCAATAAGCAAGTTTTGCGTCACCGTGGCAGCGGACTGCTCGACGTAGCGGGCATCTTCCGCGGCGAGGTTCATGTAAAGCCCGCGCTCGGCTAGCACGGTTTTGTTGAGTTCATTAACGGTGGCAATGACCCGGTTCTTGATGGTGACGACATTGGCGCCGGGTTCACGGCTTACGCGCATCGACAGCGCTGGCCGGCCCCGGTCGCGAGCGACCGAGCGTCGTTCTTCGCTCGACATGGCCGCCTCTCCAACATCTTGCAGGCGCACGAAAGCCCCGTCGCGCTCCGCGATGATCAGATCATTCAGCTCAGCGACTGACTGAAAGCGCCCAAGAGTGCGCAGCAGGTAGCGCCGCTTGCCGAATTCCATGTCGCCCGCTGATACGTCTCGATTGCGGGCCCGAATGGCGTTGCGCACATCCTGCACGGAGAGCTGTCTGGCTGAGAGTTCTGTTGGGTCAAGGTAGACGTGAACCTGTCGTCGCACGCCGCCCGACAGCCCGATAGACGAGACGCCCTGGACGCGCTCCAGTCTGGGCTTGATGTTGTCATCAACCCAGTCCATCTCGAAGGCAATATCGATGTCGTTTCCGGGCAAGGCACTAATATAAAAGTACATGAAGGCGTTGGCAGAAAAAGAATCTGCCGTAACGCGCGGCTCGTCCACATTCTCGGGGTAGTCCGGCACCTGGGACAGGGCGTTGTTAACCAGGATCAGTGCTTCGTTGATATCCATGCCGAAGGGAAACTCCAGCTCGATACTGGCGGCGCCGAATTCTGCGCTTGAATACATGCGCTCAAGGCCGGTGATGTTGCGCAGGAACTCTTCCTGCTCAACCAGTATCTCCTTCTCGATGTCCTGCGGCGTGGCGCCAGGCCAGACGGTCTCGACGGACACAATGCGCGGGTCGAGATCGGGAATCATCTGGACAGGCACGCGAAAGACTGAAGCGAGGCCGAAGAGACAGATAATCAACGTTGCCACCAAAAGCACGATTGGTTTGTCTAGGGCAAAACGAAACACCAGGACTACTCGATGGCAATGGCCTGGCCAGCCACCAGGCTCTCGTTGCCAAGAGTTACGACGCGATCACCGGGGCCGAGCTCATCGGTGATGACCTCGACTCGGCTGCCAACTTCGCGGCCAATCTGGATCGAGACTGGCTCGACGGCGGTGGCGCCATTCGCTTCACGCACACGCCAAACCAGGCTGCTGCCATCGGACCTGCGCACGATGGCATCTGCTGGCACCTGGAGCGCATCGGCCTCATCGCCCCCAGCGAGCGGCAGTTCGGCGCGAATAGACATGCCGGGAAGCAATGCCCAGTCCGGATTGGCGACTACGGCGCGGACCAGGAAGGTCCGTGTTGCTGGGTCACTGACCGGCACGGTGCGCTCTATTTTCGCGCTGCGAGGCTCACTGCCAAGCGAGCTAAGTCCAAAGCTGAGCTCGCTGCCGCTACGCAGGCGGCCCGCGTAACGCTGTGGTACGCGGATATCGATGTACAGCGGGTCCATCTGAGCGAGGGCCAGCACGGGCGTATCTTCGCGTACCCACTCCCCGACTTCCGTCATCTTCTCGGCGATCACGCCCGCGTAGGGTGCTCGCAGAGTGTGACGCTGTAGCTGCTCCTTGCGTGTGTCGCGCTCAGAGCGCAGCTGTTCAACGACCGCGCCCTCCGCGCTTGCCAGTGCAGCGCGCGAGTCGAATTCTGTTTGCGAGATATTGTTGCTGCGGGTCAGCTCCCTGGCCTCTTCAACCAGCCGCTCTGCGTCGGCCTGCAGAATTTCTGCTCGTCGCAGTGCGCTTTCAATGCGTGCCAGTTCGAGCTGAGCCAGTTTTTCATCAAGCTGTAATAGCGGCTCACCCGCGTCTACCTGACTGCCGACATCTACAGACATTGAATCGACAGAACCGCTAAGTCGAGTCGTCAAGTTGGCGTAGCGTGGAGCGGTGAGAGTGCCTGACAGCGGCAGCCGTTCTATCAAGGGCGCTCGCTCCACGGCGGCAACCAGCACCTTCTGGGGCGCGCGCTGGCCTTCCGAAGGCGCGGAGATCGACGCAATGCATGCAGCCAGGCAGAGGCTGACTAGGCTTGAGGGCCTTAGGCTTGAGGGTCTATTGCAGGAAAACACGTGGGAAAGGTCTGGCACCGTCTGTCGATACACCCAGTATGGCAGCTTCTTTTGCTTGCTGCTCGCTGTCTGCGGCGCGAATTGTGCAGTGTCAACTATACTTGCTTGGCGGCAGGGTAAGTCAGCTAACTCACGGGAGAGAATGCGATGGAACTGGTTGAGATAGGCGCACAGTTATTGAGCGAAAAACTGGGTCTTGATGTCGATGCGAGTACGGTCAGCAACGCGCTGAGCAGCCTGCTGGGCGATGGTCAGGGCAACATTGACTTTGCCGGCCTGGCGGCGAAGATGACCGCGAGCGGCGGCCTCGGCAGCGTGCTGAATTCCTGGCTGGGCGATGGGGCTAATTCGCCCATTGATGCAAGCTCAATCACCGACCTGCTCGGCGGTGGAGCACTCAGCGAGTTCGCGGGTGCGATCGGCACGGATGCCGACAGCGCCGCAGGTGGACTGGCCGATGTCTTGCCACAGCTGATGGATAAGGCCAGCAGCGGGGGCGAGTTGCTGGAGTCGGTAGGCGGCGTTGGTGGTTTACTGGGCGCAGCCAAGTCTTTCCTGAGTTGAGAGAAGCCCCGGATATGACGGCCGATGCACCCCTGTGCCTGATCTTCGGCGCAGGTCCAGGGAACGGTCAGGCACTGTGTGATCGCTTTCGGCAGGCGGGTTTTCGTGTTGCTTTGCTGGCTCGTGATATGGAGCGCCTCAAGGCCATGGCCGGCGGCGATACGGCGATTCACCCGGTCTCCTGCGATGTCTCCGAGAGCGCGGCCATCGAGGCCGCGTGTAACGATATCCTGGCAAAGCACGGAGCGCCCAAGGTGGTGATCGACAACGCCGGCTCCGGCATGTTCGGCACGCCGCTGGATACCGCCCTGGCAGACTTTGAGAGCGCGTGGCGCATCAATGCGCTTGGCCTGCTGCAAACGGCCCAGAGTCTGGCGCCCGCCATGATTGAGAACGGCGGTGGGGCGCTGTTGATCACGGGCGCAACTGCCTCATTGCGAGGCGGCGCTGGCTTTGCAGCCTTCGCCTCAGCCAAGGCCGCGCAGCGTAACCTGGCGCAGTCACTGGCGCGCTCACTTGGGCCGGAGGGCTTGCATGTGGCACTGTTCATCATCGACGGCGTTATCGATATTCCCCGCGCGAGGGAGTTGTTCGGCGACAAGCCAGATGACTTTTACATGCAGGCGACCGACATCGCCGAGACTTTTTTCCATGTGGCGCATCAGCCGCCCTCGGCGTGGACCTTTGAGGTCGATCTGCGGCGCAGCGGAGAATCCTGGTAAGTAATGGCACGCGACGACTACTTTGAGTGGGGGCCGCTTGCCAAAGGCTGCTATATCGCGATGGCGTCGGTTACCGTGCTTGTCGCTTTTGCCTTCCCTCATCACCTGTACTGGTATCTGCCGCTGGTCATTTTTTTGGGTGTCGGTCTGAAGACCGTTTTGGTGCGAACCGGGCTGGCCAAGCATCTCAGTTTTTGGCTGGAGCAAACAGAAGAAGCTCGCTGGAGCAAAATCACGCGGCGGCGGCGCCTGGAGATTGAGCGGCAGGAGCGTGATAAGCGCTACCGTCATCGTCATAAACAGGACCCAAGACTGCCAAAGAACTGGTAGGGTACTCTGTGAAACGATGCAGGAAACACAGGGTGGGAAGTTGACTTGAGCCAGAAGGACGCAACCCAGCGGCGGCGTTACAGCCCGGAAGTCAGGCGCTCCATGATTCTCGACGAAGCCGCCGAGATCATCTCGCGTGAGGGCGTTGCAAATCTCTCACTCGAAGGCATTGGCCAGCGCGCCGGTGTCAGCAAATCACTGGTTTACAACTACTTCGGCAGTCTGCTGGACCTGATGAAGGAGCTTCTTGATCGCGAGCTCAAGACGCAGAGACAGGAGCAATATGTAGCCGCTCAGGAAGCTGAAACCTTCGAGGGGCTGATTCGGAATATCACGCACGCTTACCTTACCTATATCGCCGAGCGAGGGTTGATTATTGAACGGCTGCAGGCCGAGCCCAGCATCTCCGGCATCCATGACCCCACGTACTATGGGCGAAGCGCCTCTGTTGATTACCTGGTGCCCATTGTCGCCGGACACTTCAACCTGCCGGACGAACTTGCCCGTGCCGCCATCGACATCTCCTTTGGACTGCCCAGCGCAGCGGGCCACTATCTGTTGCGCAGTGACATGCCCTTGGAGGAGGTGGAAGAGATTACCGTCAGCATGATCCTGGGCAGCTTCACGCAGTTTCACACCGACTACAAGGCGCGCCGCCAGCCCCTGAAGCGATAGGGGCCAGCATTCACGTAAATGGAGTAAAGGAACACTTAAGGGTGTGCTGAGCCCTATTTTTCAACACCAGTCGGCATAAATACTATTCAATTGGACATATAGTCCAATTAAAGCTAAGATGACTGGCAGATACGTTGATAAAACGTTTTGTCCGGCGCGATAACAAGAAGGAAGCCCGTTTTGCATCGCATAACCAGCCTTGTCTTAGTGAGCCTCTTAATCTCTGCCTGCGGGGGCGACTCCGCCGGGCCCGCCGCGGGTATTCAGGGTGTCAACTTCGTCGGGATAACGGTCGCTGATCTCGAGCAGGGCACCGCGTTTTACACGCCGGCGATGGCATTGGACGTCGTGGGAGAGTGGGAGCCGGGCACGCTGGCCCCGATTACAGAGCTGGCGGATGGAGCGCCGCTGCGAGCGCGGATGCTGCGCTCCGCCAACGCCCAGATACTGTTGATGCAGTTCGAAGATATCGACCCTCTCGCCCCCGTTCCCGTCAATGGGCCGGGCATTGCTCACGTCTGTTATCAGGCGATCAAGGACACACGTGCCTACGAGACCTTTCTGGAGCAGGGCGCTCGACCGCTTGGCAGTGAAGCCATGGTGCAGCTGAGCGAGCGAAACCCGGTGGAGTATGCTTATGCGCTCGATCTCGACGGCATTATGTTTGAGGTTGAGCATGTCGACGTCAGCCAACTCGATCTTGATAAGCCGCCGGCCAATGAATACCGCATCCGGCAGGTAGCACTGGCGACGCCTAACCTTGCAGAGCAAATTCGGTTTTACGGTGCGCTGCTTGGTGAGAGCGAGGTGCGGCGCATGGGACGCTGGTTGAAGCTCTCGGGTGACAAAATCGACGCGGTCTCTGGCCTGCCCGGTAGCCAGCTGGAGATGGCCTGGTACCAGACACGAAACCTGGAACTGGAGTTTATTCAGTTCCACAGCCATCCCGCCAAAACGCCCTCGGCGCCGCGTCCGGTAAACGCGCGCGGTTACAGCATGATCGTCTTCGACGTGGCAGACCTGGACTCTGCCAGGGCGTCTCTACTTGCTGCTGGCGGCACCGTAGCCAGCGATGTTGCCCCGATGAACGGCGGCGAAATTTTCTTCGGGCGTGACCCGGACGGCAACTTGCTCGGCTTTCAAGCGGCACCCTCAGACGCGGTCGTGTCTTCACAGAACTTTGATGGAAATGGACTCTGATATGTTTGATTTGAACGGTACGGTGAGTGTGGTAACCGGCGGCAATGGAGGCGTCGGCCTGGCCTACTGCCGCGGCCTCATCAAGGCGGGTAGCAAGGTGGCGATCTGGGGTCGCAGCGAGGAAAAGAACGCCAGGGCCGTGCAGGAACTCCAGGAGCTGGGCGGTGAGGCCGAGGCCTTTGTCTGCGACGTCATTGACGAGGCGCAGGTCGCAGCCGCCTTTGCCGCAACGCTGGAATGCTTTGGCCAGGTGGATAACTGCTTCGCCAATGCTGGCGGCGGTGGATTCCGTGGCTTCAGTCATGAAACCAGCCGGGAAACCTGGCTGGATACGATCGATCTGAACCTGATGAGCGTGGTATCTACCTGGCGGCCTGTTACCGAACACCTGCTCGCCCGTAAGGCGCCAGGTAGGCTGATCGTCACCTCCTCCGCCGCGGCACTGCTGGGCTTTGCCGGAGCAGCGGGCTATTCCACGACCAAGCAGGCCGTGCGCGGCCTTGTGCAGGCGCTCGCGCTGGAGCTTGGCTGGGCGGGTATTCGCGTAAACGCCATATTGCCCGGCTTCATCGAAACTGACATGTCATTGAATACCCCCAAGGAATTCCAGGACGCCGCGCGCCGCCGTTCCGCGATCGGCCGCATTGGCGAACTGGAGGACATGGAGGGGGTAGCGGTATTCCTCGCCTCCAGGGAGAGCGACTTCATGACCGGACAAAGCCTGCTGCTGGATGGCGGCCACACGCTGCACCCGATGTAGCTGACTTAAGGGAACGGGGAGCAATGGCACAGAAATTCATCCACTGGGTGCTGATCGCCCTTCTTGGTCTGGCAGGTGTCTACCTGCTGGCGCTGGGTGGCTATCTGGTCTTTCTCGGCGGCAGCGTTTACTACCTTATGACCGGCATCACGCTGTTGGCCGTCGCGGTTTTGATGGCGCGCGGCCGGGCGCTGGCACTTGTGCTCTACGGTCTGCTTCTCGCTTTGACCGTACCCTGGGCATGGTGGGAATCTGGGCTGGACTTCCTGGCGCTGCTGCCGCGACTGGCAGCCTGGCTGGGTCTTGGCCTCTGGTTTGTCACGCCGTGGTACAGGGCCAGCCTCGCATCCGCTGAGAGCGCGAGCCGCCGCTGGTACGTTCTGCCGGCAGCAGCCTCTCTTGCACTATTGTTGACGGCGCTCTTGAACGACTACGACGTTGCGGCGGGGACTGAGCGCGATGCTGTCTCGATACCTGGTGAAACGGACTGGCGCCACTACGGCAACACCGCGGGCGGGACGCGATTCGGGCAGATCGATCAGATCAATGCAGGCAATGCATCGCAGTTAACGGAGCTTTGGCGTTTCCGCACTGGCGTTGAAGATGATTTCAAGATGACGCCACTGCAAATCGGTGATCACCTGTACCTGTGTACCGCGCGCAATATCCTGATCGCGTTGGATGCCTCGACCGGCGAGGAACAGTGGCGTAACGATCCGGGTGCGATCCCGCCGGCGGATCACCAGTATGCACGCACCTGCCGGGGCATCAGTTATTTTGAGGCCGCCGCTGACTACAGCGGTGAATGCGCTCGGCGCATTCTGATGGCGACGGTGGATGCACGCCTCCTTGCAGTGGACGCGGTCAGCGGTGAGACCTGTACAGACTTTGGCGACAGTGGAGCTGTTGATCTACGCCGCGGCCTCAGCGAGCACAAGATTGACGAGTATTACCACACCTCACCGCCGCTGGTAGCCGGAGACCGTCTCGTGGTGGGTGGCCTGGTACTGGATTCGCAGGACCTGGGTTTGCCTTCTGGTGTTGTACGCGCTTTCGATGCGATCACAGGAGCGTTTGTCTGGGCCTGGGACCTTGGCCGGCCGGGTGAGTACGGCGAGCCTGGTGAGGGCGAGCACTACACGCCCGGTACGCCCAACGTCTGGACCGTGATGAGCTATGACCCAGAGCTGGGCCTTATCTATGCACCGACCGGCAACGCGGCGCCAGACTATTTTGGCGGCGCCCGTCGGCCCTATGATGATGAGTGGTCTTCCAGTCTGGTTGCCTTGGATGCTCAAAGCGGGGAGCCGCGCTGGAAGTATCAAACCGTGCATCACGATATCTGGGATTTCGACCTGCCGGCGCAGCCCGTGCTGGTGGATGTTGAGGTGTCGGGCGAGTCAGTGCCCGCGGTCGCCGTGCCCACCAAAACCGGGGAGGTATTCCTGCTCGACCAGCGCAGCGGTGAGCCGGTGCACCCCATAGAGGAGCGCCCGGTGCCACAGGAGCCTGCCGACGGAGATTATCTCTCGCCGACACAGCCCTTTTCGCCGCTGCCGCACTTTCACCCCTATCGGCACGAGAAGGATATGTGGGGCCTCACCCCGCTCGACCAACTGCTCTGCCGGGTTGAGTACCGAATGATGCGCTACGAGGGCCTGTTTACTCCGCCCGTGCCGGGTGCCGGCAGCTTCCAGTATCCGGCGAACTTTGGCGGCTTCAACTGGGGCAGCGTGTCTGTCGATGCCGATAATGGGCTGCTTGTTGCCTCGCCAATGTTGCTGGGCAATCGCACGATGCTGGTCACGCCCGAGCGGGTTGCCGAAGCGGGTGAGATGGCATCGAGGCTACTGGGCAAGCATCACCCGGCGGTGCGAATGAGTCCCAATGATCCAATGCCGCTGATGGGCGACCCTGATCCTGGCGATCCCTTCGATCATCGTCGTATCAAATACTACGGCTTGACGTTGCCATTCATGTCCCGCGCCGGCACGCAGGTGCCCTGTTTCGAACCACCCTGGTCCACGCTGGCTGTGATCGATCTCAATACCAAAGAGCTCCTTTGGAGCCGCCCGGTAGGCAGTATGAAAAACTCCGGACCTTTTAACTGGCAGAGCGGGATTGACTGGTGGCAGGTGGGAACGCCTATTCGTGCCGGGACTTTAACGACACGGGGTGGCCTCATCTTCCTGAGTTCCACTATGGACAGCACCGTGCGGGCGTTTGACCTGCGCACCGGCGAGGTGAAGTGGTCCGAAGACCTGCCAGGCAGCGGGCAGGCAACGCCCATGACCTACCTCGATGAGGCGACCGGGCGGCAGATTGTCATTGTGACCGTACCGAACCCCAGTTGGCGCTACCCCCGCGACCCGGCGACGGGAACATACACCGATTCTACTAACCCGAGAGACGGGAGGGGAGGCTACGTCATCGCCTATGGCCTGCCCGCGAGCAAGCCCTGATCTTCAACAAATTATAAAAACGGAGTACGCGCATGAACAGAAAACACAGGCAACGCAGTCTCTGCAGCGCACTGGCATTCGCTTCAGGCATCATTGCCCTGCCGGGCGCTGAGGAGGCCGGAGCACAGGCGCTCGAAGAAGTGATCGTGACCGCTCAACGCCGCGAGGAATCCTTGCAGGACATCCCCATGTCAGTCACTGCGTTCACTGGTGAAACCCTGGAGGTTAAGCTGATCGACGACATCAGCGACCTGCAGTTCTCCGTGCCCAACCTGCTGGCAGATGGCCTGAACGTCGCGATCCGTGGCGTTGGCAATAGCGCCGCTGCAAGCTCTGCTGAGGATGGCCTTGGCTACCACATCAACGATGTGTACGTGAACAATCCGCTCTTTGATAGCTCCGAGTATTTTGACCTGGAGCGAGTGGAAGTGCTGCGCGGACCGCAGGGCACGCTGTATGGCCGTAATACTACGGCCGGCGTGATCAACATCCATACGCGCAAACCCCACGAGGAGCTGGGCGGCTTTTTCATGGGCACCCTCGGCAACTACGACACGCAAAAACTGCGTGGCGCTATTAACTTTCCACTGGGAGATGGCGTGCGCCAGCGCTTCGCGGGTTTTTACCAGAAGCGCGACGGCTATACCGACAATGAACTCACAGGGCGGGATATAGATGGCCGGGACAACTATGAGATTCGCTCCAGTACGAGCATCGACTTTACGGAACGCCTGTCAGCGGACCTGGTGATCTCCTATGCCGAGGAAGACAGCGATCGCTCATTCCGTACCAAGGGCCTGTGCACTAAAGACGCCACCTACGGCTGCTCGCCCCTGTCCAGGGGTAATGAAACGACCGACGTCAGTCGCTCCATCTACCAAACCCTGAATGCCGCAATTTTCGGCGGTGGGCTGTTCCCCTTCGGCGATTACTTCGCCGACGCTAATAACCCTCGAGACGTCAGAACCGTGGAAATGGATCAGGACCCGACCTACGAGCGGGAACAGTTGGGTGTATCGCTGGAGTTCAACTACGAGCTCGAGAATTATCGGCTGACCTCTCTGACCGGCTACTACGACACACAGGGCGATATTTTCTGGGACGCAGACCGCTTCGCTACCGACGTGCGCCTGACTGAGCCCCTCACCTATCGCGCTAATGGGGCTGACTTCGTGACCACTGACGAGATCCGCTCCGGCCGACGAGAGCGACAGGACGCCGAACAGTTCACCCAGGAGTTTCGCATCGCCTCTGACTACAGCGGGCGCTTCAATTTCCTGCTCGGGATGTTTTATTTCGAGGAAGAATCGAGCGCGCAAACCATCATCACGCATCCCAGCATCGCAGCGGCTCAGCAGGCGCTCGGCCTGGACTCGTCGTTCGAGTTTTTCAACGGCCAGACTGACCCCTTGAAGACGGAGTCCTTCGCCGTCTTCGGTGAGGGTTATTTCGACGTAACGGACAAATTGCGGGTCACGCTTGGCCTGCGCTATACCGACGATCACAAGGAATCGCGCTCACGGCTGCTGTTCCTGACGCTGGAAGACCCGGCGTGGATTGAAGCAGAAGATGACTGGCAAGAGCTGACCGGCAAGCTGGTGGCGGAGTACGCCATCACGGATGACTCCATGGTGTTTGCCAGTTTTGCCCGCGGCTATAAGGCAGGCGGCCTGAATCCGGGCGGACCCTCGGGAGGCGAAACCTTCGATCCTGAGTACATTAACGCCTTCGAAATCGGCTCTAAAAATACCTTTTACGACGGCCGCCTGCTGGCCAACTTCGGTGCCTTTTACTACGACCACCAGGATCTCCAGATCGGCCAGATCAATGAGAGGACCACCACCACCGAGAACTCCGATGCCGAGGTCATGGGCGTTGAAGGTGAGTTTGTATTTTCGCCCGGCGATGCCTGGCGATTTGATCTCAGCGTGGCCTGGCTGGATTTAGAGCTGAAGGATTTTGAATCTGCGGACGAAAGTGATCCTGATGGCATAGCGCCGGGCACGGTGGCTGCGCTCGATGAGAACGGTAACCCGCGCTTCACAGATCGGGGACTCCTGATCAAGAATCTTGACGGCAATACCCTTCGAAACTCGCCTGAGTTTTCGGCCAACGTCGGTGGTCAGTACACCTGGGATTTTGACTCTGGCTATGCTCTTAGCGGGCGTGTCGAGTATTTCTGGCAGGACGATTATTTTGCTAACGAATTTAACAAACCCTCGGATAAGCTCGACGGTTGGGAGCAGCTCAACCTGCAAGCAACTCTGCAGTCGCCCGAAGACAACTGGCTGATCAGGTTTTATCTAAAAAACGCGTTGGATAACGATGACGAAATTCGACTGAATCAGGAGGGGGAGCTGATTGGGCGCTTCCGCAGTGTGACCGTGCTGGAGCCGCGGACCTATGGCGTTGAGTTCCAGATGTTTTTTGAGTAAGGCCTCGCTAAAGCGAAACGTGACCCCACTCGGAGCAATACGCCCGTTCGCCCGAGCGGGCCTGAGTACGCTCGCGGTCGGTAAGCACATACAAAGCTGCTAATGTGTGAATTGACCCGACACCGAGGAGCGTGCAATGAGTATCCAGGTCGAACGACGCGACCGTATTACCCTGATTTCAATCGACAGGGCTACCGCCCGCAATGCCGTGGATGGGCCGACGGCGCAGGCCCTGGCAGACGCCTTTCGTGCCTTTGACGCAGACCCCGGTGCCGATGTGGCCGTTTTCTACGGCCAGCATGCGACGTTTTGTGCGGGCGCCGACCTCAAGGCCGTGGCCAGCGGCGAAAGGATAAACCGTATGGCACCAGACGGCGATGGCCCTATGGGACCAAGCCGTATGCTGCTGAGCAAGCCTGTGATAGCTGCGATAGCCGGCCACGCCGTAGCCGGAGGGCTGGAGCTCGCCCTGTGGTGCGATCTGCGAGTTGTAGAAGACAGCGCCGTGATGGGCGTTTTCTGTCGGCGCTGGGGCGTTCCTTTGATTGATGGCGGCACGGTGAGGTTGCCGCGCCTGATAGGGCAGGCACGGGCGCTCGACCTGATTCTAACTGGGCGCGCAGTAAGGGCAGAAGAGGCACTGCAAATGGGGCTGGCGAACCGCGTGGTGCCTGAGGGTCAGTCGCTGGACGCAGCGCTGGCACTGGCCGCGGAGCTGCTTAAGTTTCCCCAGCTGTGCATGCGTTCAGATCGCCTCAGCAGCTATGAGCAGTGGGGTATGAATCTTGACGACGCGCTAACGAACGAATTTGAGCGTGGCCTCGAGGTGCTACAGTCCGGCGAGACGGTGGCCGGAGCGACGCGTTTCGCCCAGGGCAGGGGGCGCCACGGCAACTTTGAGGAAATCTAGATGGCTGGTCAGAACGAGCGCTGGCGGTCTGGCGATTCTGAGCGTACGCGGATAACCTCGCGCAAGAGCGCCGCGAGCTTGAGGGAGTCGTCGCGGTTCAGGAACTCGCCGACGTTCACCCGTTCTCGATCGCTGTGCACCCATAGATCGGGGCCGTCCCAGGGGTGTTTTTCCGGGCGTATAGCGAGCCCGGCGTCATCGCGATGGAAGCGGTAGCTTTTCTTCGGCGCGTAATAGCCTTTATCGATGCTCACACTGTCTTCACTGACGGTAATAACTTGCCGGTACTGCAACTTCCAGCTCACGTAGTACAGAGCCGCACCAAGTGACAACATCTCGAGCCCGGCGAAGGGCAGGATGGGCCACGCGCCCATCAGGCTGAAGCCGATAGCGGCGCCCAGAGACGGCACGCACAGCGCGAGCAGAAGCAGCTGGTTGGTCCGCCAGTTGGCCGACTGGTTAGGTCGAGCGACGATAGTCAGCTGCGAGGGCTGTTGGGTGCTGGTAACCACAGATGGATGCCTTATCCTTGTTATGTCCAAGTTTAGTCGAGTGACTTCGCCATGAACAAGTTCATCATCGCCGCCAGCGAAATACCCCAACACATTGCCCAGAAAGATACGGTGATACTGGATTGTCGGTTTTCTCTCGCCGACCCGGGCGCCGGGCGGGCGCTCTACGATGCGGGGCACATTCCCGGTGCCCACTACATGGACTTGAACCGTGATCTGTCGGCACCGGTCGCGGAACACGGTGGCCGTCACCCGCTACCTGCGCCCGAGACCTTTGCCGCTACCCTCGCAGCGGTCGGGATTGGGTTGCAAACGCCAGTGATCGCCTATGACGACTCTCGCCTGGCTTTCGCGAGCCGTCTCTGGTGGATGATGCGCAGCCTGGGCTACCGGCCGCCGGTTCTGCTGAACGGGGGCTATGCGGCCTGGCTGGCCTCGGGGGGTGAACCCCAGGCCACGACCCCACGCGCGACACCTGCGCCGCCCCCCGAGGCACTCTCCTGGGCTGGCCTGGTCGATATCGAAGGCTTGCGGGCCTTGCAGCGTGAGGGCGCGACGCTGGTGGATTCCCGTGAGGAGGGACGTTACCAGGGTCTGGAAGAACCGATGGACCCGGTAGCGGGGCACATTCCGGGTGCGTTGAACCGCCCCTGGCAGGGCGTCACTCGCGATGATGGCTATGTTGCTGAAGATGAAGCACAGCGCGCGCACTGGGGTGAACTGGCACAGCGCGCGCCTCTGATCGTGTACTGCGGGTCGGGTGTAACTGCCTGCGTGAACCTGTTGTCACTCGCGAGTGTGGGCCGTGATGATGCCATTCTCTACGGCGGGAGCTGGAGCGACTGGTGCAGCTACCTGTAAGCCGTCGCCTGCCTGAGCGCGCGCTCAAAAGGGTGGCTCGCTGACTCCCGCAAGCGGACCTCCAGACCTGGGGTGGGTGAATTGCAGGCGAGTTGCATGCAGCATCAGCCTGTCCGCCATGGCCAGTGCCTCGTCATGTGCGTACATATCACAGCCCAGTATTGGGTGGCCCAGTTCCCGCATGTGTATGCGAAGCTGGTGTGAGCGTCCGGTCACCGGGCTCAGCTCTACGCGACTGCGGTCGCCTAGTCGTGTCACGACCCGGTAGCGGGTGAGGGCGCTCTTACCGCGCTCGTGGCAGATCATTTGCCTCGGCCTGTTCGGCCAGTCCGGGGCGATAGGTAGCTCGATCTCCCCCTCATCCTCGGCAGGTTCGCCGAAAACAATGGCGGTATAGGTTTTATCGACCTGTCTTTGTTGGAACTGTCGACTGATGTGGGCATGGGCTTCCCTGTTGAGCGGCACCGCCATGATGCCTGACGTATCGAGGTCAAGCCTGTGCACAATGCTGGCGCTCGGATAGTTAGCCTGCAAACGCGTAATCAGGCAGTCTTTATTCAGGGGATGCCGGCCGGGAACGCTCAGCAGCAGGTCGGGTTTGCGCACGAGTAAGAGATCGTCGTCTTCGTGCAGGATCAGGATTTCCTCCTGACTGTGGGGCACAATGTAGGGCGGTAAGGACACGACCACTATTTTCAGTGATACACCCCGAATTAACAAAGTACATCGAGCCGCACCTGCCGGGTGCGCGCATCGAGACGATGACTCTGCCACATTCACCGATGCTGCAGCTGTATCTGCTGGGCGCAGATTATCCCCAGCATACCCTGGAGCCCGAGCAGATTGCTCACTTGATGGATAACCCGCTTTACTGGTCTTTTTGCTGGGCATCGGGCCAGGTGTTGGCGCAGTTTCTGCTTGAGGATCCCGCACGGGTGGCAGGCCGCCATGTGCTGGATTTCGGCTGTGGCTCAGGCGTGGTTGCTATTGCCGCGGCGGCGGCGGGAGCAGAGCGAGTGATTGCCTGCGACATCGACCCGATCGCGCTGGAGGCGAGCGAGGCCAACGCTGCATTGAACGGCGTTGTCTTGGAGTATGCCGCTGATTTTGATGCAGTGGAGGGCAAGCTTGACCTGATTATTGTCGCTGACGTGCTCTATGACCGTGAAAATTTGCCGTGGCTGCAACGCTTCTGCGAGCGTGCCAGTGAGGTTCTGGTCGCCGATTCAAGAATCAAGGACTTTAACGTGGCCCCCTACAGGCAAATTGGCCGGCGCGCTGCCTGTACGCTACCTGACCTCGATGAGTCGCCTGAGTTCCGGGATGTGCGGCTGTACCACGCCGGTGCCAGGTCACTCTGATCAATACCCCTTAGGCAGCTGCTCGAGAGCGTCGTCGAGCACGTCCCACTTTGCCTTGGAATCGACGAAAATGTGCCGCTCCAGGGGCACTCCCGGGTCATCGTCGAAGAGGCCTGCAGGTATCAAGAAGGTCTAGAGCCCGCTTGAGAGTCGTATCGCGGACAGAGCTTCACCTAATTCGTCATAGCTGGCACGCGGTAGGTATTGGCTGTCAATGCTCCTTGCCAGGTCTTCCGGCTTGAATTCCAGGCCCTGGTTCAGAACGTTTGCGATAGCCGAAATCAGTTCAGCGCCAATCCGATCAAGGGCTGGGCGCACGTCGGTCTCGAGATCGCGATAGCCCGAGAGTGCTTGATCACCATTTTCAAGCTGCTGCCAGACCGAGGCCTGAATAAGCTTGGCCGCTGCGATTTGAGTCTCGAAAAAGGGCACCACTGAAGCGGGCGCCAGACCCGCCTCGGCCGCCTCGGCAACAACATTGGCAATAACCATTGCTTCTCGTTCCAGATTCTCGATGGGTATTTGATGTTCGTATTTAAATGCCGCTACGTCTGGCATATAGGTAAGTCTCTGCTCAATCAAGCTGTAAACACGTGCTTTGGGGTCTTCAGGTGACGAGGTTGCGCAGGCCAATTGAGCCAGCAGGATCACTAGTAAGGCGAACTGCAGCGTGAGGTGAGCGAGTGGCTGCACCAGTTCGCCCAAAGCCGGTGCTCTGTTCGAAACGATCTGCCTTGCGCAAAGGACTCTGATAGTTGGCAACATGGTGGTATTCGAGCACTGTTGAAGTTCAGGCAAAGATAGTGCGTTTTCGGTGATTCTTCACTAGGTTCTGTTAGCATCGGTTATGCGAGTGCGGGCAATTGATTAGCGATGATTCCTTTACAAAATCTACTGTGTTGAACGGGTTGCGAGTTGTCTCTGCGCTGTTTCTTTGCGCGATTGCCGGATGTGGAGACAGCGACTCGCCGGATACGGTTTTCATCAATGGCGCTGTTTACACGCTCGATCCCGAGCGCGAATGGGCGGAAGCCGTTGCAGTCACTGACGGACATATCAGCAAGGTGGGCACGAGCGCTGAGGTTTCTGCGCTGGTAAGCAGGGGCACAGAAGTTATCGATCTGGATGGAAAGATGCTTTTGCCCGGATTTCATGACACCCACATCCACCCGATCGCGGCAATAACCGACGCTATGTGTGATGTGGCAGGCCAGGGAGCAGCCAATGTCTTGAAGGCGCTGGCGGCCTGTCGGGATGAGGGCATTGGCGTTCAGGGAGAGTGGCTCGTTGGCTATGGTTGGAAGGACAAGGATTTCTCTGGCGAGACCTTACCCGATCGTTTTACGCTGGACGCGCTCGATTTTGACGGGCCGATAGTATTGCAAGATCAATACGGCCATTCGTCATGGGCTAATTCGGAAGCGCTACGACGCGCGCGGGTCACGGTGGATACGGCGGACCCGATAGGCGGTCGCATCCTGCGTGATGGCGAAGGCCAACCCACGGGTATTCTCCGCGATACCGCCCAGGACCTGGTACAGGATCAGGCAGCTCGGGAAGCCCCTATTCTGCAGAGCATCTGGCAGGCCACTACTGCCCTGGACGGTGGGGTAGCACTCTTAAACGCGCACGGCATTACATCCTATGTCGATGCCATGGTCTTCCCGGAGATGGTAGATCTATACCAACTGCTAGTTCTTGCAGGGCGCCTTACTGCCCGCGTGCAGCTGTCACTGTGGGCCTACCCGAATGACGACGATGAGGCGCAAATCAGCCGCTTGCTGGGGCAGTACAGCAATGAGCCTGGCGCCATGTTGAAGATCAACCAGGTGAAGATGTACATAGATGGCATCTTGCAATCCCAGACCGCTAGATTGTCCAGCCCCTATCTCGGGGCGCCGCACGAGTATGGACTCAACTACTTCACTGAAGATCGTGTGACACGTTACATTCGTGAACTTTCGCCCGAGGGTTTCCAGTTTCATCTGCACGCGATTGGGGATGCTGCGGTGCATGAGGCCTTGAATGCGGTGGAGCGAGCGACTGAGGAGACAGGCGATTTGGATCGCCGCCATCACATGGTGCATCTTGAGGCCGTGCAGGAGCGCGACCTGCCGCGTTTCGCGACACTAGGCGTGTTACCTAATCCGCAAATGAGCTACGGTATGCCCGACTCGCCGGCGCGCTCGGTTCACCTTCAGGCGATCAGTAATTTCATGGGGCTGCGTATCACGCCCTTGCAGAGCCACCTTGATAACGGCGCGAAGCTGGTGCTCAGCAGCGACTGGAGCGCGGGTACGCTGTCGCCACTTATTGGCATCCAGGCCGCGGTGACTCGGCAGCATATCGACGCGGACTCGGCCGAGGACTACGTCTCAGAACCAGAGGAGCGGATCAGCCTGGCGGATGCGATCCGCGCTTACACACTCAATGCCGCCTATCTGATGCACCAGGAGGAACTCACCGGCAGCATCGAGGAAGGCAAGCTGGCGGATCTTGTTGTGCTTTCTGAGAACCTGTTTGAGATTTCGCCCTACGCCATCCACGAGGTGCGCGTCCTTGCCACACTGCTCGAGGGCGATATCGTGTACCAGCAGCAGGGCTCAGAATGACAACGGGAGGCGCGTATCTAGCACTTTCATTGGTACTGCCAGAAGGCTAATAACTCACCCCACCAGGGAGCCGAAGAACTAAGGTCCAGTGAGTTGTGTCCGGCCTCCTGCTGCTCCCGCAGCCATTTGGGCCCGTGATAGTTGTTGTAAAGGCGATGGCCCAGACTGGCTGGCATAATGAAGCAAGGCACCGTTTTTCGCATAGAGTGTTGACGTGCTCGTGTTAAGACACCGTTAGTTGAAGCATAAGAAATAATCGATTTGCCGTCTTTCTTGGCCTTGCTATCTTATCTGTAGAGCGTTTGCCATGCTCACTTCTCACTGACCTGGAGGATGACATCATGCCTTTTTATTCGATGATAAGTTCAAGTCCCACGACCGATGATTGGATTCCCAGCTATATCGAATCGGTCGGTGCCATCGTTGCCCGGCACGGGGGCAAGTATCTGGCACGAACCTCTAACTACGAGCGCCTAGAGGGCAGCGGCGAAGACCCCGCGGCCTTCGTATTTATTGAGTGGCCAGACAAGGAGTCAGGCCTGGCCTTTATGAGCGACCCTGACTACAAGCCCTTTCTGGAAGCGCGGTTGGCGGGCTCGGTGAGCCATCATTTCTTGGTTGACGGCAATGACGAACTCGCCGGGTGATTGCTCTCCTGACATGATCGACGATCCCTTGCTTATCCATTAATATGCTACGGCAATGACCACGTCCGTTCCCCATCGTCTCTGGATAGCCTGGCTCGCAGCGCTGTCGCTGCTGCTACAGGTGGCTATCCCGCGTGGCTTCATGCCCGCGGAGCTGAGCACGGGCTGGTATCTGCAACTCTGTCCACAAGGCCTGTCAGCGGGTGCTGCAGCAGCCTTCCTCGGCGAAGACGCGCATCACCATCATCAGCACCTGCATCAACACCAACACCAACACGAGCAGCAGTCTAAAGCGGCCGACACCGAACCACAGCGTGCAAACATGTGCGAGCTGGCAGGTCAGGTAGCCGACGAAGCAGCTATCCTGCCGTGGTCTTCGGTGTCCTTCACCTCACTTGTGCAGGCCACACTGCAGCTGGCACCTGTCAGTTACAACGAACGGCCACGCCCACACTATATTTCCCGAGCTCCCCCCAGCGTCTGGTAGCAAAACCCGGTTCTATTGTTGGCTGGCGCGTGACCAAGGCGCGCGTCACGCCGGATCCCCACGCGTAATGACTGGAGTTCATAATGGGAAGCAACCATGCTCGGTCGCATTTTGCGGCCTTAATGGCCGCGTGCGCCATCATCGGCAGTGCGTCTGCCGTTGAAGTAATCGCACAAAGCGACGAAGAGGGCCAGTCTGCAAGCTGGCAGATCAGAGAAGAAACTGTGGTCACGGCAGAGCGGGTTGCCGGTTATACGGTTTCGGAGGCCGCTGTGGTCAAGGGGGGCATCCCTTTGCGTGACTTTCCACAGTCGATACAGGTTTTGAACCGCACCCTGATTGAAGAGCAGAATGCCCGCTCACTGACGGAGGCGCTGCAGAATGTGTCTGGCGTTGTACCCAATCACGAGCAGGAGGCGGTTTTGGTAAATCCCTTCGTGCGTGGTTTGGAGGCAGAGATATTCGTTGATGGCCTCGTCGGCTACGGAGATACAGCAGTGGTCGACCCCTCGAGCATGATCGTGTTTGAGCAGGTAGAAGTCGCGAAAGGGCCAACGTCTGTGCAGTATGGCGGTGGTCTTGGTGCGCCCACCGGCGGCCTGATCAACCTGGTTACGAAAACCCCAAAGCGGGAGGCCAGCTACTACATTGGCGCGCGCACCGGCAGTTTTTCAACGACCAGCTTTGAGACTGACCTCAACCAACCGCTGTCTGACGAGGTGGCGATAAGATTGGCCGGTGAGTGGTACGAATCAGATGACATGATTGATGACGTGGGGATAGAGCGGCTCGTATTGAATCCCTCCCTTTCTGCGCAGGTAACAGAGACAACGCAGCTTGTCTTCCGCGGTTTGTACAGCAAGATTGAGCAGCTGGAATACACCGGCATTCCTGCAGAGGTGGTGGGCTTGCCCGGCGTAGATGACAAGCAGTTTTCCGGTGCCGCGGACGCGCCGGATACGGAAATCGAAAACTTGTCACTGCACCTGTCACTGGAGCATGCATTTAGCGATGCACTGAGCGGGGCCGTGCAGCTGCGCTATTTCGAGAATAGTTTCGATGAGTTTTCGTCCTTTCCGTTTCTGAGCGCGTTTCCGCTGGTTGGGACGAGTACGCCGATCATTCGAGGTCAGCTGCCCGTCGATACAGACGAGTTCACGTTCGACGCTACCCTGAACTACCTGCTCTCCATCGGTAGTACCTCGCATAACACGCTGTTGGGCATAACCTACGACACGGTGGACTACGAGGCAGGGAGTGGCTTCGATTTTGTGCCCATCGGTATTTTGGACTACGCTTCCGGCGAAAATGATCTCAGTTTTGGCGAGATACCTCCCATTAATGGCGTGTCAAAGAACGAGTACGAAACCCTGGCGCTTTACGTACAAGACCAAATATCGATCGGAGAGCAGTGGAGTATTCTCCTCAGCGGTCGTCTAAGCGATTATTCCCTGAAAGAACTAGAGGGTGGTAGCGGCGCGGACGAAAGCTATACAGAATTTGATTATCGTGTTGGTGTGACTTTTCACATCAGCGACCGGATATCGGCGTTCGCGGGATATGCAACCGGCTCGCGGCTGGTTCCCTTCTTTGCTGGTGTAAACGGCGCGGCGCCGGTGCCAGAGGAGTCGGAGTCCGTCGAGGCGGGCGTAAAGCTGGCGGCAGAGCAACTGAGCGGCTCGCTGGCCATCTTTCAGATCGACAGGGATAGGATTCCGCAGACGGATTTGACCGATCCGAACTTTGGCGCCGTGCAAACGGGTGAGCAGCGCAGTCGCGGCATCGAGGTGGACCTCGTCTGGGAGCCTACGCCGGCTTTTTCGGTGCTGGCCAGTGCCGCATTTATTGATGCTGAAAATCGTAGCGACATTGTCTCCTTCGACTCAGTCTTTGCCGCTGGCAATCAGCTCTCACGCATTCTAGAGAAGAGTGGCCGCGTGGCCGCGCGCTATCGCGTGCTGGATGGCATCCTGTCAGGGCTCGGGCTGGGTATCGGCATGACCTACGCCGATGAGGCACCGCTAACGGATGGCAACGTGTTTTATAGCGACCCTTACACCGTGTTTGATCTGCAGGCCGACTACACAGCTGGCCCGTGGATTTTCCGGTTTAACGTTGTCAATCTCACCGACAAGGAGTATCTGAAACCCTACCAGTACCTGCTGCAGGAAGTTGGCCGGCCTGGGCAAGAGCGCTCGGCCTTCTTCAGTATAGGATTACAGCTATGAGACGAGGATACCTCGGTGCCGCGCTAACGCTGCTGCTGTCTGTTCAGAATGCCGCCGGCATCGAACTGATCAAAAGCCTGCCGGAAGGTGGGGCGGTGTTGGACCGACCCTTGCGGTCGCTGCAACTCTGGTTTGATGCGCCGGTAGACGCGAGCACAGCTGATGTGGTGATTGCTGCCGCCGAAGCCATGGAGCGTGATATTGAGGTCATCGGCCTGCATACCATGGGCGACAATGACCTAATGGCGCTGGTTGAGGGGCCGATGCCCGATGGGGATTACACACTCGCGTGGCGCTCAGGTGGCGACCGTGGCGAGGTAGCCTTCACAGTTAAGCGAGCTGAGGGCTATGTCGACGATGAGTGGGAGCGCCCTCTGGATATCGGCATTGTGCTCTACGATGGCACTGAGCCGCTCGACGTTTTTGGGCCCTTGGAGATGTGGATGAATGCAGGTCCCGACAACATTCGGGTTCACCTCATTGCAGAACAGCCGGGCCCGGTAGCGCTTACTACAACGAGCTACCCCCAAGCACTGGCTCCCACTGTGGAAGCGCGCTACTCCTTCGATGACCATCCCGACCTCGATGTACTCATGGTGCCGGGTGGGGTCGGCACGCTGGTGGAGGCGGATAATTCCACAATGATCAGCTTCCTGCAGCGTGCGACTCAAGATGTGGCATTAATCACTTCGGTGTGCACGGGCTCAGGCTTGCTGGCGCGAGCAGGCGTGCTGGAGGGTGTAAAGGCGACGGGCAATAAGGCCTTCTTCGATTACCTGGTTTCGCTGGGCGAAGCTGACTGGCAGCCCGAGGCACGATGGGTGGAGTCTGGACGTTTCGTGACGTCTTCAGGTGTATCGGCGGGTATCGACATGAGTTTAGCCGTGATAGCCCGCTTCTTTGGCGCCAACACCGCCAGGATGATCGCCGCCTCGACCGAATACGTCTGGAACGAGGACCCAGAGTTCGACCCCTTTGTATCCAATCTGAACCAGGCTACGCCATATGTGGATGGCATGAGACAGCGCTTTTCAGGCCAGGCTGGCAAGTCCGAAGCGAGGGCGGCAACCAGCGAGTGAGCCGCATAGGTCCGCGGAGTTGTGCGCACCGTGGCTCATGGCGCTACCGCATAGGCAAAGCGCGAGGCGGCCCAGGGCCGCAGACCGTCGTCGCGGTCGGTGAAGTATCGTTGTGCCTGTGCCTCGACGTCCAGGTCTGCCTCTAAGCGCCACCCCAGGCTCTCGAGAAAGGCCGGGAGTTCTTGCGGTACTAATTCGCCAATCAGGGGCTCACCGCGTTGCTCAGTGAATTTTTTCAGCGCCTTCGTCGTTTTTAACTCTTCCTGGGGTATGCAGTACTCGGGTAGCAGATAGTCAAACACGATGCGGCTGCCGGGAGCAGAGAACCGGGCGATGGCAGACAGGGTGGATTCAGTGGCTGGGCGTGTCAGGTAGGGTACTGTCCCCAGCCAGGAGAAAAAGGCGGGCTGATCGCTTGCGAAGCCACTGCGTGCAAGGCCGTCGGCCACAGTTTCGACCTCAAAGTCCACCGGGGCGTACTCCACCATGTCAGGTGTTTCGAGGCCCAGTGCTTCGAATTTTTGCCGCTTACTCGCCTGGGTGTCGGGGTGGTCGATCTCGTAGATGTTGATCTGATTCTCTAGGGAAGGGTTGCGCAGTGCAAAGCTGTCGTAACCCGCGCCCACGATAACGTACTGCGCCATTCCCTGCGCAACCGCTTCGTGTAATAGGTCTTCGGCGTAGCGGGCGCGAGCGAGCACCTGCCCAGCCACCGGTCGAATTTTGCTGAAGATGAAGCGCATCACAAAGAAGCGCAGCAGACGGTTGTTGGCGATGCGGCGAAAGTTTGGCGAGGCGAAGTCCAGCGCAAAGGGGTCGTCTAAAATGACGGGTTGCTCAAACAGCGTGTGCAGCGCCCTGGCGCCGGCGGCATCGCCCGCTGTGGTGCTGGCCTTTCCCTTCTGCATGGTCGGTTCCCGAGATACCCTGGAGGATTGCTGTGAGTCTTACCCGACGTAAAGCTATCATGTGCAGCGGGGCGGGGGCCAACCGCCTGGCCATCCTCCTTGCTGAATCGTTCATATGGCCGGTAGGCTAGCTTAACCGGGCCCCACAATAGAGGCCAAGACTATGTTATTTTGTCGTTCGGTTGATGGTCTCGGGTAATCGGGCCCGGCAACGCAGACGATGGAAAGCGGAAGACGAATGAGGTAGCGATAATGAGTGAGCGTTTTGGGAAATCAGGACTTAGAGCACATCACGGCGCAAGCCGTAGCCCGATTCTGCTGGCAACGTGCGCCGTGCTCGCGTGCCTTTCTACCGCGTGCACTAACCAGCAGCTATACGATGCTATTCAGTACGCCAATCAGGTCGATTGTCAGAATAATCCTGAGTTCAGCTATGAACGCTGTATGCGACAGGTCAGCCAGCCCTACAGTGAATATGAGTCGGATCGCCTGTCGCTACTGGAAGAATCCCCCTAGTTCTTAAGCGAGGATGAGCATAGTCTCGTCGCGAAAAAGGAGCCTGGTCCCCCATGCCTGAGCATGAACACGTTCGTTGCCCACGCTGCCATAAGCCCTTCGAGTGCAAGGTCGGATCGATCCTGATCTGCCACTGCAGCGAGGTAGCGCTGACGCGGGATGAGCGTGCCTACATTGCCGAGCGTTGGGACGGCTGCCTGTGCCGCGAGTGCCTGCTAGAGGTGCGTCAGGAGATGCGCCAGGCCCGTGAGCCGCGCGTTGAACATGTCTCGATTTGATCTGACTATTAGCCCCAGGACCTACGAGACCGACGCCTGGGGCCACATCAACAACAACTCCATCTGTGCCTGGTTTGAGGTGGCGCGTACCACCTACATCAAGGACGTCTTGTCGGATGGCAAGATCGATGCTCCTAACTCCTGGGTGCTGGCGACAATGAGCGTGGATTTTTTGCGTGAGACCTTTTACGGCAGTGATGTAGAGGTAAGCCTGACGCGGGCAGAGGTTGGAAACACCTCACTCACGCTGGAGTGCGCCATGCACCAGAACGAGCAGCAAACGGTAAGGTGTTCGGCGGTACTGGTATACATTGATCGGGAGACCAAGCAATCCCGGCGAATCCCAGACGCGATGCGAGCCCTCGTGCAGATAACCTAGGGTTCGCCCCACTTGAACAAGCTGAAGAACGCAAAGGAGGGATCGGCTTCGCCGGGTTGTCCGATGTGTGACCCTTGGACCAGGGGGTGTTTCAAGTTGACCTGGCTGGGCTCATTGACCTTGGTCCAGTCAGCGACCACAGCGCGATGGGCAAACTTCCAGGCGCCCTCGCGTTTCTCATATTTGTCGAAGTAACGGCCGCCGATCAACAGGTCAAGGGGTTCTTCCTCAGTCGCCACCTGATGAAAGGCCAGGGTGTAGACCTCGCCCTCGGCATAGTGTCCATCAAGCTTGATATTATGGGTGGTCACGTGGTGCTGCAGTATGAGCATTGGCGCCTGAATACTGGGGAGCTGATCGATGAAGTCCATAGCCAGCCCTTTAAAAAAAGCGCCGTGATCGTCCAGGGCATCGGGATGATAAAGCTGTCGCATGGCCTCGTGATCATGCCGGTCGGCGGCTCGGGCGAAAGCGATGGCCAGCTCCTCAATATCGCGTTTATCGAGGAGCGCTTGTAGACGCGCGTCCATGCTTACTTACCCCCTACTTGCCCAGCGCCTTTTGATAGGCATGCACCGCATTCTCAAGGCCAATGCGAATGGCATCTACGGTCAGGGCATGGCCTATGGACACCTCGAGCAGTCCCGGCACCGTGCTGAAGCGCGGCAGATTGTGCAAATCGAGATCGTGTCCGGCATTCAGTCCAAGACCTTCCTCGGCGGCGACCTCGGCGGCCGCCCAGAACTGCCCAAATACCTCATCCACATTTTCATCCCGGGCAAAGGCATGGGCGTAGGTTTCGGTGTACAGCTCAATGCGATCAGTGCCGGTTTGAGCCGCGAGGCGTATCTGCTCCGGGTCCGGGTCCATGAACAGGCTAGTGCGAATACCAAGCGCCTTTAGCTCTGCAAGCAGCGGCGCGATGCGATCGCCATCGGCTTTCAGGTCGAAGCCGTGATCTGAGGTTAGCTGGGCGTCCCCGTCTGGAACGAGCGTGCACTGGGCCGGCCGGATCTCCTTTACCAGCTCCATAAATCCCGGATAGTCGCTAACGCCCGCGCGCTCACTTTTGCGTGGCGGCGCCAGGGGATTGCCCTCGATGTTGAATTCCACGTCGAGTGTGGCAGCGAGGTCGAAGCAATCGTCCGCGCGGATATGGCGCTGGTCCGGCCGCGGGTGCACGGTTATGCCGTCGGCGCCCGCGTCGATACACATGCGTGCATGCGCCGGCACGCTGGGATTAGTGGTATCGCGCGAGTTGCGGATCAGCGCGATTTTATTCAGGTTGACACTGAGCGCTATCACGGCTGTTCCACGCGCACAATTTCCTCGATGACCACCGTTTCCAGCGGCACATTGCCGTGCATGCCCCTGTTCCCTGTGGCGGCGGTCGCTATCGAATCAACAACGTACATGCCGTCAACGACCTCGCCAAACACTGCATAGCCCATCCTGCCGGGGGTCCAATCAAGGTTGAAATTGTTACGGTGATTAATGAACCACTGGGCGGTTGCCGAGTCCGGGTCCGAAGTTCTTGCCATCGCAATGGTACCGCGCGTGTTGTGGACCCGGTTTTTTGACTCATTGGTGATCGGCATGCCCGTGGGCTTTTCCACCATGTCGACGGTAAAACCGCCGCCCTGAATCATGAAATCGCGGATGACGCGATGGAAGATCGTATCGTTGTAGTGCCCCGCATCAACGTAACCGAGGAAGTTTTCCACCGTAATCGGTGACTTGTCGGCGTATAGCTCGACGGTGATATCACCTGCGCTGGTCTTGATCAGGACCTGTGGGTTGGCAGCCTGCGCCAACAGCGGTGTGAGCGCGAGTGCAAGTATGAACAAAAAGCGATTGAGCATAGTATTGGCTTCCAATAGCGGGCAGCGACAGTGCGCGATCTAGGCCCAGCTTGAGCTGCGGCGACGCTTGGGCCACAGGCGCGGCACGACGAGAGTGATGATAACGCCGAGCAGCACGGCCAGCGCGCCGTTCATAAAGGCCTCGCTGGTGAGCTTGTCCTCCAGACGCTGGTTCTCTGCCTCGAGCATTTCCACTTCCGAGCGCATGTTCTGAACCTCTTCGGCGAGGCGACGGTTTTCGGTATCTAGCTGAACGGCCTTTCCGGAAATCTGTTTTAGCTGGTTGAACTCTTCGGTTACCTGCGTGAGCTCCTGGCTGGAATCGTTAAGCTGGCTGCTGAGGGAGCTGTTTTTATCGAGCATCTCACGCAGTTGGCCCTCCAGCTGATTATTGGTGCCAGCCAGGTTCTCGGCCTGCTTCTCGGCGGCGTTCACTTTCAGTGCAGCCGGTAACTTCTCCATCAAATACTGGCTGCGCATCCAGCCGCTCGTACCTCGATCGGTGGTAATCAGAGACCATACGCCGTCGCTGCTCGTCTCGGATACGGTCAGGCGGGTACCTGAGGGAATGCCCCTGTGCACGATGCGATAGTCGCTGCCCGCCCCTCTGCGCAGGGGAATGTACTGAGTGTCGCTGACGTAGCGCACGTCCTGGGCGAATAACGCGCTACTGCCGAGGGCGGCGGTCAGCACAATAATCTGGCGTAGCAACATGGTGGTTCCGGTGACTTTGGCTAAAACCCGTGGTTGAAAGGGCCGCAAGGATAGCATGAATGCTATTCCTCGGTGAGTTCGTCCTCTTTCAGGTGAGGGCTGATGATAACCGCCGTAATAACGGTTAATACCAGGGTGAAGCCTATCGCCGAGTAAAGCTTGTAGCTGACCCAGAACTCCTCACTGAAATTGTAAGCCACAATAATATTTAAGGCCCCGACTACCGCGAAGTTAGTCACCCACAGCAGGTTCAGGCGCGTCCAGATGGGCTTCGGTAGCTGGATCTGGGTGCCAAGCGTGCGCTCCATGAGGTTTTTCTCGCCAATGAACTGCGAAGCGCCGAAGGCGAGCGCCAGGGCCCAATTGAAGATGGTCGGTTTCCATTGAATGAATAGTTCGTCCCGGAAGAGCAGGGTGGCGCCACCGAAAACGATGACCGCCAGGAATAACCAGATCAAGCGCTTCTCCAGCTTCCGCGTGATGGCGTAGCTGATCGCGACCTGAGCCGCGGTCGCGACCATCAGTATCGCAGTGGCGGTGAATATGCCGTCGAAGGTCAGGCTCCAGCCACCAAGTTCGAGGGTTTGGCCCTTCATCTGGTACGCGATGAAGAACAGCGCAATTGGTATAAATTCGATCAGTTGGCTCATCTTGAGGGCGGCTCCGCCGTGTTAAACTTCGGGCGCCTCGAACAGCTGACCCTGAAAAGGTCGAAAGTGTAAAAGATTGTGCGCATAGACTTCCACACCCATTCCACGGCCTCCGACGGAGCTTTGTCGCCGGCGCAACTGCTGGCACGCGCTTCCGCGCGTGATATCACACTGCTCGCCATCACCGACCACGATACGGTCTCGGGCTTTGAAGAGGCGAGGCTGCTCGCCGCAGGCAGCGATGGGCTGCCGCGCCTGGTGCCGGGCATCGAGTATTCCTGCCGCTGGTCGGGCGTCACCATCCATGTGTTGGGCCTGGGCATGAATTGCGAGCACCCCGCCATGCGCGAAGGGCTGGCGCAGCTCGCGTCTGCGCGTCGTGAGCGCGGAGAAAAGACTGCAGCTAAGTTAGAGGCCCTCGGTTTTGCCGGTGCGCTGGATGGCGCTTTGGCGCGCGCTGGGGAATCACAGCTGGGCCGGCCACATTTCGCCGCCTGGCTGGTGGATGAGGGGCACGTGCCCGATATCAGCACGGCCTTCGATAAGTATCTGGGCCAGGGCAAGGTGGGCGATATCAAGGCCTATTGGCCGGAACTGTCCCTGGTTGTGCACTGGATCACAGCGGCGGGCGGGGTGGCCATTATCGCCCATCCACTGAAATACAAGTTTACGCGCATGAAGCTCAGTCGGCTGATAATCGATTTCAAGGCGGCCGGTGGTCAGGGCCTCGAGATCGCGAGCGGCCGCCAGACGCCGGACCAGATTGCCCAGCTGTGTCGTCTTGCGCGCGAGTATGAGCTGGAAGTCTCGCTCGGCAGTGACTTTCATCGGGATGGCCCCTACCACCCGGATGTTGGCGTTGACCTGCCGCGAATCGATGGCCTGCGCGGCGTGTGGCAACGCTTTCTGAACCCGCCAGTCGCCTCGACGGGCGCGTGAGCGCCTCGTGAGCCAGTTCTTCACAGTGCACCCGGTCAATCCGCAGGCCCGGCTTGTGCGACAGGCCGTAGATATCATTCGCGCTGGCGGTGTGGTGGTGTATCCCACGGACTCTGCCTATGCTCTGGGCTGTCATATTGGCGATAAGTCGGCCCTGGATCGCATACGCCGGATTCGTAAGCTGGACGACCGGCACAATTTCACGCTCGTGTGCCGCGACCTGTCGGAGATTGCCAGCTACGCCCGGGTTGACAACACCGCCTACCGGCAGCTGCGGCAGTCAACCCCCGGGCCCTACACCTTTATCCTGCGGGCGACCTCAGAGGTGCCGCGTCGGCTTATGCATCCGAAGCGCAAGACCGTCGGCCTGCGCGTGCCTGATAACCAGATCGCTCTAGACCTCCTGGCGGACCTGAATGAGCCACTAATGAGCGTGACCCTGATCATGCCGGGTGACGATTATCCGCTAATCGATCCCTATGAAATCCGCGAATTGCTTGAACATGATGTCGACCTTGTCATTGACGGCGGCTACTGCGGCATGGAGCCCACGACCGTGGTGGATATGGCCGATGAGACGCCGGTGATCCTGCGGGTCGGCAAAGGCGACCCCGAGCCTTTCCAGACTTGACTCAGACGCTGGGCCACAGCACCGGATACAGCGACAGTATCAACAGTACAGCCATGCCCACGTTGAACAACAGCAAGCGTCTGGGTGTATGCAGAAAGCCGCGCATCTGCTGGCCAAGAACCGCCCAGACACCGGAGCAGGGCAGTGTCACCGCGCCGAATATGACGGCCATCAGGATTGCCGCTCGCCAGTCGGAGCCCAGGGAGTACAGGGTTACCGCAGTGATCCCCATCGTCCAGCCCTTGGGGTTCACCCACTGGAACGCGGCGGCCTGCATGAAGGTCAGGGGCTTGGCGCTGCCCTCGCCCCCTGATCCGGGCTCGCTCGCTGTAGCGATTTTCCAGGCAAGCCATAGCATGTAAATAACGCTGACGACCCTGAGCACTTCATAGCTGGCCGGGAAGCGCTGGAACAGCTGACCGATGCCCAGACTGATCAGCAGAATCATGAAGGTGAATCCCAGCACAACTCCCCACAGATGGGGTAGGGTGCGCCGTATGCCGAAATTGACTCCGGAGGCCATGAGCATCAGGTTGTTGGGACCGGGCGTGATCGCGGCGACCAGGGTGAACACCGCCAGGCCGGTGATAAGTTCGACTGTCATAGCACAAATATAAGCGATAATTACCCGTGTCGAATCGTGTATTGCGCTGTCAAAGCGAGGTATACTCATCGCATAACACCGAAGCGACGTGAACCGGCTGTGAGCGACTCGAATCAGGCCCAGGACCAGGCTCAAAATCAGGCTAAAAACCAGGCTGAAAGCCGGGCCTCCGAGAAGGCCCAGGACAGCGCCACCGACCCCACAACAAACGGCCCCCTCATAGGGCCCGTGCAGCCGCAACAGGGTGAGATGCCCTTCGCGGTGGTGATGGGGCAAGCGGTCACAGAACTCCCCAAGGATCTCTATATTCCCCCTCAGGCTCTGGAGGTATTCCTTGAAGCCTTTGAGGGGCCGCTCGACCTCCTGCTCTATCTGATCAGGCGGCAGAATATCGATATCCTCGAGATCGATGTCTCAGCGATAACTGAACAATACATGCAGTACGTGCAGCTGATGGACGCCATGCAGTTCGAGCTGGCCGCTGAATATCTGCTGATGGCCGCCATGCTGGCCGAGATCAAGTCGCGCATGCTGCTGCCGCGCTCGGCAGAAGTGGAAGATGACGAGGAAGACCCCAGGGCGCAGCTGATTCGGCGTTTGCAGGAATACGAGCGTTTTAAGAAGGCCGCCGAGGATATCGAAGAGATGCCCAGGCTGGAGCGCGATACCTGGGTTGCCAGCGCACAGCCGCCGGACATTAACCGGCAGCGTCCGGAACCTGATGTGGACATGCGCGAGCTGCTGGTTGCGCTTGGCGAAGTATTACGCCGCGCGGACATGTTTGAAAGCCATCACATTCAGCGCGAGGCGCTATCGACGCGCGAGCGTATGAGCGAGGTGCTGGAAAAGCTCTCGGGTCAACAGTTCGTACCCTTTGTTGCGCTGTTTTCTTCCCGAGAAGGGCGCCTGGGCGTTGTGGTGACCTTCCTGGCAGTCATGGAGCTGATAAAAGAATCGCTGGTGGAGATCGTGCAAACCGAGAACTTCGGTCCCATTCACGTCAAGGCAAGGGCCGAGTAAATGGCAGAAACCGGTTTGGTCCAGATCATCGAAGGAGCCCTGCTAGCGGCGGGCAAAGCCCTTACGGTGGCGCAGCTGGGGGACCTGTTTGAGGAGCACGAGCGGCCGGAGAGCACCACCATCCGCGAGGCGCTGAAAGAAGTCGCTGAGCGATGCGAAGATAGAGGCTTTGAGCTGCAGGAGGTTGCCACGGGCTTTCGGTTCCAGGTTCGGCAAAACCTGAGCCCCTGGGTGGCGCGGCTGTGGCAGGAGCGCCCGCAGCGCTATTCACGGGCCCTGCTGGAGACGCTGGCCCTCATCGCCTATCGCCAGCCGATCACGCGCGGTGAGATTGAGGAGATTCGCGGCGTGGCAGTGAGCTCCAACATCATCAAGACGCTGCACGAGCGCGAATGGATTCGTGTGGTCGGCCACCGAGATGTTCCGGGCAGGCCCGCAATGTATGCAACCACGCGCCAGTTCCTGGATTACTTCAATTTGAAAACACTGGATCAGCTGCCAGCGTTAGCAGAGATTCGCGATCTGGAAACGCTCAATGCCGAGCTCGGCTTTTCCGAGCCCCTGCCTGAGGGTCAGGAAGAGAAGCCGGACGAGGGTGAGGGGCCAGGCCTGACCGTTGTGGGCGGCACCGACTACCAGCCGGGAGACGCCGAAGGCGCAGAAGGTTTAGAAGGTGTAGAAGGCGCAGAAGGTATTGAAGGTGTCGAAGGCGTCGAAGGTCACGATGGTGACACAGGCCATGAAGGTGAAGCCGAGGTCGATGCTGTAGACCCAGAGGTTTTTGCCGAAGTTGCCGAATCCGTAGCGGCTGAGCTCACGAACAACGATACCGGCGATAGCGACGCAGCCGACGCCGACCCCCGCACCTGACGCGGATACGATTTTGTCTGACGCCTCTTCTGCCCGTGGCGAGAAGCTGCAAAAGGTCCTTGCTCGCAGCGGCCTGGGTTCGCGGCGTGAAATGGAGCGTTGGATCGAGGCGGGCAGGGTTGCGGTCGATGGCCGGCCCGCTGGCCTGGGTGACCGCGTCGAGCCGGGCGCGCGCATTGCTGTCGATGGCCGGGCCATCGACACCAGTCCAGCCAACGAGACACGCTGTATCCTCTATCACAAACCGACCGGTGAGGTGTGCTCGCGCAGTGATCCCCAGAAGCGCCGCACCGTTTTCGAACGCCTTCCCAAGGTAAAGTCGGGTCGCTGGATTTCTATCGGGCGCCTCGACTACAACACCTCCGGCCTGCTGCTCTTTACGACGGACGGGGAACTCGCGAATGCGCTGATGCATCCCTCAGCGAATATCGAGCGAGAATACATGGTTCGGGTGATGGGCGAAGTAAAACCTGAGATGCTGGAACGTATGGTGGAGGGCGTGATGCTGGAGGACGGCATGGCCCGCTTTACCGATATAGTCGATGGCGGCGGAGACGGTATCAACCACTGGTTTTACGTTGTGATCATGGAGGGCCGCAATCGCGAAGTGCGCAGGCTCTGGGAGTCGCAGGGCTTAACCGTGTCTCGGCTCAAGCGCGTGCGCTATGGCGAAGTGTTTATTCCCTCGAAGGTCAAGCAGGGTCAATGGGTGGAACTGGAGCCCAAGGAAGTGAAGAGTCTGTATCGCATGGCGGGCATGGATCTGAAGTCGCACAAGCGGGGCACGCGCAAGGAAAAAGCAGTTATGGAGCGGCAGTTCAACAAGCGAGGTAAGCGGCGGTGAGCGAGCAAAGCAGTATCGAACAGGCCAGGGCGCGGATTCAGGAAGCCGGGGTCCAGAACATCAAGTTGGCAGTTACGGATCTCGATGGCGTACTGCGAGGCAAGTACGTCAGTGCGGACAAATTTGATGCAGCGCTCGAGAAGGGCTTTGGCTTTTGCGATGTGATCTTCGGTTGGGATTCCGACGACCAACTCTACGGGCAGGACTCCTATACTGGCTGGGAGACGGCGTTCCCGGACGCCTGGGCCAGCGTCGATGCCGATAGCTGTCGTGCACTGCCGACGGAGCAGGGTCGCTCGCTGTTGTTCCTGGCAGACTTCGCAGGATCGGAGGCGGCCGCCGTCTGTCCTCGTGCCTTGCTCAAGCGCGTGCTAGCGAGGCTGGCAGGTCTTGGCTATCAGGCTACCGCGGCGGCCGAGTTTGAGTTTTTCATGTTCGACGAGTCGCCATATTCCGTTCGTGACAAAGGCTACCGTGAGCTGCAGCCGATGACGCCCGGTAACTTTGGGTATTCGGTGCTGCGAAACTCGACCCATGCGGACCTCTATCATCAGCTGCTGGAGATGACGCAAACCATGGGCCTTAATCTGGAGGGGCTGCATACGGAAACTGGCCCGGGCGTGCTTGAGGCGGCTATCGCCCACAGCTATGCGCTACTGGCGGCGGACAACGCGGCCCTGTTCAAGACCTACGCCAAGGTGCTGGCGCAGCAGAATGGACTGATGGCGACGTTTATGGCCAAGTGGTCCATGGATTACCCGGGCCAGTCCGGGCACTTGCATGTGTCACTGCAGGATGAGGCGGGAGAGCCTGTCTTCCACGACGCATCTGCAGAGCATGGCATGTCCGAGACCATGCGGCACTTTCTTGGTGGCCAGCAGGCTTTGATGCCGGAGCTACTATCGATGGTGGCCTTAACCTGTAACAGCTATACCCGACTGGTGCCCGGTGCGTGGGCGCCCACGGCTGCCTCCTGGGGGCTTGAGAATCGCACCTGTGCCCTGCGCGTGATCGCGGGATCGCCGCGGGCGCAGCGTATTGAGTACCGGGTTGCAGCCGCTGATATCAATCCCTACCTGGCGCTGGCGGCGGCTATTGGCTCCGGGCTCTGGGGTATAGAGAATCGCGTCGAGCCCACGGCGCCAACGCCTGGCAACGCCTACGAAGCGCGCTATCGTAAGGCACAGCAGTTGCCGAGAACGCTCGCCGAAGCGGCGGCTCGGCTGCGCGCCTCAAAGGCTGCGAGAGATCTTTTTGGTGACGCTTTTGTCGACCATTATGCTTATACCCGAGAGTGGGAAGAGCAACAGCAGCTGGCTGCGGTTACCGACTGGCAGCTGCAGCGCTACTTCGAGATTATCTGACTCATGCCAGCCTTGCCCGAGGTTAACTGGAACTACCCGACCCCCATTTGGTTTGGCGAGGGGCGTGTCAAGGAGCTGCCTGCCGCCTGCGCGGAGCTTGGGATGCGGCGTCCCTTGCTGGTAACGGACGAGGGCCTGGCGGCACTGCCGATGGTGCAGGAAGCGCTTGACGGACTCATTGCCGCACAGCTGGAGGCGGCGCTTTTCAGTGACGTCCAGGGTAATCCCACTGGCAGCAACGTCGAAAAGGGTCTCGCCGTGTTTCGGCAGGGTCAGCATGACGGCGTGGTCGCCTTTGGTGGCGGTTCTGGACTGGATGCAGGAAAGGCCATCGCGCTGATGGCCGGTCAGTCGCGGTCGCTATGGGACTTTGAGGATGTCGGCGACAACTGGCGGCGCGCTGACGCCTCGGGTATTGCGCCGGTGATCGCGATCCCCACGACGGCGGGCACCGGCTCTGAAGTCGGGCGTGCGTCGGTCATTCTGGATGAAACGGCTCAGCGCAAGAAGATTATCTTTCACCCCGCCATGTTGCCGGGACTGGTTATCAGTGACCCAGGCCTGACGCTTGCCCTGCCACCCACGATTACCGCCTGGACCGGCGTCGACGCCTTTGTACACGCGCTGGAAGCGTTTTGCGCGCCCGCGTATCACCCCATGGCAGATGGCATTGCGGTAGAGGCAATGCGGCTAGTCAAGGCCTTTCTGCCGAGAGCCGTGGCAGACGGCACAGATATCGAAGCACGGGGCCAAATGCTGGTCGCTGCTTCAATGGGCGCGACCGCCTTCCAGAAGGGGCTTGGGTCTATTCATGCCGTTTCCCATGTGGTGGGCGCGTTGTATAACACCCATCATGGTCTCACCAACGCGATCGTTCTGCCCTTTGGTGTCCGCCAGAATGCGCCTGTATTAGAGGAGAAGCTCAGCACCCTGTGCCGCGTGCTTTCACTGAAGGGTGAGGGGAGTGAGGCCTTTGTGGCGTTCCTTCACCAATTCTGCAGCGAGCTTGCAATCCCTGCATCGCTGTCCGAGCTGGGAGTCGATGACTCAAGAGCTGAAGAGATCGGTGGGATGGCCCTGCAAGATCCTTCAGCGGGCGGTAATGCGCAAGTGCTCACAGCGCAGCAGTATACGGCCCTGTTTCGGGCATCGGTGGCTGGTGACGTCTCGTTTTTGTAACTTCCTGGCGCGAGCTGATCTGTCTCCCCGTCCCCCGCCGAAAGCCGGATGATTCGACTATCGCGCGTCGAAGGCCTGGCCAGTGACACCTTTACTATCCGGGCCCATCAGGTAAAGATAAGCAGCCATGATTTCCTCGGGCGAAGGGTTGTCGGTGGGGGTTTCTGCGGGATAGGCGGACTGCCGCATCTTGGTATTGGTTCCCTTGGGGTTAAGGCTGTTGACCCGCACATTTGAGGTATTGGCCATTTCATCGGCCAGCACTTGCATAAACCCCTCCGTGGCGAACTTGGACACGGCGTAGGCTCCCCAATAGGCACGCCCCTGACGACCAACCCCCGAAGAGGTCAGGATGACCGAAGCGCTGGGCGCCGCCTGAAGAAGCGGCAACAAGTAGCGTGTCAGGCCAAACTGCGCATTAACGTTCACCTGCATGACGTCGCACCAGGTCTGGTAGTTACTGCTCTCCACCGGCGCGCGCTCGCCCAGAATGCTGGCGTTGTGCAACAGTCCATCCAGGTGCCCGAACTCGCCTGCCAGGTGATCTGCCAGTTGCACGTACTGCTCTTCGCTTGCGCTGGCAAGGTCCAGGGGCACCAGCGCCGGGCGCGGCCCGCCGGCACGTTCGATTTCATCGTAAACCGACTCCAGCTTTTCCTCCGTGCGTCCCAACAGTACAACAGTGGCACCGTGGGCGGCATAGGTCAGGCTGGCCACGCGTCCGATGCCGTCGCCGGCGCCGGTTACAAGCAGGCAGCGACCTCGCAGCAGGTCTGGCGCGGGCTGATAGTTTTCGGGTGCGAGCATGATGTCGTTCCAGGAGGCGATTAGTTGAAAATCAGGTCGTGTAGTTCAAGGCTGGAGGCGGCATATGCGTCGGCGCGCCAGCTGGTTGGGTCGTCATCAGCCTCGATATAGCCATAGGTAGCGGCAATGGTATACATGCCCGCGCTGCGTCCTGCCTCAATGTCGCGCCGGTGATCGCCGATGTAGACGGTGTGTTCGGGCAGGCACGCCAGCTCTTCGCAGTTGCGCAACAGGGACTCGGGGTGGGGCTTGCGCTGACTAACGTCATCTGGGCAGACAACGCTGCCTGCGGCTGGCTGGAGATTCAGTTCCGCCAGCAGAGGCTCGGTATAGATGCGCGGCTTATTGGTCGCTATGCCCCAGGGGATACCGAGGTCACCCAAGTGACGCAACAGCATCGGGATGCCCGGGTAGGGCCGAGCGCTGCTACCCAGAACCTCGCTGTAGAGCTCGAGCAGTCGCAGGCGCTGCTGCTCCGCCGCCTTCGAGTCGGGCTGTAGGTCAAGGGCGAGGCAAACCAAGGCCAGTGCGCCATTAGATACCGAGCGCCGGATGCGGGCTTCGTCCATTGGTGCCCTGCCGTGCTCTGCGCGTAAGGCCTGTACGACCACGACAAATTCCTCGGCTGTATCCACGAGGGTGCCGTCGAGGTCGAACAGTACCGCGCGGGGTGGCGTCACAGGGGCTTTTCCGCGTGTACCATGTAGTTTACGGAAACATCGCCCGGGTCGAGCCTGTAGCGCTCGTTAAGCGGGTTATAGGTCAAGCCCGTGCTTTCCTTGAGCAGCAGCCGCGCATCGCGAATCCAGCCAGCCAGCTCTGAGGGTTTGATGAACTTCGAGTATTCGTGGGTGCCTGCTGGCAACAGCTTCAGGATATGTTCAGCGCCGACGATGGCAAACAGGAAGGCCTTGGGGTTGCGGTTGATGGTGGAGAAGAATAAGTGCCCCCCCGGCTTTGCCAGATCGGCGCAGGCCTGAATCACAGCGCCGGGCTCAGGAACGTGCTCCAGCATCTCCAGGCAGCAAACAATATCGAAGCTCCCTGCCCTTTCCGCCGCCAACTGTTCGGCCGTAGCCTGGCGATAATCGACCTCAGCGCCGGATTCGAGTTTGTGTATTTGCGCGACAGAAAGCGGCGCCTCGCCCATATCGATGCCGGTGACCTTGGCTCCCCGGTGCGCCATGGCCTCTGCGAGGATACCGCCGCCGCAGCCCACATCAATCAGCCGTTGTTCCGCAACTGGTGCACGCTCATCGATCCAGTTTGCTCGCAGCGGGTTAATATCATGTAGCGGTTTGAACTCGCTGTTGCGATCCCACCAGCGTGAAGCCAGTGCTTCAAACTTGGCGATTTCCTGTTGATCGACATTCAGTTCCTGGTGCATGCGTGGCTCATCACTCATGGCTGTCTCGTCGCTCATGGCTGTCTCATCGCTCATGGCTGTCTCATCGCTCATGGCTGTGCATCATGCATGCGCCATGATCCGGCGCTGCCACTCGCGGGTACGGGCAATGACCGAGCTTTCGTTCAAGGTCTGTAGCCGCCGGTCCGCCATGAGCAGTTGGCCGTCAACCCAGCTGTGGGTGACCTGACTGCCGTTACAGGCATAGGCCAGCTGTGACAATGGATTGTATAAGGGTTGTACTTCCGGGCCGCTCAGGTCGACCGCGATCATGTCCGCGCACTTGCCGGGCTCGAGGCTGCCGATCAAGTGATCAAGGCCCAGCGCCCGAGCGCCGTTCAGGGTCGCCATCGCCAGGACATCCTCCGCTGGAAGCGCCGTGGCATCTTCGTTGATGAGCTTGGCCAGGAGGGCAGCGGTGTGCATCTCCTGAAACAGGTTGAGGTTATTGTTGCTGGCCGCGCTATCGGTGCCAAGCGCCACATTGACCCCGGCCTTGGCGAGCTTGTGTACCGGACAGGCGCCGGAGGCCAGCTTCATGTTGGAGTGCGGGCAGTGGATAACGTGGGCACCGCTCTCCGCCAGCAGTGCTATGTCCTGAGCGCCCAGGTCAGTCATGTGTACACACTGACTGCGTGGCCCGATCAGGCCCAGACGATGCAGGGTGTCCAAAGGGCGCTCGCCGCGCTCTTCCACGGCCTGCAGTACCTCGCCTGCGGTTTCATGCAGGTGGACCTGAATGGGCAGGTCCAGCTCGGCTGCCAGCGTTGACACCCGAGCCAGTGCTGGTTCGGGGACGGTGTAGATGGCGTGAGGGCCAAACATAACCGAGAGCCGCTGCTGGTGCTTCCGGTCGTCGCGCAGGGCCAGGCCCTTGCTGATGCACTCGTCGGCGCCGCCGGCCCATGCCGTGGGAAAGCCGATAATCGGGATGGACATCTGGCAGCGTAAGCCGCTCTGCTGAACAGCGTCAGCGCAGGCTTCGGGGAAGAAGTACATGTCGCTGAACGTGGTGGTCCCGGAGCGGATCATCTCCATCGTTGCCAGATCTACGCCATCCCGAACAAACTCATAGCTGACGTGGGCAGCCTCGGCGGGCCAGATATGGTCCTCGAGCCATGGCATCAGGGGCTGGTCATCGGCAAAACCCCGCAACAGACTCATGGCGGCATGGCCGTGGACGTTGATGAGTCCCGGCATAAGCGCGTGATCAGGGAGATCGAAGTGCTCTGCGCCGCCTAACTGTTTGGCGTCCGCGCGGGGCAGTATGGCGCTGATCTTTCCCGCTGAAACGGCGATGCTGTGATCGCTCAGCACGGCCGCATGGGGCAGTATGGGCACGATCCATCCAGGGTGAATGACGGTTTCAATAGCGGTGTTCATTGCCTGCGGAGATCCTGCTTCCGGTGTCAGGGGCGAGAGTATAACCGTAAACCCCGCTATGGTGCTTAAGAGGGTGCTTAAAGGGTGCTTGAAGGCTGCGTAAAGGCCGGCACAGAGCCCTAAAAACATGGCCATTCGGGGGGCTAATCCGGTATAATTTGCCGCTGCGGGAGCAGTGCG
Source organism: Pseudomonadota bacterium (assembly GCA_038748065.1). Lineage (GTDB taxonomy): Bacteria > Pseudomonadota > Gammaproteobacteria > Pseudomonadales > Halieaceae > JBCDJG01. Next base: position 48,099 of record JBCDJG010000018.1, read on the forward strand.
GAAATGAGCTGTGCCACAGCCGTGAAAGCGGATGCGCATCGCCCCAAAAAAGGGCTTTGCAGGGCCGCAAAAAAGAGCAACAAGAGACCGGGAAAGCGAACGGTCCTTAATCGTCCATCCAACCGCAGGCTAATTCTATAACGTCGCCGCGGTCCGCCGGGAAGCCACTACATGGGTGAAATCGCCAAAGAAATCCTGCCCGTCAATATTGAAGACGAGCTGAAACAATCCTATCTCGACTACGCCATGAGCGTGATCGTAGGGCGGGCTCTGCCGGATGTGCGCGATGGCCTGAAACCCGTGCACCGTCGTGTGTTGTTCGCCATGAACGAGCTGAATAACGACTGGAACAAGGCGTATAAGAAATCGGCCCGGGTGGTCGGTGATGTTATCGGTAAATATCACCCCCATGGCGACTCAGCCGTTTACGACACCATTGTGCGGATGGCTCAGCCTTTTTCCATGCGTTACATGCTGGTGGACGGCCAGGGGAATTTCGGTTCCATAGACGGCGATTCCGCGGCGGCAATGCGTTATACCGAGATTCGCATGCGCAAGATTTCCCATGCCATGCTTTCGGACCTCGACAAGGAAACCGTCGACTTCGTCGATAACTACGACGGCACCGAACAGATTCCTGCGGTGATGCCGACACGGATTCCCAACCTGCTGGTGAACGGATCTTCGGGTATTGCCGTTGGCATGGCGACCAATATCCCGCCGCATAACATCACTGAGGTGATCAGCGGCTGCCTGGCATTGCTTGCAAGCCCCGAGCTCACAGTGGACGAGCTGATGGAACACATCCCGGGGCCAGACTTTCCGACCGGTGCCATCATTAACGGCCGCGCTGGCATCATACAGGCTTATCGCTCCGGCCGAGGCCGCATTTACGTGCGGGCGCGGGCCGAAGTGATTACCGATGAGAAGCGCGGCAAAGACACTATTATCGTCCACGAGATTCCCTACCAGTTGAACAAGGCTCGCCTCATCGAGCGGATTGCTGAACTGGTCAAGGACAAGAAAATCGAGGGTATCACTGAGCTGCGAGATGAGTCCGACAAGGACGGTCTGCGCATCGTCATTGAGCTACGTCGTGGCGAAATGGGCGATGTTGTGCTCAACAACCTCTACGCACAAACACAGCTGCAGTCGGTTTTCGGCATCAATATGGTGGCGCTGGTCGATGGCCAGCCGAAGATTCTGAACCTCAAGGAAATCCTTGAGGCCTTCATCCGCCACCGCCGCGAGGTGGTAACCCGGCGCACCGTTTACCTGCTGCGCAAAGCGCGCGAGCGCGGCCACATCCTCGAAGGGCTGGCGATTGCCCTGGCGAATATCGACCCGGTCATCGAGATGATCAAGGCGTCGCCCACTGCCAGCGAAGCCCGCGAACGTCTGCTGGCCCAGGGCTGGTCTCCCGGGGATGTGATCGGCATGCTGGAACGGGCGGGTGCAGATGCGTGCCGGCCCGATGATCTCGAGCCCGAATACGGCCTGGTGGATGGCGAGTATCACCTGTCACCGGCGCAGGCGCAGGCGATTCTGGAGCTGCGCCTGCACCGTCTGACCGGCCTCGAGCATGAGAAGCTGCTGAACGAGTATCAGGAAAAGCTGGCGGAAATAGCCGACTATCTCGAGATTCTGTCCGACCCCGAGCGGCTCAAGCACGTGATCCGCGAGGAACTGGAGGAAGTGGTCGCCGAATACGGCGATGAACGCCTCACTGAGATTACGTCATCACAGCATGACCTCACCGTCGAGGACCTCATCACGGAAGAGGATCGAGTCGTCACAATCTCACACGGCGGCTACGCCAAGACCCAGCCACTGTCGGACTACCAGGCCCAGCGTCGCGGCGGCATGGGTAAGTCTGCAACGGCGGTAAAGGATGAAGACTTCGTGGAGCACCTGCTGATAGCCAGCACGCATGCGACCATCCTGTGCTTCTCCAACCTTGGTAAAGTTTATTGGCTCAAGGTTTACCAGATACCACTGGCGGGTAGGAATTCGCGGGGTCGTCCTATGGTCAACCTGCTGCCGCTTGAAGAGGGCGAGCGTGTAACCTCCATATTGCCCGTAGAAGAGTATACGGAGGGCCACTACATTTTCATGGCCACCGCGAGCGGTACGGTGAAAAAGACGGCGCTGACCGATTTCTCACGGCAGCGCAGCGTCGGTCTAAGGGCACTGGAATTGGAAGAGGGCGATGTCCTGGTCGGCACGGCCATTACGACGGGCGAACAAGATGTCATGTTGCTCTCCAGCGAAGGCAAGGCGGTGCGCTTCAAGGAGTCAGACGTGCGCGCCATGGGGCGCACGGCCCGTGGCGTTCGCGGCATCAAGTTGGGCGTCGGCCATGCGATGATTTCCTTGATTATCCCGGCGGAGGGCGGCCGCGTGCTGACGGTCAGTGAAAATGGCTATGGCAAGCGCACGGAGATGCAGGAGTTCCCAACCAAGGGCCGCGGCACCATGGGCGTCATTGCAATGCAGACTTCAGATCGCAACGGCCGCCTGGTAGGCGCCGTGCAGGTCTTCGAGGGCGACGAACTAATGCTGATCTCCAACCAGGGCACTCTGGTTCGTACGCGCACCGACGAAGTCTCTATTCTGGGCCGCAACACCCAGGGCGTGCGCGTCATTCGCTGTAAAGACGGCGAATCACTCGTGAGCGTAGAACGTATCGAGGAGCCCGAGGAAGATCTCGTTCTCGAAGAAGGTATGGATGACGAGCCGTGACAATGGGGCCAGAGGAATAGCGTAATGACGCGTAAGTATAACTTTTGCGCCGGCCCCGCCGCCCTTCCCGAGGCGGTGCTGGAAACAGCTCAGCAGGACATGCTCGATTGGCATGGACGTGGCCTGTCGCTGATGGAAATGAGCCACCGCAGCCCAGAGGTTGTCGGCGTTGCCGAGGCCGCGGAAGCTGCACTGCGCAGGCTGCTTGGCATTTCCGATGACTATGCGGTGCTCTTCGTGCAGGGGGGCGCGAGTACGCAGTTTGGCGCTGTTCCGCTGAACCTGATGGCGACGAAGGGAAGGGCCGACTACGTCAACACGGGTCAGTGGTCCAAGAAAGCGATCGCAGAGGGCAAGCGCTACGGTGAGGTCAACGTGGTGGCGTCGTCCGAGGACAGCAAGTTCTCGACAATTCCTGTGCAGGAAAGCTGGGAGCTCGGTGACGACCCCGCCTACCTACACTACACCCCGAATGAAACCATTGGTGGCGTAGAATTCTTCTGGACGCCCGACGTCGCCAGCCCGCTGGTGGCTGATATGTCCTCGACAATCCTGTCACGCCCGATTGATGTCAGTCGCTTCGGCGTGATTTACGCCGGCGCGCAAAAGAATATCGGCCCGGCCGGCCTGACACTGATAATTGTCCGCCGAGACCTGCTCGGCCTGGCTGCGCCACAATGTCCTGCCATGCTGAACTGGCAGGTGGCAGCAGATAACGATTCGATGTACAACACGCCGCCGACCTTTGCCATTTACCTGGCGGGCCTCGTGTTCGATTGGCTTGAAGCGCAGGGTGGCCTCGAAGCGATCGGAGCGCTTAACCGGCGCAAGGCGGCGAAGCTTTATGCAGCCATTGATGACAGTGGCTTCTACGCTAATCCGGTAGAGGTGCCCAGCCGCTCATTGATGAACGTGCCCTTCACGCTGGCCGATGACGCGCTCGACAAAACCTTTCTGGCCGAGTCAGAAGCGGCGGGGCTGCTCAATCTGAAGGGCCACCGTTCGGTCGGGGGAATGCGAGCGAGCATCTACAATGCGGTCGACGAGGACGCGGTTGATGCCTTGATCGCGTTCATGCAGGATTTCGAACAACGAAACGGCTGAGGGCGCTGCCCCATGGCAGACAAGCAGGACGAAAGAAGCCTCGAGCAGGTCAGGGCAGACATTGATGCCATTGACCGGCAAATTCAGGAGCTGATCGCTCAGCGTGCAGAGTGCGCCCAGCGTGTGGCAGATATCAAGCTGGCTGACATGGTGGATGCGCAAGCGCGCGGCGAGGATGCGCCAGAGGTGGTGTACTACCGGCCTGAGCGCGAAGCCCAGGTATTAAACCGCATTATCGAGCGCGATCGCGGCCCACTCGATGGTAGCTCGGTCGCTCACGTGTTCCGCGAAATCATGTCCGCCTGCCTCGCCCTGGAAAAGCCTCTGTCGGTCGCCTACCTGGGTCCGGCGGGCACCTTCACCCAGGCGGCAGCGACCAAGCACTTCGGTCACGCCGCCGTTTGCGAGCCACAGGCCAGCATCGACGCTGTCTTTGCCCAGGTGGAATCTGGTGAGTGCAACTACGGCGTGGTGCCCGTGGAGAACTCTACCGAGGGCATGGTGAGCCATACGCTGGACAGTTTCCTTGACTCGCCGCTGAAGATATCGGGCGAGGTGGAGATGCCGATCTCCCACCACCTGCTGGTCGCCGCCAGGAGCGGTGGGGCGGAGGTGATACGCATCTGCGCACATCAGCAGGCACTTGCCCAGTGTCGTAACTGGCTGGACGTCCATTATCCTCGTGTTGAGCGACTGGCTGTCAGCAGCAATGGCGAGGCTGCACGCATGGCCTTGGAGCAGCCGGGCGTTGCCGCCGTAGCGGGCGATATGGCGGCGGAGATGTACGACCTGGAAAAGCTGGCTGAACATATTGAGGACTATGCCGACAACACCACACGTTTCCTGATCATTGGAAGGGAAGAGGTTCCCCCCAGTGGTCGCGACAAGACCTCCATTGTTGTCTCCAGCCGCAATAAGCCTGGCGCACTGTATGCGCTGTTAGATCCCTTTCGGCAGGCGGGGATCAGCCTCACGCGGATTGATACCCGACCCTCGCGCACCGAGAAGTGGGCTTACGTCTTCTTCATCGAATTTGAGGGCCACCTTGATGATCCAAACTGCGCTGCGGTTATCGCTGAGCTTGAGAATCAGTCAATCCTGCTGAAGCCACTGGGCTCTTATCCGAGAGCCGTCCTCTAGTGCCAAAACCAAGCGTTGTCATTATGGGCTTGGGCCTGATTGGTGGCTCTCTTGCCCGCGCCCTGCGCGAGCACGGTTTCTGTGATCGACTCATCGGCTATGGGCATCGCAGCCCCTCACTGGAACGAGGTGTGGAACTCGGCGTCATTGACGAATACACGCTGGACCTTGAGGAGGCTGTGGCGAGAGCGGACATCCTGGTACTAGCCGCCCCCACGCTGGTCGCTGCGGACATGCTGGGCAGGATCCTGCCGCTTCAGTCAGCGGAGCACTGCCCGGTTATCACAGATGTGGCGAGTGTGAAGGGCAATCTGCGGGAGGCGGCGCGAGCAGCGAACGGCGGTGAGATGCCCCCCCGGGTGGTGCTGGCGCACCCCATTGCAGGCTCCGAGCGCAGTGGCGTAGATGCTTCCCGGGCAGACCTCTTCGTCGATCACCGTGTGATCGTGACTCCCGTGCCAGGTAACGACCAAGCTGCTCTCACTCTCGTCCGTGAGATGTGGAATACGACGGGCGCCAACGTTGTTGAAATGGACGTCGATGAGCACGACGCAGTATTGGCGGCGACCAGCCATCTGCCTCACGTTCTGGCCTATGGGCTGGTTGACGCGCTCGCTGCCAGCGATGCCAGCGAAGATATATTTCGTTTCGCCGCCGGTGGTTTTCGGGATTTTACCCGCATCGCTTCGTCAGACCCTGTCATGTGGCGCGATATTGCGCTGGCAAACCGCGAGGCACTGCTGAAAGCTATTGATCGATTCAGCCAGCATCTAGACGCGCTGCGCGGCGCGATAGATCGAGCCGATGGGGAGCAGCTAAACGAGACGTTTAGCCGTGCGAAGTCGGCGCGGGATGAATTTGCCAGACTGTTGGAGGAAAGGCAGCGATCTTAAGGTCAACGCCGTGCTTGCCCGTATAGAGCGGCAGGCCGCGCGCGGGTGACCTGAGGCCACGAAGACTATGGAATTCAAGCTATTACCCGGCGGCACGCTGAGTGGCGAAGTCCGCGTTCCAGGCGATAAGTCCATCTCACACCGGTCGATTATGCTCGGCGCTCTGGCGGAGGGAGTCACGCACATCAGCGGCTTTCTCGAAGGCGACGATGCCCTCGCTACAGTGGCAGCGTTTCGTGCTATGGGTGTTGCTATAGAAGGCCCGCTCGATGGCGAGGTCACCGTTCATGGCGTCGGGTTGCACGGTTTGCAGGCCCCGGCTGCGTCCCTTGATCTGGGCAATTCAGGGACCAGTATCCGTTTGCTTGCGGGCCTGCTGGCTGGACAGTCTTTTGATGTTGAACTCACTGGCGATGCCTCACTGTGCAAGCGCCCCATGGGGCGGGTAATCGACCCCTTGACGCAAATGGGCGCCTCGCTGGACGGCGCCGATGGCGGTCGACCACCCCTCAAGATCGCGGGTGACGCAGAACTCACGGGGATTCACTATGACCTGCCGATGGCCAGTGCGCAGGTAAAATCCTGCGTCCTGCTGGCTGGTCTCTACGCGCGCGGGCGCACCTCAGTCAGCGAGCCGGCGCCCACCCGGGATCACACGGAGCGTATGTTGCGTGGCTTCGGCTATGCGGTATCGACAGACAATGGCGTCATTGGGCTGGCGGGTGGTGGTCGTCTCGCGGCCATGGACATCGATGTGCCCGCAGATATTTCATCGGCCACGTTTTTGCTGGTGGCCGCGAGTATTGCGCCGGGATCCGATGTGCTGCTCACGCACGTCGGCATTAACCCGACACGCACGGGCGTTCTGAACATCCTCGCGCTCATGGGCGCGGATATTACCCTGCAAAATGAGCGTGAGATCGGCGGCGAACCTGTCGCCGACATACGCGTGCGCCATGCGCGCCTCAAGGGTATCGAGATTCCAGAAGATCAGGTGCCCCTCGCGATAGACGAATTCCCCGCCTTGTTTATCGCAGCAGCCTGTGCGGACGGCCGCACCGTACTGCGCGGCGCCGAAGAGTTGCGTGTCAAGGAAAGTGATCGCATTGCAGCGATGGCTGAAGGACTGACAACACTGGGTGTGCGTAATGAAGTGTTGGAAGATGGCATCATTATCGACGGTGGAACCCTGGGGGGCGGCGTCATTGCCACCTACATGGATCATCGTATTGCGATGTCCTTCGCGATAGCCGCCCTGCGGGCGGAGGGCGAAATCCGCATCCTGGATTGCGATCATGTGGCCACGTCCTTTCCGGGCTTTGATGCCCTGGCGCGGGGCCTGGGTCTGCAAATCAGTGTGGTGGCTAACGGTGAGTGATGAAGGGGCAGCGCCCGTGGGTGCGCCCGTTATCACCGTTGATGGCCCCTCGGGCGCAGGCAAAGGAACCATCAGCCAGCTGCTGGCCGAGCAGCTCGGCTGGTCGCTGCTCGATAGTGGCGCGCTATATCGCGTTGTTGGGCAGGCCTGCGTGATTGAGGGTGTGGACTGGGAGGATCAGCCTGCGGTGACTGAGGTCGCTCGGCATCTCGACGTAGCCTTTACCGCAGCGGCCAGCGGTGAGGTCCTGGTCGCTTATAAGGGTGCTGACGTCAGCCGCCAGATTCGCACGGAGGAGGGTGGCCGCGGCGCCTCAAAAGTAGCCGCCATCCCAAGCGTCAGAGAGGCCTTGCTGGCCCGGCAAAGGGAATTTCGCCGGCCGCCAGGCCTGATTGCAGACGGTCGCGACATGGGTACCGTGGTTTTCCCTGATGCGCCCCTAAAATTTTTCCTCACGGCCTCAGCATCCGAGCGCGCCGAGCGCCGCTACAGGCAGTTGATGGCCAATGGGGAATCTGTTAGTCTCCCGCGCCTTCTCGAGGATATCGAGGAGCGAGACGCGCGCGACGCAAACCGTGCCGTGTCGCCCCTGGTGCCCGCTGAGGACGCTATTGTCATCGACAGTACGGCCACGCCCATAACAGATGTGTTTGCGCGGGTCATGCAAGATGTGCGGGCAAAAGGCCTGATCTAGAGCCAATCTCCCGCAAAATTCGAGAAAATAGCAAGTAGTGCGCGTCGTCGGTCCAGCGTTTCCGGCACGTTGCGCCAGTGTTGATCAACCCGGTCCTGCTGGAGGCCCGGAACGGTGGGCGACCACCGCAAAACTACAGGTAATGTGTAATGAGCGAATCTTTCGCCGAACTCTTTGAAGAAAGCTTGAAGACCGTCGAGATGGAGCCGGGTGCAATCGTCACCGGCGTTGTGATCGACATAGACAACGAGTGGGTCACCGTTCACGCGGGCCTGAAGTCCGAAGGCGTCATCCCTCGTGCCCAGTTCACCGACGCATCTGGTGAGTGCACCCTGACGATAGGCGACGAAGTGCAGGTCGCGCTGGAAACCGTTGAAGACGGCTTCGGCGAGACCAAACTGTCCCGCGAGAAAGCGAAGCGCGCCGAAGCGTGGAAAGATCTGGAAGCCGCCTTCGAGGCCGGCGATGTGGTCACCGGCGTTATCAATGGCAAGGTTAAAGGTGGCTTCACCGTCGACATCAATACCATTCGCGCCTTCCTCCCCGGCTCGCTGGTCGATGTTCGCCCCGTACGCGAAACCGTTCACCTGGAAGGCAAGGAACTCGAATTCAAGGTCATCAAGCTCGATCAGAAGCGCAACAACGTGGTGGTTTCACGTCGCGCGGTGATGGAAGAAGCGAACAGTGTCGAGCGCGACGCGCTACTGGAAACGCTGCAGGAAGGCATGTCGGTGAAGGGCATCGTCAAGAACCTCACCGATTACGGTGCCTTTGTCGACCTCGGTGGTGTCGATGGCCTGCTGCACATTACCGACATGGCCTGGAAGCGCATCAAGCACCCCTCCGAGATTGTCGAAGTGGGCCAGGAAATCGACGTTAAAATCCTTAAGTTCGACCGCGAGCGTAACCGGGTCTCTCTGGGCCTCAAGCAGCTGGGCGAGGACCCCTGGGTCGAGATCACTGGTCGCTACCCCGAGGGCAGCCGCGTCAAGGCGCGCATTACCAACCTTACCGACTACGGCTGTTTCGCCGAACTCGAAGAAGGTGTGGAAGGCCTGGTGCACGTATCCGAGATGGACTGGACCAACAAAAACGTTCACCCCTCCAAGATTGTCCAACTGGGCGACGAGGTGGAGGTCATGGTTCTGGACATCGACGAAGAGCGTCGCCGCATCTCCCTCGGCATCAAGCAGTGCCAACAGAACCCCTGGGATGCCTTTGCTTCGCAGTACAGCAAGGGCGACAAGATCGCTGGTTCCATCAAGTCCATCACTGACTTCGGCATCTTCATCGGTTTGGAAGGCAACATCGACGGCCTCGTACACTTGTCAGATATCAGCTGGAATGAGACCGGCGAAGAAGCAGTACGCAATTACAAGAAGGGCGACGAGATCGAGACGGTTATCCTGTCTATCGACCCGGAGCGTGAGCGCATCTCTCTTGGTATCAAGCAACTGGAAGACGACCCCTTCGGCAACTACGTCAACGAGAACGACCGCGGCAGCATTGTTACCGGTGAAGTCATTGAAGCTGACGCCAAGGGTGTACTGGTCAAGTTGGCCGAGGAAGTCGAAGGCTACCTGAAGGCCTCTGACATCAGCCGTGACCGTGTCGAGGACGCCCGCAGCATGTTCAAGGTCGGTGATAGCGTCGAGGCCAAGATCATTTCCGTTGATCGCAAGAGCCGCGGCCTGGCCCTGTCCATCAAGGCCAAGGACTACGATGATGAACAGGAAGCCGTGAAATCGCTGAAAGAGTCCGAGCAGGAAGCGGCCTCACCTGGAACGATCGGCGACCTCATCAAGCAGCAGATGGGCGAAGGCTAAAAGCTACCCACCGCTAGCACCAAGGCCCGCAGTAGCGGGCCTTTTTTTTGCCAAAATATTGTTAAAAAATAACAACTTGCGCTCTTAAATCATTGGGTACACAATAAGCGGCCCGAACAAATGCGACGCGTGGATAGCCCCCTGAAGAGGCCGCTATGACCAAGAGTGAATTGATCGAAGCCATTGCCGCCAAGACCGGACAGCTGTCGTCCAAGGACGTTGAGTTGGCAGTGAAAACGATCCTGGAGCACATGTCCCATTCGCTGTCAGCGGGTGAGCGTATTGAAATCCGTGGTTTCGGGAGTTTTTCCTTACACTACCGGGAGCCCCGTCGCGGGCGCAATCCCAAGACCGGCGACTCTGTAGAACTTACCGGCAAATATGTGCCTCACTTCAAGCCCGGTAAGGAACTGCGCGAGCGCGTCAACCAGGGCCTGCAAGTCGGCCTCTAACGCCCCGCATGAAACTGCTTTATAAATTGGTAGCCCTGCTGGTGGTCTTAGCCATGCTGGGCGTCGGCATCATGTTCTCTTTGCAGAATGAAGAACTGGTGCCGCTGGATGTGCTGGTGTACCAGTTTTCGCCACGCAGCGTATCTTTTTGGGTGCTAGCTGCCCTCGTTGCTGGCGGCGTGCTGGGCGTGCTTGCGTCCACGAGTATTCTCCTGCGCCAGCGCGGTGCGCTGGCCTCTTCCAATCGTCAGCTGACCCGAGCCCGGGCCGAGGTCGACCGTCTGCGCACCGCAGGCCTGAAAGACGGTGAATGATCTTGCGGTATTCAGTCTGTTGTTCCTGGCAATTGCCATCGGCTGGTTGCTGGGGCGCCGCAGTGCGCCATCCTCGGTAAACGCACCAGAGCTTCCCAGTCAGTATTACAAGGGGCTTAACGATATTCTGGACGGCCGTCCCGACGGCGCTATCGACTCCTTCATCAACGCGCTCGAGGTGAACACGGAAACCCTCGAGACACACATTGCCCTGGGCAACCTGCTGCGTAAAAAAGGTGAGGTCGAACGGGCCATACGCATCCATCAGAATCTGTTGGCTCGCCCCAGCCTGCCGCGCCTCCAGGTGCATCAGGCGCATCTGGAACTCGCGCGCGACTATATCAGCGCCGGTCTCTACGACAGGGCAGAGCGTCTGCTGCTGGATCTGCTGGAAGAGAGCCCCGAGCAGCGCCGTGCGGGCCAGATGCATCTGCTGGAGATTTACCAGAGCCAGCGGGACTGGCAGCGAGCGATCGAAATTGCGGGCGATATGTTGCCTCGCAAGTCTTTGCTGAACTCCGCGTCGGACGCTGAGGCAGGCAGCTGGCTGGGCCAGGATGTGGCCATTGTCCTGCCACATTTATACTGTGAGTTGGCTGCGGAGTACATGCAAAAGGGTGAGCTGGAGGAAGCGCGCCGGCTGTTGCTACAAGCCTTCAGTCGAGACAAGCACTGCGTACGCGCTGCCATTATGCTGGGCGAGGTGGAGCTTGGCCTTGGCAATCATCGCCGGGCCATCAAGTCCCTCAGGCGGGTGCGACAGCAGGATGCGGATTACGTGCCCGAGACGCTGCCGACGCTGCGGCGCTGCTATGTCGAGCTGGGCGAGGAGCATGCCTACCGCGAGTACCTTATGCACTGCCTTGAGCGCAACCCTTCCGCCCCACTGGTACTGGCACTGGCCGAGGCGCTGCGCAGCTCTGGTGGAGAGGAAGAGGCGGCGGGTTTTCTCACCGAGCAACTGGCCCGACAGCCATCATTGCGGGGCTTGGAGAGGCTTATCCGCATGCAGTTGGAAGCGGCGGATGATGGCGCACGCGATAGTCTGGAACTGTTGCATCTGCTGGTGGAGCGACTCATTGAGGAACGCCCGGCCTACCGCTGCAGCCATTGCGGCTTCTCCGGGCGAAATCTGCACTGGTCATGCCCGAGCTGTAAATACTGGGGTACCATGAAGTCGATACGCGGCAGCCGCAAGGAATAGCGCTATGCCCCTGGCCTGGCTGGAGATGCTATGACGCCACCGATTATTGTTCCCCTCGATTATCCTGATGCAGAAGCGGCTCTTGCGATGGCTGCCCGCCTCACGCCAGAACTGTGTCGGGCTAAAGTGGGCAAAGAGCTTTTCACACGCTGTGGCCCGGACATCGTCAGGCAGCTGCATGACCTGGGCTTCGAGGTCTTCCTGGATCTCAAGTTTCACGACATTCCCAACACGGTCGCCGGTGCGGTTCGCGCGGCGGCTGACCTGGGTGTGTGGATGGTGAATGTTCATGCTGGCGGCGGGCGTCGCATGATGGAGGCTGCGGCAGAGGCGGCGAATGCCGTCAGTCGCCCCCCATTGCTGATTGGCGTTACGGTGCTAACGAGCCTGAGTGATGCTGATCTGGCCGAGCTGCGCTACGCAGAATCCCCGGCCGAGCGCGTTCTACACCTCGCCCAACTTGCCGCTGACAGTGGCCTTGATGGCGTCGTGTGCTCTGCACAGGAGGCGCCGGCGCTGCGGGTAGCGCGCGGCTCTGAGTTTGCACTGGTAACGCCCGGCATTCGGCTGGCGGGCGACGACGCTGGCGATCAGCGGCGCGTGCTGACGCCCTCCGCGGCAATAGCCGCGGGCGCCGACTACCTCGTGATTGGCCGCTCGATTACCGCGAGCACTGATCCGCAGGCGGCCCTTGAGCGGGTAATCGGCGAGATTAATTCAGGCTAACTGCTTTTCGTCATATAGCGCCGCCCACGCCGCTCGGCGTGCTTGCCTTGCTACACTGCCTCTCGATACGGATGCACGCACGGACGCGTAATCCCCAAGGGAGATATCATCATGACGATACCAGCACTGTTCCATACCAAACCCTCCACTCAACGAGCGCACTGGCTATTTGCGCTGTTGCTGGCGCTGGCGACAGCGTTAACGCTACAACCGGGCGCCGTACTGGCGCAGGATGCGGCGGCTGCAAGCGCGGTGAACATCAATGCCGCCAGCGCTGAGCAGTTGGCCGACGGCCTGGTCGGCATCGGCCTTAGTCGGGCCGAGGAGATCATCCGGCATCGAGAGGCCTATGGCCCTTTCGGTACCGTTGATGAGCTCATGGAGGTGCGCGGCATCGGCCAGTCGACGCTCGACAAGAACCGCACCCGGATAACATTGGACTAAGTCCGTCGCATCCGTATCATGCGGGGGCTTAGGCCCCTTTTTTGTTGCGGCGTGGGTACAAGGTGAAGTGCATGGCCTTGCCGAGAGGGGAAACAGCAAAACAACAAGACCAGCTCTGGATTCTATACATTGCCTAGATGTCTCGTCACTGGCGCTAACGGTTATATCGGGCGAGAACTATGCCGCCAGCTGCTGGCGGCCGACGTTGATGTGGTCGCCCTGGTGCGTGACAAACGTACGGCGCCCTCGGGTACCCAGGCGCTGGTTGCCGATCTGGCAAGCCGGATACCCGATGCGCGTGAACTGGACGGTATCGATGTAGTCTTTCATCTGGCCGGGATTGCGCATCAACGCAGCACCGCAGAAGCCTATGCCCGCATCAACTTTGATGCGACCTGGATGTTGGCCCGAGCGGCGGCTGACGCAGGCGTAGGCACCTTTCTATTTACCAGCAGTATTAAAGCGATGGGTGAAGCGCCGTCAGCCGCGCCGCGGACCGAAGAACGCATCAGCGAGCAACGGGACGAATATGGCCTGTCGAAATGGCGAGCAGAGGAAGCCCTGCGCAGGGAGTTCGCACGAACAGAGATGGCCGTTGTGATTCTGCGCCCTTGCCTGGTCTATGACGCCGACGCGAGTGGTAATCTTGGTGCGCTTGCGCGAGCGGCGCAGCGCGGTCTGCCGATGCCGCCTGAACTGGGAGCCCGTTCGATGATCTCACGAGAAGACCTCGTGGCCGTTATGCTGGATTTTTTGCAGCGTCCGAGTCGGGGCGTTCATACCTATATCGTTTGCGACGGCGACAGCTATAGCAGCCGCCGAATCTATCGTGCCCTGCGTCGGGCAGCAGGCAGAGGCGATACGATGAGCCTGCCGCTGTGGCTCTGGCGCATCGCCTGTGTCGGCCTCGATGTGTCGGCGCGGCTAGACAGCCGTGACAGTTACCGCCGTCTGTTCGGTACTGAGCTCTACGACGCCCGTAAGTTGCGGGCGGAGCGAGGCTGGCAGCCGCAGCTGAACCTCGAGCAAGCCCTGGGCGTGGCAAATCATTGATTGCGCTGTTGCTGACACTGGCCAGCTCAGCGCTAATGTGCGGTGCCTACCTGCACCTGGCTCGGCGCTGGCATATTGTCGATCAGCCCAATACGCGCAGCTCCCATGAGCAACCGACGCCGCACGGCGGCGGTACGCCACTCATGCTTTCGTTTACGCTTGGCGTTATTGTCTACAGCTTCCTATACAAGCTGCTGTCACCGATTTATGCCTTTACGCTGGCCGCCGCCATCGGCCTTTGCCTGATCGGTGTTATCGACGACATTCGCGGGCTGTCGGCGCGTTTCAGGTTAGCGGCCTACGCCGTGGCCTGCGCGCTTTTCGTGTCGCTGCTGCCGCCGCCACTGCCACTGCTGACAGGACTCTGGACGCCGCTTGCCTCTGCGCTAATCTTCATCGCGCTGCTGTGGCTGGTAAACCTCTATAACTTCATGGATGGCATCGATGGGATCGCTGCCATACAGTGCTTCGTCGCCTGTTGCAGTGCCGCCTTGCTGACCTGGTGGCGCAGTGGCGAAGATACTTATGCCATGGTCTGTTTGCTGCTGGCTGCGTCCCATCTTGGCTTCCTGCTATGGAATTTTCCGCCGGCCCGGCTCTTCTTGGGCGATGCCGGTAGTGTGCCGACCGGCTTCCTGCTGGGCGCGTTAGCGCTTATCGGAGAGGCCAGCGGCAGTCTGCCCGCGGCCTGCTGGATCATTTTGCTTGCAGCCTTCCTCGTTGACGCGACCTGGACCCTGCTGCGAAGAATGCTGCACGGTGAGCGGTTCATGGAGGCCCACCGCAGTCACGGCTATCAGCGCCTTGCTCTGCACTGGGGCGGACACCTGCCTGTAGATTTGCTGCTGTTGGCCATTAACGGTCTGTGGCTCTTTCCTCTCGCAGCGCTCACGGCGGCTTTCCCGCAGTGGCAGTGGCTTTTGGTAATATTGGCATTTCTGCCGCTCAGTGCTGGAATGGCTATACTGGGTAAACTAGCGTAGAATCCTCCTCTCGGCACCGCGCTCAAACCTATATACAAGCGGCTGCTGAGACCATATCAGGGGAAGGAGTGGACTTGCTAAATCGGCTAGGGACCAATATTGCTCGCTATCCGGCTGCCATGATGGGTACGCTGCGCGAGGCGCTGGAAAAGCTGATAGAACTGCCTCGTAATATCAAGCAGTCCGTTCTTCTTTTATTGGATATGGTTTTCGTAACCGCGGCGATGTGGTCGGCGGTCGCGTTTCGTATGGGCCATATGGATCTGCACTTTGGCGCCGTCGAAATAGCCTGCGCGGCGACGACCGTGCTCATCAGTGCCATCGTTTTTTTGCGGCTCGGTCTTTACCGGGCCGTTATTCGTTTTATGGGCCAGCAGGCGATCTGGGCGGTGATAACCGCCGTCAGTTATTCAACGCTGGTGCTAGCCGCAACCGTATTCTTCACCCAGGCGGACGTGCCGCGCTCCACACCTTTCTTCTACTGGTGCATTGCGCTGCTTCTCATCGGTGGTACACGGCTTGGCGTGCGCGCCTACTACCAGGCGAAACTGCGTTCGCTGTCACGCAAGGTGATCATTTACGGTGCGGGTGAATCCGGACGTCAGCTTCTGACTGCCCTGCACCATGGCGACCAGTATCGTGCCGTGGTCTTCGTTGACGACGATGCGCGCCTGCAGCACTCTGTCATCAACGGTCTACAGGTCGCCCGACCGGACGATATGGAGCGTCTGATTCACGAACACGACATCACTCAGGTGCTACTGGCGATACCGTCAGCATCGCCGGAGCGGCGGCGCGAAATTATTGATTCTCTGGTGGGCCTGCCCGTGCACGTGCGCACGGTTCCCAAGATCAACGAACTGGTTGCCGGGCGAGCTAGCGTTAACCAGATTCAGGATATTGACCTTGATGACCTGCTGGGGCGCGACCCTGTGCCACCGCATCCGGAGTTGATTGATCGCTGCATTACCGACAAGGTTGTAATGGTCACCGGCGCAGGAGGCTCGATTGGCGCAGAACTGTGTCGTCAAATACTAACCTCTGGTCCCCGAGAGCTGCTGCTGCTCGACAACTCTGAATACGCGCTCTACCAGATCGAGCGCGAACTCCTGGAGCTTGCGGATGGTATTGAGCAGGCAGTGGAGATTCGAGCGCTGTTGGGTACTGTCCAGGATCAGCGGCGACTGGAGAGCATCTACCGTACCTTTGAAGTTGAGACCGTGTATCACGCGGCGGCCTACAAGCACGTGCCTATGGTGGAATACAACGTCGCTGAGGGTGTATCCAACAACGTCTTTGGCACCTGGTATGCGGCGGAGGCGGCGCGCAAGGCTGGTGTGGAGACCTTCGTGCTGGTATCCACCGACAAGGCGGTGCGGCCCACTAACATCATGGGGGCATCGAAACGTTTCGCCGAGATGATTTTGCAGGTGCTTGCCGAGAAGCAGTCCTCCACACGTTTTTGCATGGTGCGCTTTGGCAATGTGCTGGGCTCCTCGGGCTCGGTGGTGCCGCTGTTCCGCGATCAGATAGAAGCGGGTGGGCCGGTGACCGTAACGCACCCGGAAGTGTCGCGATACTTCATGAGTATTCAGGAAGCGGCGCAGCTGGTCTTGCAGGCCGGGGCCATGGGCACCGGCGGCGATGTGTTTGTGTTGGACATGGGCGAGCCAGTGCGTATTGTTGATCTGGCGCGTCGCATGATTCGTCTCAGCGGCTACGAGATGGATCACGACACACACATTGGTGAACATGTTAATGTTGAATTCATCGGCCTGCGTCCAGGCGAAAAGCTGCACGAAGAGCTGCTGCTGGGGACAAAAGTTGCCGGCACCGGTCATCCAATGATTATGCGTGCGGAAGAAGAGTGCCTTAGCTACGGGCAAATTCATGCGCACTTGACGGACCTCCGACGTTACTGCGATACGATCGACTGCGCCGGTATCACCGCGGTGCTGCGCTCGGCGGTCAGCGGTTTCGGAAATCACGAGGTGCGTTACGACCACCTCTGGAACAAGCAGGGTCGCGCGCCCGCCTCGGCGAACACTACGCCCTCCAACGTTAAAGAACTGTTTCCACCTCAACCCTGAGCCCCTGTCGAGCAAGCCCTTTCGAGTAAGCCCTGATGACTGACTTCGATGTGTTCAATGGCGACGCAGACGGCCTGTGCGCACTGACCCAGTTGCGCAACGCCGAGCCGCGCGACGCACAGCTGGTTACAGGCGTAAAACGCGATATCAAGCTACTGGACAAGATTGAGGTATCGAGCGACTCCCGAGTGACCGTGCTTGATGTATCACTCGACAAGAATCGTGCTGGACTGGAAAGAGTGTTAGACGCGGGCGCCTCGGTTTTTTACTGCGATCATCATTTCGCCGGTGATATCCCGAGCAGCGAGCGACTCGAGGTGCATATCAATACCGCCCCCGATGTTTGCACCAGCCTGCTGATCAACAAGGTGCTGGACGGTGCGTTTCTAGAGTGGGCCGTTGTCGGTACCTTCGGTGATAATCTGAAAACCAGCGCGCAGGCGCTCGCGCGACCGCTTGGGCTGTCGGCGGAGCGACAGTCGCAGCTGGAAAACCTGGGCATCTATATCAACTATAACGGCTACGGCTCGAAGTTGGAGGACCTGCATTTCGAGCCGGTTGAGCTCTACCGACTGATCTCCGTTTATGCCAGTCCATTCGATTTCATTATGGATAGTGCCGAGCATTTCCAGCGGCTCGAAACGGGCTATCATCAGGATATGGGGGCCGCCGCAGCCCTTGAGCCGATTCATAAGGATGCCGCCACCGCGGCTTTCCTTTTACCCAATGAGCCCTGGGCTAGACGCGTGAGCGGTGTTTATAGCAACGATCTTGCGAATGCAGATCCCGATCGCGGCCACGCTGTTTTGACTGAAAAGGCAGACGGAAGCTACCTCGTTAGCGTTCGCGCGCCCTTGAACAACAAGACGGGCGCCGACGAACTCTGCATGCAATTCCCCACGGGTGGAGGGCGTAAAGCCGCCGCCGGCATCAATGATCTGCCGCAAGCTGATCTGTCGCGCTTTATCGATACCTTTGCGCAGTTCTACGCCTGACCGAGCGAAAAGCGCTTATCATCATGCCTGGCATCTGAAGCAGGCAAGTACATGGACTGGAATGATCTTAAGGTTCTATTGGCGCTGGCGCGCCAGGGCTCGGCACGGGCCGCTGCCAAGTATCTTGGTGTTAGTAACTCGACGGTAACTCGACGCCTCGACGAGCTGGAAAACGCGCTGCAAACCCGCCTCTTTGATCGCACGCCCGATGGCTATCGCCTGACCGGAGCCGGCGAAGCACTGCTGCCGATGGCGGAGCACGTCGAGGAGTTGGTCGCCGGGGCAGAGCGCCGAGTTACCGGCGAGGACCAACATTTAGAGGGCACTATCCGTATCACTATGCCCGATGTCGGTGGCATGGGCTTCATGATGCAGCGCCTCGCTGATTTCGCCCAGCAATATCCTGGCATTGAATTGGAATTCCTGCCCAGCTTTGACACCCTCGATCTCAGCCGGCGCGAGGCCGACATCGCCATCCGGGGCCTACCGGTTGGCGTGCGCCCCCCGGAACAGCTGGTGGGTCGCTACCTCGGGGCAGTGACCGCCTCGACCTATGTACACCGTGATCTACTCAAAGCGGATGCTCCGGAAGACCTCAGCCACCTGACCTGGATCGGCAAACGGCTGGAGGATCACCGGCGAGAATGGCTGCAGCATACTCGTTTCCCCGACTTGCCGGTTCGCCATGCCGTTGAGGATGTTGCCACGCTCGCACAGGCCGTGCATGCCAGGATGGGCGTGGCCTACATGCCCTGTTATGCCCTGCACGAGATGCGAGATGTCGTTGTACGGGTGCCCGGGTCGCGGATCGTTCACAGTCTCGATATGTGGGTGCTGACGCACCGGGATCTGCGCCTCAGCGCGCGAATGCGCGTTCTGCGAGAGATCATTGCCGACGAATTCGACCGTATACGACCCACCATGGACAGCCGCGAACGCGGTTCGGGAAATGATATCGCCTAGGCATGCCCATTTTTGCAACGGCATAGATCAAATATGGCTATTTTCAGCAAAAACGGGTACGTCTAGCATGGTCCCTGTCGAATCACTGATAGGGAGAGCGATCGATGAACAGCATCAAAGTAACGACCACGGCCACCGGCGTAGCGATAGTCCTGTTGCTCGTCAGTCTGGCCTCACCCCCCGCCAATGCTGGAAAGTTAGACCGCGAAAGGCTCAACCAGTGCAAGGCAGACCTTGCGTTGGTTTACGGGGATGCGCGGCTCAAACTCAAGTCCGTGAAACGAATCCGCACTAACGCGCATATGCGGCTACAGGTGATACCGAAAGAAGGAACGCCGTCTTATGTCACCTGTTGGGTGGACCGTGAGGGACTTACCCAGGCCATTGATGGCGACGGACTTGCGGTGGTGATCCCGGCAACCTCGGAGGAGCAGTTGAGTCTTAACTGACCGATGGCGCGGCACAGCCCGTGCACGCGGGGCAGCCGCGCTAGACCTCATCGACCTCGTCGACGTCGAACTGGCCGCTGAGGCGGCGCCGGATGTGGGACCAGGACATGCCCGTCGCCAACAGCAGTGACATCAGCAGCAGAGCGATCCAGGTCAGGGCTGAGGTGGAATCCAGGCTGAGAATGCCGAGATCTACCATCAGCCAGACCATGCAGCCAAACAGCGCCAGACCCAGGATGATGCCCACCGGGCCGAGTGATATCCAGGTAGCGCGAATAAACATGATCCAGCAAATCAGCAGGATCACGCCAAGCAGGGCGGGTACCGGCCCGAACTCGGTGCCCTCTGCCAGTAGCCAACTGATGTAAGAGAAGGCCGTCGGGTTGTAGGTGCCAAAGACCAATGCCGCGGCAAAAGCCCAGCGCCCCAGGAAGCTGACTGCGTTGAATTCTACGGCCATGTTGCTGGTTCCTTATTCAATGGCGTTTGCACTAGAGGTAGGGCGACCCCAGGCTGGCCATGGCATCGCGTAATTGTACCCACCGTGACCTGCCCACCAGGCTCTCCAGCGTTACGCGCTCTGCCGCGCTACGCTTGCCTTCGAAAATGCCCGTTAGCTCTGAGGCCAGATCGGTATCATAGCACTCTACATTGAACTCGAAGTTCAATCTCAGGCTGCGCGGGTCCCAGTTGGTCGAGCCGATCAGTGACCAGGCCCTATCAACGATCATCAGCTTGGTGTGATCGAAGGGTTCGGGCGTCAGGTAAATATTGCAGCCTTTCTCCACGAGAGGCCGTAACTGAGCCATGGTAGCCCACTGCACAACGCGAATGTTGCTGCGCTGAGGGACAAGTACGTCAACCCGCACCCCGCGCAGCGCCGCCACACCAAGGCCCTGCATCAGGGCCGTTGGTGGCAGAAAATAGGGCGTGCAAATCCGAATATTGCGCCGCGCCACGGACACGGCGCCAACCAGAAGGTCGGCCAGTTTTTCAAAGTCCTCATCGGGACCGTGGGCAACGCCGCGGGCCCAGACCTCGCCGCGGCGTTCGCGCGCCGGAAACCAGTCGTCGCCGGTCAGAACTTCACCGGTGGCGAAGGCCCAGTCGATGGTGAAGACTCGCTGAAGCCCAGTCACCACAGGCCCCTCCAGTTGAAAGTGAAGACATTGGGCGTAACTGTCATTTTCCATTTGCAGGCAGTGTGACTGGCGGATGTTGGTGCCGCCGGTGAAACCAATCAGGCCATCCACGACCATGATCTTGCGATGGTTGCGCAGGTTTGAGTAGGTTGGCAGACGTGGCAGCTGCGTTGGCAGGAAGGACGCGCAGGAAATACCCGCACGTTTCAGCAGTTTTAACATGTTCGGGTTTGAGTAACTCGAACCGACGCCATCAATGAGCACGCGTACCTCCACGCCGCGTTCCTGCGCCCCCAAAAGCGCCTCAAGAAAGACCTTGCCGATCTCGTCGGCATCGAAGATATAGCTCAGCAAGGCGATGGAATCCTGGGCGCCGTTGATAGCATCGAGCATCGCTGGGAAGGCCTGGTCGCCATCGATCAGGGGCACGATGCGATTACCCGGCACGAGCTGGCGTTCTGTGAGCTGCTCCGACAGGTGGTTCATGGCGCTCAACTCAGGATGCGCGGAGGCTTTTTGCTGTGCGTCCAGTTGCTCTTCGCTTGTGGCTGCGAAGCTCAAGGCACCTTCCGGCCAGGCGCTGCCGACTTCCATTTTGATGGCGCGGCGCTGAATGCGGTTGATACCAAGGAAAAAGTAGATCGCCGATCCGAGAAAAGGCGAGAGCCAGGCCAAGCCCATCCAGCCGATGGCAGCCTTGGTATCGCGCTTGTGGGTCAGGATATGTGCGGTGCAGGTCAGCGACAGCAGGAGATACAAGATCGCCAGGATCTCCTCCCGAAAGGTGGCGGTAAATGTGGCAAGCGCTTGCAGCAGTTGCATGCACAGATGGTAGCCTCTGTGCACGATCCGTTCAAAGCGGCTTTCAGCTCAGGGCTTGCCTCAAATGAGGTCCCTCCCTATCCTCACGGCTGGATTGTTGGCGAGTCATTGAACGCGAGTGAGCGAACAAGCGGTCTACCTGCATGATCTGGTCTACCGGCAGGCGGAGCTGCGCCCGGGCGCGCCGGCCCTGTGGTGGCAGGGGCGCTACACAAGTTATCGAGACCTGAGCGCGCTGATCGAAGGCCTGGCCTGTGGTATCGCGGCTCGGACGAAGCCCGGCGCGCGTGTCGCTGTACTCTCCTGGAACAGTAATATCTACCAGGCGCTGTTGTACGCTGTCCCCGCCGCAGGGCGGATCATCGTTCCTCTTAACGCGCGCCTGGCGGCTCCTGAGTTGATGCACCAATTACACCACGCCGGCGTAGATCTTTTGCTTGCGCAGTCAGCGCTCGCCGGCCCTTTACTGGCGCGGCAGGATTTGCCGCACGGTCTGGAGATCCTGTGTGATGAAGATGGTTGGCCCAGCTTGTTGATTCAGGGCGAGCTTCCAGGCGAGCGAATTGCGATGACTGCGGATACGCCGGCCTGGCTCCTGTACACTTCGGGCAGTACAGGACGACCGAAGGGTGCAGTACTGACTCACTCGTCGCTTCTGGCCGGGCTCGATTCCGGCGCGCAGGGCCGGCCGGTGATGCCTGATGATCGCTTTCTTTACCCCTTCCCATTGTTCCATGTGGCCGCCCACAACACCCTGTTACAGCATCGCTACGGCGCATGCGTGATGCTGCTGCCAGGTTTTGATGCCCTTGAAGTGATCCGCTGTTGCCTCGAACTCGGGATTACCACGCTGTCGGCGGCGCCCACTATGCTGGGCATGTTGCTCGACCATCCGGACTTCGATAAGCGTGTTCTGGCTGATTTGCGCGCTATTGGCTACGGCGCTTCCAGTATGCCCTTGTCGCTGCTCGAGCGTTTGATGGCGGTCACTGAAGCTGATCTCAGCCAGGGATATGGGATGACTGAACTGTCCGGCAGCATCGCCTTCCTTGGCGCGGATGATCACCGGCGCGCCCGCATCGAACGGCCCGACATATTGCAGTCTGTTGGCAAGCCCGTGCGCGGTGTCGCTGTTCGATTGGCTGGCGAGGCAGGCGGCGAGGTGGCAGTAGGTGAGTCGGGTGAAATTCTGGTGAAGGCTAGACAGTGTCTGCAGGCCTACTGGCAGCAACCTGAAGCGACGCGCGCAGCATTCAGCGAAGGTTGGTTTGCGACAGGCGATATCGGCCGTTTTGATGATGATGGCTATCTATTCATTGTCGATCGCAAGAAAGACATGATTGTCAGTGGCGGCGAGAACATTGCCTCGAAGGAAGTTGAGGAGGTGCTGCGCCTGCATCCGGCGGTTCGCGATGCCGCGGTCATTGGCGTTGACGATCCGCAATGGGGAGAATCTCTGTGTGCCTTGATTGTCAGGCATGACCGCGAAGAAGGTGGGCCGAAAGGAGCCGATCTCATCGCTCACTGTCGAGCCTACCTGGCCGGTTATAAAATTCCCCGTCGCTACGAGACGCTGGACGCCTTGCCGCTGAACGCCAATGGCAAAGTTGACAAGCCGCTGCTGCGGCGACGCTACAACGGCCAGGCAGTTTAAGGTTTCGGACGGGTGTAATAAGGGGAGCGCTATGCGGGCAATGGCATTTAACAGGACGGGCGGTCCCGACGTATTTGAGTGGATGGAGTTGGAAACCCCAAGGCCTGGCCCTGGCGAGGTGCTCGTGCAGGTCGTCTGCGCGGGGGTGAACCCGGCGGACTGGAAGAACCGTGAAGGTATGCTGGAGGTCTTTCGCCCCTATGTCTTTCCCTGCATCATCGGCTTCGATGCCGCCGGTGTGGTGGCGGCGGTTGGCGAGGGTGTCAATGATCTGGAGCCAGGAGAGCGCGTCGTCACGCCCACCAACCATGGTCAGGGTGGCCAAGGCAGCTACGCAGAATTCGCGGTGGCCTCGCGAGATCGCGTCGCGCGCATTCCTGATGGCCTGGATTTTGCCGCCGCTGCGGTCTTGCCGGTGGCGGCACTAACAGCCTGGCAAGGCCTGTTTGATCGCGGGGGTTTGCAGGCTGCTGACCGCGTGTTCATTCACGGTGGTTCGGGCGGCGTGGGCGGTTTTGCCGTGCAGTTCGCGCGCTGGGCCGGCGCTCGGGTAGCGGCAAGCTGTGGTCGCAGCAATTGTGATTACGTGCGGTCTCTGGGCGTCGAACTGGTCCTCGACTACGCCACGGATGATATCGCCGCGCGACTGTCCGAATGGTCTCCGGACGGCGTTGATTACCTGATGGACGCCGTGGGCGTGAGTTCGCTGCCGCAGGCGCTGTCGCTGGTCAAGCAGGGGGGAACGCTCGTTAGCATTCCGACCCTGGTTGATGATGGCGACCCCGCGGCCGCTATCGCGGCGGCTGAACAGCGCAGCGTAAGACGTGTTTTTTCTACCATGAATGATCAGGAGTGTGCTGAGGCGCTGGAACGGATTGCGGCTTTAGTAGCCGCCGGAGATATTCGTTTGCCGCGCGTCATCGAGCATCCACTGGCAGAGGTTGCCGCGGTTCACAGCCTCGTTGAGCAGGGCCGGGGCGGCGTTAAGCATGTACTCAGGGTCTCAGACCTGGGACCGTGAATGACTTGGCGCGAGGCCCGTCCACTGGCGAAAGGCGCGCCGAAAGGCACCCGGGTCGCTGAAGCCGAGTCGGCTGGCGATTGTGGCGATGGAGAGATCGCCCTGCTGCAGGTAGCGCTCCGCCGCGTCGCGTAGCGCATCTTCACGTAAGCGACTAAACCCGTGGCCTGCCTTTGCCAGCCGACGCCGAAAGGTCGACAGGCTAAGCCCGAGAGCGGCAGCAAGCTGGGTCTGGGTGGGGAGGCCTTCGCCTCGCTCAAGTGACGCGCTGAGTAGCGAGCTCACCTGTGCCTGGAGCTCGCGTGAGTCGGCGGTGAAGAGCGCACAAGGGAACAGCTCGAAGAACGACTCGAACTCGGCTGCGGTGCGCGCTATGGGCAGGGTCAGCACACCGGGAGGGTAGTCGATAGCGTAGGCGGCGCCGCCCGATAAAACGGGCGCACCGAACAGTTTCAGAAAAGGGAGAAGATCTTCCCGCTCCAAAGGGCCAATGTTGACCTGCAGTACGGGCAGGTTGACACCTGTCAGCCACTGGAACAGCTGCTGATAGGCAAACAGGCCGGTGATGTCTACCAGGCTACTCGTTGAGGTCACTCGGCCGCGCAGGGATTCAAACCGGAAGCTGGCTGCCGCCTGACGTCGACTCAGTCCGGTGCGGCCCGCGCGCGGCGCCAGCATCGCGCAGTAGCGGCCGATCAGGGTCATTGCCCCCTCCAGTGTTCGTGCGGACAAGGCGCAACGGCATAGCAGTTCGACCTCGGTGCGTGTCATACCGGATTGCCTGTCTTCGCCCGCACAGTGCAGCTCCAACAGCTGTATGGCTTCAAGATACCAGTAGGTGAACTCGCTGATTGATGTTGGCCTGGGCGCGTCGAGACGGATGCCGGCGTTATTAGTTTCTCGCTCCAGCAAGCCAACCAAGGGCGCAATGGGTGTCGCAATGGCGTTCAACAGTAGCCTGCCTTCATTACCATAGTGAACATTATTGTTATCTAAAATGAACATAAATGCTATGCCTTGGGCGGACGTGCTGGGCTATTCTGAATGCTGTTTCAGCCTTTGAGTGGAGCCGATCAATGGCGCAAAGAGAACTGCGAGCAATCGTGCTGGGTGCAGGCATGGCGGGCATATTGGCCGGCATCAAGCTGCGCGAGCGTGGTATCACTGACTTCACGATCTACGAAAAAGCGGATCGCGTCGGCGGCACCTGGCGGGAAAATACCTATCCCGGCCTTACCTGCGATGTACCTTCTCATCACTACACCTATACGTTTGAGCGTAACCCCGATTGGACTCGTCACCTGCCTCCCGGACCCGAGGTACAGGCTTACTTCGAAGATGTCACGATAAAATACGGCTTGGCCGAGGCCATCGAGTTTGGCTGCGAGGCCGTGCGGGCCGAGTTCATCGAGGGCCGTTGGTTAGTGGAGCTCAAGGATGGTCGCCGAGACAGTGCCGACGTACTGATCGCGGCTACCGGTGTACTGCATCATCCGAAGCGCCCGGATATTCCCGGGCTAGATAGCTTCAATGGCGATCTGTTTCATAGTGCCCAGTGGGATCACAGTGTGCCGCTGGATGGCAAACGCATTGGCGTGATCGGCAACGGTTCTACCGGCGTGCAGATAATTTCTGCCCTGTCCGGTCGGGCGGGCTTGATTGAGCATTACACGCGCACGCCCCAGTGGATCATGCCGGTCGAAAACGGCTACTTCAGTGAAGAAGAGCGCGCCGCCTTCCGTGATCCAGAGGTATTGGCGGCCGCCATGGATTTCGAGGGTTATAACGCGGCGGTCGACCGCTATACGGAAGCCATTATCGATGACTCATCCGAGGGTGCCCAGGAGATGGCGCGCATTTGCCTGGCCAACCTGGAGGAAAATGTTACTGATCCTGAACTGCGTGAGCGACTTCGGCCTGACCACAAGCCGCTGTGCAAGCGCCTGGTGTGGTCTCCTGATTACTACCGGGCGATTCAGCACCCACAGGCAGCCCTGGTCACCGAGGGTATCGAGAGCGTCGAGCCAGAGGGTATCCGGACCCGCGATGGTGAGCTGCACAAACTGGACATCATCGTGCTGGCGACGGGCTTCCGGGCCAACGCCTTTATGCGCCCTATGGACATTATTGGTCGCGACGGCGCCGACCTGAATGCGCTGTGGGGGGATCTCCCGAAGGCTTACTTCGCGATCGGTGTGCCAGCGTTTCCCAACCTGTTTATGCTGAACGGGCCCAACGGGCCGGTCGGAAATTTCTCACTGATCGATATCGCCGAACACCAGTGGCACTACATCGGCCAGCTATTGGATCGGCTGCAGTTTGAGGGCGTCAAAGAGATCTGCCCAACGGACGCAGCCATGTCCCGTTTTGAACAGGAACGCGAGGCAGCGGCCAAGCGCACCGTCTGGTACACCGGCGGCTGTAGCAGCTGGTACCTTGATAGCCGCGGTATTCCCGCGAGCTGGCCCTGGAGCTATTCGCGCTTCGTTGAAATGATGAATGAGCCGCGCTGGCAAGACTTCGCGGAAGAGAGGGTGTGATCGCATGAGCCAAAACAGACTGGACCCACGCGTTGTTCGCTACGGCGGCGCTATGTACGGGCAAAACGAAATTGATCGCGTGAATGGCGTACTTGATGACCCGATGGGGCTCGTGCCAGGGCGTTATGTCAGTGAGTTCGAACAACGCGTTGCCGCCTTTATGGGCAAGCGCCATGGGGTCATGGTGAACTCGGGCTCCTCGGCACTGCTTATCGCCATGCGCTTGCTGAACTTGCCACCAGGGTCGGAGGTTATCACCCCGGCGCTGACGTTCTCTACCGACGTGGCCAGCATCTACCAGGCCGGGTACAAGCCCGTTTTTGTCGACGTGGGCTTGAGCAATTACCAGATTCTGGTAGAGCGCGTGGAGGAGGTCATTACACCGAACACGCGCGCCATGCTGGTGCCCGACCTGGTGGGCGGCATTTGCGACTGGGATAAGCTGCGTGAGATTGCCGACCGTCATGACCTGCAGCTTGTTCACGACTCCGCCGATACGCTCGGTGGAAGCCTTCGCGGCCGCAAAACGGCGACCCGGGCGGATATTTCGATAACCAGCTTTTCGATCTTCCATATCATTACCGCGCTGGGTAACGGCGGCATGGTGTTCTTCGATGATGAACGCCATCTTGATCGTGCACTGTCCTTGCGGGCCTGGGGTCGCTCATCGGAAAAGTACATGTTCGGCACCAAGGTCCAGGAGAGTGATGGCCGCTTCCTCGAGCAGTTGGATGGACTGGACTACGATTCCCTGTTCATTTTCGAGGATCTCGCGTACGGCTTCATTCCCAATGAGGCGGGGGCGGCCTTTGGCCTTGGCCAGATGGATCGCATTGATGAGCTGTGGCGACTGCGGGATGAACGTTTCCAGCGCTATTACCGCTTCTTTGAACGCTACAGTGATCAGTTTATCGTGCCGACCCTTCAGGCCGACGCCGAAACCACATGGATATGCTATCCGCTGCAGATCAGGCCGGAGACCGGCTGGCGCCGCAAGGACCTGCAGGTGCACCTTGAAGACAACGGCGTGTTCTCACGGGTGATTTTCTCGGGCAATATTACGCGCCATCCGATGCTGAAAGGGCGCGATTTCCGCGTTCACCCGGCGGGGCTTGGAAACTGCGACCAGATTATGGAGTTTGGCATCATGCTGCCCTGCCACCCCACGATGACCGAGGACGACTGTGCCTACGTGGAACAGGTGCTCACCGACTTTATCGAATCGCGAAGCTGACGCGCGTCAGTGTATTTGCTCCACGCCTGCGGCGCGCAGTTCCTGTAAGAGCTGTTCCTGTTCGGCAGCCACGCGCTGTTTCCAGGGCGCCACGTCCCGCGCCTGACGCTGTAGCTGGAAAACCACCGCTTGCGGGTCATCCTTCAGGTCGATGGCCGTGAAGTTCATGCCCAGCGTTTGCCCTCCGACATGCTCCTGAAAGGCCGCCAGCATAAGATAGCCATGGCGTAGGTGGCGCATCAGTTCATCATCGCCGCCGCTGCTTACCATGCACGTAAGGAGGGCGATTTTGATGGTGTCTTTGCTATGGGGCAGCCTGCTGGCGTCTGCGACGCAGCCGGGTAGCGGTCCATCACTATCC
The DNA here is from genome assembly GCA_038748065.1 of Pseudomonadota bacterium. Classification (GTDB taxonomy): domain Bacteria; phylum Pseudomonadota; class Gammaproteobacteria; order Pseudomonadales; family Halieaceae; genus JBCDJG01. Next base: position 76,323 of record JBCDJG010000018.1, read on the forward strand.
AGCAGACATGCATAGTCGCAGATAATTTGCTGGCATTCCTCTGCGCTGAGTCGTCGATCGGCAATGATCAGTTGCCCAAAGATCTGCTGTAGTGTCGTCATGTTTTTTGCTGCGCTGCGTAAAAAAAAGCCCCGTACATAACGGGGCGAAGCTGATAGGGAGTCTTGCTCAATTGAGCATGCGTACAGCTTAGTTATTGGCGTCGCTAGCCGGCATGGCCGTCGGCGTCAGTCAGATGGCGGCCGGCGACAATGTGGGTGTGCCCGCGGCATGCGGGCCATCTCTCTAGGGTTTTTCGGCGGCAAAGGCGGCGAGGGCGCGATCGATGTCCTGGTCAGTCAGGGCAGCGGACATCTGCGTGCGAATGCGTGCCTTACCGCGAGGCACGACAGGAAAAGAGAATGCGACCACGTAAATGCCCTGCGCCAGCAGCCTCTGCGCCAACTCGCCTGCGCGGTTCGCGTCGTGCAGCATGATGGGCACGATCGGGTGTTCCCCCGGCAGCAGTTCGTAGCCCAGTGCCACCAGCCCCTCGCGGAAGCGCCGGGTGTTGTCGGTGAGGCGTTGGCGCAGCTCCGGCTCCTCGTCGACCAATTGCAGCGCGCGTATGGCCCCAGCCACCACCGGTGGTGCTACGGTATTGGAGAACAGGTAGGGCCGGGAGCGCTGGCGCAACAGATCGACTATCTCGCGGCTTGCCGCCGTGTAGCCGCCGGAGGCGCCGCCCAGCGCTTTGCCGAGTGTGCCCGTTGTGATGTCGATACGGTCGAGGCAGCCACGATACTCGTGGGTCCCCCGGCCGCGCGCGCCGAGAAAGCCGGTGGCGTGACAGTCGTCGAAGTGCACCAGGGCGCCGTAGCGTTCGGCGAGATCACAGATCTCGTCGAGGCGCGCGATGGTGCCGTCCATCGAGAACACGCCGTCCGTGGTGATTAGCTTGAATCGAGCGCCAGCGGCGTCGGCCGCTTGCAGCTGCGATTCGAGGTCCTTCATGTCGTTGTTCTTGTAGCGATAGCGTTGCGCCTTCGACAGGCGTATGCCATCAATGATGCTGGCGTGGTTCAGCTCGTCGGAAATGACGGCATCCTCTGGACCCAGCAGCGTCTCGAATAGACCGCCGTTGGCGTCAAAGCAGGACGGGTAGAGGATCGTATCCTCGGTGCCAAGAAACTCGCTGAGCGCTTCCTCCAGCTGCTTGTGCAGGCTCTGTGTGCCGCAGATGAAGCGCACGGAAGCCATGCCATAGCCCCAGTCTTCGATGCCTCGGCGAGCGGCTGCAGTCACCTCAGGGTGCTGCGCCAGGCCGAGGTAATTGTTGGCGCAAAGGTTCAGCACCTGGCCCTCAGCAACGCCCACCCGGGCGCCCTGAGGTGTGGTGATCAGGCGCTCCTCCTTGTAGAGGCCCGCCTCGCGGATGCTGCTCAGCTCAGCGCTGAGGTGTTCCCTGAATCGTTGGTTCATATCAAGACTCCCAATTGAGAATGACCTTGGAGGCCTCTCCACTGTTCATAACGTCAAAGCCGAGCTGAAACTCGGAGTAGGGAAGGCGGTGGGTGATGACCGGCGCGATGTCCAGGCCGGAATCGATCATGACGGACATCTTGTACCAGGTTTCGTACATTTCACGGCCATAGATGCCCTTCAGTGTCAGCATATTAAAGATCACCTTGTTCCAATCGATCGCGGTGTCCTCGCCGGGGATGCCCAGAATTGACACCTTGCCGCCATGACACATGTTGTCGATGAGCGCGTTAAACGCGGCTGGGTTGCCGGACATCTCAAGGCCGACATCGAAACCCTCAACCATGCCCAGTTCCCGCTGCACGTCTTCAAGGTTTTCCTGGCTAACGTTTACGGTCCGCGTCGCGCCCAACCGGGCGGCGCGCTGCAGCCGGCTATCAATCACATCGGTAATGACCACGTGTCGCGCGCCAGCGTGGCGGCAGACTGCCGCCGCCATGGCACCGATCGGGCCGGCACCCGTGATCAGTACGTCCTCGCCAAGCAGGTCAAACTGCAGGGCCGTGTGCACCGCGTTGCCAAGAGGGTCGAAGAGAGAGGCGATATCGAGATCGATCCCGGGCCTGTGCTCCCAGACATTGGACATGGGCAAGGCCAGGTACTCAGCAAAGGCACCCGGGCGATCCACGCCGATGCCGGAGGTTTGGCGACAGAGATGGCGTCGACCGGCCATGCAGTTGCGGCAGCGTCCACAGACCACGTGGCCCTCGCCAGAGACGATCTGGCCGGGCCTGAAGTCATTGACGTTGGCACCTACGTCGACAACTTCACCGACAAATTCATGGCCTACGGTCATCGGCACGGGGATGGTGGCTTGCGCCCACTTGTCCCAGTTGTAGATGTGCATGTCGGTACCGCATATGGCGGTGCGCTTGATCTTGATGAGGACATCGTTGATACCGGGTTCCGGCTCCGGCACGTCCTCCATCCAAAGGCCCTGGCTGGCCTCGCGTTTAACCAGTGCTTTCATAACGTCTTTCACTATGATGGATAGAATTCCGCTATACTAGACGGGCATCTTTCGTTATACAAGAAAAATATCCGTTATATTGGAGAAAGTTCCATGGTAAAGGAGGGAGAGCGTTCCATGGCAAAGGAGGGAGATAGTTCCATGGCAAAGGCTGATGAGAAGTCGGACCCGGCGGCCCTGAGACTGGGGGAGCGTGTTATCGAGCTACGCCAGCGCAGCGGCTTCACGCTTGACCAACTGGCCTCCGCCTCGGGGGTTTCGCGCTCCATGCTGAGCCAGATTGAGCGCGGTCAGGCCAATCCCACCCTGGCTGTGACATTCCGCATCGCGCAGGCCTTCGGTTTGAGCATTGGCGAGCTGGTGGATGATCCCTCTGCGGGCTCCAGCATCGAGGTGATACGGGGTAGTGATCCGGGTTACCTGTTTCGCGACGATGAGGATTGCCAGATTCGCACGCTGTCGCCCCTGCATATGGAAAAGAACATGGAGTTCTATGAGGTGGTGCTGGGGCCCGGCGGCGAACTCGTCAGCTCACCGCACTTTGAGGGAACTCGCGAGCTGTTGACGGTGGCCAGTGGCAGTGCGCGGGTGGTTTCCGGAGGCAGTGAGTCCATTTTGGACGCCGGTGACTCCGCGCACTACCGCGCCGACCTGGAACACACCATCAGCGCAACGGGGGAGCAGGGGCTGCGCGCCTACCTTGTCGTGACCTATCGCTAGAGCAGGGCGCTTATTCCTTGAGGCTAGCCAAGGCTCATGTGGACAGCTTCAATTTTGTTGCCCCAGGGGTCGAGCAGGAAGGCTGCGTAGTAGTCAGGCGTATAGGGGCGTGCCCCCGGCGGGCCATCACAGGTGCCCCCGGCGGAGACCCCAGCCCTGTGGAAGCCGTCGACCGCGTCTCGCGTGGGTGCGATGAAGGCAAAGTGGGAGCCGTTGCCTGCCGTGGGCGACGCCTGGTCGAAGGGCAATTGCACCCAGAACTCCGGGAACTGCTTGCCGTAGGCGATGCCGAAGGCCTCGGAAAATTGTCGACTGGCACCCAGCGGGGCAAGCACAGCATCGTAAAACTCACCCGCTGCCGTTACGTCATCTACACCCACCGAGACGTGGTGCATGATGGAGGGATTGTCGTTCTCTGCCATGGTGCGCTAACTCTCTCGTCACTCAAACAGCCAGCAGTCTAACAGGCGATCTCGAAACAGGGTTTATAGCTCGCGGCATCTATTTTCATTCGGCCCTGCTGCATGAAGGTCTGCAACAGCGCCTCCAGCGCGGTGATCACCTCGGGGTCGCCATGAAGCTGAAAGGGCCCCTTTTCCTGCACTGCGCGGATGCCGTCCTCCTTGACGTTGCCCGCCACGATGCCCGAGAAGGCCTTGCGAAGTTCGCAGGTCAGCTCGAAAACCGACTGCTCGCGGTGCAGTTGCAGAGCCGCCATGTTCTCGTGGCTGGGTACGAAGGGCGTTTGCAGTTCCAGCGGAATGCGCAGACCCCAGTTGTAGCTGAATGACTCTTGCACGCGCAGGCGATGGCGACGCACGTCTTTCGCCTGATTGCGCAGCCGGCGAGCCACCTCCCGTGCCTCACCGGAAAAGATTTCGTAGTAGCTTGCGACATCATCACCCAGCAGGCTGCGCAAGAAACGGTCAATGTGCTGAAAATAGTCGCTACTTGACTCGGGGGCAGCCATCAGCAGCGGCAGCGGTATACCGCTATTATCGGGGTGCATTCGTATGGAGAGCAGATACAGGATCTCCTCTGCGGTGCCCACGCCACCCGGAAAGACAATAACGCCGTGAGCGAGCCGCACAAAGGCTTCAAGACGTTTCTCAATGTCCGGCAGGATGACCAGCTCATTGACAATCGGGTTGGGCGATTCCGCCGCGATGATGCCCGGCTCGGTGACGCCGACGAAGCGGGGGTTACCGCTGAACTGTTTGGCATGACCGATGGCTGCGCCCTTCATTGGGCCCTTCATCGCGCCGGGGCCGCAGCCGGTAGCGATATCAAAGCCCCGCAGGCCAAGCTCGTAGCCCACCTCCTTGGTGTATTCATACTCGATGCGAGAGATAGAGTGGCCGCCCCAGCAAACAACCAGGCGCGGACGCACATTGCTGCGCACGACTTCTGCGTGACGTAGTATGCGGAAAACCGCGTCCATGATGCCGCTCTCGGAGCTGAGGTCCAGACGCCGCCGCTCCACCAGCTCATGATGCACGTAGACGATATCGCGCAGTGCAGAGAACACCTGGTTGCGGATGCCGAGAATCATGCTGCCGTCGACGAAGGCGCGGGCCGGCGCGTTGTAGAGTTCGAGACGCAGGCCGCGAGGCTCTGGAATAACTTTCAGGTCGAAGTCGCTGAATGCCTCCATCATTTGCGCCGTATCGTCTGACTCCGCGCCCGAGTTAAGTACCGCCAGGGCGCACTGCCGAAACAAGCGGTGCACTTCTTCTTCGGTGTTGGCAAGGCTCGCCATTTCCCGCTGGGACAGAAGATCCAGGCTCTGCGCTGGCCGGATTGAGGCATAGGGAATGGACTCGGACATGCGCTGCTTCCTGTTGATGTCTGTTGCGAGTATAGCGCGGTGCGCGCTGTGCACCCCGCTGCGACGCAGAGCAGCGCAACAAAGCGTGCTAGAGTGCGCCGCATGAGCAGCGAGGACATAATCCAATTGCAAAGCGCCTATGTCGAGCGGATGCGCACGGCGCCCAGCGTCTCGAGCTTTGAGTATGAAAGCCTTGACCTGCTGGTACATCCCGGTGTGTTTCCGCCCTATGTAGATGGCGTGTTGGTGGCTGACACGATACGTGTGGCACCCGGAGAACGCTGGCTGGACGCCTGCACCGGTAGTGGCCTTATCGGTCTGGTAGCTGCCTCTCGAGGAGCTCAGGTTACCGTTACCGACATTAATCCGCGGGCGGTCGACAACGCGCTGGAAAATGCCGAAAAACTGGGCATCAGGGAGCAGTTTAGCGGCGCCGTGGCAGATGTGTTCCCGCCACCCGATACGCCCTACGATGTCATCACCATCAACCCGCCGTACTCGGATCATGCCGCGTGCGACCTTATTGAGCGCTCCGTGTGGGACCCAGGCAACCAGGTGTTGTACCGCTTTCTGGCGGGCCTGCCAGACTATCTGGCGCAGGGCGGCCGAGCGTATTTGGGCTGGGCCGACTTTGCGAACCTATCGCTGGTAGCGTTATGCTGTAAAGAACGCGGCATTGAAGCGCGTATCACGGCCCGCAGGCGTGATGAGCACAGTGAGTTCGTGGTGTTTGAATTGGCGATCACCTGAGCCGCTGTAATATGCTGTAACACTTGACGCGCTACACTGGCGGCAGGTTAACGCGAAAATCAAGGAATTATAAGAATGAAAACGAGCTTAAGTCGGTGGCTGGCTGCTACCACGGTAGCGGGAGCGGTCGGGACTCCGGCCCTGGCCCAGAACCCATTGGAAGAAGTGATCGTAACGGCGCAGAAGCGGGAGCAGAGTGCGCAAGATGTGCCCCTGTCAATCACTGCCTATGGCTCGGACTTTCTCGATGACGTTGGCATTGAAGGCTTTGAGCGCCTGTCGGCCTTTGTGCCGGGCCTGGTGGTACAGGAGCAAAGCGCCAACAACCCGGCTTTCGTGATTCGCGGTATCACCTCAGATTCCGGTAGTGCACAGCAGCAGGCACGGGTTTCGGTGTACCAGGACGGCATCGATATCTCGCGCTCTCGAGGCGCGGTGGTTGAGCTCTTTGATATTAATCGGGTGGAGGTCGTAAAAGGCCCCCAGGCAACCCTGTTCGGCTCGGCGGCGAGCGTCGGGGCGATTAGCGTCATATCGAACAAGCCCACCGACGAGTTCGAGGGCAACCTGCGCATCGGCGTGGGCAATTACGACGAGCTGAAGTTCAGTGGCGCGGTATCTGGCGCTTTGCTGGGGGATAAGCTGCGTGGAAGGTTGGCCTTCGTTAGCAATGAGCGCGACGGCTATATCGAAAATATCGATGGGTCCTCGCGCTCGCAGCGCCCAGGAGGACCTGGCGCCGAAGACTTGCAGGGCAAAGACACGCAGTCTGTACGCCTGATTCTGGACTCTCGTCCGGTAGATGAATTGCTGATTGAGTTTATTGCACAGTACCAGGAAGACACGCCGCCGGGCACGGCCTTCAAAAGTGCGATCCTCTCGCCCACCGTTGGCGATACCGACCCGTGGACTGACGCTGAGTTGGGGCCAACGGGTTCGCGCCGCTCCGATTTCCTGGATGGGCGCCTCGGCCTTGAGCGCGAGGTGGAGAGCTATACGCTGACGGCGGTCTGGGACGTGAACGATGTGTGGAGCGTAACGGGGATTGGCAACTACCGCGAGTTCGACTCCTACGAGATATTTGACGCGGATGGCTCCTGGTCGAATCTCTTCCAGGCGGCGGAAGACGCCGAAGGCGACCAGTGGAGCCTGGAACTACGTGCCAACTTTGACAACGGTGACCGTTGGCTCGGCTTTATTGGTGCCAGTGTTTTCGAAGAGGATGGTTTCCAACGCGCCCCCTCCGAGGGTGATCAAGCTGTACTGTCAGCTATTGCCTTTGGCTGCATTCTCGATGACTGCGACGCCGACGAGGCGCGGGCCCTGCTGCAGACGCCGGAGAGTGGCCAGCAGTTTGAGGCCGAGTTTACCAACTTCGGTGAAACCACGGCTTACTCTGTATATGCCGATGTGACTTATCAGGCGACCGATCGACTGGCGGCCACACTCGGTGGCCGCTACGTAATTAATGAGCGCAAGTCCGGCTACGCCTCCACCAGTAACTTTTTTATCGCTCAGATTAATTTCGGTGAGACGGGTAACGAGGTTATCGAAAGTGATACGGAGGACTTCGACGCCTTTCTGCCGAGACTGGTACTTGATTATGATGCGACCGATAGCACCAAGGTCTACTTCAATCTGGGGCGCGGCCACTCACCGGAGGTTGTGGAAGTTGGGCCTGATCCCAACGCGAGCGGCCTGGGCGCGCCGGACATCGTGACCACTATTATTCCCGAGGAAACGGTCGATAGCGCCGAATTGGGCTTCAAGTCGGAGCTGATGGACGGCAGTTTGTTCCTGGAGGGCAGTATTTTCTACCAGCTCTACAACGACTTCCAAACCTCCATCGTCGATGACCTGCAGACGCGCACGGTGACCGTAGATGAAGCGACGATGCAGGGCATCGAATTTGCGGTGAACTTTGCGCCCAACGAAAGTTGGTTCACATTTTTCAACGTCGCATTGATTGATGCCGAGTTGGAGAATGATGATCTCGACGACGATACAGTTAATTTTGACGGCAATAAATTCCGGCTGCAGCCGGAGACATCCATCTCTGCCGGCGTGCGCTATAGCTTCGAGGCGCTTGCGGGCTTCATGGACCTCGGCCTATACGGCGATTACCGCAGCAGCGTGTTCTTCGAGGAAGACAATGCACCAGCTTCGGGTGTCGACATTGAACAGGACGGTTATGACCTGTGGTCGATAAGAGCCGGTTGGCTGAGTCAGGATGAGCGTTTCCAGGTACGCCTGTACGTCAACAACCTGTTTGACGAGGAGTACACGATTGACGGGGGTAACACCGGCGCCGATCTTGGCTCGCCAACCTTTATCGCTGGCCCGCCCCGGCTCTACGGTGGCGATGTGGCTTGGTACTTCTAGTATCGAGCCTCACCGTACTTGATCCAGGCCTCAAAACTGGACGCCGCTGTCCACTTTGCCGTTATAAGTGTTGATTACGTTGTCCACGGCTGGGAGCAACGCACCACCACCATCCTCCGTGGTGAAACGGATGTCCAGCGGCAAGGTATAGGGCGTCCCGACCTCTTTGAGGATCCAGGAGGTGGCCACCTGCTCGAAATCTGCGTCAACCCACTGCCCGCTTGGCGTACGTAGCTCTACTCGGTTGATGCGCAGATTCGAGAAACGAACCAACAGTTGAATGAAAAACGCGTTGGAACCGGCCAGGATATCGACCTCAATGTTGGTGTCGTAGTCGCCTTTTATCCGGCGGAGTTCCCCGTCCAGCGTGCCGCTGCCGTTCGGGGTCAGCGCGTCGTAGACCGCCGTGCTTAAATCCAGCCAGTCGCCTGCGCATTCGGGGCAAGAGTCCACGACCACAGCCTGGACTTTCCCCTCAGTGCAGGTTTCACCGCCGCTGACCTGCGTATTCGGTCCGTCTTTGCACTCGAGTTCGTAAACGTCGCCGCAGGCCAGGCCGCCCTCCCAGCGGGCTGGCCCAGCCGCTACGGCGAAAACGCCATAGTTGGGGAAGGGCATGCCGTCCCATCGACAGGCCCCATCTGCGCCCGTGCCAAAGCGGGTGAAGAAGGCGGGCTTGGCATCTTCCAGAGGAGTTACGCCATCACCCTCGTCCTGCCGGTAGGTCGCGTAGCGCCAGGGTGGCTTGGTGTAGTTGGCTTCTTCCTGAGCGATCCCGCCGGTGGCCGAAGTGCCCAAAACCAGGAAGAAGAAGCTGGCAAGAAATCCTGTACTGAAAGGCCGCATCATAGTGGTCCTCTTCGGTATGCTTCAGGTATTAAACCTCGCCGAAGAGAGGAGCACAAACAGCTTTTATAGTTTTCCCACGCGAGTCTAACTCAAACCTCAATCGACCCTTTGATAAGTGTTGGACAGGTCATCGGTTATGACCGTGGCTAGCCCATCGGCAGCCAGCTGTAAATCCGCCTGCAATATCCGCGTCCGGTAGACCCAGCCCGTGGGCAGGTTCAGGCGCTCATCCAGGTCGATCAGCTGATAAATCTGCAGGTTTGGATCGATGATTAGGCTCATCGACTGCATGATGTAGCGCACGCCCTCCGGGCTTTCGAGCTCGTAGATGCGCCGCCCTCTGTTGAAGGTATAGAGCGTGTTCCTCTCGACGGTACTCTCCTGGTAAGCGGACGCTTCGAAGCTCGCGCCGCTCGGCATCACCGTGGCGAGGAGCCGCATGTCAATGTCGCCGAAGCGAGTGATATCGCCCTCATCAGGTGCGGGCTGGGTATCTTCGTTGTCGAGGCTGGCCAATGTATCCATAAGCCAGAACCGGGGCCCGTTTTTTACCGCGGCTATGACCATGAACTCCTCCGCGATCGCGTCTGCATCGAGAGCATCCCACTGGTCCTGTGGGCAGTTGTTCAGCCCGATAGTGTTATAGACCTCGGCCTGCAGCACGCCGCCTGGCAGTGATACCAGCAGAATTTCGCAGTAGCGCAACGCATAGGCGAAGCCCTGTTCGGGAATCGGGTTGCTTTGCATGAACTCGACTACCTGGGCCGCCATGTCCTCGCCAACATCGTCCTGAATGAAGTGCCCTGCGGGATAACGGCGGTGGTCCTGGCCGCGGGATCCGGGCACTAAATCGATCCAGCGGTTTTGCGTGGCCTCGGAGCCGAGATTGGGGTCGAATTGACCGGCCAGTGCCAGAAAGGGGCGGTCGTAGCGGCCGAGCGCGGCAAGTGCAGGTGCGGTCTGTTGCTCGATACCCGCTAGCATCGATGGAAACGCGCGGATCGCGCCCCAATACAGGGGGTCGGGGAAGGGTGCGTCATAGGCGGCAAGCTCCGCCTCGGTGAGTTCACCGACCGTGCCAAATTGCAGCACGTCAGCCGCAAACAGTTCGGTCGCGCTTGCTGCAAAGTTAATCCACTCCTGAAAGCTGTCGACTCTGCCGGGTGAGCGATTCTGGAAGAACGTCAGTGCGTCGGGTTGCGCCGGGTCGAATTCGAACACCGGCACCGTGAACGGATTGGCCCCCGGCGGGAAGGCGGGGAGATCGCCGTTGGCGAGCACGATGCGGGCGAAGCGCTCGGGCATCTCCCCGGCGATGCGCAGCCCGATCAGGCTGCCCCAGTCCTGTACAAACAGGGTGATGTTATTCAGTTCCAGCGCCTCGATGAAGTCCGTGTTCCAGGCCACCTGCTGGTCGTAGACGTGCGCTCGGGGATCGATGGGTTTATCGGATCGACCCATACCGATGTGGTCTGCGGCAATCACGCGGTAGCCGGCATCCACCAGCACCGGCACCATTTTGCGATACAGATAGGACCAGCTCGGCTGCCCGTGCAGCATCAACACAATTTCGCCCTCTGGCGGGCCTTCGTCGATGTAGTGCATGCGCATGCCGTCGATATCGGCGAAGTTTGGCTCAAACGAGTAAGCGGCGAGAGCCGCAAAGCAGGCGTCGGGCGTGCGCACGTACTCTATGCCGCTCTCTGTTGAAAAGACCTGAATATCTTCTGCCGGCTGAACACATGGCTCGGGTTCATCGGCGGGTTCCGGGGATTCAACAGGCTCCGTCACCTCTGCCGTATCCGTCGCGTCTGCGGCACTGGTGCGGCTATCTGAGCCGTCACTGCAGCCCGTCAGGCTGGGCAAGCCGAGTATCAAGAGAGTGAGCAGCCCGAGGAGGGGCGATATCCTTGGCATAGGGACTCCTATTATTATCAGGCGACCACACTAGCGTGCGTGCCGGCCCTTCGCCAGTGTCCATTGCTTGAAATAGGCCATTTGGCGTATGAACGGTGCAACTGCATGAACACATTCTGTGCAGATGAGGCTATGCTTCCATGGATGGAAGTAAAGGCAAGTCAGGCCCTGCCGTATGTCGGCCAGCCGCAGCAACCGAGCCGTCGCGCGCTTTATCTGGGCGCGTTTTTCTTGCTGGTGTGGCCGGCGTTTAACCTCCTCATCATCTCTAACGTGTTCCTGCAGTTTGGTATCTTCGACGCGGCCCTGTTGTCGGCAATGGCCCTACGATTCTTTGGCCTGTTCGCTTTTGCCTACAGCCTGATCCATATCGCGCAGAGACTGTTTCCAGTGGCGCTGGCGGAGGACCGCTTTTGGCCCCAGTGGCTGCTGCACCTGGTCACGATCTTTGCCTTGGCAACGTCATTCGGCCCGGCGGCGCGGCCGCCGGAATTAGCCGTGCTGCCTGATACCAGTGCCTTGCCGGCGGCCTTGGCCTTCTTTCAGATTACGCTGTATGTGGTGGTAAAAACGCTGTTGATACAGCGGGACCAGTACCTGGCGGCGCAGCTAAATTTGCGACAAGCGCAGATCAATTTGCTGCGATCGCAAGCCAATCCCCACTTTCTCTTTAACACCCTAAACCTGCTGGCGGCTGAGATCGGTCGCGATGCCGATACCGCTCGGGAAATTGTCTACGATCTGGCAGATCTGCTCCGTGACAGCATGCGGGCCGCGGAGCGAGAGTTCACAACCTTGGGTGAAGAACTTCGCTTGATAGAGCTATATCTTGCGCTACAGAAAAAGCGCTTCCCTGATCGATTGGACTATGAGGTCGCGGTGGATGATGACTGTCTGTCGATACCTGTGCCGTCCCTGCTGCTACAGCCAGTGGTTGAAAACGTTATTAAGCATGTTGTCGCTCGCTCTGCCAGCGTGACCAAGCTGGTGCTTGTGGCCAGCCTTCGGCAGGGGGAACTCGAGATAAGCGTGAAAGACAATGGTCAGCCGCTGAATGCGAAGAGCTTTGAAGCTAAGAGCTTTGATGCGACGGACTCTGACGCGACGAACTTTGAAGCAAAGGGCGGGCTGCGGATAGTCAAGGAAACGCTGGCGCTGCACTATCGCGGGCGTGCAACGCTGCAAATGAAATCGACGCCCGAGGGTGGCCGCGTCAGCCTGAGGCTACCCATAGCCTTAGTGGATGACTAGAAGGTGACAGCAAGTAAGAAACGTGTACTGATTGTCGATGACGAAGCGCCGGCTCGTGCGCAGCTTCTTAGCGTGATAGAGGGCATGGCAGAGCTCACTGTTGTTGCAGAAGAAGGTGATGGGCGCGCCGCGATTGTGGCGATCTCAGAGCATCGCCCGGATATCGTTTTCCTTGATATCGATATGCCCGAGGTAGATGGTTTCGAGGTTGCCAGGGCCACGGAGCACCTCATGTATCAGCTGGTGTTTCTGACGGCCCATCACCAGCATGCACTTCAGGCCTTTGAAACCCACGCGATCGATTATCTGCTCAAGCCCGCGCGGCCTTCAGTGATAGAAAAATGCCTTGCCAAGGTCCTTCGGCAGGAAGTGTTGACCCTGCAAAAGTCACCGGCTGAAGACCCCTCGTCCGGACTAGTGCTGACAGACAGTGGAACCAGCCATCTGGTTGAGAGGGATCACGTGGTGTATATCGAAGGCCTGGGCCGCTACCGCCGCATTCATCTATCAAAAGATGGCGTCAGCGCGCACAGGCTGGAAACGCTGCTATCCGATACCACACTGGATGAGTTCACTGCGCAGCTGGGCGAGCAGGCCTTCCTCCGCGTCCATCGGAGCTATCTGGTGAATGCGTCGCAGGTGACCTCGCTGAAGCAGCGGGGGCGCGGCAACGAGCTCTTTTTGGCGGGCGTGGGGTCTCCCATACCCGTAGCACGGTCGCGGCTCGGAGCGATCAAGTCCGCGTTGGGCATCGGCGGGTAGATTACGCCCACAAAAAAGGGCTGCATCACTGCAGCCCCTTCACGGTACGTTGAATATGGCTCCGCCTGCTGGGCTCGAACCAGCGACCCAATGATTGACAGTCACTGTATAGAATATACAAAACACTAGGTTATAGAGTATAGGTGTAGGTTTTGATTGTATTTTTTGCCCATAAACTCCATCAAATCGGGCTATTTGTTGATGATATTCAAACTGATTTGGTGCTTTAGTTCTAACCCTTCAGTCGACAAATCCCACACTGTAATCCCCCCATTTACCGCAGCAGTCATTTGTAGAGAATCATGCTGCTTGTAATAATCGCCTTGGCGGTATCCCGCCAATAGCTGTGTTGGGGCGCTCGTTATTGTAGAGCCATAGCCATTCCGTCGCGAGATGCTGC
>JBCDJG010000019.1:0-83807 GCA_038748065.1 Pseudomonadota bacterium
AAGAAAAAGGCAGCGCCTAAGAAAAAGGCCGTAGCCAAGAAGAAGGCGGCGCCTAAGAAGAAGGCGGCAGCCAAGAAAAAAGCAGCGCCTAAGAAAAAAGCCGCAGCTAAGAAAAAGGCAGCGCCTAAGAAAAAGGCCCCAGCTAAGAAAAAGGCAGCGCCTAAGAAAAAGGCCGTAGCCAAGAAAAAGGCGGCGCCCAAGAAAAAGGCCGTAGCCAAGAAGAAGGCGGCGCCTAAGAAAAAGGCGGCAGCCAAGAAGAAAGCCGCTAAGAAGCGCTAGGCCTTCAAGGCGACCTGATTCGCCGACCCCGGGCGGAACCCCGCCCGGTTCAATAACGCGACCACCTGCCCAGACCGGTCAGGGATTTTGGCCGCCTGCACCCTAACGATTCACTAAAGTGATCAGTATCCTGTTCTCCGCTCATTAAGTTGCGTGTAGGGCTTCGCCTATACTCGTAATGATGGCGACTCCGGCAGAACGTGTTGGGGTGAAGAGGACGAATAATGAAAACAGTCACCTATCGCCACGCGTCGCTGGCTGCGCTGGCGATCACCTGCTTATGTGCTTGCGGAGGCCCTGAGGGGCGCGGCCAGGTAGAGGGAACGGCGCTGCCGCCCGAGGTCATTGAGGAGCGTTCGAGGCGGCAGCAAGCGGTTGCGCCTGCGTCGGGGGCCGGACAAGAGATTTTGTTCGGCGATCTTCATGTACACACCACGTTCTCGCCTGACGCGTTCATTATGGCAGTCCCGCTGATGGGAGGGGCTGGATTGCACCCGCCAGCAGACGCCTGTGATTTTGCCCGCTATTGCGCCGCACTTGATTTCTGGTCCATCAACGACCATGCCGAGGGCATTACGCCGCGGCGTTGGGCGGAAACCCGCCAGAGTGTGCGGGACTGTAATGCAGCATCAGCCGACCCGGTTAACCCGGACATGGTGACCTTTCTGGGTTGGGAATGGAGTCAGGTGGCAACGGATCCCGCAAGCCACTACGGGCACAAGAACGTCATCTTTCTGGATACTGAAGATGCAAGCGTACCCTCTCGCGCCATAGCGGCGCCGAGGCGACAGCTCGCGCGTGCACCGATGGGCAGGGCTGCACAGCTGATGATGTCGATCATGGATTTTGAGAATCGGGAGTTCTACTGGAGCATCCAGCAGTATTACGACGAGGTGGAGGCCACGCCGGTTTGTGCCAAGGGTGTTGATACGCGTGAATTGCCGACAGACTGCCTGGAGACGGCAGATGATCCACGCGAGCTCTTTAGCAAACTCGATGAGTGGGGCTTCGACAGCATTGTGATTCCACATGGTAACGCCTGGGGAATGAATACGCCCGCTGGCACCCGCTTCGATAAGCAGCTCACCTCCGCGCAGCACGACCCGGATCGCCAGATACTTTTCGAGGTGTACTCCGGCCATGGCAATTCTGAAGAGTACCGTAGCTGGCGCGCAGTGCTGGAGGATGATTCCGGACAGCTGTTCTGCCCGGAACCTGGCGAGAACTACCTGCCCTGTTGCTGGCGTGCCGGCGAGATCATCCGCGCGCGCTGCGAGGGTGTAGGGGAGAGCGCGGCTGAGTGTGAAAGGCGAGCGGTGGAGGCGCGTCATAATTTTGTGATTGCCGGTAATTCAGGCCACCTGACGGTACCCGGGCAGCAGGTAAGCGACTGGTTGAACTGTGGTAACTGCGAGGACTGTTTTAACGAGTCGATGGATCATCGCCCAATGACCAGTGGTCAGTATGCGCTGGCGATCACTGGCTTTGAGGACGGCGTCACACCGCTGAACTTTCGCTTCGGCATGATTGCCGCCAGCGACAACCATCGCGGGCAACCTGGAACCGGGTACAAGGAACTTGGCAGGCGCTTTGTCACCGAGGCCTTTGGGGCGGACAACCCGCGCCTTGCGCAGCGGGCCGGTGGTGATTCAAGAGAGCCGCTGCCCTACTCTCTGCCCTTCGACCCTGCGGGCTTCGGCCTGAACAATCTGCGCAATATGGAGCGACAAAACTCCTTCTTCCTCACCGGCGGACTTGTGGCCGTCCACAGTGAGGCCAGGGATCGACAGGCCATTTGGCAGGGTCTGCGAAAAAAGCAGGTATACGCCACGTCAGGAGACCGTATTTTGCTGTGGTTCGACCGGGTCGATACTGAGCAGGCGGTGCCCATGGGTTCGGAAACAAGCGCATCGAGTACGCCGCGCTTCCGTGTCAGCGCCGTTGGTGCGTTCAAACAGGCGCCGGGTTGCCCCGACTTTGCAGGCCGCGGGCTGGGTAGTAAGCGCTTGGCCTCTCTTTGCGGCGGTGAGTGCTACAACCCCACGGAAGAGCGATTACTGATAGATCGCTTTGAAGTCGTTCGCATCCGCCCGCAACGGTACCCGGGTGAGCCGGTGGATGACCTGATAGAGGACCCGTGGCGAGTGTTTGACTGTTCACCCGATGCCAACGGCTGTTCTATAGAGTTTGAGGATCCTGATTTCGTCTCTGGAGGCCGCGAGGTTGTTTATTACGTGCGCGCCATTCAGGAAACGACGCAAATGATCAACGCCGACAACCTGCGCTGTGAGTATGACGAGGATGGACAGTGCATCGCGGTGAATCCCTGCTACGGGGACTTCCGTACGGCTCGTGATGAGGACTGCCTGGCACCTGCGCAGCAGCGAGCTTGGTCTTCGCCCATATTTGTTGCCTTCGAGGCGGCCGAGGAACTGGAAACACCATGAAGAAAATCATAGGCATCATCGTGGCGCTTAGTGTAGTCGCAGGCGCCTGGCTGCTTCTTGACGAAGACGCTGGCGACGCACTGCGCAAGGAAGCCCAGCTGAGGTCACTCGAGGTCATTGGTGACGTGGCTGCACGGCGCCTTGCCGAGAGCCAGGACGATGGGGAAGGGACCCACGGCAGTTCTGTGGATCTCATCAATCGGCCCATCGAAATACGCGAGGTGGCCGAGAATGTGCACTTTGCGACGGGCGTTGGCAACGTCATGATGATCACCACGGAGGAAGGGGTCATCATTTTTGATACCGGGCTGATACTGCAGTCGGCCAAACAGCTTCGGCTGCTGCAGAAAGAGGTCTCTGACCTGCCTGTGCGTTATGTGGTGGTGAGCCACTCTCACGCGGATCACATCGGCGGTACCCGGCTTTGGCTGGAGGAGGGCACAGAGGTCATCGCCCATACGGATTTCACCGAAGAGCAGCGCTATCTGTCGGAACTCGAGCCCTACTTTTATGGCCGCAACCGCACCTTGTTCCCCTGGATGCCCGCCTGGGAGGACCGACCGGACATCGAAATGATGCGCTACGGCGGCGTTGACCCCGATATTGTGGTTGCTGATTGGGAGGTACGCACTTTTACCCTCGGTAGCCTCGAGTTCCAGATTATTGGCACGCCTGGCGCGGAGGGTGCAGACAACATCGTTATGTGGCTGCCAGAGGAAAAGATATTGCTCACGGGCGATTTTTTCGGGCCGCAGTTCCCTCAGTTTCCGAACGTTTTCACGATGCGCGGTGAAAAAGTGCGGAAACCGATCGAGTACATCAAATCCCTCGATCTACTGATTGCGCTTGAGCCGGAGATCATCGTGCCCAGCCACTTCAACCCGACCATTGGGCGCGATGAAATTCTGGCAGGCATGACGCGCATGCGCGATGCCGTGCAGTATGTGCACGACGAAACCGTTGCCGGCATGAACGCGGGCAGGAGTGTTTACCAACTCATGCGGGAGATCAAACTCCCGCCTGAATTAGAGCTGGTGCAGAACCACGGCAAGGTGGACTGGGCGGTCAAGAGTATCTGGGAGTACTACGCAACGTGGTTCCACTTCGATAGCACCACCGAGCTATACCCGGTTCCCGCGCGAGACGTTTATGCCGATCTGGCGGACGCTGCCGGCAACGAGGCGCTGCTCAGCCTTGGCCGTACTTACCTGGACCGAGGTGAGGCGGTAAAAGCCCTGCATATCGTCGAGGTCATTCTCGCCGCTGAGCCAGGCAATCAGCCGGCGCTGGCACAAAGACAGCGCGCTTTGACGATGCTAATGACGGCGGCAGAGTCCGGGGAGCGCAATGACTACGAAATCTACTGGCTGCAGGCCAGGCTCGACGATACCGAAGCGAATCTGCGAGCGATGCCCTGATGATCAGCCGTTGATGCCTGCTTCGGCGCGGGCGATCTCCCGCTCCAGTTTCTGCTCGGCGACCAGGCGGTAGGCCAGGTAATATTTGTAGATGTTGGCCACGTACTGCACGGTTTCACGGCCAATGCGTTTTGCGGCGATAACTTCCACGTTATCGAACCAGACATTGGGATCGTAACCCGCGTTTTCTGCCTCGCGTCGCATTTTGATCATGCGCGAAGGGCCAGCGTTATAGGCGGCGAGCGCCAGCAGGGTGCGGTCTCTGTCTGAAATCTCAGGGTCGCTGAAATAGCGTTCGCGCAGGAAATCCAGGTAGCGTACGCCGGCGTGAATATTGGGTTCCACGGTGCTGATGTCGCTGATCCCAACGTTAGGGTCACGGGCAGTTGATGGGAGTAGCTGCATGACACCGACAGCGCCCGCAGCGCTGCGGGCATCCTGGCGCAGTCGGGATTCCTGATAGCCCTGGGCCGCCACCATCAAGTAGTCGATGCCATACTGCTCGCCGTAGTTACGGAACACGTCGGCGAGTTCCTCGAGCCGCCCGTAGTCATCGTCTGCCAGGGCGTTGGCTGCCCAGTCAAAGTCGCGGATGTAGCGGTTTATGAGGATGTTACCGAACAGGGTGCCCTGGCGGTGTGATTTGAGGAAGTTGTCGAGGCTGGCCTTAAACTGTGGGCTCTCTTTGCGGATGCCCCAGGCTATCTGCCCGCCCTCCCGGAACACGATGTCGTCGCGAATCGTTATATCGTTGAATACGCCGTCCCAAAGTTGAGTCTTGTAGTCGTCAACGATGGCCCAGGGCAGCATGCCGCTATTGACCATTTCAATCAGGTCATCGTCTTCGAGGAGCTCCGATAGCGGTTCAATCGCCACGGCGGCTTTGCCCTGTTCTGCAAATGCCCGGTTCAGCTCCTCTACGCTTTCCCGATAGCTGCTGGACTGGCGAACGAATAGGGTCTTGCCGGACAGATCGGTGATACTGGCGAGCGCGGGCGCCGAAGGGCCGGTAACGAGAACTTCCGATACCGATTTGCTGGTGGGCCGGGTGAAGTCGATGTCCTGTAAGCGCTCTGGCGTGATCGACAGGCTGGCGGCGACAACGTCGCCACGGCCTTCAAGTAGCGCGGGTATCAGCTCATCGCGTGCGACCGGGATGAACACGACATAGACCTTGAGGTGTTTTTTGCCCAACTGATCGTTGAGGTACTTTTCGTATTCCTTGAACATCTCATAGACAAGGCCCTTTTCCTGGGCTTCGTCGAGGTAGTAGCGGCCAACCGAATAAACAGTGAGGACGCGAATTGCGCGCCGCTCTTCCATACCCTCAAGGTCGCCCGTCCAGGGCAGATTGAACCTCTGCTCATTGAGGGGTGCCAGGTCCTCCAGCATCTCCTGTGCCGCGAGGGCTTCCGGTGACATTGGAACGGGTTCTGGCGGTGCCTCTGCAGGTGCAGAGCCCGCAGTTACTGGAGGTGCTGATATTGATTCCTCCGATGCCTCTGTTGTGCTGGCCGGGGGCGAAGACTCCCCGCTGCAAGCGCTGGTCGCGCCGATGAGCAAAAGTGTGAGCGCGAGACAGCTACGTAAACTCATAACCTGCGAACCTCCTGTATTACGCCGGTCCATTGTATCAGCGGGAGTAGAAAAGGCACTTAGCCAGCGGTTTGCGCTCCGTCAATCGGGAGTGCAGCGCCGCTCACAAAGCGTGCCTCCTCGGATGCGAGGTAGCAGACCGCGGCAGCAATTTCCTCAGGTTCGGCACCTTCCAGCAGTGGCATCAGGCGACCGAAGAGCTCCGGGTTCATGTCGTCAGGCCCGCTGAAATTCGCGACCAGAGGGGTTTTCACCATGCCCGGGCAGACAGCGTTCACGCGCACGCCCTGGCCGGAATATTCGATGGCGAGTGCTTTGCTGAACATCAATACACCGGCCTTCGTGGCGCAGTATGCTGAATTGTAGGCCTGCCCTATAAGGCCAGCTGAAGAAGACATATTGATGATATTGCCCTGCGACTGGATCAGCAGCGGCATGGCAGCGCGGCACATGAAAAACACGCCGTTGAGGTTAATGCCTATCATGCGCTGCCACTGCTCATCGCTGATGTCGGTCATGTGCTCACAGAGAGCGATGCCGGCGATATTGCAAAGGACATCGAGTCGACCGAACTCCGCTTCGCACGCGGACACGGCAGCATTGCAACTGCTCGATTCGCCGACATCGAGAGCGAGTTTGAGAATAGCCGTCTCATTGGGGACGGCGGCGGCGGTCTCGTCGATGCCCGCGGAGTTGATGTCAGCCAATACAAGACTCGCTCCTTCGGCAGCCATGCGCAGGGCCGTAGCGCGGCCGATACCTGAGCCTGCGCCGGTAATCAGCGCTACTTTGTCGTGGAAACGATTCATCGGGATATCCTTCTGTCAGCGGTTGCGGCCGAGGTTTTCGTGGGCGTCCACCCACTCATTGGTGCGGGTCTCGCGGTCTACCCGTGTCGCCGCGCCCAGTGATAGCTCTCCCGCCACCACCAGGGCGGCAGCGATTTCCGCAAGTTTCAGGGCCTTGCCCGCGCCGTAGCAGTCCATGATTTCCAGACACTCTCGCTGAGTAGGCAGTGAGGTGCCGCCGCCGTAGGTGGCAAGAATCAGGGCGGGCAGAGTGATGGAGAAATGGTAGTCGCCCTGGCGGGTTACGCGGTTATAGGTGGTGCACTGATTAGACTCTCCGATATTGGCGATATCCTGGCCGGTTGCCAGGTAGAGGGCGGCGAGACCATTGGCGGGGTGGGCCGCATTATTGGATGAGCCCGTCAGGAAGGCGCTGGTCGTGCTGATGCCCTGGCCGTAGTGCATCTGCTCGGGCGTGATGCGCAAATTTTCGATCATGACGTCTCGAGGGATGGTGATTTCGGCGGTCACGCGGCGACCACGACCCTTGAGCGAGTTGACGAAAGAGGTTTTCTTCTCGGTGTCGAAGTTGCCCGAGAGCAGATAGTGCCGCAGCGCGGGATATTGCTTGGTGATCCACTTGCAGGCAAAGAAGGTCGCCCGGCTGGTCATGTTCTGGCCCGCGGCATCGCCCGTGCTGTAATCGAAGCGCGTAAAGACCATGCTGTGCGCGCTGTACTGCTCAATTTCCAGAAGTTTGCCGATAGATGTAGTGGACTCTGCGACGGCTTTTATGTCCTCGAAGTGTTCTACCAGCCAGTGGCTGAAGTCCCGCGCGTCGCGTGCGTCGCGAAACACAAAGACCGGGGCGCGCTGCATCGCTTCGCCGGCTACTGTGGTCTTGACGCCGCCGCTGTCGCGGATGACTCGCATGCCGCGGTTGTAGCTGGCGAGCATAGTGCCCTCAATGGTAGCCATGGGGACATAGAACTCGCCCTGTGCGTGTTCGCCATCGATCAGCAAGGGTCCAGCGAGGCCTATCGGTACCTGGGCTACACCGAAAAGGTTTTCAATGTTTCCGGACATGCTTTCGGGATCAAAGGAAAACTGTCGCGTATGGTGCAGCTTCGCTGGCGTCTGATCTTCGATGAAGCGCTGGCGCTCGGCGACGAGCTCGGGGCTGTAATCGTTGTCTTTGGAGCGCGGTATTTTTGGTTTCACGGTGGCTCTCCGGCCTTGCGTTCAAGCTGACGGAGTCTACATGGCGGGCCGGGGGTAGGCTAGACTGCGCGCGGGCCCCTGATATGGAGAAACACATGAATCAAACGCACGCGCTTATTGCATGTTTAGTACTGCTAGCCCCTTTCGTCGCCGCTGAGACTCTGCAGCAGACGACAAGGTCCTGGGATGGTGGCGACCTGGCCTACCCCGAGGGCGATGTTGAGATCACTGCGGTCCGATTAACGCTAAGCGATGGCGAGTGGTTACCCTTTCATTGCCATCCCGTCCCGACCCTGGGCTACATCCTCAGCGGCAGCGTGCGAGTTCAAACACGAAGTGGCCAGGAAGCCGTTTTCAGTGCTGGAGACTCGGTCGTTGAAGTGATGCGCACCATCCATCGTGGTCAGGGCTTTGGCGGGGGAGCGGAGATCGTTGTTTTCTATGCCGGCGCGCGAGGCTTACCCGTCACCATTGTCGAGGGAGCCGAGGGCTTCGACCGGCACTGCAAAGAGTAGGAGTGAAACTGTGAGTATAGGTTCAATTCTCTTGGCGACGGTGGCGGGTATGGTGCTTGGCGCACTTTGGTATTCACCGCTCATGTTTGGCAATGCATGGCTGGCGGCGCTGGGGAAGCGTAAAGAAGCTCTGGGTAGTGCCAAAGGCCCGATGATCGGTAGCATGCTCGCCTGCCTGTTGACTGCGCTGGCACTGGCCCTGCTGCTGTTGGCCAGTGGTGCCGACACGGTAGGAAAGGCCCTGGGTATAGGCCTCATTGCAGGGCTTGGCCTGGTTTTTCCTGCCATGCTGTCTGATAGTCTGTTCTGCGGCTGGGGCAGGCGTTTGTTGCTGATTCAGTGCGGCTACAGAATCTCCTATATCGCACTGATGTCGGTGATTCTTGTGGCCTGAAGATCGGCACTTCGCGTCAAGCGCAGCAGATAGTCTGCGCAAATAAGCAAATAAAAGAGAGGCGACCGATGCTAGAGGGGGGGTGCAATCGGCCGCCTCGAGGGGGTATCAACCAGGGCGAACGGCTAAGGCCTCGACCTGTGTTCTGCTGGCTTGTTCGCTTTGCCTGTAGTCCTTTCGATGTGCAAATAGGTTTGAATGGCTGCTAGATTACGGATTATCATAGTCAATTCCATTCGAACTTTTTTTGCCTATAGTTCGGCATAGTCGAACTATGGAGTCGGCGCAGGGAGAAGGGCATCGATGCGACACCTTAACTACAACCATCTGCAGTACTTCTGGAGCGTAGCCAATGAGGGCAGCATCGTTGCAGCGTCGGAGGTCTTACACCTGACCCCGCAGACCATTTCCGGGCAGCTCAAGTTATTGGAGGAGTCGGTGGGCTCACCCCTGTTTCAGCGGGTGGGGAGGGGCCTGGTTCTGACGGACACGGGTCGAGTGGTCAAACGCTATGCAGACGAGATTTTCGCCCTGGGCGGAGAGCTGGCCCAGGTCGTGCGAGGCGGTGAGTCTTCGCTGCAGGTCTTACATGTGGGAATCCTCGACTCGATACCAAAACTTATTGCCTACCGCATACTGCAGCCGGCCTTTGCCGCGCAAGAAAGTATTCGCCTGGTTTGCACGGAAGGCGCATTTGAAGACTTGCTGGCTGATCTGGCCGTTCATCGGCTGGATCTGGTGATTTCCGATCGACCTATTCCTGCAGGGGCGAGGGTCAAGGCCTTCACGCATCCCCTCGGCAAAAGTCAGATAGCCATCTTTGCCAAGCCCGCGGCATTGCGGCGTTACCGCAACCGCTTCC
Source organism: Pseudomonadota bacterium (assembly GCA_038748065.1). Lineage (GTDB taxonomy): Bacteria > Pseudomonadota > Gammaproteobacteria > Pseudomonadales > Halieaceae > JBCDJG01. Next base: position 9,521 of record JBCDJG010000019.1, read on the forward strand.
CGGAATCGATGGATGGTGCTCCGATACTGATGCCGACCCACGGGGCTGGTTTGCGCAGGGAACTTGAAGATTGGCTGGATCGCTCCGGCATCGAGCCGCGCTGCATCGCCGAGTTTGATGACAGCGCCCTGCTCAAGGTGTTCGGGGCTGCAGGTGCTGGCCTGTTCCCGGCGCCCGCAGCTATCGCCTCGGAGATAGAGCGTACTTACGGCGCGCGCGTAGTGGGTGTGATCGAAGAGGTGGAGGAGAGCTACCTGGCGATCTCTCCGGAGCGGCGCGTGAAGCACCCGGTCGTGATGAGCCTGATTGAGCGTGCCCGTGACCAAATATTCGTCGATGAATGACATCGGGAATTTCGAATACCCACAAAGAATTTATCGGTTTGTCAGTTTTTGCGAGTGTCCCCAAACTGGGTGGTAAAGCATTAGGAGGACGTTTCAATGAACCTGGACAAGATCGTTAAAAACCTCGCCGGCAGTGGCGTGCTTGGCGGCTTCGCCGGCGGCGCAGTAAGTGGCGCGCTGATGAGCAACAAAAAGACACGTAAGGTTGCGGGCACCGCGCTCAAGGTGGGCGGTCTGGCGGCGCTTGGCGGGCTGGCGTGGAAGGCCTATCAAGGCTATCAGGCGGAGCAGCAAAACGGCGCACGTACCCCCACAAACCAAACGCCCGTGGATGAGTCTGTCTGGCGCGGCCTGACACCTGAGGGCTTCGACCTCGACCCGAGCGAATCCCAGCCAGATTCGCGGGCCCTGCTGATGGTGCAGGCGATGATCGCCGCAGCTTACGCCGATGGCCACATGGATACCGGCGAACGTGAGCGCATCTTGCAACAGGTGGATGCGATGCAACTCGACCGGGAGGAAAAGGCGCTGGCTTTTGATGCGCTGAGCGATCCGCTATCGCTTAAGGATTTGTGTGCTCGAGTTGACTGCCCGGAGGTCGCGGCCGAGGTTTACCTCGCCTCGCTGATGGCGATGGATCGTGAGCGTCTGGGCGCGGACATCTACCTGGAAGCCCTATCCTTCCGACTTGGCCTGCCGCAGCCTCTGGTTGACCAACTGCATGCCAGCCTGCCGGTTCCTGAGCAGTCGGCCGTCGCCTGACTAACAGCCGAGCGCTTCCAGAAAACGACAGGATTCGCTCGGCTTAGTTAAACTAGCCAGCGCGTGTCTTGCGCAGCACGTGGGTGTGTCTCAAGCCCTCGTTTTTTAGCGAACGCACAGGCGTTCGGCTTCGTTTGCTCTGCTACACTGGCATTCGATGAGCAATACAGCGGGCCCTTCTTCATTTGCCAGCGCCACCGCATCGCTGCCGGCGGTCGCGGAGCCGTTTGTGCAGCTTTACCGCGCCTTCTGGACGCTGGAGTCCATCCCGGCATCAACGCTAGAGCTGTGCCGACTCCGACAGGCGCAACTGCATGGCAGTGAAGTGGCCTGGCAGCATAGGGAAGTTGAGCTGCCAAGTCTCCAGCGCGAGGAACTGCGCCACTGGCCACAGAGCAATCACTTCAGCGATGCTGAGCGAGCCTGTCTGTCGCTCGCTGAGGTGCACGCCATGGATGCTCAGGCCATCAGTGACGCGCAGGCGAATGCGGTAAAAGCACATTACGGCGAGGTCGGGCTGGTAGCGCTGGTGCAGGCACTCGGGGTATTCGATACCATTGTGCGCCTGGGCCTGATCTGGGCTGTTTCGTCGGGGGAAGTAGCCTAGCGATGGCTAAGGCGGCGCGTGTCAGCCCGCCCGATTCGTCTACGGGCAATCTCATCCGCGATTCCGCTATGGGGTTGGTGGCAGAGACGATTGACCACTACGTAGCCCTCACTCTGGCCATCTGGGACAAGGGCCCGCTGGGCGCAGCAGACATCGAATTGGCCCGGTTGCGCAGCGCACACCATGTTGGTTGCGTGGTGTGCAAAGCGGTTCGTTATGATGTTGCTGTAGCAGATGGTTTGGATGAGCGGCAGGCAAGTCGCATAGGTGACGATATATCGGCCGGTGATTTTTCACCTCGTCAGCAGCTGATACTGCAGTTCGTCGATCTGTACTTGCATAGCCCGGGCCTGCCCGAGAAATCTATGCAACGGGCATTAGATGCCGAGTTCAGCAGCGAGGAACAGGCGCATCTGGCGCTCGCTTTGGCCTACTTCAACTCGTCGTCACGCTGCGCGGTGGCGCTGGGCGGTATGCCTGATAGCCTGCCGCGATTTGAGATGCCGGTACCGCGTTAGGAAATACCCATGCCCGATGGGCCCAACCACAGTAAAACCAGGATCGATCATGGGCGATGCAAAACTCCAGGAGTTGCTCGATAAACAGGCGATCGCAGAGGTCGTAACGACCTACGCCCGGGCGATTGACCGGCTTGACGAAGCACTACTACGCAGTGTCTTCCACCCGGGCTCTCGGCATTCCCATGGCTTTGTCGGGCCGAGTTCGGATCCGTCCCTTCCATCGACGCCCGAGCAGCCTGGCGATTTTGTTGCGTTTGCGTTTGGCGCCTTGCGGACCCATACGCGAACGCATCACCAGCTTGGCAATATCATGGTCGAGCTGGATGGCATTGCGGCCTACGTTGAGACTTATTTCACGGCTTACCACCGCATGCGCGCACAGGGCGACCCGCTCGCCGCGCCTGCCGCTGCGGAAACAGAAATGGATTTCTGGGTGGGTGGACGCTATCTCGATCGATTTGAAAAGCGGGACGGTCACTGGAAGATCACCCATCGAACGGGGCTGACCGATTGGATGCGAACCGAGCCGCCGCGTTCGCAGGGCTATGAGGACCTGCCCCCTGAACTATTGGGTTGCCGTAGTGAGGACGACCTGGTCTACCGTCGTCGAGAACAGTTTGAGGTGTGACAATCTATGAGTGACGAAAACGTACGACTGGAAAGAGTTGAGCAGGCGCTGTCATCAGAGATGACTGCAAAAGTCATGGCGCTATGGCAGCAGGAAAACGCGATTATCGAGAATACAGATGAGCGCCTGACGGAAATACGCGCTCTGGCCTGGAATGGAGAGAACCTCGTAGGCGTGGCATCCATCGGTGTTATGGAGCACAAAGGCATCAGAAAACCACTGTTTATTCTGCGCGCCCTGGTCAGCTCTCGCGTGCGTCAACAGGGGCCTGCCTATTTGCTCTATCGGTCCGTGGTTGAGTGGGTGGAGGAGCGCTTCGATGACGGCACCGATACTCGCGCGATTGGTGTGTACGTGGAAGTAGAAGCGGTGCACATGCCCGAGTATGGCGACATACCCTGCACTTTCTCTCACACTCATTCTCAGCAGAATCGGCCGGTCGCGTTCAACCTGGTTAACATAACGGATCAGGGTTTCCCCCAATTCATCTATTTCTTCGAAAATGCGTCCCTGTTCGATGAAGGTCCGATCCCGCCCGAGACGGTTGAGCGTGGCGAGTTGCTAGCCGGTGCGACAGTCGATTTCTGCTGGAAAAAACTGACCTCTGCCGACCAGCAGCAGATCATCGGCCTTTGGCTGTCTCACGGGATGTTCACGACGAAGGAAGCTTGTATGGAGCGCCTGCCTCAGGTGGCAGCAACTGCTCGCGAAGAGGGCACCGTCGTTGCCGTGGCTAGCATCTTCAGAGCGGAGCATCCCATTTCCAAGGTGAACCTGATCGGTATCAGGGCTTTTTCCAGCCCGGATGCCCGTGGCTCGTTTTATGCAACCAAGCTGTTTCATTGCGTGTTCGATGAATTGAACCGCACCTACAAGGACGACCCCGAGCTACAGCACTACCATGGGATGGGCATGGCGGTGCAGAATGACCGGCTAAGCAAGAGTGTTGTTCGCCCTCGTGGGAAAAGTGGACAAACCTGTCTGGCGGGCTATGCCAAAGACCGACAGTTTCGCGTGCGCTATTTTGATGATGCCTTCGTTAAGATGAGCAATACATAAGCACGCGTTCGGTCCGACTCAATTGAGGAGGATGGTTGCTAGAAGTTTAAACCCCGGAGCGCCCCACATTGCGCAACCATCGCTTGTAGGTCAGGTGTAAGGCTGGCGCTGCGGGTTTCTTAAGAGCCTCATTAGGCTGCCCCTCTGTAATCGCAAAGTCACTGCCAAGCACGGTTGATGGCGAAACGCCGAACAGCCGCCTGAAGCGGCGACGAAAGTCGGCGGGATCCAGGTAACCCCACCCCGCCGCGATATAGCCAACGGTGGTGCGGCTGGGGTCCGCCGACTTGAGCTCTGCTAAGCAGCGATCAAGTCGCTGGCGATCGATATAGCGATCGACGCCGCCGTGTGGCTTGAACAGGCGGAACACGGTAGCGCGGGATACGCCGAAACGATCACTCAACGCGCCCACCCCGATATCACCGCGTAGCTGCTGCTGAAGAAATTGCTCCATGGTATCCAGGGTCGGCTTGTGGGTGGCAATCGCGTGCTCGCCAGGTGTGATGAGTGCATCGAGGAAGCTCAGAAAACCCTCACTCAGCGATTCAGCCGTGGCGATATCAACTCGCTCCAGCTCCTCGAACAGCAGTGACCAGAGCTCCCAAAGCAGGCGGCCGGGCGCTTCGGATCTGGACCATGACATGATGGGGTTGTGCAGGTTGAACATCGAGCTGGCGCTCAACAGGCGGCGGGGAATGGCGATCGATCTGATATGCATATCCTCGACGAGCGACTCGAAGGGATAGGCCCAGTCCCGCAGGTAGATGTGGTCCGGGAGCAATCGCATGATGCCGTGCTGCATTACGAGGAGCTCCTCTCCAAAATACTGAGCCTGAAGAACCAGCGGCTCCTCGCCGCCGCCAGCGAGGTGGCGCTGATCGCGGATAAACCGGGTTGCGCTGCAGGTCAGGTCCGTGAAGACGAGATCGTTGAGTTGAAACCGAAGGGCATCTGCTGCGAAATCGGGCTCATCGTGCAGTAAACGTGGTTCGTAAATCGCAGAGGTGACGTCGTGCAGCGCAGCGAGCCTCTTGGCTTGGGGCAGCGCTTCGGAGCGGAAGCGCGCGGTATGGACTGACGCCATGACGTTTCGCTATCACTCTGGGTTGAGACTGTCAGTCTAGCCAGATTGAGACTGATGGTCTAACTCTGCCGGCTTTACGCCTGCTAGCGTCACAGTTCTGTAACAACCGAAAAGGCCTAACAATGGCAAATCGCCTGGCTGCTGCTTTTGTAGCTGCCCTGATATCTATTGGTCCCGCGATAGCGAATGCGCTGACCATCACACTGTCCGGAGTCGCGGGTGAGGGGACAACCACTGCGAGCTTCTCAGGCTCCACGACAGCCTCTGAAAGTCGCCAGATTCGCGACCCTAGCGCGTCAGACTACGATGGGGGTGACTCTTTCGAGCCCGGGTTTATTGGAGGCGTAGGGGACGAGGACTGGCTAATCGATGCGTCTCTGTCCGGGCTGGTCGTAGCGCTCACCGGTGATGCTACGGTAAGCTTTGGAGGAAGCACCTACCCGCTTGTGAGCCTGTTTCTGGACGATGATACGGGAGAGAATGGTGGTACCGCCAGCGATGACTTTGGTTTTCGCGTCTCGACACCACAGGCCTATACGGCGGGACAGGTGCTCACGTTTGCCGGCTCCGGACAATTCGCAATAGACATCTCATCCTTCGCGCCCGGCACTTACGATTCTCTGGATACGAATACCGACGTAAACCTGACCTCGTCGTTCTTCAGTGATGACGAGGTTGTGACATTGATCATAGAGAGCACAGCGGGCACCAATGTCGGGGGCGCGGCAGCCCAAGGCATTCCAACGCTGACTGGTTCTGCACTCGCTATTCTGATTCTTTCGGTGATGGTGCTGGGAGGGTGGCGATCTCGCCCCAGCCGACGGCTCTTCGAATCCTGACTATCCCAGCAAACGCACCGGCATCTGCTTGAGCCCATGGATACTGTTCGAGCGGATGAAGGCCGGATCACCGGTTTGTTCAACGCCGGAGAAGGCCTTGAAAAACTCTTCGAAGAAGATGCGCGCTTCCAGCCGTGCCAGGTTGGCCCCCAGGCACAGGTGAATACCGTGGCCGAAGGCCAGGTGCGGGTTGGGGTCGCGGGTAATGTCGAAGTTCATCGGGTTGTCGAAGACGGCTTCATCGAAGTTCGCTGAGCTGTACAGCATTACCACCCGATCGTTTTCCTTAATTGCCTGACCGGCGATTTCCGTGTCGCGCGTCGCCGTGCGGCGGAAGTAGTGCAGCGGGCAGGTCCAGCGCAACATTTCTTCAACAGCCAGTGGAATACGCGAAGGATCTTCCGCCAGCTGTCGATAGAGATCGGGCTGCTGCAACAGCTGATACATGCCAGAGCTGATCAGTCCGCGTGTGGTTTCATTGCCGGCGGTGGTGATCTGCAGGAAGAGTGAAGCGAACTCCATCTCGTTCACCAGGTGACCATCAACTTCCTGGTTGATCAGCAGTGAGATCAAGTCGTCGCCACCGGCGTCCTTACGCTCGGCTGCTAGCTGGTAGCCATAAGCCCCCATTTCCACTGAGGCATTCGCAACCTCTTCCTCGGTGCCACCGAGGTCGGGGTCCGAGCCCGAGGTCTGCATATCAGACCAGCGACGCACCTGGTGCCACATGTCCTCGGGTATTTCCAGCAGTGAGCAGATCACCGCGGTGGGAAGATCGCCGGCGATGTCCTCCACGAAATTGATATCTGCGCCGCGGGTAGCGCTGGCCATCACGCCCTTGGCAATATCCCGGATGCGTGGCTCCAGTTCGGCAAGCTTGCGTGACGTGAAGCGGGTGATAACTGCGCGTCGGATCGGGCCGTGGTTCGGTGGATCCATGCCCAGCAGCATGCCCTGGGTCATGGCCAGCGTATCCGGATCCATATCATCGACCATCACGAAACCGCGCTGGGCGGAATAGGTTTTGAAATCTCGCGATACTTCCACCACGTCTGCGTGCTTACTGATCACCCAGTAGCCGTGGCCCTCTGGATGATCGTGCCAGTACACTGGGGAATGCTCACGCAGCCAGGCAAACTGCTCGTGGGGGATCCCGTTGGTATAGTTATCGGGGTCGTAGACGTCGATCTGCAAGAGCTTTCTCCCTGTCTGTCAGCGGTTGCCAGCTATTGCCAGCAAATGCCAGCGACTATTCAATCAGCACCGGCGGTTTGCCATGGCCGGCCGCCTCACACATCGCCAGATAGAACTCCAGTGTCATCGCGCCATCGACTGCCGATGTGATATTGCCCTCGGCGTCCAGGTTCAGGTTGCTGCCGTACATTTGGAACCAAACCCGGGTATTGTCCTGAATGCACTTGAGCGTGTGGACGGAGCCTGCGGGCTCATAAAGGAAAGAACCGGCCCGGTTTACGTAGTCGTATTCCTTGTACTTCCATGCGCCCGAAGTGGTGTAGCCGTAAACGGGCCCCGTATGTTTGTGTGGCTCAACTTCGTAACCTTCCTGGAAGATGTTTTCGATGATCCACAGACCTTCGCCGTGCTTTACCTGCAAAACACGCAGCAGGCTGCCGTCACCGATATCGACAAAGGGAATGTCGTCTACACCTAGATGCTGTGCCAAAGGTTCGCTCATGAGGTTTCTCCATGCTCTGTTTTAATCTGCCTGGATCACAGCGCCGCTTCCTAGCTTTGCCTCGATCTCCGATTCACTGAAGTTGAATTGCGCGAGTATCTCGCGACTATGCTGACCTACGCCAGCGGCGACGCTGCGGATTTCACCCCGGGTGCGACTGAAGCGGGGCGCGGGCGCCGGTTGCCAGACTTCGCCGTCGTCGACGAATGTACCGCGAGCCTGGTGGTGAGGGTGATCCTTGACCTCACTGATCGCCAGCACCGGGGCGTAGCACACGGACCGTCCTGCCATGATCTCGTTCCACTCGTCCCGCGTTTTACCCTTAATGATCTCTGCCAGCCTTTGCTGCATCGCGGGCCAGTTGTCCATATCCCACTGGTTCTCGAAGTGCGCCGCATCCTCGCCAAGAACGTCGAGCAGTTCGGCGTAAAACTGGGGCTCGATGGAGCCGAGGGAAATGTACTGCGCGTCGGCGGTTTCGTAGACCTCGTAAAAGTGCGCGCCCCCGTCGAGGAAGTTAGTGCCACGCGTTTCGCGCCAGAAGCCTGCCTGCTGTGCGGCGAAGGCGCTGGCCATTAGTGTAGCGGCGCCGTCGATCATGGCAGCATCAACAACCTGGCCCTCGCCGGAGGTCTTCGCCTCCAGGATCGCGCAGACCATGCCGTAGGCGAGCATCAGGCCGCCACCGCCGAAGTCTCCGACGAGATTCAGCGGAATGGCCGGCTTTTCACCGGCGCGCCCCATGGGATGCAGGGCGCCAGCCAGGGCGATATAGTTGATGTCGTGTCCGACGTCCTTTGCCATGGGGCCGTCCTGGCCCCAGCCGGTCATGCGGCCGTAGACCAGCTTCGGGTTGCGCTCGAGGCAGACATCGGGGCCGAGCCCCAGCCGCTCCATCACGCCCGGACGATTTCCCTCCAGCAGTCCATCGGCCTGTTCGATCATCTTAAGGACCGTATCGACGCCTTCGCCGGATTTGAGGTCGATGGATATGCAGCGCTTATTGCGGTTCAGGAAATCCAGTTTGGGGTTCTGGGCGTTGGCGAACATACTGCCCCCCGGTCGCTCAACACGGATCACTTCCGCACCCATGTCCGCCAGGGACATCGCGGCAAAAGGCCCCGGGCCGATGCCGGATATCTCGATAATGGTCAGGCCTTTAAGTGGTCCCATGGGGTGTCCTGAGTGCTACCAGTGCGGCAATCATGCCGCTGGCGCAAGAGGCCTGCAATGATCGGAATTCACAGCGCGAGTGTCTTTAGCGCTCAGCGGCCTTAGCCGAGATCTTTGCAGATCAGCTGCTCGAAAATCAGGCGGGCTTCTTCCAGTTTGGCGAAGACCGGGTAGCGGGCGTCGAAGGCCCAGCTCGTTGTCAGCGTGTTCAGTGTGCCAACAACGATGGTTGCCAGAATTTCCGGCGAGTAGTCGTCTTTCACATCGCCCATTTCCTTACCCATGCGGATGAGCTCGGCGAACCCGCTGATCGACGAGTCGCCCAGTGCTTTCTGCTCTTCCGGTGAACGGTTTAGCGCCGATGGCGCCTGCAGGATCAGGGTGCGGTCGATATCCTCGTAAGTCGCAAAGTTGGACTCGATATAGTCAATCATCGCCTCGAGTCTGCCCCTGGTCGTGTGATGGTTGCTGACCAGTTCTTGCAGCATGGGTGCCATGCGACTGTAGATACGTGACACGCCCAGGCCACCGAGCAGGGCATGCTTGTTGGGGAAGTAGCCGTAGAAGGTGCGGCGTGCCACGTCCGCCTCCTGGCAAATTTGCTCGATGGAGGTCTCGTCGATGCCCTGGCGCTTGAACAGGGTATAGGCTGCGTCTTCAATACGCGCCCTGATCTCTTGTTTTCGCTTCTCGCGGCGCCCTAGCGGCGCCTCAACGGCGTCCATGAAAATTCGTTAACCCGGTTGCAATCGTCCTCGTATTAAACTAATTTGTAGACAAATGTGCAAGTTTGCTCATATGTGAGGGAATTCGCACACAGCCCGTAGGGCTATTAACTCTAATATTGCTGGAATAGGTGAGCGTAACAACCATGTCAGATCGACTGCTGGTCGTATCGACAGACTGCCATGCGGGTCTGCCGATCGCCGATTACAAGCCCTATGTAGAAACCAAGTACCACGAGATGATGGATATGGCGGTGCCCATCACGGTGGAGATGCTGGAGAAATCCGAGTCCCAGTTTCTGATTAAGGAAATTAACGATGCCTGGCGGGAGCCGATTCAGCAAGAGCTGACCGGGGCCTGGGATTACAAAGAGCGGGTGAAGATGCTGGCAAAAGATGGCATCGCAGCCGAGATCATCTTTCCCGACGGAATCACCGAACGTAACACTCCACCCTTTGGCGCGGGCCTGGGCCTGTCCCCCCGGGATATGGTGCCGGAGCTGCAGTGGGCGGGTGCTATGGCGCACAATCGCTGGCTGGCGGAGCTTTGCGCTAACGATCCGGGTCGCCATATTGGCGTCGCCTCAATTCCCTTGCTTTGGGACGTTCAGCAGGCGGTTGAAGCGGTACGCTGGTGCGTCGACAATGGCTTGCGCGCCGTGATGATTCCCACGATGTGGTGCGAGCATGACCCCTATCACCACGTAAAGTACGATCCCTTCTGGGAGGTCTGTGAAGACCTGGGCGTCATCATTCACTTCCACTCCGGCCCAGCGCCGCACCCCGAGTATTTTGGCAAACAGTTCCCGGTCGAGGACCAGAGCGCAGAGTTACCCGGCTCTATGGGAATCTACGTCTCCGAAGTCATGTGGTGGCTGTACCGGCCGCTGACCTTCATGATCTGGGGCGGCGTTTTTGAGCGCTTCCCGAAATTGAAAGCAATGATCGTTGAAGGGGGTACGATGTACATGCTACCGCCCTGGCTGCGGCTGCTCGATCACAACTACACCGATGTGCACTTCTCGGCCAAGCTGGGCGACTTTCGCTCGCACCTGAGCATGGCGCCGTCCGAGTACTTCCGCCGTAACTGCGGCATTGGCGCATCCTGCATACAGCGCATCGACCTCGAAATTCGCGACGTCATCGGCACCGACCTGATTATGTGGGGCTCAGACTTCCCGCATCCGGAAGGGACGTGGCCGAACACGGCGAAGTACTACAAAGACACGTTCTCGGGCCTGCCGGAAGAGGCTGGGCGCAAGATACTGGGCGAGAACGCCCTCGAATTCTACGGGCTGGATCGCCAGCGCCTTGGTGCGCTAGCCGAAGACATCGGCCCCCAGACCACTATTTTTCATTGAGCACGTCAGCAAGACGTAACAGGAGAACAGCATGAGCATCGTTGAAGCCTGCGAATCGAAAACCAACTCAACCCCGGATTTCCCGATGGGTTGGTACTCGGTGGCACGCTCCCATGAGCTGCGCATTGGCCAGGTCCAGGAAGTGGAAGCCTTTGACCGGAAGTTGGTCCTCTACCGCACCCGCTCCGGCGTTCCCGTTCTGCAGGATGCCTATTGTCCGCACCTGGGCGCGAACCTGGCCGTTGAGGGTCGAGTGATTGGTGAGACGATTCAGTGCCCCTTCCACGGCTGGCAGTACGGCGTGGATGGCATGTGCGAGCACATTCCCTACAGCGAGAAAATCCCGGAGCGCGCCCGACTGCGCACCTGGCACACTGACGAGAAAAACGGCGAGGTCTACATGTGGTTCCACCCGGAAAACACCGCGCCCCAGTGGGACCTGCCAGAGCTTCCGGAACTCGGTGACCCCAACTGGACCGAGCCCATGTACCACGACCACCTGGTGCCGGCCCACGTTCAGGACATCTGCGAAAACTCCTGTGATCCGGTGCATTTCCAATACGTGCACGGCCAGGCCAACGTGCCGGACTCCGAAGTGACCATCGATCCGGATGGACGCACCATGCACCTGCACTCGGAAATGAAAGATGTGGCTAACCCGAATCACCTGCATGCCACGACCTACAGCCCTGGCTTTGCCCAGGTGCGCACCACCTACGGGCCGGGCGCTGAGATGATCATGTACAACAGCCCCCAGGCCATCAATCGCAACGAAACGCTCATGCGCTGGACGCTGATCGTGCGCAAGGAGATCGAAGATCTGGCGGGCGACCAGGTCATGAAGGGCATTATCGATGGCCTGGGCGATGACTATCCGATCTGGGCCAACAAAGTGCACAAGCGCCGCCCGGTATTTTGTGAGGGTGACAAGACCCTGGTGACCTTCCGCAAGTGGGTGCGCCAGTTCTACGTTACGTCTGAAGACAAGCGGATCAGCGCCTGATGCAGGATTTCAACGCGAAGGTCGCCGTGATTACCGGCGGCGCAAGCGGTGTCGGCCGCTCTCTCGCCTTTGCCCTTGGGCGCCGCGGCGCCCACATCGTCGTGGGCGATGTCGATGCCGCCGCGATGGACGCTATTGGCGGTGACCTCGCGGCCGAGGATATCGAATGCGTGGTCCAGCGTTGTGACGTGACTGACGTAGACAGCCTGAACGCCCTGGCGGACAAAGCGGTCGATGCCTTCGGCGGCATTGATCTCGTTTTCGCCAACGCCGGCATCGGCGCTGGCGAGACCGGTGCTATGTGGGACTATTCCGAGAAGGATTGGCAGTGGTGCCTGAACGTGAATGTGTGGGGCGTGATCAACTCGATCCGCGCGTTCATGCCGCGCCTGGTGGCTTCCGGTAAGCCGGCCCATTTCGTCGTCACCGGCTCTGGCAATGGTGCTTACACGATCCTGCCTGACGCGCCGATCTACACGGCGAGCAAGGCCGCCGTGCACGCGATCACCGAGAACCTGCACTACCAGGTTCAGGCGGGCGGCCTGCCGGTGAAGGTCAGCGCGCTCTTCCCCGGCCCCCATGTGGTTGACACTGGCCTGTTTAACTCCGGCCGAGTGCGCCCGGAGGACCTCAAGAAAGATGTCGAAGGTAACGAATCCGGCATCAACTCCGTGGATGACATGAAAAAGATGTGCGAAGAGTTCGGCATCGAACTGCAGGTTACGCATCCGGACGAAGTGGCCGAGATGGCGTTGAAAGGCCTGGAAGAGGATGCCTTCTGGCTGCTGGAAACCACAGCCGATACTGACGCCAAGATTCGCGCTCGCGCGGACATGATACTGAACCGAGACACCCCCGTGCCCGCCACCTTGGGCTAACAGATTCACTCACATCGCAGAGCGAGAGGAATAACATCATGACAAACGAAACAGGTGCACCCCAGGGCAATACCGGGGATATCGTCAACTGGCCAATGCTGAAGGTCGTCTACAAGACGGACCCGGACAAGATCGCGGCGCTGCTGCCCCCCGGCATCGAGCCCGGCAAGAACCCCCACGTCACCCTGACCTTCTACAATTTCCCCGTGCCGGACGAACCCGAGTACGGCATCCTCCAAACCATCGACGCCATCTATGACGGCATCGAAGGTGAGTATGCGCTGGGCTACGGCATTGATCAGGAGTCTGCCATTTTCGGCAGCCAGGAAATGAACGGCCAGCCCAAGTACCCCTGCGAGACCCACTATTACCGCCTCGGCCCTCAGGTCACGGCCCGCTGCACCCACCAGGGCTACACCTTCGCCGAATTCAAGGGCGTCTCAACCGGCCCCGTCGACCCGCTGCCCGAGCACGACATGCACGAGTGGTGGATTAAAGCCTCCCGCGCCGTGAGCGTCGGCGGCCCGGCCACCGGTTTCGACTTCCCGCCCCACGTGGTCCACGTGCGCAGCCGTTACGGCACCGCCTGGCGCGAAGAAGTGCAGGGCGAACTGCTGCTGCGTGATTCCCCCTGGGATCCGCTGGCCAGCCAGTTGCCCATGCGCGAGCAAGTATCTGCCCACCTCTGGTGGCCGATCTTCCTGGACCGCGAAATAAAGCTCGCCGGCCCCCTGGATCCCGAAGGCTTCCTGCCCTTCGCCGATACCATCTCTGGCTCTCGCTGGCCCGGCACCAACGGCGGGCCCAAGCGCGGCTAACACACCTCAGCCCTAAACCAGCTCCTCGATCGAATTTAGGCTCGGTCGAGGCGCTGGGGGCGGGGGCCCGCTTCCAAGACCGTGCGAGCCATGGAAGGCGAGCCCGAGCATACACGGACGTACCTGCTGCGTGTCTTGGAAGCGGGCCCCCGTGGCCAGCGCCGTGCAGATGAACCCAAACCTGAGTAGTCGAATCAGACACTGGATCCCTGCGCTGGCGGGGATGACCTGCCTGGGCCTGGGCGCCGGCCTCGTCGGCATCTACGGCTTTTTCGTAGACCACCTGTCAAAAGAATTCGACGTCGGTGTCGCCACCCTGAACATTGCCCCCGTGGCACTGCTGTTAGTCCCCGGTTTTGTGGCGCCCTTCGTTGGCAGGCTGGTTGACCGGGTGCCCATCAGGCGTCTGCTACTGAGCGGCGCGACACTCGCGATGCTGTCACTGTTTCTGGTGAGTCGCTCGCCTACCCTCGCCCTGGCAGGGTTGTGCTTTTTGGGCTTTGCTGCGGGCCTGACACTCTATGGCCCGGTGGCGGTCAACAGCATGCTCGTAAAACTCTACGAGGGCCAGGAGGCGCGTGCGCTGGCAATCGCCGCCATCGGCATCAGCCTGGCGACAGCGGTTTTGCCGCCGCTGGTCGGCAACCTGTTGGGCAGCCTTGACTGGCGGACCACCCTGGCAACGCTGTCGGTCGGCCTGGGTCTGCTGCTGTGGCTCGTGATTCTTGTCGGTATTCCCGCCGGCGTTGGTGCGAGTCAGGCGAGCGCTGACGAGACCACTGGCAACAAGGACCCTGCGCTTTACCGGCAGCGAACCTTCTGGCTGATTGGGCTCGGTATCGCACTGGGCTTTAACGCCGCCATGGTTCTCGCAATTTGCTACCCGCCCCATTTTATGGCCGAGGGCTACACCGCGGTGCAGGCCGGTTGGTTTCTGGCATTCACTGGTATCGCGGGCCTGGTAGGCAAGGCGGTGGTCGCCGGCATCGGTGAGTCTCTGAAGATGCAAGCCAAGTTTCTGGTAGGCGGCTTACTGTTGCTGCAGGCGAGCGGGCTCTTCCTGCTGTTAAATGCGGGGGGCCAGGGGGCCGTGTTGCTAGCCCTGGCGATGCTGGGTTCCGCCGGCGGAGCCTTTCTGCCGATGCATTCCTACATTAATAGCCGTTACTACCCACCAGAGAAAATTGGTCGGGTGACTGGTGCACAGATGCCACTGTTTTTACCCTTTGCTCTGGTCGGTCCGCCCCTGGCAGGGTATGTATTCGACCAGAGCGGCAGCTACCAATGGGTGTTGACTGCGCTGGTTGCGGTGTTGGTGCTCGGCAGCTGTCTCTTTTTCCTACTGCCCAGGCCGCGGGACTGATTAACGCCCTGACTTGACGTTGCGTGGCCAAAAGCACTAGCGTTGTCGCCATACCAATGCCATGGGCGATACCTTGATTAAAAAAATTCTCATTGGCGTGGTGGTTCTGCTGCTGGGCGCGGCAGGTGCGGTCTACTACGAATTGAAGAGCTCCGGCCTTATGCGAGACCCGGTTTACGATACTGTCGCGCCGGCAATACCAGAACTTGCGCGCCCGGCCATCCTGGTCTTACACAAGACGAATGGCTTCATCCATAAGGAAGGTTTGCCGGCCGCGACGGCCATGCTGGAAGAGCTTGCCGCTGAAAACGAATGGCACCTCTATCAGACGGATAATGCGGCGTCCCACAACGCGGCAGACCTCGCGCGCTTCGACGCGGTCATCTGGAACAACACTTCCGGCGATATTCTGACCCCTGAGCAGCGAACTGACTTCAAGGCCTGGTTGGAGCAGGGTGGGCAATGGCTGGGCTTACACGCTGCCGGCGGTGATCCTTCCTACGAGTGGCAGTGGTACATGGAGGCCTTGATTGGCGCCCAGTTTATAGGACACACCATGTCACCTCAGTTCCAGGATGCCGATGTGCTGACCGTGGAGCCTTCCAGCCTGACCGCCCACCTGGCGTCGCCCTGGCGGATTGCGCAGGAGGAGTGGTACGCCTTCGATCGCAATCCTCGTAATACCGGCTCCACCATACTGCTGGCGATGGATGAGTCATCCTACGATACTGAAGAGCTGTTTTTTCCTGACCCTTCAATGCCCGGGGAGCACCCTATCGCCTGGATGCATGCGATCGGAGAGGGCCGCGCTATCTATAACGCCATTGGCCACACTGCCGTTACCTATGCCCTGCCCGAGTACCGGCAGTTTGTTGTCGCCGCGGTTGAGCTTATGCTGGCAAGCGGGCGTGAGTAAGGGCCTGCTTAAGGGGCTTGGCTGGGCGTTGGCGATCGCGCTATACCTTCGCTTCGGGTTGGAACCTACCGGTTGGTTTTTCTATGAGTTGAGCTTCAGCACGGGCGTTGATGGACTGTACTGGGGTTACAGCGTTTTTCGGGGAGCCGGCTGGGCGATGAGCCAGTGGAGCCTGCAAAACCTGTTTTGTTTGGCGGCTGGGGCCCTGGTTGGAGCGCTGGTTTTTTGGCGCACTTCGCGCAAGGAGACGCTGTGAATCGACGGGACTTTCTTCAGGCAGCCGCCATACTGGTTGCGGGAAACTCGGTGCTTCCGCCGGGTATAGCGCTAAGTCAGGAGCAAAGCGCCTTTCTTGCGGCGCAGCCATCCTATATTGATCAGCACGAGCTGACGTTTTTTAGCAAAGGGCAGCGCAATGCGATCACTACTGCCTCTGAGGTGATCATCCCTCGCACAGATACGCCCGGTGCAATCGATGCTGGCACGCCACGCTTCATCGAATTACTCGTCTCGGACTGGTTTACAGACGAGGAGCGCGCACCCTTCATGGCAGGATTGGCTGATCTGCTGGAGCGCGCGGGCGGAGACTTCGCCGCGCTTGCACCTGCTGGCCAGCTGGCGCTGTTTGAGGCGCTGGAGGAAGAAGCCTCTGATAGCTCCTGGTACAGCCTTGGCAATATTTTCCGCGTCTGGGATTTTGAGGCCCCTTTTATCTGCCAGCTCAAAGAGCTGACCGTGCTCGGCTTTTTTCTCTCCAAGGTTGGTGCAACCCAGGTGCTTCGCGACAACCCCATGGGTCGCTTCGACGGTGATGTGCCCCTCGGCCCGGATGATGCCTCCTACAACGCCAGCCCGACCCTGCCGACACGCAAATACTTTTACCAGGTAACGGATCGCTCATGAAGGAAACCCAATTCGACGCCATCGTCGTGGGCTCGGGTATCTCTGGCGGGTGGGCGGCAAAGGAGCTGGCAGAGAAAGGCCTGAAAGTCCTTGTGCTTGAGCGCGGCCGGGACATCCGTCACGCCCGCGATTACCTGGGCGAGCATGCGGGTACCTGGCAGATGCCCTACTATGGCCTGCCGGATAGGGAACTTGTCGCGCGCGAATACCCGATTCAGGGCGATGAGCCCGCCTTCTCCCATGCCACCCTGCAGTACTGGAATAAGGATCGGGAGAACCCCTACATCCGCAACGAGGAGAAGCCCTTCAAATGGGTGCGTGCGGATATGGTCGGCGGGCGCTCGGTGATGTGGGGGCGGCAGACCTATCGTTTTGCCGAGCAAGATTTTCGGGCCAATGAGCAGGACGGCCACGGCATACCCTGGCCTGTGAGATACGACGATATTGCGCCCTGGTACAGCTACGTTGAGAAGTTTGCAGGTATTAGTGGAGAGGCGCGCGGCTTCAAGCAGCTACCTGACAGTGAGTTCCTGCCGCCGATGGATTATTTCGCCATTGAAAAAACGGCGTTGGCGCGCATCGCCGAGAAATTGCCCGAAGTGACACCCACCATCGGGCGAGTGGCGATCCTCACTCAAAATCATATGGGGCGAGCCGCCTGCCATTACTGCGGGCCCTGTGAACGCGGCTGTTCATCCGGCAGTTACTTCAGCTCCCAGAGCTCAACGCTGCCTGCGGCTCAAGCGACGGGCAACATGACGCTACTGTCCGACATGGTGGTGACGCAGCTTGAGCACGACGAGACGGGAAGGCGAATCACGGCGGTGTCCGCGGTTAATACCCGAACGCGCGAACGGGTTCGGTTCAGCAGCAAGCTGGTATTCCTTTGCGCATCTACCGTGGCCTCCACCCAACTGATGTTGAACTCCGCAAGCGATAAACACCCCGCCGGACTCTCCAATCAATCCGGTGCGCTAGGCCATTACCTTATGGACCACGCCATGATTCGCCACATCGGCCTGATGGTGGATAACGTTAACAGCTACTATGAGGGCGAGAGGCCCAACGGTCTTTATATTCCTCGCTTCCGCAACAACTTTGGCCAGGATGAAGACGCTGACTTTGTCCGCGGCTTCGGCTATCAGTGCATGCCATTACGCATGGACTGGCAGTCCTTTTTCAACCGTAAGGGCTTTGGCGCGGACTATAAGGATGCGCTGATCCGGCCACAGCCGTTCTGGATATGGGCCTTGGGCGGCTTTATGGAATGCCTGCCCTACCGCGAAAACAAGGTCTTCCTCGACAAGCAGCGCACGGACCGCTTTGGCGTCCCGCTAGTGTCGACGGAATTCAGCTGGGGCGAGAATGAGCTCGCGATGGCACGGGATACGGCTGTGCAGGCAGCGCGCATTTACCGGGCAGCTGGAGCGCTGTACTGGCAGCTCGCAGGTGAGGACGAGCTCAGCGAGGGCGGCCAGGGCATCCACGAAATGGGCACGGCACGCATGGGCCATGACCCCAAGGAGTCGGTTCTCAACCAATACAACCAGGCCCATGAGGTCGATAACCTCTTTGTCACCGACGGCTCGTTCATGACCTCTGCAGCCTGTGTGAACCCCTCGCTCACCTACATGGCTTTCACCGCTCGAGCCGTCGATTACGCGGTGAAGCGGCTCAATGAGGGAGCGCTCTCCTGAATACAGAGAACACTGTTCCGTAATTCAGTTTAAATACAGGAAATAATTTCTAGAAACCCCCTCGTAGCGCCTCAATCAGGCACAATGTGCCTCCTTTTGCGACCTACACTAGGCACCATCGACATGATGGAGCCTGCCGTGACACAACTTATCGAAAGAATTCGCGAAGCCGTGATTGGGGAGCGTCAGGGGGTCGAAACGCCCTTCGGCCGCAAACCGCTGGTTTACGCGGACTACACGGCCTCCGGCCGCAGCCTGAGCTTCATAGAGGATTACATCCGCGACCACGTGTTGCCGTACTACGCCAATACGCATACGGAGACTTCCTTTACGGGTGCACAGACTACGGCTTTGCGCGAAGAGGCGCGCAATGAGATTCGTCGAGCCGTAAATGGCGGCGATGAGGACAAGGTAATTTTCTGTGGCCCTGGCGCGACCGCAGCAATAAACAAACTCATGGACATACTCAATCTGCGCCTGCCGCATGACCTGGCTGAGCGCTGCGACTTGGAACAACACATCCCACTGAGCGAGCGCCCGGTGATCTTTGTCGGGCCCTATGAGCACCATTCCAATGAACTGCCCTGGCGTGAGAGCATCGCCGACGTCGTGAGCATTCCGCTTAACGAAAAAGGGCAGATCGACCTGCAGGTGCTTGAAAATGAACTCGTTCAGCATGCTGATCGGCCCCTGCGCATCGGCAGCTTTTCCGCGGCGTCGAATGTCACCGGTATCAGGAGCGACGTAGTCAGGATGACAGCCCTGCTCAAGCAGCATGGCGCATTGGCCTTCTGGGACTATGCGGCAGCGGCGCCCTATGTCGGGATTGATATGAATGGCGAGTCGCCGATAGATGCTGTCTTCATCTCACCGCATAAGTTTGTTGGTGGTCCCGGTACGCCTGGCGTACTTGTGGTTAAGTCCCAGGTACTCAATAACAGCGTTCCCGCCGTCGTCGGCGGCGGCACGGTCCTGTATGTCACACCACAGGACCACCGCTTTCTTGATGATGCTGAGCGGCGGGAGGAAGGCGGCACGCCCGCGATTGTGGAGTCTATTCGCGCTGGCCTGGTCTTCAAGTTGCAGCAGCAGGTCGGCACCGACGTTATTGAAGCGCGTGAGAAGCGCTTTGTTCAGCGCGCGCTGGCGCGTCTCGCAGATTGTCCCGAACTCGACATTCTGGGTAATCGGCATGCCGAGCGCATTTCTATACTGTCCCTGCGGTTCCGTCACGGCGACCGCGACCTGCACTATGGTTTTGTTGTGTCCCTACTTAACGACCTGTTTGGCATCCAGGTGCGTGGCGGCTGCTCCTGTGCCGGCCCCTACGGACACGCCCTGCTCAATATGGATATGGATTACAGTCGCGCCCTGGAAAAGGAAATTCGCGCCGGTGCCATGATACTGCGCCCTGGCTGGGTGAGGCTGAACTTTAACTATTTTATCAGCGAGCAAGAGTTTGAGTACTTACTGGGTGCGATCGAACTCGTGGCGAAGCACGGCTGGCGACTGCTGCCCCACTATGTTTTTGACACGAAAGCCGGCGTCTGGCGCTTCGAGGGGCGCAGCATGGAGCTGCCTGTTAGGCTGGCGGATGTTGATTTTATGCCAGCTGAGGCCAGCCGAGCGGTTGAGCATCTCGCTCTGTGCGGCAAATTGGCCTGCGCGGAGCGAGAGTTGCTGGCTGAGCGCTCTATCCCGGTCATTCGTCCTCTTGGGCTGTCATCCGGCGCAGATCGTCTGCGCTGGTTTCTGTTGCCAGAGGACGTCGTAGACAAGCTCCATGGGGCGCAAAAAGGCGCGCAGCCAGACCAACAGACAGAACAGCAACAGGTGCCAGCGTCTGTCTGAACCGGGACCCGGCGTGAACGGGGGCCTGCTCTGATGGCGCGGCTATGATAACCTCGCCCTGCGAAAAAATCGGAGATAACAATGCCCCAGTTCATGCGCGTCATCGTGCACGAGGTTCTCGTGCTGGTGATGAAGACCATTGCAGCCCTGCAACCCGGCGCCACCTATCGTGCCTTCGTCGGCAGTGGCAGTTCTGGCAGCCTGTGTCAGCACATCGCCAATACGGGTGTGCGGAAGGTCCTGGTAGTTACCGACAAGCCCCTGCGCGATCTGGGCGTTGTGGATCAGGCCATCGGTGCGCTGGCCGATAACGGCGTGGACGTGGCCTTCTACGATGGCGTACTTCCCGACCCAACTTACGTGCAGGTGAGCGAAGGCGTTGCTGTACAAAAAGCGCACGGCAGCGAGGCGGTCCTGGCGATCGGCGGTGGCTCGTCGATTGACGCCGCTAAAATTATCGCCGCCGCCGCGACCAGTGATGCCAACCCCCAGGACTGGGTGGGTTTTGGCAAGGTCAAGCACGATGTGCTCCCCCTGTACGCAATACCGACGACTTCGGGCACCGGCTCAGAGGTGACCATGGGCGCTGTGATTTCAGACAATGAAACCCATGAGAAAGGCGTTATCTCGGGCGCTAACCTGCTGCCTGCAGCCGCCGCACTGGATGCCGATCTGATTTTGGGCCTGCCGCCGCACATCACGGCTGCTACCGGCATTGATGCCCTGACCCATGCGATTGAGGCCTACATCAGCGTGTGGGATCGTGGCAGTCGCAAGAGTGATTCGCGCATGGCGGTGAAGCTGATCTTCGATCATCTGGTCACCGCCTACAACGATGGCGGCAATCGAGTGGCGCGGGAAGCCGTCGCGCTGGGCGCCTACTACGGCGGCATGGCCATCAACCAGGTTAACGTCGGTAACGTGCATGCGATTGCCCACCAGCTTGGCGGTAAATACGGCATACCCCACGGGCTGGCCAATGCCCTGGTGCTACCCGGTGTTCTCGAGTTCTGCCGCGCCGAGGCGCAACAGGACCTGGCTGAGCTGGCGCAGCTGGTTGGGGTGGGTGAGCAGGGTGATTCGGAAGCGGCACTCGCGCAGGCCTTTATTCAGGCGGTGCGCGACCTGCGTGAAGCGGTAGGTGTGAGCCCGACCTCCGACAAGGTTCAGGAATCCGACTACGACTATCTGATTGATCTGGCACTGGCCGAGGGGCTGCAGTATCCAACGCCCAAGGTGATGGACAAGCAGGACGTGCGGACAATCCTTGATGGGATCCGCGCCTAAGGAAAAACGCTGGCGCCGCTTTCGGCGTCGCTGACCCCCCTGCGCATGTGGGCGAAGAGTTCTCGGCCCATGCCAAATTCGCTGCCGTCGCCGTCGCGCCGAAGGTATGCTCGTTCGTTCCATTCATCGGCGGGCACAAGGGCGTTGAGCTCGCCCTTGATGGCGTCCAGTCGCACGCGATCGCCATCGCGCAGCTTGGCGATCGGCCCCTCCGCTAGCGCCTCTGGCGTCAGGTGAATCGCCGCAGCGACCTTACCCGAAGCGCCGGACATGCGCCCGTCGGTCACCAGAGCGACCTTAAAGCCGCGGTCCTGCAGGATACCCAGGTAGGGTGTCATCTTGTGTAATTCGGGCATGCCGTTGGCCGCCGGGCCCTGGAAGCGAACCACCGCCACCAGGTCATGCTCCAGCTCTCCAGCTTCGAAGGCCGCCTGCAGCTCAGTCTGATCGTTGAACACGCGGGCGGGCGCTTCTACGACCTGGTGCTCGGGCGCGACCGCTGAGACTTTGATAACGCTGCGGCCCAGGTTGCCCTGCAACAGCTTGAGCCCACCTTCGGCCTGAAAGGGGTCCTTGGCGGCGCGTAGCACCTCGGTATCAGCGCTCTCATTCACGCCTTCGCGATAGCTCAGCCTCCCGTCCGTAAGCCCGGGTTCCATGGTGTAGTGGCGCAGACCCTCACCCCACATGGTCTGCACGTCTTCATGCAGAAGTCCGGCGTCAAGCAGGGTGCGAATGACGTAGCCTGTGCCGCCTGCGGCGTGAAAATGATTTACGTCGGCGCTGCCGTTCGGGTAGACGCGGGCCACCAGTGGGGTTATGGCGGACAGGTCGGCAAAGTCCTGCCAGTCGATAATGACACCCGCAGCGCGGGCGATCGCAACCCAATGGATGCTGTGGTTGGTGGAGCCACCAGTAGCCAGCAGCGCCACAATGGCATTTACAATGCAGCGCTCGTCGACGACGCGTGCCAGCGGCGTGTAGTGCTGGCCGAGGTCGGTGATTCTGCACAGGCGCTCAGCCGCTGCGACGGTCAAAGCCTCGCGCAGCTCGGTACCCGGGGGTTCGAAGGCGGCGCCCGGAACGTGAATGCCCATCACCTCCATTAGCATCTGGTTGCTGTTGGCGGTGCCGTAAAAGGTACAGGTGCCCTCACCGTGGTAGGCAGCGCTCTCGGCTTCCAGCAGGGCGTCGCGGCCGATCTTCCCTTCGGCGAATTGCTGGCGTATTGACGCTTTTTCCTTGTTACTGAGGCCTGAGCTCATTGGCCCTGCGGGTGAGAAGATGATCGGCAGATGGCCAAAGGACAGGGCGCCAATCAACAGCCCCGGGACAATTTTGTCGCACACTCCAAGGCATAGCGCCGCATCAAACATGTTGTGGGAGAGGGCGATGGCCGTGGCCCCTGCGATGACGTCGCGGCTGAACAGGCTGAGCTCCATACCTGTTGTGCCCTGGGTCACGCCGTCGCACATGGCAGGCACGCCCCCGGCAACCTGGGCTGTGCAGCCTATAGCCTGGGCCGCGCGTTTGATCACCTCTGGGTACGTCTCGAGGGGCTGGTGGGCCGACAGCATATCGTTGTAGGCATTGACGATGCCGATGTTCGCAGCCTCGACCAGCTTGAGCGTTTGCTTGTCGTCACTGCCGCAGGCCGCGAAGCCATGAGCAAGGTTGCTGCAGGACAGGCTCCCGCGGTGCGGGCCGTCCCGTCGCATAGCCTCCATGCGCGACAGATAGGCCTCACGCGAGCCGACGGAGCGTTCGATGATACGTTCGGTAATAGCCTTGAGCCTTGGATCAATCATCGGGGGACCACCAGATACTGACAGGGGTTTGAGTCTGCTCGGTAACATGTGCAATGGGCAGGCTCTCGGCCGCGGCCGATTCCAGCACGCGTCGTTTGTCTGTGCCCACAATGTGCAGCAGGACCTCCCGGCTTCTGAGTACGGCTGGTAGCGTCAGTGTGATGCGCTGATGCGGAGCGGTGACCGGGTCGCAGGCACCGAGCGCCTGCTGGCCGGAGGGGTCAAGAAGATCGGCCAGGTTGTTGGCCTTGGGAAACCAGGACGCGGTGTGACCGTCGCCACCCATGCCGAGGATGGTGAGCGTCAGCGGACGACGGATAGACGCCAGCCCTTCGCTTGCCTCGACCAGGCCATCGCGCGCATCTGCGTGATCGGTCTTCAGGCCGACAAAATGGGCTGCCGCTGCACGGCCACGCAACAGGTTCTCACGCGCCAGGCGCTCATTGGAATCGGCGTGATCCGGTGGTACCCAGCGCTCGTCCACCAGCGTGATGTCGATTTTAGACCAGTCCAGAGGGGCGTTGCTGAGCCGGCGAAAGACACCCTTCGGGGTGCTGCCGCCGGAGACGGCCAGGCTGGCATCGCCCTCACGTTGAATTTCTGCCTGCAGAGCTTCGCTGATATAGTTCGCCAGGGCCTCATCCAGCGCCTCACGGCTTGTTGTTTCCATCCAGCTCGTCACGGCGAATCATTCATACCAGCTGCGGCCGTCGCGCTCCGTCAGAGCGGTGGCGCTGCTTGGGCCCATCGTGCCCGAGTTATAGTTTTTGATTGCCATCCCGACCTCGTCCCAGGCCTCGATGATTGAGTCCACCCATTGCCATGCGGTCTCCACTTCGTCGCGACGCATGAATAGCGTTTGCTCGCCGTTGATGGCATCGAGCAACAGGCGCTCGTAGGCGTCATAGCGATCGCTCTTGTCCTGGGACTCATCGGTCAGGTGCAGGGCGACGGGTTGCAGACGCAGCTTGCGCGAAAGACCAGGCCGCTTATTCAGCGTATGCAGGGTGATGGTCTCTTCCGGCTGTAACCGGATAACAAGTTTGTTGGTGAGTTCATTCGGGTCATTGGCGAACAAGGAGAAGGGCTGGCGCTTGAACTCGATGACAATCTCCGAATAGCGTCGAGTCAGGCGTTTGCCTGTCCGCAAGTAAAAGGGAACACCTGCCCAACGCCAGTTGTTGATCGTGGCCTTGACGGCGACGAAGGTCTCGATGGAGTCAATATCCGCATACTCCGCCTCCTCGTTGAAACCCTTGACGGCCTCGCCGTTGACCGCGCCCGGGCCATAGACACCGCGCACTGTGCTGCTTTTAACATTTTCCGCCGTGATGGGTTCCAGGCTGCGCAGAACCTTCTCCTTTTCGTCGCGAATGTCGGCCGGCTTGAGGCTGGCCGGGGGCTCCATGGCGACGATAGACAGCACCTGCAGGAGGTGGTTTTGCACCATGTCACGCAACGCGCCTGTTTGCGCATAGTAGTTGTGTCGCCCCTCAACACCGATTTCCTCACCGACCGTGATTTGTACGTTATCGACAAAACTGTTCTCCCACACCGGTTGCAGCAGGGGATTCCCGAAGCGTACGGCCAGCAAGTTTTGCACGGTTTCCTTGCCAAGGTAGTGATCGATGCGGAAGGTGGCCTCCTCGGGGAACACCCTCGCCACCTGCTCGTTGATCTCACGGCAGGATGCGAGGTTGTGTCCAAGCGGCTTTTCCAGCACCACGCCGCTATCCTCACGCACTGCGCCCGCCGAGTGAAGGTGGTCGCAAATGGGCCCGTAAAGCGAGGGTAGGGTAGCGAGATAAAACAGACGCTGAGCTGGCTTTTGCTCGAGTACCGCCGTGAGCGCCTCGTAGTCGGTGGCAGACTGTGCCTCCAGCTGCTGATACTCCAGTTTCTCGGCGAAGGTGGCCCATACGGCCTCATACCACTGACCCTCGGCGAGAAAACGTTGCAGGTTACCGTGCACCTCGCGTTTGAAGGTCTCGGAGTCGGACGCCGCGCGGCCCGTCGCGATGATGCGCTGAACGCTGTCGGCGAGGCCGTGGCGCTGTAGCTGGAACAGGGCGGGGAGCAATTTGCGGGTCGAAAGATCTCCCGTACCACCAAAAATAACCAAATCAACCAGGCTCATGGAGCGGTGTCCTCTGAGTTGCGTGAGCGAACAGAGTGTAGCTGTATCAGCGGGGCGCTGCTGACGGTGCGGTGATTTGAGTCGCGGCTCTCTGTGGCCGCTTATTTGCAACTCAACTGAATTGCTAAGTGATTAGTTTAGCAGAATCCCCGCAGTGCAGGTAATAGCGCCCAGATCAGTTTAATGCGTAGAGTGGCTGCGCCCGCGGCGGACCATTACAATGCCGGCCCACAGTGCGACCATGGCGAGGCCGCCAATTTCCCGGGCTTCCTCTACGGCACGGGTTTGCATGCTGACGGATTCGAACACCTCCGACGGGGAGACCTGACCGATGATTGCCGGCAGCAAAAAGAGTAGCCAGACCAGGCACAGTGCGAGCAGAGCGGGCGGTAACCAGGTTAGCCGAGGGCCTATGAACTGGTCCAGACAGAGGCCTGCGGCGGTCAGATAAATAGCGATCCAGGGTAGGGCGTCCGGGTCGTTAAGCTGCACGCCCGCCGATAAGACGTAGGCGAGCAGAAAGATGCTATTGGCAATCTGGAATGCCATGAGGCGCGCACTGTGGCGAAAGGGTGAAGGGAGTCTAGCACGGCCCCCGAGAGTGATTGAGTAGCGAAATGAGCCGTAAACAAAGAGAACTCGGGCTGTGGTGCCTGTTGGCGGGCGTCGCACCCGTGGCGAATGCCGACGATGTACTGGAGAGCGTGGTGGTCACGGGTGCCTATGCACCGATCATTGCGGCGGATCTGACCGCCTCAGTTTCGGTGCTTGACGAGACCATACTCAGTGCCTTGAACAAACGTAGTGTGGCGGATGTGTTGCGCAGCGTACCCGGCCTGCTGGTCGAAGAGCAGGGCGGTGTCGGTGGTCTTACCGCGGTCTCCGTGCGCGGTGGCGAGAGTAACTTCACGCTCGTGATGGTCGATGGCGTCGCCCTGAATGACCCTACCAACTCGCGCGGTGGCAGCTATGACTTTAACAACCTCGACCCGGCCACCGTGCAGCGTATCGAGGTCGTGCGTGGTGCTCAGTCTGCCGTTTACGGCTCCGACGCACTCGCTGGGGTTATCAATATCATCACCCGTCGCGCGCCCGAGGGCCACCGGCAAAGCGTGCGTATCGAGGGCGGCGAAAACGGCTACACAGACTATCGCGTGAACCTCGCTGGCAGCGCTGGGCAAGTGGGCTACGTGATCGACCTGGCGCAGCGTGACTCCGGTGAGCAGGTGCCTGGCAGCCAGCGCGACATTGATAGTGCGAACCTGCGTTTGACCTGGCAGCCGGCCTTGGGCCATGAGCTTAGCGTTGCCTATCGTTACCTCGACGGCGCGCGTTCGTCCTTTCCAGAGCAGAGTGGCGGGCCGCAGTTCGCTGTGACTGATGCGCTCGATGAAAGCGACTATCGTGAGGAGACGCTGGCATTCAGCTGGCAGGCGCAGCTGATGCCCCGTTGGCAAAGCCGCCTCAGCGCGGATCGCTTCGATTTATCAGAAGACTACCGATCACCGGGCATTGCGCCATTTGGCGAAGTCCCCCCGAACGCTGCCGACACCGATTATCAGCGCGATCAGTTGCGCTGGGTGAACAGCCTGCAACTGCACGCGGACTATCGCCTCAGCCTCGGCGCGGACTACCGAGATGAGAAGGGCGATAGCCTCGGGTTTCTGGAGTTCGGTGGTGTTCAACTACCGACTGACTTCGCCCTGGATCGGGCGACCACGGGCCTGTTTCTTGAGCTTTCGGCCAGGCCCCTCGAGCAACTCACCCTGCAGGGCAGTCTGCGCCATGACGACCCGGATGGTTTTGATGCCGAGACCACCGCCAGGCTGGGCGCGCGCTACACCCTGAATACCGCGTGGCAGGTGTTTGGTAACTGGGGAGAAGCCTTCAAACTGCCCAGTTTCTTTGCCCTGGGGCACCCGCTGGTCGGCAATCCGGCGCTCAGGCCAGAGACCGCTGAGAGCTGGGATCTCGGCGCTACCTGGACGCCCTCGTCTCGTGTAGATCTAACGCTCGCTGGGTTCGCCAACGACTACGAGGACCTGATTGATTTTGACGATGCCCTCTTCGTCAACGTGAATCGCGACCGGGTTGAATCTCGCGGAGCTGAACTCGAGCTTCGGTGGCAGGCGCGGCCTGACCTCGAGCTGCGCGGGCAGGCAACCTACGTTGATCTGGAGGTCGTGGGCGAGTCGAGGCGCTTACTTGGCCGGCCGGAGTGGAAAGCCGGTCTCATCGGGCTGTGGCAGGTGAGCGCCGCCTGGGATACCTCCCTCGACTATCAATGGACTGGCGAGCAGTACGCAAGCTCGCGGCATACGGGGGAGTCCGTGGTCGAGCCCTTGAACGACATTCATCGACTGGATTGGCGCCTGCGTTGGCGAGCGCTACCTCGGCTGTCGCTGGAGTTAGCGGTCGACAATCTGCTCGATGAAGACTACGAGAATGCAGTAGGTTTTCCGGGGCCTGGGAGAAATGTGCGCTTTGCGGTTTCGCTGTCTAACGAGTGACATCAGCGCCGCGATGAAGGGCGGGTTTATTCCTCGAAATCTGCGGCCTCGGGTATCTGTCGGTACCAATAAACGCCGTCCTCATCCAGCTCCCGGGTTATCTGTCGACGGGCCATTAGGCAGTTCAGGTGGGCCATGGTTTCACCGGTTGCCAGACCCAGAGAGCCGTCGCCGATCTCGCGACTGAACAGGGCCGGAAAACAGTCGACGGCGCGTCGCGGTTCGTCCAGGTAGGCGAACAGGCTGGCCAGGTCCCGCTTGTGGGATTCGATCACCTGAGACAGGCGCACGTGCAGGCCGAAGAAAGGCGATTCGTGCGCCGGCAATACCAGCAGGTCGTCAGGCAGCAGCTCGCGGATGCGCGCGTTGGTTGCCATCCACTCATTCAGGGGGTCGCCCTCGGGTTCCGTGGGAAAAACGCTGACGTTGGGGGTAATGCGCGGCAGCACCTGGTCGCCTGAGATGAGCAGCTTCAGGGCCGGGCAGTACAGGCAGGCGTGCTCCGGCGAGTGACCACGGCCAACGATGACCTGCCAGTAGCGGTCACCAATGGTGATGGTCTCTCGGTCTGTGAGGCGCACAAAACTGTCGGGCAGCGGCGAAACGGCCTTGCCGAAATTGCCGAACTTCTCCCTGTAGCGCGAAAGTTGCTCCTCGTTGTAACCCGCCCGGCGGTAGAAGCTTAGCGCCACGCCAGGCGCCTCGCGTCCCGTGTCTGAGACCATAGCGCGACACATCAGGAACTCTTCGCGCGGCATCCACAGTGGGCAGCCAAAGCGTTCTGTGATCCAGCCCGCCAGCCCGACGTGATCCGGGTGCAGATGCGTGCAGATGACCCGCAAGACGGGTTTGCCGCCCATGAAGCCCTCGAACAGTCCTTCCCAGATCTCTTTGGCGTTGGGCAAGGCCAAGCAGGTGTCGACGATTGTCCAGCCTTCGCCGTCTTCAAGCAGCCAGAGATTGATATGGTCGAGCGACATGGGCATGGGAAAACGTGCCCAGTACACGCCATCTGCGATCTTGATGGGAGCCTGTTCCTCCGGGCCCTGCTCTCTGCCGTAGGGATATTCAAGGCCGCGATAGCGCACTGCTGCTGTGCTGTTCATGGTGTATACCGCGTTGATGTGAGCTGCAATGGTCGCGCTTAGCGCGGGGCCTGTCCAGATATTGCCTTTCCTTGCGGTGGCTGGTACCAGATAGCCGACGTAACGGCCCGCTCTTGAATAGAGGTCGGTTCCGGGGCTGCGATATTGAGCCGCTTGGCGTCATACGTAGACCAGCGCGGCGTGGGTATTTCGATAACCCGGGCGTAGTAAAAGGTGGCCACGGATGGGTCGAAAGTTGGATCCTGCCACAGAGTCGAGAGCTCGGCAGCGCCAATACGGTTGTCATAGCTTGCCGTGGCGATATCGACGGTGTTGCCAACTAAGGGCAGGCGCCCGTCGGCATCGGGTATTCGGTCGCCTGCCCAAACAACATCGAAAATCTGCTCATGGCCTTGTCCTTCACTATCGACCCAGCCCTTGATGACCTGGATTCGGTCAAGGTTGGCGCTGGCGGGGTCGCGCATGGCCCACAGGGCAAAAACGGGTGTATCCGCTGTTCGCCTGGGTAACTGGCCGCCCATGGGAACACCGTCCTGTTGGGCGGTGGTAATCCAATTGGGGTCGTCGAGCAGCTGGGCCGGCCAGCCCCAGCCACCAAAAAAGCGCACCTGTATGCGCGGGCCGGAAGTGGCATAGGTCTCTTTGCGCAGCATGGCGTCGAACAGGCTATCGCGGCTGTTTTCCTCGGCCCAGACGGCGGCGAGGCCCGCGGCGCTCCAGCGTACGCCGCCGGGCATGCTGGCGGGCATGAAGTTGGCGGTGCCCATGCGGATTGCAGCACTGCCGTCGAGCAGGGGTAGTTTGCCGTGATAGTTGTTTTCCTCCACAGATGAAGAGGCATTATGGCTATCGGAGGCGCCGATGACGCCGAAGCGATAGGGGTTAAACCCTTCGCTGTGCGACATCTCCAGACCTGCACGCAGTGCGTCGCGGATATAGCCGCCGGGCGGTCTGGCATCGTCCTGGCTCTGGCCCAGCACGGTGTCGTAGATTTCAAAGCCAGCGAACTCGTCCTCGGGGCTGAGCATGGGATGAGTTTCTGATGAGCCCTTCACCTGGAAGATCTCGCTGATGGGCTCGTTGCGCATGCGCTGCTCGGCATAGGATGCTGTCATAGGCTGGGCGTCGAACATGACGCGGTCATACATCAGGCCGTCGGATACGTTGCCGTTGTGAGGGATAGCGAAGGCGTCCATGCCTGCCGCGCGCTGCGTGTCGAGCGCGGCCCAGAGGTCGCGCGGGTCTTCCGAGTCGACCGAGCTGAAAGGCACCATGGGGACATCCGTGCCGCGATAAATCACGTTGCGATGCAGGTTGCGCTCGCCAGGCATCGAGGTCCACTCATAGCCAACGAAGGCGGTGAAACGACCGGGGTCGTTGTGCCGCTCTGCGGCAGCGACGATCTCTCGCCAGGTGCGCTGGGTGATGTCCTCCCAACCCGGCACGATGGCCTTCTCCAGGTCGAAGCCGGTGAGCGTGCTCACCACCATCCAGGTATTGCCCAGACGCGAGTCGTTAAGAAGCCGCTCTCTCAGACTGCGCGCGCTTAAAGGCAGGTCTGGCTCTGTCTCGCGGACCACGCCGAGGTATTCCGAGTGGTCTGTCACCGCGGCGAAATCCAGCGGCTTGTTGATGCGAATGCCATAGCCGGCGCCGTGCTCGATCTCGCCGCCCTTGAAAAAGGTATAGGCATCATCCGGCAGGGTGCGGACGCCCATGGTGTAGGCATCTGTGGAGTAACTGGTGTGTACGTGCAGATCACCCCAGTACAGGTTGCGCTGGGGGTTAAAATCACTGGCCTCAAGAGTCGGCGGCGGAACGACCGCCGCAGGGTCATAGGCCGGGAAGAGGCTGGGGTCCTCGACCGGCCCGCAGGCGGCCAGCGACCCCAAAAACGAGCAGACAGCTAGTTTGCGGCGCTCAAGCCACACCGCGGTCGGAGCCTTCCCAATACTGGGCTCTTACCGCTTTTTTATCGGGCTTGCCCACTGCGGTCAGCGGGATACCATCAACAAAGTCCACCGACTTGGGTGCCTGTACGGAGCCCTTGGCGTCTTTCACCAGTGCCTGCAGTTCCGCCGCCAGCTCATCCGAGGCCTCTGCACCGGGCTTGACCACAACCACGGCCTTGACGGCTTCGCCCCACTGCTCGTCGGGTACGCCTACGACCGCCACCTGGGCAACGGCTGCATGGGTGGTGATCACGTCTTCCACCTCGCGCGGGAAGACATTGAAACCGCCGGTGACGATCATGTCTTTGGTGCGATCCACGATATAGAGAAAGCCTTCGTCGTCGAAGCGGCCCACGTCGCCGGTGTGCAGCCAGCCGCCGGCAAAGGTCTCCGCGGTCTGTTCGGGCATGTCTTTATAGCCTTTCATGACTAGCGGGCCGCGCACGCAAATCTCGCCGGGCTCGCCGGGCGCAACCTCGTTGTTGTCGCCGTCCCGGAGTGAGATATGCACCCAGGGCGTGGGCCGTCCACATGAGCTAAGGCGCTCCGGTTTGGACAGGTCGTGCTCTTTGCGAGTCATGTTGGTGATAACCATGGGGCATTCGGATTGCCCAAAGAACTGGTAGAAGACGTGACCCCATTTCTCAATGCCCTCCTTCAGGCGTGCCGGGCTCATGGGCGAGGCACCGTAGAATATGGTTTCCATGCTCGACATATCGGCGGTGGCTGAACGCGGTGAATCCAGCAGGAAGTAGAGCATCACTGGCACCAGCATGGTCAGGGTGATTTTGTGCTGCTCGATAAGATCGAAAAACTCATCGGGGCTGAAGCCCTGCATGACATAAAAGGCGCCACCCTTCTGTAGCACAGGCACGAAAAAAGCGGCCGCGGCGTGGGACAGAGGCGTGGCGAAGAGCATGCGGCACTCCTCAGGGAACTCCCACTCGCAGAGCTGGATCTGGGTCATGTAAGCGGACTGGGCATAGCTGCTCATCACGCCCTTGGGTTTACCGGTAGTGCCACCGGTGAAGTTAACCGAGGACGTATCGGTGGGTTTGACCTCTGGCGCGACCAGCGCTTGCGGCTCGAAAGTATCGGCCAGGGCCATATAGTCTTCGCCGACTTCAGACGGCCCAAAGGCCATAAGATGCTTGAGCCCCGGGACCCGCTCTTTCAGCGCGGCCACCACGGGCTCGAAGTTATCCTGGTCGAAGACGAGGCACTCTATTTCAGCAGCCTTCAAGACATACTCGTGGTCATCCAGTGAGCCCAGCGGGTGCAGTGGCGTGCCGATGCAGCCAGCCAGCTGCATGGCGGCGGTGTTAGACAGCACTTCGGGTCGGTTCGCAGAGATAATCGCCACCCGGCTGCCTGGGCCGAGGCCCTTGGACTGCAGCGCCTGGACCATCTGACTGGTGCGCTCGCGCACCTGCCGATAAGTTGCCATAGTATCGCCAATGACGAGGCAGGGCTCATCGTTGAAACGGTTCAGGGCATCGATCATCAGGTGCGCCATAGCGGGCGGATAGTAAAGAGCGTCGTTACTCATTGCGGCTTCCTTGATAGGTCAATTATTGGCTTGAGAGCGCGCGCCTAAGTACGGCGATCAGCTCGGTGTTCTCGCGCTGGCTGACTTCGGCAGTTGGTACCATGGCCGAGCCGTGGAAGGTGCCGGGAAAGCTGTGTAGTTCGGTAGCAACGCCAGCCTGCATGAGTTTCAGCGCGTAGAAGATGCCCTCGTCGCGCAGAGGGTCAAACTCCATGGTGCTGACATAGGCGGGCGGCAGGCCCTTTAGCTCGTCGATCTCGGCCCGGGCTGGCGCAGCCAATACTGGCACCTCGCTGCTGGCGCGGGTGTAGGCGTCGCCGAGATAGAAATCCCAGCTATAGACAGCAGCCCGGCTATTCCACATGGGCGTATCGACGAAGGCCTGCATACTTGGCGTCTCCAGGCGGTCGTCCAACTCCGGGATCCCCAGGTACTGAAAACACAAAGCCGGCCCGCCGCGCTCCTTGGCAAGTAGCGCGGTTGCGGCGGCGAGGCCGCCGCCTGCGCTCATACCCATCACGGCGATGCGTGCGGGATCGATGCTGTAGCTGCCCGCGTTCTCGGCCAACCAAACGAGCGACGCATAGCAGTCCTCCAGCCCGCCCGGGAAAGGCGTTTCGGGTGCCAGCCGGTAGTCCACCGACAGGATCGGTGTGCCAAGTTCACGGCAGAGGGCGAGGCAGCTGCCCATTTCTGAATCAAGGCTACCGATCACGAAGCCACCACCGTGGATGTGCAGCAGGGCGCCAGTGGTGTCGGTTGCGCCCTCGGGTCTGTACAGTCGCACAGGGACATCCGGCGCGTTTTCGGGCCCGGGCACGGTGAAGTTCTCTACGATAACGCCGGTGGCATCGACCTCGGCATTCATGGCGGCGACCATGGCTTCGAAGCCCTCGCGCGCGGCGACGGGGTCCTCGATGGACAGTTCCGGCACCAGATCAATGATCGGTGCGAGCTCGGGGTCGATGTTATAGGCCATAGGGGCTCCTTTGTCCGGGATGTCAGTGTGCCGTCGCAGCCGGCGGCGGCAATGTCGCCAAGGGCCACTTTGCTTGACTCAGGCCGCCAAGGCCTAAGCCCTTGGCAGTAAACAGTGTAGCCGCATCAGGCCTTGTCGAGTGCCCGGAGGCGCTCGAGATGGCGCGATGAGTTTACCGTGAGGAGGAGAAGCCCGGCCAGCGCACAGCAGGCGCTCATGAGAAGAACGATGTCCGCGGAATTCAGCCGGGCCGACAGGTCAGCATAGACTCCAGCGCCGACAGATCTGGCGAAGTTTGCGGCCGCCATGTAGATGGCAAATTGGGTGGCCGCAACGCGCTCCCAGCAAATGTTCATATGCAATGCGATGAAGGCGATGAAGGCGATCTGCACCATGGCAGATTGGAAACCGAGAATCGACAAAGGCACATAAGCGCTGGCCGTCCACTGATCAACGAAGAGCCAGCTGGCGAAGTAACACAGGAAAAGCCCCGCCAGGCTCAGGAGAAAGAAGTATTTCGCTCCGTGACGGTCGATCAGTGGGCCCAACAGTAAACCCAGTGTGGCAACGATAAAGCCGATCAATGAGTTCCAGGTAGTAAAGTCGATGGTGTCGAAACCCAGCTCCTGTACGGTCACGATGGGTGCCAAGGCCAACCAGACGCCGTCTGTCACACGCCACAAAAAAGCGACTGACATCAGCACGAGGCTGGCCGGCAGCGCAATGACCTTGAAGGTATCGCGAAAGATGTCGCGCCAGCGGTCTGCCTGTAGCTCGATGGATCTTGCCGTGGCAGCGCCATCGGTCCAGGGCAGGCGCTTCTCGCCTGATCTCTCGCGCACGAGAATGGCCAGTGCAAGGATCAGGGCGATCCCGAGTGCCAGAAGCCAACAGGCCCCAGGCAGGCCAAAGTGGACGAGGGTAAGGCCGCTGACGGCGCCTGATCCGGATAGACCGCTGATTTGACCGAAGGCCATAAATGCATTGGCGCGTCCGCGTTCGTCGAGCGGCAGCACGTCAATGGCCATGCCATCGACGGCGACGTCTTGTACGGCGGCAAACAGATTGACGATGAAGCCGGCAGCCGTCAGATAGGCGATTTGTTGGGTGGGGTCGGGCGTGAGGCCCATGCCGATCATGGATAGCAGCAGTCCACCCTGGGCGGCAATCACCCAGGGGCGGCGCCGGCCCATGGGCAGGTAGGAAAAGCGATCCATGATGGGCCCGGCAAAGAGCTTGAAGGCCCAGGGCAGGCTGGAGATGGCAACGAAACTGGCGACAGCCGCTGGAGCCTGGCCTGCCTCTGCAAGCCAGGCCGGAAGCGCGACGAGCAGCAACCCGACGGGCAGGCCCTGGGCGATATAGAACAACGTGAAAGAAGCAAGGCGGGTGCTGCGATTCTCTGCCAGGACAAGGTTCACGAGGGGCGGCGCGCCGCCCTGCTAAGAACCTCTTTAGCGGATGCGAACGGGCCCCGTCCACATGCGCTGCGGGTAGCTGCCTTTCTTGAGGGTGATTTCACTGACTAATGAACCCGTATCAAAGTCTATAACGCTTACTACATCGGATTTCCGCGCGCTGACAAAGCAAAGCTTACCGTCACTGCTCGGTATTGCCCAGCTCGGCTGACCGGGTGTGTTCACTATTGCGCGTCGCTCCAGGGATGGGTAGTCGATGATGGCCGTGTAATCGGACACCGTGCCGGCGACGCAAAGGCGATCGCCGCTGCCTGACAGGGCGAGGCCATGATGGGCCGTGTGGGGAAAGTCTGCCTGATGTGGGTTGATTTCGGGCAGGTGTACTGTCTTAAGTACAGTCTTGGTGGGTACGTCATAAATGATGAAGCCGTGTAACTTGTCGAGTTGCATGGCGAACTTCTCGCCATCGGGCAGTTTCAGAAAGGGCCTCACACCCTCGACAAATTCATGCTGCTCCACGACCTGCAGCGTCTGTGGATCGAACTCGGTAAAGCGGTCGCCATAGACATGGCCGACGTAGCCCCGGGTGTTGTCGCTGTTGATCTTGACGTTGTGCGGGCCTTCACCAGTGAGCACGAAGCCGATGATCGTCTGCGATGCGATATCTATTACAACGACGCCCAGCTCGTTGAGGATTGAGACGTACAGTCGCTTGCCTTTCGGGCCCAGCGTCATATGGTCAGGCCGCCCGACAACGGGGTACTCCATGCCGGGCACCAACTTGCCCAGGGTTTCATTGGTCGGGATACGCCACAGTAGTTCGCCGCTGGTCAGCGAATAGGCCGAGACGTCGCGTGGGAAGGGGCGGGAGATAATCGCCGTGTCGCCGTCATCCAGGACGATGATGTCGTCTGCATAGGGCACGGGTATCGGCAAGGCCACTCTATCCGTTGCGACGTCAATGTAGCGTTCTATTTCCCAGGTCTCTGGATTGATGATAGCCAGAGTGCCAGCCATGTTGTTGGCGACCACCAGGCGGTTTTCAAGGTCGGCCGCCGTCGCGCCAATAGGCGAAACCGCCAGTGTGAACAGGAATATCAGGCATTTGGCCCTGAGAGACGTTAGACGAGCGTTCGTGTGCATGCTTTTATCCTTGATCGGGTTGGTCTTCGGAGGCGCTACGTAGCTGCG
The DNA here is from genome assembly GCA_038748065.1 of Pseudomonadota bacterium. Classification (GTDB taxonomy): domain Bacteria; phylum Pseudomonadota; class Gammaproteobacteria; order Pseudomonadales; family Halieaceae; genus JBCDJG01. Next base: position 45,686 of record JBCDJG010000019.1, read on the forward strand.
CGGTCTGCTGTGTGGGCAAGGCGTCGATGAGCACGGGGAACGCCGCTTCCAGCGATTCGTTGGCGTGGTTGCTACCGGCCAATGAGTTGAAGCCCTGGTAATGGCCCATCCGCACGACGACCAGGTCAAGGTGGGGCACGATAACAACGAATTGCCCACCGCCTCCCGCCATCACATAGGCTTCGGAGGGCAAGCCCGGCCAGACCTTGCCCTGGTTCAGCCAGAACTGGCCGCCGTAGCGCGGCTCGTCCCAGGCGGGTGCGGGTGTGGATACGAACTCGACGAAGCCCTCTGGCAGAATCCTTTCACCTGCCCACTGTCCGTCATTCAGGTAGAGCATGCCGAGCCTTGCCCAGTCTATCGCCCGCCCATACTCAAAGCCGGTAGAGACAAAATTGCCATAGGCGTCGGTTTCCAGAATGAGCTTGCGCACGCCGATGCGATCGAACAAATCCGTTTGGGGAAAGGCGTGGTAGGACTGCCCGCGCGCCTCTACTGTACGTCGGACGATGTAGCCCAGAGTGAGCGGGTCGGAGTTCTGGTAGTGGCCCACGGTACCGGGCGGATGCTCGAGCGGCCGGTTGACTGAAAAATCGAATACGTCAATGGCATCACGATAGACATACAGGTGATCGGGAGCGGCCTCGCTCCACTGCCAGATAGGATCGGTATGCTTCGAGAAATCGAGGCCGCTCGACATCTGTAGCAAATGGGTGATGGAAATCTCGCCGCGCGGGTCGCCCGGCTGCGACCACTCTGGCACCGGTGCGGGCCCGTCGAGAGACAGCGCCTCGCCCTGCTGCATCAACACCCCGATTAGCGTGGCTGTGAGGCTCTTACCCATAGACCAGCTGACCAGTGCGGTCTCCCGCGTGGCGCCTGCGCCGTAGCGTTCGCCGATAATCTGGCCCTTATAAACGGCTACGAAAGCAGCCGTGTAGGCTTTCTCATTGGCGAAGGCAAGGTCCATCGCCGCCTCAACCTGATCGAAATCAACACCGGAATCTGCAGATGCGCGAGCGTCCAGGCTGCCCATGGGCCAAGGCATGGAATCCTCAGCTGGCAGGGCAGACTGCACTTCCACCGGCTCGAAGAAAATCTCAGCGCTGCCCTCTGGGTGGATAATGCAACCCTGATCGCCATAGAACCCCGCCGAGCGGGTCATACCTGCATCACTAAGACTGACACGCTTCAGATTGTTATCAACCGAGATGGTGACACGCTGCTGCAAGCGCTCATTGGCAGGTTTCATGCTGCGGGTCGGAATATCGATATCCGTGAGAATCGCGGTGTTGGCAAAGGCGCTGTGCGTCAGCGAGGCGTCACGCTCCAGACCGGCAACAAAGAGTGACGAGCACAGGACCTTGGCGGCAAAGGCAAGATCTGTCTCAAGAATAGCTTCCTCATCAATAACAAGGCCGATTAAGCGATCACAGCCTGCCGTCGTGATGCTGATGGCCAGGGCCATACCCAGTGCGGCCCATCGTCGCGTACACGGCAAGCAAGGCTTCGTGTTTGGCCTGACGTATTGTGATGTTTCGGATAATTCAGATCTCAACATAGGTCCTTAAAAGCTCCAGCTCGCTCGAATGCCCCAGGTACGCGGTCTCGCGGGCGCGGCCTGCAGACCCCCCTGGAAAATGTTGTTAAGGATGTACTCATCGAGGAGATTATTGCCGTACAGCGCGACATCCCATTTTCTCGATACAAATCCGATGCGAGTGCCGACCAGCGTATAGGAGGGCCGGGTAAATTCCGGCGTTTGGGCGAAGTCCTGGAACATCTCACTGCGGTAGCTGACATCGGCTCTGACGTAGCCGTTCACTGCGCCATTGATAGGAAAGCGATACTCGGCACCCGCCGCCGCGGTCCACTCGGGGACTTCGGGGAGGGGCGCTCCGGCTTCCTGTTCAGGCAGGTTGAACTCGCTGTCGCCGGATTCCGAGTCGATGTAGCTGAAGGCGAAGCTCAAGGTTAAGGCATCCGTTGGATTGGCTGTCACGTCCACTTCGAGGCCCCTGATTTCTGCCGCGCCGGCATTGACGACGTAGCCCGAGCCGCAGTCGAGCTCGATGCCCTGCTGGATATCGTCCCAGTCAATGTAATAAGCGGACATGTTGACCGTCAGTCTGCGATCGAAAAACTGGGTCTTGGCGCCGAGCTCATAACTCCACAGACTGTCGCCGTCTACGAAGTCCGTTTCAGACGGATTAATCCCCAGCTCGATAAGGTCAGCGACACAGGGCCCGGAGGTAATGGGCGTTAAATCGCGGCCGATGCGGAAGCCCTTTGCCGCCGAACCGTAGACCATCAGATCGTCGTCGGGGTACCAGGCCAGGTGGTAGCGGGGCGTGAATTCGGTATCGTGATCTTTATCCCGCTGCAGCGAGGCCGAACCAACTAGCACGCCACTGGCCACTGCGTCGGTACTGGTTTGGGTATCGGTCCAACGGACGCCGATGGAGGCTTCGAGGTTGTCCAGAATGCGATAGGTCAGCTCACCGAAGACCGCAAGTTGCTCGTTTTCCTCGCTGGTGACCTCATCGAAGGCGAAATCTTGGGCGTCAGGGGGGAAAAGGCCAATTTCCTTGGTGAAGGCCACCAGGCTGCGGGCAAGTATCTGCTGCACCTCGCCTCCTTTCTGGTCCTGGAAGAAGGCGCCGGCCGACCAGCTGAGACGGCTGTCTGAATCTGATTGCAGACGTAATTCCTGCACAAAGAGTTCGTTGGGGTTGATACGCAGGCTGTTGAGGTCGCCATCGGTATTGGCGATCACTACCTCCACGGGAATGCCCAGAGCGTTAGCAAACTGAACGCCGAAGTAATCCTCTGATTGCACCTCTCTGTCGAGGTAGGTGGTGGAGGAAATGAGCCGGGCCCAGGACAGATCATACTCAAGGAGCAAATTGTAGTATTCGTCGCGAGATTCCTGCGGTGCGTCTTCGAAACGCGCTTGGAGAAAATCACCGAGATCGAGATCGGTAATCGCGGCGCTGCTTTGCTCGACCTTCTGATAGTGAAAGGTCGGCGTGATAGCCAGGCGCTCGGTGGGCGTCCACAGGAGTGAGACCCTGGCGCCCGCGGTATTGGTTTCGTTGATGTCTTCTTCCATTTTCACCGGGTCACCGAGTGGCAGTACCTGGCGGTCGATGTAACCGCCGTCACGTCGCCCGGTCGCAACAAAGCGTGCGGCCAGTGATGAACTGATCGGAACATTGCCCATCGCACTGACGCCATAGGTGGCGCTACCGCCTTCGGTATGGGCGAGTTCCGAGGTGACCCTCGCGTCCCAGCCCTCCGGATCGGGTTTGTTGGTGATATAGCGAATGGCGCCGCCCATCGAGCTGGCACCGAACAGCGTGCCCTGGGGGCCGCGCAGTACTTCGACCCGCTCGATATCGAAGACAATGGGCTGGATAGATGCATTGCGTGCGAAGGGCGACACGACCGGTGTTTCGTCCATATAAACGGCCACCGTGGACGGGGATGCCAGGCCTGCGGCGCCCTGGGAAGCGGGGCCAACCCCGCGCAGGCTCATAGTCTGGAAGGTGGGCCCACCCGCGTCGCTGAAGCCCAGGGCGGGAACCTTCTCGGCGAAATCCAGGAAAGTATTCAGGCCCTGGCGATCGAGCTCAGCCTCAGACAGAGACTTGATGCTGACTGGCACATCCTGCAGATTGGCCTCGCGGCGCAATGCAGTGACCAGTACTTCTTCCCGGTATTGCTGTTCACTGGCGGGTTCAACGATCGCTTCATCCGGCGTGACGGCGGGGGCGGCGGACTGGGGCACGGCAGCCGATTGCTGAGGTCGCTGGTCAGAAGCCGAGTCCGCGAGCGAAACGTAGATAAGGCCGCTTTCGGTGACGCCAGCCTCAAAGGCGCTGCCTCTAAGGAGCGCGTCGAGTGCCTCGCCCGCGGTGAAGCTACCTTTGACATCCTGAATGTCCGGATAGTCGGCATACTCGCTCGGGTAAAGCACCATCAGGCCGGTCTGCTGGGCAATAGTGGCGACGGCGTCACCGAGATTACTCGCTGCAACATTGAACTCGTACCGTGCGGGGGCGTCGTCGGTCGCATCGCGGGCAGCGGCTGGGAAGGTCGACACCAGGCTGACGAGAATGAAGAGCGCTACCAGGCAAAGGCCGGCGGGCCTCATGTTTGACCACAGAGCGGCGAGACTGGAGTGATCTGTGCCGTCCAGCAGCCGGATAATCGCGTCGCTGTGTTGCATTATTGTTTGCCTACGGGGCGTCGGAGCTGTCGGAGATGAGATAGCCATCGCCCACACGCTTGACCTGTAAGCCGAAGCTGAGCTGAAGCGATTCGAACAGTGCGTCGACCTCGCCCACGCGGAAGTAGCCTGCTACGCGGCGTTCTGCTACGTCGCGACCGCTCATGCTGATCTTGATTTCCGTATATCGACTGACGTCGTCGATGACATCGGCCAAGCGCTCATCGGCATAGGCGAGAACGCCCTGGCGCCAGGCCAGGCTTCGTTCTAGATCGGCCATGGCGAGCGTCTCGATGGACTGCAGCTCGTTGCGAAATACAGCCTTTTGTCCGGCGATGAGTTGTTCTGTGGCGCCGCTCTTGCCCGCGAGCTCGACATCCGTGGCATCGGATGCTGGTGACAACGCAACGACTCCTTCCTCTACGGAGACCTGCAGAGCCATATCGTCTGCTACCCGCACCGCGAACGCAGTGCCGATCGCCTGTACTACCCCTCCTGAGGTGTATACCCGGAAGGGACGATCGGGGTCTTTGGCAACGGAGAAAAAGGCCTCCCCCGCGTCCAGCCAGACGCTGCGCTCGTCATCGGAAAAAGCAAGGCGAACGCGGCTCGCAGTATTCACCTTGATACTTGAGCCGTCGCTCAGACCGGCGGAGAGCTGCTCGCCGACGCTTGTAACAAAGCTGCGTTCCTCGGCGATTTCGGCATTTTCGCGGCGCGTCAAGTAAACGCCTGCAAGCGGTGCGAGCAGGCCCGCTGCTGCAAGGCCCGCCGCAAAGCGGCGCCTATTCATACGGGGCTTGGTGTGGCCATGATCGGCCATGGCGATACCGATGTCGTCGAGATCGCGCAGTAAAGACAATTCGCTATCGAGCCCTTGAAGCTCTTCGAACGCAGCACGATGGGCACTGCTTTGGGCAAGCCACTGTGCAAGATTCTGCCGATCGTCCACCGAAACCGAGTCGCGCCCTAACAGGATGACCCAGGCAGCGGCCTCAGATCTGAGGCGGCTGCGGTCGGGGAAGTCCACAAGAGGTGCGCTTTTGTCTTGCTTATTGGTCGGCATCTGCCTCTCGGTCTGTCGTTAATGATGAAATGCTGCCAGCGCCAGAATCGCCGCTGGAGGTTTTGTCAGCTTGCTGATAGCCGGCGGACGCCAGAAATTCCGCGCAGCGAGTGAGACCCAGGGCGACATGTTTTTCGACAGCGCTGACGCTGATGCCCATGCGATTGGCAATTTGTTTATAGCGCAGGCCATCGACGTGTCGCAGCAGAAAAGCCTCGCGGCACTTTTCGGGAAGGCTGGCCACTGCTCGGGTAAACAGTGCCAGCTTGCGACGACTTTCAAGCCAGTCGTCGGCCATGGCCTGGGTCTCATCGAGCAGCGTGTCGACCCCGCCTTGGTCAGAACCTGCCGGCCCGGGGCGCCTGAAACGTTCAAAGGCCAATCGCCGTGCAACCTGAAACAGATAGGCTCGAGGGTTCTCGATGCCAGTTTTGCCTCCGGCCTTCCTTTCGGCAGCAAATGCCCGTATGAAAACCTCCTGTGCGAGATCCTCGGCGGCCTCGGTATCGCTCGTATAGCCGACCAACAGCCGTTTTAGAGCTGCCTCATTGTCGATGAATGTCTTGAAGATTTCAGACACGCGCTACCGGATAGTTGCATTTGTCAGGAGAGTAGATGGATTGCGTAACAAAACCCACAGGTCCACGGATAAAAAAGCTCGACCGCATCCGAGCGAAAGTATCAGGAGATCCTGACCCTTATGAATGAAATGCCTAAAGGTAGGGCGCGCGAGCGGCTATCTGGTGCCTGTTTATCGGCGGCTGTGTTGAATGCTGGCGCCTGCAGAAAAACTGTTGACATATTTGCACAAATAAACAAATATAGGCCATGGAAACTAACGCCACACAAGAACTTGCAGACCTGCTCAAGGCATTGGGCGAATACAACCGTTTGTCCCTGGTCTACGAACTGTGCGGCTGCAAACAGGCCCGCAATGCCATGTGCCTTTGCGAGTGTTGTAGCGTCGATGCCTCTGTGGCGTCGCGCCATCTCAAAGTGCTCACCCAGGAAGGTGTAGTGCGAATGGAGAAAAAAGGGCGAGAGCGGATTTACTCGCTGAATCGAACGGACATTGCCCGGCAACTCAGGGCGCTGGCCGATCAAATTGAGGGCGAGCCCTCATTGTGAAACTGGAGAACCAAGATGACTGACAAAAAGTGTGACTGTGCCTGTGGTGGCGGTAGCTGCTGCCGCGATAAAACCTGTGATTGCTGCCGCGACAAGTGTTGCTGCTAAGCGAGGCCTCATTACCAACTGCTTATACTAAGGGCCCGCGACGGGCCCTTAGTATTAACGCGTCAGATCAATCAGCACCTTGCACTGGTGCGATGGCTTGCGCAGCGCCTCAAAGGCCTCTGGGACTTCCTCGAGCCCGACCACGTCGGTGATCATAACGCTCGCGTCCACTCGTCCCGCCACCATCATGTCGATGGCAAACTGGAAATCTTCCTTGTCGTAGCCCACAGCCCACTGAATCCGCAGCTCCTTCATAAACGCGGTCAGTGGCATGATTTCGTCCGGGTGATCGCAGACCCCGATACCCATGATGACGCCCCTGGGCGGCGCGCGGTCGATACAAGCCTGGAGTATACCGGGCGCTCCGACACACTCAATTTGAAGTGCTGGTGCCGCGCCGGTTAAAGCCTCGAACTGCGCGGCGACGTCACCCGCTGGATCGGTGAAGTCGTTGAAACCGAGCGCGCGCGCCATGTCGATACGAGCGGGTGCCATTTCGCTCAGCACAACGTTGCGTGCGCCGAAGAAGCGACTCCAGATCGCGCAGGCGAGTCCAATGGGTCCAGCGCCAATGATCAGCACGTCCTTCTCGGCGACGCCCTCGGCCATTTTTACCGAATGCAGGCCAACGGCGAGGGGCTCGATCAATGCGCTTTGGTTGTCGTCCAGTTTCTCCGGAATCTTTAGCACCAGTTCATGCCCGACCTTCACATATTCTGAGTAGGCGCCGGATATCTCCCCCAGGCCTATGGTCTTCTCGCCAATGAAGGGCAGTGAGGTGACGCGGTCGCCCGGTGCAAACAGCCCCTCGGGCACCGCTGGGCCGACCTCGACGATGTCGCCAACGAACTCGTGCCCGAATACCGTATCCGGCGGCGCCATAAACGGACCCTCGCGGGAGGCATGAATATCCGTGCCGCAAATGCCGCAGCGTCTCACCTTGACCAGCATCTCGTTATCAGCGATCTCGGGGGTCGCTAAATCTCTAATCGCCAGCGGTTGCCCGGGCCCCTGGAATACGGCTGCTTTCATTGTTTTAGTCCTCCGCGTGGGGGGATCAGCCTAACAAAGTCTCCAGGCCCGTGGAACTCGGTGCCTTATCTCCATCAGCGGCGTCAATAGTAAGATTATCTCGATCTTTACTAATACCAATTTCGAATTGAACGAATTCTGGACTGACCATAGTATGTCCAACGGTGTTTAGGACGAGCAAAGATTAGATCGCACGAAACAACAAAGAGGAGTCGTCGATATGTCGTACCGCAAGCAAGCCACCCACTTTATCCGTCACCACGCAGTTGCAGGCACATTGGGTGCTCTGGCGCTGGTTGTCGCAGGTTCAGCGAACGCTGGATCATTCTCAGATCACGTCAATAAGCTGCCGTCCGGTCCGGAAATTACGCAGGCCGATATTGAATCTGCTCAAACTGGCTGGGGCAACGCCGTGGTTGCCATTGGCAAGGCTGGCGACGACGCCCATGCGATGGCGAAGGAAGCCGCTGTATCTGCCTACGCCTTCGAACTTGGACCTATTCAGTTCAAGCCCACGCTCGCGTCCCAGGAGCCCTTCCGCCCTGACCTTGAAGGCACGCTGAGCTATTTTGTCTCTGGCAACGATGCCTACCCTGAAGACAAGGGCTTTGCACTGCGCCCCTGGTCCAATGTGCGCTTCGACAACCACCACGTCTACATGCACGACAACCTCGCTATTGCCATGGGTCACTACTACTTCACCGGCCCTGATGGCACGGAAACCAAAGTTGAGTACACCAAAGGCTACGTCAAGACCGAAGACGGCCGCGTGCTGATCTTCCTGCAGGATTCTTCTCTGCCTTATTCTCCTTCCTGAACTAGTCCATAGTTCTCCCTGGGTGGGCCGCCGAAAGGCGTGCCCACTTTTTTTGTCCGGCTGAAAGCAAAAGCCCTCGCTCCCGACTCAACCGACTTCTGCAAACCTGGCAAGCGACTGGGTCTGGCAAGGCACATTAACTTGCCTTGCCGCTAAGACAAGTAGCTGCCATAATCAAATGAGAATCGTTATCATTACTACTATAATTTGTGTTGGTGCTTGCGCGCCTTCCTTAAAGGATCTCCCCCATGTCAAAACGACACGCCCTGCCGCACACGCCTGGGTTTTTTGCAATTGCCTTACTGACCCTGGGCTTGCCATCGATCGTATTGGCGCAGAACGAGCCCGGAGAGATGGAAGAAATTCTTGTGCATGGCCAGCGTGTTGTTCCGCTAAGAGATACAACTTCGAGTGCAGCCACGCTGATAGACGCAGATTTGCGTGAGCTACCACTGAATATCAGCGTTATCTCGCGGGGCCTTATTGAGGCGGTCAACACGCCGACCACCACTGACCTGATTGAACAATCGGCGAGCGTGAACACCACAACGGGTCATGCAGCAACGGCGAATGGCATCTCAATTCGCGGGGTCACGGTCAGCCAGGAGCAGAATGGTCGCTTAAAAAACGGAATTCCCTTCTATGGTCTCGATGCGCCGATTGCGGACCCCTCAGCGCTCGAACGTATTGAGGTATTAAAGGGGGCGGTTGGACTGCTGTATGGCGCTGCCCAGCCTGGCGGCGTCATCAACTATGTTTATCGGCAACCGCAGAGTGAAGCCGCTTACAGTGCGCGCATAACAGGTGGCGGATACGACACGGGTTCTATCGGAGCCAGTGATGTTCTGCGGGCTGAGCTGGACGCTACGGGTGCGATCGGCAGCAGTGACGTCTTCAGCTACCGTTTCACCCTGGGCTATGAGGATTCAGGAAACTGGCAGGACTATTACTATCTCGAGCGCCTGGCTCCCACGCTGCAAGTGCGCGCCGATATCACAGATAGAACCTCGATACAGGTACTGGCTGAGTACATCGAACTGGACACGAACCCGTCTCCGCTCGATACCGTTGTGATCGACGGCGAAATTGAGGAGCTAGATATCGAGACATATCTCGGTGCAACCAATGACTTCTCTGAAGAGGTGACCGAGCAGTTTCAGTTGGCACTGGAGCACCGTTTGACTGACGAATGGGGGCTGCTGGTTCAGGGCGGCTGGAATACGACTAACCGGGATATGGGCAACACCGGCTACTTTTTTAACGCAAACCCCGAAGGCTTTGTTCGGCCCATAGCTTTTGATCAGCGCCGTAACTCAGAAGGCTACTATCTCGGCGCGCACCTCACCTGGGCAGGTGTCACCGGGGACTTCACTCACAAAGCACTGATGGGAGTGAACGCGTCCGAGAACGACATGCAAAATGTTAACGGCTTTTCGACACTATCCCCGGGAAACCCGCCCTTCGCTGAGCCGGTGAACATATACGACCCGGTGAATGTGCCTTACCCCCACATTACCAACTACAACAATTCACCGCCTTTTGCTATCCAGGAGTGGACCTACACCGACACCGGTTTGAATCTGCAAGACCTGATCACTTATGAACCTTGGAACCTGAATATTCTCCTTGGCCTGCGTTATTCAAGGGCCGAGTATGACGCGGTCAGCAGCACTGATCACAACGGTGCCGACGCTTCTGGCGTGACTTCAGACTCTGATGACGATGCATGGATTCCGCGAGTAGGCCTGGTGTGGGACCTTCGAGAAGATGTCAGCTTGTTCGTCAGCTACGGAGAATCGTTTGCGCCGACGAGTGGTGCGCAGCGTGACGTTAACGGCAATCCGATTACAGATCCAGAACGGGGCGAACAGCTTGAGGCAGGAATTCGTTATTTTTGGGACGATGGTGGCATTACCCTGTCCGCCTACGAGTTAACCAAGTTCGACGTCGCTGTACCGACCGGGTTCCCGGACATTTCTAACGTTAATGGCGAGCAACGCAGTCGAGGAATCGAACTGGATGTCAGTGGCCGGATATCTGACGTTTTTGACCTTTACCTCAGCTACGCATACACCGATACCGAGGTCGTAGACGGCGGCTTCAATGCAATCTCAGAAGGCCTACCCTTCGCTGCTGTCCCTGAAAACGCGCTCGTGTTTTGGGGCTTCTGGTATATCAACGATACCTGGTCTTTGGGCTATGGCCTGGACTATCAGGACAGTTCACTCGGGGATGCATTCGGCAGCTTTGAAGTGCCTGAGCGTACACTACATCAGCTTCGCCTAAATAGCCGGTGGGCACTGGCAGATGATATACAGCTAGACGTGGGTTTAGAGGTGCGTAACCTCACAGACGAAACCTGGTGGCGTAAAACCAGCAGTCAGGTTTTCCTTAAGCGGGGTGAACCACGGGGCGTGTTTGCTACTGTTAGCGTTAATACGAACGTTTTCTAGCGCCAACCACGAAGGTTGCGTTGCATCTCAACTCGCTTCGCCTCGAATGCGTCGCGTAGCTGACCCAGCGCCTCGGGATGTTTCAATGAGGTGTCATAAGACTCGCGCGGATCACCCTCGAGGTCGAATAGCCATTCCTTCTGCGGCACGCCGAAGGCGAAAGGCATTTGGTCGGTGCCATAGAACACCCCAGCGGGGCCTCGGTACTTGAAGGTCTCGCTACGCGCCGCGAAGAGCGTTTCCGCGTCGAAGTAGAACAAGTACTCGTGCGGCGACTCACCGCCCTTGGTCAACAGGTTGAGTAAGCTGCGGCCGTCGATGATCCGGTCATCTGGCGAGGGTAGCGCGAGAATTTCCAGGACAGTTGGCAGCAAGTCTGTGCCCATGCTCATTGCATCTTCTATGCGGCCAGGCGCGATGCGCGCTGGCCAGTGGGCGATGAAGGGCACACGCATTCCCCCCTCGAAAGTGTTGCCTTTCCTGCCGCGCAGGTCACCTGAATCGCCAAGAAACCAGGGACCGTTGTCGGAGCTGACCAGGATCAGGGTATTGTCGAGAAGATCGTAGGCCGTGAGGGTTGTGATCAGGGTACCGATGCCCTCGTCTATCTCTTCCATCACGTCACCAAACAGGCCTGCCCGTGACTGCCCCGCACGCTCTTGCCGAACGTGAAGCGGGTCATGAGGGAAGTTGTGGGCGAAGTAGAGGAAGAAGGGCTGCTCTCGGTTTTCAGTGATGAAGCTGACGGCCTCCTCGGTGTAAATCTGGCTCATGTAGCGTTGGTCTACCGGTGCCTCTAGAGCAATCTCGCCGTTGCGATAGTGAGCAAAGGGCGTCATGTCGTTGCTGTGCAGCGCGCCATAGAATTCGTCGAAGCCCATGTCGTTTGGCAAGGACGGGCTGACGTCGCCCAGATGCCATTTGCCCACCATGCCGGTGGCATAGCCGACCGACTTGAGGATATCTGCCAGTGTGATCTCCTCGGCGGGCAGACGAACGTTACCCTGAGGATTGAGTATCCTGAAAACGCTCCCTTTCCAATTATTGCTACTCGGAAATACCACATTGGGCAGGCCTGCCCGCAGGGGCAGGCGACCCGTCAGATAACCAGCACGCGATGGCGTACAGACTGGGGCGGGGGAGTGGAAATCTGTGAGGGCAACGCCATCTCGCGCAAGACGATCCAGATGCGGTGTGGCGATCAGGTTGCTTTGGGTACCGGCTCCGATGTCTCCATAACCCAGATCGTCATAGAGTATGAAGATAACGTTAGGCGCATCCTGCGCAAGCGGCACCTGCGCTAACTCATCGAGATAATCTAGCTTTGCAGCCAAACGCTCGCTATCGTCGAGCTGTTCATGGCTGGCGTAACGATAAGCCAGAAGCAGCGTTAACGAGAGTACCAGCAGAAGCACGGTGGAGATGAGCGCGGTGATCTGACGCCATACAAAACGGAGCAAATCCGAGGTTCCCCTTATCGCCTGACACGGGAGCGCATGCTAGCACACCGGGCACTAGTTCAGCTTTCGCTCTACCGTAATCTCGGCACCCGTCACGCTTGGGCTGTCCTCCTCGCCGGTCTCGTCCAGCAGTAGACGGCCAGACAGGCGAGTGTTTCGCTCTCTTTCTTCATCAGTAAACAGATTCGGCAACTTATCCTCCTCCTCGGATAGATCGACGAACTCATGATCCTCCATAACGTCGGCGGGTAGAGAAAGGTCCAAGGGTTGGCTGGCTGGTGCGGGCTCTACGAGCGGGTCCGCTTCCGGTGGGGCAGCCTCTGTATCCGGCGCAGGGGCGTCACTCACTGGCTCTGCTTCGGGTAGCGCTTGCTGCGGCTCCGTCTGCTCGGGAGGCAAGGGCTCACTGCAGGCTGCCAGGAGTAGACCCAGCGCTGTAACCCTGAGCCAGCTCGCGGCTGAGCGCGCATTCATAGCCATCGTTTCATCCTGAATGCGATACCCAGCATGGCCGTCGTGATGATGCAGATAGAAACAACGATCCAAAAGGCGCTTTCGCTCTCGACGCCAGGAACACCACCGACATTGATGCCCAGTAGGCCGGTGAAAAACCCCAGGGGCAGAAAGATGGTGGCAACCACGGTGAAAACATAGGAACGATTATTCATCTGCTCCGCCACGCGCGTTGAGAGTTCGTCCTGGGCGATGGCAGCCCGTTCTCTCACCTCATCGATATCCTCAATGTGGCGGATCAGTTGGTCATTCACTTCCCTCAGGCGCAAGCGGCTGGTGTCGTCGAGCCAGCTCAGGTTTTCGTTAATCAGACGATTCATTGCCTCGCGCTGCGGAGCCAGGTAGCGCCGAATGGATATGGCATGCTTGCGCAGGTCGGCAAGCTGGCTGCGGACGCCTGCGAGGTCGTCTTCGACGACCTGATTTTCCAGCGCCAGCACCTCATCATCGAAAGCGTCTACCATTTCGGTCATGCGCCATGTAATCCTGTCGATCCACTCAACCAAGAGCTCGGTAGCGTTGCTTGGGCCGCTACCTTCTGCCAGAAGTTCTTTCACATCGGTGGTCGCCCGTAGGCGGCGCCGACGCGTGCTGATAAGCCGCTGTCCGTCTGTCCAGAGCCGCAGGGAGATCATTTCCTCGTGCTCACTGTCTTGATCAGCGTTAACACCGCGTAGCGCCAGAAGCAGATTGTCGCCTTTGTTCAGCGTGCGGGGCCGAGTGTCCGTGGAGATCAGCGCGTCGGCGGCAATCTCGCTGAGCCCGCTGTCTTGCCGGAGCCACTGCTGCGCGCCAGGATCCTCAAAATCAAAATGCAGCCACAAACACCCCTGTGTTGCCTGCCACTCGGCCACGGCTGCCCAGGAGAGTTCGTTGCTGTGGCCTCGGCCGTCCAGCAGGAGTGCGTGAATCAGGCCCTTCGGGGCCGCCACCTGTTCCATGATTTAACACCAGGCTGAGTCAGCGAATATGCTAACCAGAAAGGCGGGCGGATAAAACGCCTGCGCACGTGCCGCGGCCGCGGAGTCCGGGGCTGTCGGTTTGTTATGCGGCAGACTTGCGTGTGGTGTTGCGGTCACCCGTGTAGTTCGCGCGCGGTCGGATCAGGCGGCTGTCCTGGCTGAATTCAAGGTAATGCGCAATGTAGCCAATGATGCGAGCCATGGAAAACATGGCCGTGAAGTAGTCCGTAGGTATGCCCAGGCTGTGAAATACGGCGCCCTTGTAGAATTCAACGTTGGCCCAAATTTCCTTGCCCTTGGCGGCGAAAGCCTGCTGGCAGGCCGCTTCGACGGCTACCAGAGTGGCGAGCAATTCTGCCCCCTTGCCCTCCGTGCACAGTTCCATGGCCATGGGTTTGAGTATGCGTGCGCGCGGGTCTACGGTGCGGTACTCGCGGTGACCCATGCCCATGATTTTCTCGCCCTTTTCGAGGCAGCTTTGTACATAGGCCCCCGCCTTCTCGGCGCTACCAATCGACACCGCCATCTCCAGTGCCGCTTGATCAGCGCCGCCGTGCAGCCGGCCGAATAGCGTACCCACGGATGCGGAGATCGAACTTTGGATAGGCGCCTCAGTGCTGGCGCAGACGCGGCCGGCGAAAGTGCCGGCGTTAAAGCTGTGCTCCATCTGCAAAATCTGAACGGCGTCGAGGATGCGTACCTGCTCCGCTGAGGGATGCTTGCCGTGAAACATGTACAGGAAGTTGTGGTGATAGTGCTTTCCGGGGCGTGGTGCCAGGGGTTCCTTGCCCTTGCCGAGGCGATGGTGTGCGGCGATCAGGGCCGGCATTTTGATCGCCAGGAATAAGCCCTGCTCGGCTTCGATAGACAGCGGCCTTAGCGTCTGCGTCGTCGGAATCCTTAGCATGGGTAAGGTGCCCTGAAGCATGAGCATAGGGTGGAGATCGCGGGGGATCTGGCGCAGCAATTCGATTTCATCCTGGCTGAGCCTCGAATGCAGGCCGTTGAAGGCAAACAGTTGAGCCTGTTCCTGCTCGGTCGGCCAACGGCCAAAGATAACCAGCCACGCAACATGTGCGTAGGGCTTGCCAACGAGTTCGTTGATGTCGATGCCCCTGTAGCTCAGCAAACCAGCCTCTCCTTGCACGTCTGATATGGCGGTATCGCCGACGACGACGCCTGCCAGGTCATTCGAATAGATGGTTTGTGCAACACTCATGGGGCGGGGCTCCTTGCCTGGTTTGTCAGTCACTGTGTGAATTTTTCACATTATGGGAGTATGATATTGATCAGCCCAGTTAATTCTACTTATCAAATCATAAGGTGCACTGATATGCGTTTGGAAAACGGTGAACTGCGTGCCTTTCGCGCCGTCATCGAGCATGGCGGCTTTAAGCGCGCGGCAGAGTCGCTGCATATTAGCCAGTCAGCGGTCAGCCAGTCTGTCGCCGGCCTTGAAGCTAAATTGGAAGTACCCTTGGTGCAGCGCGGCAAAGACCTGACCCTGACCGATGCGGGCAAACGCTTGTTTGACCATGCCGTAGAGGTCCTGCGCGAAGAGGCGCAAACCCTGGATGACATTGCTCAGCTCAAGGCGGGTCGCTCAGAGCTGCTGAACATTGCCCTCAGTGCATCCGTTAATTACTTTTATGGTCGGCAGTTAATGAGCGCTTACTATCGCCAGAATGCCCACGCACGAATAAAGATGGCGGACCTGCCTAGTCGGAGCATGATTTACGCGGTCCTTTCGGGGACGCATGAACTTGGCTTCGGTCCGTTTCAAAAGCACATGCCCGCTTTTGAAACGGTGCCGCTCTACCCGGATTCCCGGCATCTCGTAGTCAGCCCGAAACACCCCGAATACGAGGCAATGATGGCTGGCGACGAACGTGCCTTAAAACGTACGCCCCTGATCGCATCGGCACTGGATAATCCGGATCTAAGGCCGTCGATCCAACGCTTGCGTGACCAGTTTTCCACGGTGTGGGAAGTCAGCAGTCTGTTGCTGCGTATCCACATGGTGGGGGAAGGCATGGGAGTGACCTTTATGGAGCGCAAGCTACTGGACGAGCACCCCGACTGCAGGTCGCTCAGTATCATGGATGATGTGTCCTTTGGCCGCATCGATCGACAGGTTGGATTGTATTATCGTTCCGGGCGGCCACTGTCCGGCAGCGCCGAACGCTTTATCGAAATCTGCCGGTCCATGTGGCAGCTATCATCGTTGTAGGGCTGATTAGGGAACCGGTACATGGGCGCCACGCTGCGCAAAAGCAATATCGACCGTTTGTCGGAACAGGTGTATGACGTGCTCGTGGTAGGGGGCGGCATCAATGGGGCCGTCTCCGCAGCCTCACTTGCGGGCCGCGGCGTCAAGGTTGCGCTCATTGATCGTGGCGACTTCGCTGGCGGGGTCAGCTCTCACTCCTCCAACCTCGCCTGGGGTGGTATCAAATACCTGGAGAGTCATGAGTACCTGCTGGTGAACAAGCTCTGCCAATCTCGCAATGAGCTGATGCGCGCCTATCCATCCACCGTGAAGGAGATTCGCTTCTTCACGACCATCTCGCGCGACTTCCGTTTCTGGTCATTTTTTGTGTACCTGGGTGCAGTTCTGTACTGGATCATGGGCCGTTTTGCCACCAGGGCGCCGCGCTATTTGACTGCGCGGCAGCTGGAACGTGATGAGCCTGTGGTAAACACGGAGAATGCCGCGGGCGGCCTCGAGTACTCGGACTGCTACCTGTATGACAACGATGCGCGCTTCGTTTGGAACTTTATTCGGCTGAGCCTGAACTATGGCTGCGTCGCTGCAAATTACGTTGAGATGACCGGGGCTGAGCGCATGGCACAGCTGTGGCGGGTCAATGCGCGCGATGTTGAGACGGGCAAGGCATTTCAGATTCGCGCGCGCACCTTGGTTAATGCCTGCGGCCCCTACGCCGATACCTTGAACAAGGCCACCGGTTTCGACACCGAGCACCGGCATTTGCTATCGAAGGGCATCCACCTGATTGTCGACCGCGTTACCGACAACAAGCGAGTGCTCACCTTCTTTGCCAGCGATGGCCGGCTGTTTTTCCTGATCCCGATGGGGCCGCAGACCTGTGTCGGGACCACGGATACCCAGGTTAGCGACCCCGAGGTCGGCGTCACCGAAGAGGATCGCGATTTTGTGCTCGACAACATCAACGCATTGCTCGATCTCAACCCGCCACTGACGCGCGATAGCATCATCGCCGAGCGAGTAGGCGTGCGGCCGCTGGCCGTAGCCGGGCAAACCGGCGCAGCGGATTGGGTGCAGCTCTCGCGCAAACACGAAATTGAGGTTGACCGAACGAACAAGCAGCTCAGCATTTTTGGCGGCAAGCTGACGGACTGCCTCAATGTCGGGGATGAAGTGGCTGAGCACATACAGGCCATGGGCATCCTGATGCCAATGTCAGAAAACCGCTGGTATGGCGAGCCGGGCGCCGAACTGCGGCAAGAATTTATGTTGCAGGCACGCTTGATGAACCTCGATGCGATG
Source organism: Pseudomonadota bacterium (assembly GCA_038748065.1). Classification (GTDB taxonomy): domain Bacteria; phylum Pseudomonadota; class Gammaproteobacteria; order Pseudomonadales; family Halieaceae; genus JBCDJG01. The sequence goes on from JBCDJG010000019.1 coordinate 62,985, forward strand.
ACCGACCCCAGTTCGCCGGAGCCGCTGAGCGAGCGCTTCTGGCGTCGTTACGGCGAAACGGCCTTCGGGCTGCTGGAGCGCATCCGTGAGGATCCTGCCCAGGCGGACCTGCTCATAGAAAATGCCGAGTACACCCGCTGCGAAATCGAGTTGGCGGCGAGGCGCGAGATGATCGTGCGCCTGGAAGATTTTATGCGCCGCCGATCCAAGATTGAGCTGGTTGTTCGCAAGGACGCCCTGCGCGACGCTCCTGGTCTCAAGGAAGCATGCGCCATTCTTTTTGGCGATCGCGCCGAGCGCCGTTTGCAAGAGTATCTTGAGTCTCTTTAAGCAGGGGTTACACTGCCCGTAAGCTTAGTCCGGCACGGCTGACAGGAGAATAATAATGGCCCTGATCTTCGCTGGCGTTTTATTGTGGACGTTCGTGCATCTTTTGCCTGCCGCGGCACCTGCTGCTCGAGGGCAGCTGCTGGGGAAAATGGGCGAGGGGGGCTACAAGGGCCTCTTCTCTGTGCTGGTCCTCCTGTCAGTGACGCTGATGGTCGTCGGCTGGCGCAGCGCAACACCGTCCATTGTCTACAGTCCTCCCTATGATTTGCGCCCGGTGGCCATTGGTTTGCTGGTGCTCGCCTTTATCCTGCTGGGCGCCGCCAATCAGCCGGTAAGGATTCGCCGCGTGGTCAGGCATCCTCAACTCAGCGGTGTCGCACTGTTTTCCTTTGCGCATCTGCTAGCTAATGGCGATAGTCGATCTGTCGTGCTCTTCGGCGGCCTGCTCATTTGGGCCCTGCTCGAGATGCCCTTGATCAGCCGTCGTGAGGGAGTGTGGCAGAAACCTGAGGTTAAGGGCTGGGGACGCGAATTTGCCGGCGTTGTTGTGGCTCTTCTGATCATGCTCGCATTGGCCTGGGCGCACCCCTGGATCGCGGGCGTGCCCGTGGCTATGCCGTCAGGATGAGGCCCGGCTGGGCCTAGGGTGAAGTCAGGTAAGCCATCCAGGCGGCCATACGAATAGCGACCCTGCTGATGATCTGCACAGGCGGGAAATACTGGGTATAAACGGCCATGGTACCGCCTGCGCCTTGGGGTAGCTCCTGAGCTTGTAAATTATCGCCATCCAGCTCTACAACCACGGCCCAGCGATCGGTGACTGGTGCGCCTGTCAGTGTGGGTAGTTGGCCACTGGCCGTGAGCTGTGACTGTGCGCCGAATTCGACGATACGCACCACGGTGCCAGCCAGAGTCTCTCCCGGCATGTGGTTGAAGGATACCTCCGCTGCATCGCCGACGGTTATCCTGCGGATGGCGCTCTGGCTATAACTCGCCAGGACCTCGTTGGTCCCGGTAACCACGAAGGCCAGCGAAGAGGCGAGGGGCACGGAGGTCACGAAGTTGCCGGGCCGTAGCTGTAGATTGACCACGTGGCCTTCAGCAGGCGCTTTTACCGTAGTCTCCGCGAGCTGCCACTGGGCGTTGTCCAACTGTGCCTGCGCGCTCGCGATGGATGCTACAGCGATGTCGCGCTGGGCTATCCAATTGTCCAGATCCACGCGAGCGGCTGCCTGGACCTTCAGCAGCTCCTGTGCCCGGGCAACGTTCACATCGGCCAGCGTCTTTTCCGCCTTGTGACGATCTATTTGAGCGCGCAGCTGTGCTACCGAGAATGCATAGGGCGCCGGGTCAATTTGAAATAAGGTATCACCGGCCTTGAGCGGCTCGAGCGGTTTAATTGGGACGTCAACGACCTGACCTTTGACATTGGGCACAATGGGGATGATGTAGCGAAACGCCCGAGCATCGCTGCTCATAGGTGCGAAGGTGTACCACATGAAGACGATACCGGCGACGATAGCAACGCCGACGCCGACGAAGGCCGAAATATTGCCAGGTGATTTTTTCAGTAAGCCCAGCTTATTAAAGATCAGGAAATAAAGCCCGCCGTAGCAGATGCAGATAAAGGCGATCACGGCTCGCTACCTGTTGCGGCGAGGCGGGCTTCCAACTGTTCGATACGTGCAAGCAGTTCCAGCTTGTCCGGCTCAGGTTTATATCTGGCCCAGATGATGGCGAGAAACCAGCCAACGCCCAAAGACAGCAGACCAAACCAGCCGAGTAAGCGGATGGCTTCTGCCTGAGGATGCCCCGCATTGTCGGCGATGTTGCCGGGCAGATTGCCGAGCAGGACGGTCAGCCAGATACCAACGGCGGCGATCACAATGAGCACGAACAGTGCAAAGTATTCCATGAGTCAAGCCCTCCTCCGGGCCTAACGGTAGTCGTAGGCACAGGGGAAGGCAAGCCGCCGTCCGGCTCGCGCACTCACCTTGGCGATTAAGCGATAACGGTGGCCCTATCAGGGCGCGGAGGCTTCCTCGTAACCTATGAGTGCCGTGCGCAGTTCCGGGCGTGTGGTGCGAGGGGACAGCCAGATATCAACAAAATGCTGGCCAAAGTCTGTGTCGTCGACGGCTCCCAGGGTCTCGCCATTCAGGGTGAAGTAGCTACGGTTGTCCTCGCCAAGTTCCAGGGCGAGTCGATCGCCCTGCTGGACGTCGGGCCAGAGTTCCCTGAGCCGGGCTAGCCAGGCAGCCTGATTTTCGTGGTCGAGGCCCTGTGCGTCCCACTCTGTGCCCGTGCGATCAACCAGGGCGTCCGAGGGAATGTCGCGCTGGTACTCAATCTCGAGGCGCAGGGGGCGCTGGTAGCGCTCATAGCTGCCTGTTTCTGTATAGAGGCGGGAGTTATAAATGTCCCAGAACAGAACGCGCAGGCTGGCCTCGCCAACCAGCGTCAGGCTCTCGGCGCGCGCTGCGCCGCAGGCAAATAGCAAGACGGTGCACAGGGTGGCAAACCGCATATTGAGCCCTCCCGAGGGTGATCCGGTGAGCTTTTTGTACGATTTTTGTCCCGAAGCGGATCAGCGCGAAGCGCCAGCCTGGCGCTAGAACTGAGGCTCTGTGCCGTGCACGCCGAGATAGTGGGAGCTGAGATGTGGCTTCTCATCGAGGATGCTGTTGATCTCGTAGATCCGCTCGTAATTTGTGTCCTTGATCAGCCAGCGCCCATCGACCTTCAGGTAGCGATCCCAGTACAGCGCCGTACCCTGGGTCAGCGCTTTGTGATTAAGAATCCACATGTGGTCGGCAAGGTACCAGATGCCAGTGGCCTCGGTTTCGCTGAGAATCTGGATTTCGGGCTGATGACCGTTGTGGTGGCCCACGGACTCGCGCGAGAAGGATACACCGATGTTATCCAGATATTCTTGCTTGCCCTGTAGCTTCCACTCGTAGTCGCCGCCCTTGAAGTTCACGCTGACGTCATCGTGGAACAGCGTGGCCATCTCCTCAAGGTTGGCGGTATCCACGCAGCGGAAGTAGGCGTGCTTGAGTTGCTTGATCGCCTCAATATCCATCAGTCGCTGAATGTCCTTGCGGAGCTCATCGATACCGCCTGCGCTGACTTCGAGGGGTATGCCCTCCTGGATGCCAAAGGTGCTCTTGTTCAGAAGTTGGCGTTCTTCGCTCATGCTTTATTCCTCCCGAAGGTTTTCCCAAACTGTGCCGCGTGCCGAGGTGGAGTAGAATACCGCAGTCCAATTACTCGGATGCCGCCTTCCTTTGCGTTGTGGATCAGTAAAACAAACCGCGGGCGCAATTGCGGGCTTTGCGCTGTCGCTGTGCCCCCTGACGGGCACGGCTAATAACCCCGTGACGGATATGGCACTTGGGGATGTGCCCGAGGGCACTGTCGGACTGGGCTTCGGCTTTCGCTGGGGGGACAGCCCTTATACCAACGTCGACGACATCGGCAGCAAGGTAAGCGAGGCCAGTAATGACATTCTGCCTTTCTACTATTACGAGGGCCGCTGGCTGTTTTCTCATGGCTCGAAAGCGGGCGTTCATCTGCTGGATGCCAAGCACTTCGAACTCGATGCGCTGCTGAGTTATCGCTTTACCCGCCTGGAAGAAAAAACCAATCGCTTTTTGCGCCCAATCGACGAGCGAGAGCAGACCCTGGAAGGTGGGCTCAGAGCAGCGGTGAAGGGCGATTGGGGTCGGGTCAGCCTGATGGCCCTGACGGATACGCTGGATCGCCACAATGGCTATGAACTGGATCTCACCTATCGCTACGATTTTCGCACTGGCAAGTTCTTCTTCGCGCCCTATGTCAGCTATCTCTACCAGGATGAGAGCCTGAGCGATTATTACTATGGCGTTAGTGACGAAGAAAGCCGCCCAGCTCGAGACCTGGACCCCTATCAAGTTGGCGAGAGCGAGTTTGCCCGCCTCGGTATCAATACGACCTACCGCTGGTCCAAACGCATGAGGCTGTTTGCTAACTATTCGGTCGACTTTTTGCCAGATAACGTCAAAGACAGTCCTATCGTGGACAAGGACCAGGTCCACCAGGTCATGCTGGGCTTTGCCTACCGCTTCGGCAATGTCATCGACGACGCTGAGATTCGCCGCCGTAATCCGGAGCGCGCAGGCGAGTGGAGTTGGCGGATCAACTACGGCTACACGGCCGAGGAAACCTTTCACAAAGTACACCGTGGCTATTTCCAGAGCAGCCGCGACGTTGATACCACGCTTGCGGGTTTCACTGTGGGCAAGCTGATGCTGGACGGTCCGCGCGCTGACTTCTGGGGCAAGGTTTCCCTCAACAGGCGCCTGGAGAATGATCTGCAGGATGACTTTTGGGAACTGAATGCCTATGTGATGGCCATGGGCACGGGATACTCGCCCTGGAGTTCGCGTGAAGTCTTCCGCTATGGCTTTGGCTTCGGGTTTTCCTACGCCCATGACATACCGGCAATCGAGCAAGTCAAACAGGCTCGCCGCACCAACGGCGACACCTCACATTTCCTCAACTACCTGGAAGCCCAGGTTGATTTTCCCATGCGGAATTTTTTTGGTGATCGCGGCTGGTGGCAAGACTGCTACGCCGGTCTGACGATTGTGCACCGTTCCGGTATTTTTGGCCGGGTCGATATCCTCGACAATGTGGATGGCGGCTCCGATGTGCTGACCGCTCATATGGAGTGTCGGCGCAAATGAAGTACCTCGCCCTGATAGCTGCCCTGCTGTTGTCAGGCTGTATCTGGAGCCCCATTGTGTATGACCAGGCCGCGCGTGAAAGCACGCAGGCCGCGGAGGCGGCCTTTCGAGAGACGGGCTCGCTGGACGGCTACTTTGAGGACGCGTTGGCGTGGGCTGTGTTTCCCGCTACGGTTCGCGCAGGCGGCGGCTTTGGCGCGGCCTTCGGACGCGGCTGGTTGCTTGAGCGCAGCGGTGTAAGCGGCCGTGTGCAGGTGGCGGAATTATTCGCGGGGGCTAACCTGGGTGGGCAGGCCTACCGTACGATCCTGTTTTTCCGTACGCCGCAGGTCCTTGAGCGCTTCAAAAAGGGCCGCTTCGAATTCAGCGGTCAAGCCAACGCCACGGCGGTGACCGTCGGCAAGTCCATCACACCCTCATATCACCAGGATGTAGCGATGTTTGTTCAGGTGCGCGGTGGCCTGCTGTTGGAAGCCAGCGTCGGCGCGCAGCGCTACGATTTCTTCCCGCTGGCGGACGCCCCTAACTGACGCCAAAGTGGGCGGCGGTTGCGTCCAGCGCCTGGGCGAGCTTGTCGGCCAGAATATCGATCTCTTCAGTATTGCAGATGAGCGGCGGCGCAGTGATCATGGCATCGCCCGTCTGGCGCACCATCAGCCCGTTTTCATTAGCGCTGTTACGGCAGAAAACAGCGGCACCTGAATCTGGCGCCAAGCGCTCACGGCTGTTTTTGTCGCGCACCAGCTCAACGGCCGCGAACATACCCTTGCCACGCACTTCGCCCACGATGGGGTGGTCTACGAGTTCCTGCAGCCTGGCCTGAAAGTGCGGCGCGATATCTGCAGCGGCAGTTTCGATGATGCGGGTCTCCTCAAGAATGCGCAGCGTTGCAATGCCGGCGGCGCAGGAAGCCGGGTGACCGGAGTAAGTAAGCCCGTGGGCAAACTCGCCTTCGTGAGCAACCAATACGTCCCCGACTTTGTCGCTGACCAGCACGCCGCCCAGAGGCATGTAGCCATTGGTCACCGCCTTGGCAAAGGTCATAAGGTCGGGGCGAATGTTATAGGTCTGGCTGCCAAACCACTGGCCCGTGCGACCAAACCCGCAAATAACCTCATCCGCGATCAGGAGGATATCGCGCGCATCGCAAATGCGCTGAACCTCAGGCCAGTAGCTGTCGGGCGGTATGATGACGCCACCTGCACCCTGTATCGGCTCGGCAATGAAGGCCGCGACGTTTTCTTCGCCCAGCTCCTCGATCTTGGCGTCCAGCTCTCGCGCCACGCGCAGGCCGAAGTCGTCCGGTGATTCGTCAGCACGACCTTCTTCAAACCAGTGCGGCTGAGTGAGGTAGTGCACATAGTCCAGGCCGCGGGTCTGCTCGTGCATGGCCTTCATACCGCCCAGCGTTGCCGCGGCAATGGTTGAGCCGTGGTAGGCATTGCGACGGCTGATGATATGTTTCTTCTCGGGCTTGCCCAGCGCATCGTAGTAGCGATGGACCAGACGCAGGTTAGTGTCGTTGGCCTCGGAGCCGGAGTTGGTGAAAAACACGCGGTTGAAGCCCTCGGGGCTGACTTCGGCCAGTTTTTCAGCCAGTGCAACGGCCGGTTCATTGGAGCACTGGAAGAAGTTGTTGTAATAGGGCAGCTGCTGCATCTGCTGGAACACCGCCTCGGCGATGCTGTGCTGGCTGTAACCCAGGTTACAGCACCACAGGCCCGACATGCCGTCGAGCATCTTCAATCCGTCATGCGTGTAGATATAGATGTGCTCAGCCTTGGAAACGATCCTGCCGCCATCGCCACCGTTATAGGCGTGGAAGTCGGTAAAGGGGTGCAGGTGATGGGCCCGATCCAGCGCGCTCAGTGTGCCGGTGTCGACTGGCTTGTTCATAGTGCTTTCTCCAGGTGATGATGCGCCGGCGCCTACCCGCAGGTGGTATGGCCGCGCATGAGTCGAGGCTGTTAAATAGTGTGGCATAGCGCCCTGGGGAGGGAATTACCCCTTTGGTGGTGTTTTCCGCTCACGTGTTCCGCTGACATGTTCCAAAGGAGACTGAACACAATGGCTGACCTCGCACTTGAGTCATTTTTACAGGCCCACCCCGATATTGAAGTCTTTGAGGTGATGCTGCCAGACCTCGCCGGCGGGCTCCGTGGCAAGTGGGTCAATCGTGACAAGATCGCCAAGGTTGCCGCTGGCGAGCTTAAACTGCCGCTGAGCTCCCACGCGTTCGATATCTGGGGGCGTGATGTTGAAGACTGGGTGATGGAAACCGGCGACGGCGATGGCGTCTGTGTGGCCGACCTCGGCACGCTGGCGCCGGTGCCATGGGCGAGTCGGCCAACGGGGCAGCTGTTAATGACTCTGAACGAGGTTGACGGATCGCCCAGCCCGCTGGACCCACGGCACAGGGTGCAAACGCTCATGCAGCGCTTCGCGGAACACGGTCTGACGCCAGTGCTCGCCAGCGAGATGGAATTCTATCTGTTTCGTGATGAACAGGATGCGCTGGGCAGGCCGATTCACACTCAGACGGATCGCGTGGGTGGCATCATCGGCGGCGGGCAGACCTATGGCATTGATCTGATGGCTGACATGGCCGACGTGTTGCACGACATCCGCGATGCCTGCAAGGCCCAGCAGCTACCCGTAGACACGCTGATTAAAGAGTGCGGACCATCGCAATACGAAATAAACCTCTACCACCGGGCGAATGCGCTGCAGGCTGCGGATGAGGCACTCATGCTGAAGCGGGCTATCCGGGGGGTGGCACGCAGACACGGGCTCTGCGCCTCTTTCATGGCCAAGCCCTTTGGCGAGTTGTCCGGCAACGGCATGCATGTGCATTGCAGCCTGCTCAATGACCAGGGTGAAAATGCCTTTGATGATGGCAGCGGCGCGGGTACGAAGATGCTGCGACAGGCTATTGCGGGTTGCATGGCCAGCATGGACGAGAGCATGGTGCTGTTTGCCCCCAACCTGAATTCCTATCGGCGTTTTCAGCGCGGGACGCATGCGCCACTCGCACCGAGCTGGGGTTTTGAAAACCGCACGGTCGCGCTGCGCGTGCCCGCTGATGTGCCAGCGGCGACACGCATTGAGCATCGAGTCGCCGGGGCGGATGCCCAGCCACACCTCGTTATCGCCGCCATCCTGGCTGGCATGCTTGCCGGGATCGAGGGCGAACTCGATCCAGGTGAGCCTCTCACGGGCAACGCCTATGACCAGCTCGAGCCCAGCTTGCCGCGCTATTGGCCTCAGGCGCTGGCTCGTTTCGTCGGCTCCAGCTTCATTGGCGAGCGGCTTGGAACGGAGTTTCAGCGCGTATTCGCGATGATAAAACAACAGGAGCTGGATGAGTTTGATCGACTCGTCACGCCGCTGGAGTATGATGCCTGTCTGTAGGGCCTGTTTTGGCATAGGGAACGGCAAGAACAATGAGTGATCAACAGCACTTCACCGACCTTGGCATGTACAGCAACCTCTTTGGGTACTGCGGTCTGCCGCTCAACGCTTCCACTGACGATGACAGTATCGATGCCATGGTCATGGGTGTGCCCTATGACCTCGGAACCAGCGGCCGCTCGGGCGCTCGCTTTGGCCCCAATGGCATCCGGCAGGCCAGCGCCAACCTGCGCTGGGAGGAGTGTCGCTGGCCCTGGGACTTTGAACTGGCAGACAGGCTGAAAGCCACTGACTGTGGTGACGTTGGTTTTCTGTGGGGAGACAGCGCCGACATGTTAAAGCAGGTGGAGGCACGCGCCCATGCGATTGTTTCAGCGGGGAAGACGCTGTTCAGCATGGGTGGTGATCATTTTGTAACACTGCCTCTACTTCGAGCCCACGCGAAAGTGCACGGCAAGCTCGCCCTCATCCATTTTGACGCGCACACTGATAGCTATGAAGAAGATCAGGAGTACAACCACGGCTGCATGTTCTACCGCGCCCCCCGTGAGGGCCTGATCGACCCGGCGCACTCGATTCAGATCGGCATTCGAACTGACTATGAAGACGAGGGTTATGAGTTCGCCGTGGTAGATGCGCACGAGGCTAATGAACAGTCTGTGCAGGCTACCGTGGAGGCGATTCGTGCCCGCGTCGGGGACATGCCCGCCTACCTCACCTTCGATATTGACTGCCTCGACCCGGCTTATGCTCCGGGTACCGGGACTCCAGTTGTGGGGGGGCTGTCCTCCTCTCGTGCGCTGCGCATCTTGCAGGGCATTGCAGATCTAGACATCGTCGGCTTCGACCTGGTGGAGGTGGCGCCGGCATACGACCATGCAGATGTCACCGCGCTCGCCGGGGCGACGCTGCTCTTGGAGTTTATGCACATGTACGCCAGCCGGCGCTGACGACGGTTCAGGCATGAGCGCTTACAACCTGGCCATTCTGGCTGCTGGCACCTTCTTTCTCGTCGCCCTGATCACCGGCGTCTGGAAGTACCTTGAAATTGTGGCAAGCCCTGAAGCGAAAGCGCATCCTTACGTCGATATCGCGCACCGTAGCGCGCTGATGTACAGCTTTGCCGCCATACTGCTGTCGGTGTTCGTACAGATCAGTGAGCTACCTGCCACTTTGGAGTTCTGGGCCGCGCTCATGCCCCTGGTTTTTTTTGGCCTCGCGATCGCAAGCTACATAGCTCAGGGCTGGATTCAGCGTACCGATAACCAACTGCGTGATGCCCACGGCTCGGTCGGCGTCTTCATGTGGGCGCTCATCGTCGCAGAAATCGGCGGTTTTTCCGTGCTGTTCTACGGCGTGATCATCGCGATATTCTGAGTACCTCAGGTGAGCGCGCTCTCCCTTGTTCTCGTTCTAAAAATCTCGGCAACCATCATTTTTTGGTGTGCTCCATTGCTGCTATTGCCCGGGTCAACACTGGAGCAGTTTGGCTTTCCTCGCCAGGAGAGCTACATGTTTGTAAGGATGCTTGGTTGGGCATACCTGGCTCTTTGTGTTGGCTACGCTTTCGGGCTGTCCGCCTCGTTGCAGGGAGAACGCCTGCGCGGCCCGATCTGGGTAGGTATTGTCAGCAACGGCGGTGCCTGCCTTCTGCTGCTGTACTACGGCGTGCAGGGAACCTGGTCTGACTGGGGCGCCTTTGTACAGTTTACTGCCTGGTCATCAACAGCGGCGACGGCACTCATCACAGCCGGATTGCTGCGCTATGGCGTCTTTGCAAGCGCCTGACAAAGTGCTGGCTATTGATCTGCACGACTACGGTAGCTATCACAGTGGTGCGTTGACTGGCTGCGTTGTGAGTATCGCAACGGGCGCAGCGATGGCGTAAGGTGGCACCAGGCCCAAAATAATAAAGAGAGATGGCATGACTTACTCTTGCCAGTGTCCTTGCGGCACTTCCCGTTTTGAAATTAATGGCGAGCCCATTGCGCGTTTCTTTTGTCACTGTACGATTTGCCAGGCGCAGTACCAGGCGCCTTATGTGGATATCAATCTCTACAAGCTCAATGAAGTTGAAATTCCCCATGGCCTTAGCCTCGACTTCAAGCAACTGAAGCGCTTCATGGCTGTCGATCGTGGTTTTTGCCCGAGTTGCCAAAAACCTGTTATGGCGAAGGTGGGCGAGGGTGGCAAAGGCTTTGGCTTTGTTGCTGTCAGGAATTACAGCGACCCGTCCAATTTACCGCCGCCGGAGATGCATGTTTACTACGGCACACGGGTGGCCGACGTGGATGACGACCTGCCCAAATACGCAAATTTCCTCACCAGCAACTATGCCTTAATTAAGCGAATGACACGCGCCAGCGGCAACAAGGCCTGAACACAGCAAAGCGCATCTGTCCAGCCATTCGGTCAAGGCGCCGGTGGCGATACTGACGATAACATTCGACTTATACGGATTTTTCCTGCGTGTCGATAGCGTGTGATTAGAAGACTCCTTGCGGGCATACTGGTTCTCGGCCTTGTTTTCCTGGCGTTTGATTACGCCAGTGCTCCGGTATTTTGGCAGCGCTTTCTCGCTTCGCTGAGCGCCAGTGGTACAGGCGCCTATTCCGAGGTTTTTGACGTACAGGAACGGGTGGCCGGAAACCCGGGGTCTTTCACCTTGCCGGTGGCCACAGCTGAAAACCGCAGCCTCGATGAAACGGGCGTGGCCGACCTCATTGCCTATGCTGAGTACTATGAATCCTTCAGCCTGATCGTAATACACAAGGGCGAGGTTCAGCTGGAGTGGTACCGCGAGGGCTACGATGCCGCCAAGCTGACCCAGTCCCAGTCAATGCACAAGTCACTTCAGGCCCTGCTCGTGGGTATCATGATGTCAGAGGGCCTCATCGAATCCGTAGATGACCCTATCGGTGCTTACCTCGACGAGCTCGCGGCCGATGCCCGGGGCGAAATTACGATCAGACAGCTGTTGCGAATGACCTCGGGCCTGCGCAATTTTCAGGCATCTTTTAATCCCTGGGGAGACGCCTTTCGCTGGCTCTATTCTACTGATACGCGCTCTGCGACACTCAGCTTTCCCCAGGCGAGCCCTGCCGGAGAGAGCTTTGATTACAACGACCTCAATGCGCAGCTACTTGGGCTCCTGCTGACAGAGGTCAGTGGTAAGCGCTACGCCCAATTGCTCTCAGAAAAACTGTGGCGCCCCTTGGGTAACGATGATGCCCGCGTATGGCTGGACCGCGAGGGCGGCACGGCTATGCACGCCTGCTGCCTGCTTGCTACTTCTCGAGACTGGGCAAGGCTGGGCCTGATGCTGCTGGAGAATGGCACGGCTCAGGGCCGACAGGTGGTCCCCGAGGCGTGGATTGCGTCGGCCACCTCTCCCAGTGATCTCACTCCCCACTATGGCTATCAAATCTGGCTGGCGAATAATACGCTGCCGAACCCGAGAACGACCGGCTACCAGCGACGTGAAGACTGGCTGGCGGATGATGTCTTTTACTTTTCCGGCTACGGCGCTCAGCGCGTCATCATCAGTCGTGAAAAAAATCTGGTGATCGTGCGGCTGGGGCCGGCCGCAGGTTACTTCCCAAAGATCATCAAGGAGTGGGACAACGCGTACTTGTTTAACCGCGCCGTGCGAAGTATTGAGAGTATTGGGCAGTAAGGTGCAGCGATTACATGTGCTGAATAAAGCGCTATCCTCCGTGAGTCTCGGAGACAGAGGGAATGCTTGAGATGGAACGCTCGATCCGTGAACGCGTGTCTGTGATTGCCGCTCTTGTTTTGGTCATCGCCGTCAATGCGGCGGCGAACGTTGTACCGATTGCTGGCCTGCAAACGGGTGAGGTTTCGGCCATGTATGCTTCCTACTTCACGCCGGCAGGCATCACCTTTGCGATCTGGAGTGTTATCTACAGCGGTCTGATACTCTACGCGATCTACCAGGTCTTTCCACAGCGCCGCGGCGAAGCTCGCCTGGCGACTATCGGCAGGCTTTTCTCTTTGAACTGCGTGCTCAACTCGGTATGGCTCTTCGCCTGGCATTACCAGTACCTGGGCATCTCGCTCGGACTGATGCTGTGCATCCTGGCCACGCTGGTCATGATCTATCGTCATCTGGGCAGTGGTGCGGATGTCAGTTTGCTGGTAAGGGTACCGTTTACCCTATACCTGGCGTGGATTTGCGTGGCGACGCTAGCTAACCTGAGCGCCTTGCAAACGGCTTTGGACTGGAACGATGCCCTGCTGAGCCACGAGGCCTGGACGCTGATTAAACTGGCCTTTGCGGCCGCCGTTGGCGCTGCGGTCTGCCTGCTTAGGCGCGACCCGCTCTTTGTGCTGGTGATTGCCTGGGCAGCCTACGGCATTTCCGTCAAGCAGGCAGAAGTGCCGGAAGTCTATGGTGCGGCGGTGGCGGTGAGTGCCATCGGGGTGATGCTGGCTGCCTTTACCCTCGCGTCACGGCCCATGTTCAGGCCGCGCTAAACTCCGCTTTTAACGTACCGCTCGGGGGAGACTTATGCGGCCATGGTCGGAAGCTCTTCCCAACCCTTCATGAACTCTGTGCGAAACTTCTTCAGGTTCGAATCATCGATGGTGTAGTTGGGCATCCGCTCCAGCAGAAGCCGGGTGAGGGTTTCGCCCAGGAAGGGTCCAAAGTTGCGGCCTGCGCAGTAGTGCTCGCCTACGCCGAAAGTCAGGGTGCGCTTGGGCTTGCGGTGTATGTTGAACACGTCCGGGTGTTCGTACTCTCGCTCATCGCGCTCGGCTGAAGCCAACAGCATTAGCACCGCCTGTCCGGGCTCCAGAGTCTTGCCTTGGAATTCGATGGGCTGCGTGACGATGCGACCCATCGATTGGGTAGAGGTATCGATCCGCAGGGCTTCGAGGAAGGCCTGTCGTGACAGTTCTGGATTGGCTGCGACCTCCGCACGTTGATCGGGGTTCAGGTACAAACGATAGGCCATGTGCGGGAAGCCCTTGGGAAACTGGGCGGGCGCGCCCAACAAGAAGTTAATTACGTGGTGAGCGATGACATCATCGCCCCTCTCGTGCAGCTGGCCAGCCTCTTCCAGACGGCCAAAGACCTGAATCATGCCATCGCCGGCAAAGCCTTGCAGACGGCTCCGTTGGATATAGCCTCTCAGCATTTCGGTGGATTCGTCGTAGACGCCCACCGCGTGATCGGGGATGCCATCGATCCCGGTATGCGCTATGCGGTGAATGGTTTCAGCTTCTGACTCAGGTAAGCCGCAGATCAGGGCTGTGAGGTGAGAAATTGCCGGCCAGGCGACATCGTGCACCATGTCAAAGCTGCCCCGCTCAGCCGCGTTATCCACAATGGCGCGGCAGACGGTCTCCATGCGCTCTGCAATGCGCCTGACACCATCGTGACCGATGGCGGGGCCTACTGTTTCCATGATCTTGCGATGCTCTGCGTAGTCCAGGTGTGAAATCATGACGATCGGCTTTTCACGCGGCTTGGGTTGCAGCACGAGGTTAGGGATATCACCGTATTCCGACGACAGGCGATCGTTTTCACGAAAGCAGTCCCAGACATCCTGAAAGCGTGACAGCGCCCAGGCGTCGTATTTCTCAAGGTAATAACAGGGGGCCTCGTCACGCAGCTGTTTGTAGATGGGCAGTGGATTTTCCAGGGCCTCGGGGGAGTAGGGGTCGTAGTCGATCACGGCATATGTCCTGAAACTGTGTTTTACGTTAGCTTAGAGGCACTCGCGCGATGCACACAGACTTTGAGCATGGGTGCTGCAGATGTCTGTAGTCGGCCCAAATTTCTAAACTCGAGCAAGCTGCTTGCCGAGCCATTCAGGTGTTACGGCCTGCAGTGAGCGGCCATGCCGCAAGACCTGTTCTATGCTTCCAGCGGTATCGCAGCGCGCGGTGGAGTCGCACTATGGAGTTAAGAGTTCCCGAGAAACTGGAAACCGAGCGCTTATGGCTCAGGCAGTTTCGCGAGCCCGATTGGCGTGACCTTCATGAGTACTACTCGGATGAAAGCGCTACCAGCTATACCTTCGGCCGCAAGTTAAGTGAGGCCGACACCTGGCGGATACTGTGCGGGATGCTTGGACACTGGGCCGCGCGGGGATATGGCCCCTACGCGGTTGAAGAGAAGGCAAGCGGTGTAGTGCTCGGCACGGTTGGCTTCTGGTTCCCGCTCGATTGGCCTGAGCCGGAAATCAAGTGGGCCCTGGCCGCCCGCCATTGGGGAAAAGGCTTTGCGAAAGAGGCTGCGTTAGCCGTGCTTGCTGCGGGTAGGGAGCACCTCAGGGATATCAGGCTGATCAGCATGATTCACCCGGAAAACACGCCTTCTATCAGGTTGGCCGAAGCCATGGGGGCGCGATACGAATATTCCGTAGACTATGAAGATAAGCCGCACCACGTCTATCGGCACAGCTATTGATACTGGCGGCAGGCGCCAAAAAAAACCCCGGTCGCTTTGCAGCGACCGGGGCTGTTGATAGGTATACCAGCTAAGCTAGTCCCAATTGGCGCCGATTCGAACACCCACGGTGCGTGGCCGTTTCGGCCCAAAGAAGTGCGAGGGCGTCTTGCCGCCGTTGTTGTTCTGGCCATCCCAGGTGAACTCATCCGTGAAATTTTCCACGTAGGCCTGCACGAACCAGTTGTCGTCGGACTCATAGCCGACGCGGAAGTTCATCTCGGCGTAGCTGTCGATGAAGGTCTCGGGCAGGCCTTCCCAGCCGCCACCGCGTTCGTCTTCGTAGCTCAGCTCATAGGCGCCAGTGATGGCGCCACCGCTGAGCGGGAAGTAGCCGTCGAGTACGAAAGCTGCGGTCCACTCGGGGGCCCAGAAGATGCGGCTCCCCTCGCAGCCGTTGGGATCACCGAGGCCACACAGGTCCTGAATTTCGTTCGCTTCGCTGTCGAGATACGAGACTGCCAGGTACGCTGTGAAATAGTCACCGAGGCCTGCAGTAAAGGAGGCCTCGATGCCTTGCCCGTCGATCTCGCCGGCGTTGCGAATCTGGGTGGGACCGCCACCGGAGGCCGCAGTTACCTGTGCATCCGTATATTCGTAGTAGAAGGCGACAATATCCATGTTCATGTTGCCGTCAAGGAAGGTGTCCTTGTAGCCCAGCTCATAGCTGTCGACAATTTCTGGATCAACTGTGTCGGGGCGGAAGCGTCCGTTCGGCGGTATGTCAGTTTCACCCACGGCGCTCGGTGACAGGGTGAAGGTGCCGTAGCCGCCAGCCTTGAAACCCTCGGTGTAGCTTGCATAGACCATGGCCGTGTCGTTCGGCGTCCAACGCAGGATCAGGCGCGGCGTCCAGTCATCCCAGGTTTCGGTGTCCTTGATGGTGCCATCGGTGGAGAAGCCAAAGCCCCAGAACGCGCCGAGGTCACTCTCCGGGTTGGGAACGTTAACCGTAAACTCCTTTTCATCTTCGGTGTAGCGTACACCGCCCTCAATTGCCCAACTATCGGTAATCTGCCAGGCCAGGTTCACGTAAGTGCCCCAGCCGGTGTACTTGCCCGTGAAGAAACCAGTTTCTGTCAGCAGTCCGTCGGGGCTTGGGGTGAAGTCCGGGCCGATGTAGTCAGAGCAGCCCAGGCCCGTGCCGTAGTAGGCGTAGTTGTAGTAGGAGCAGATCAGATCTTCATCGACCTCGAAGGCGTAGCCCGTATCCAGTTCTTCCCGATAGTAAGAAAGCCCAGCGTACCAAGAGAGCGCTCCGTCAGTATTGGACGTTAGGCGGAGTTCTTGCTGGAAGTAGTCGCCCTCCTGATCCTGCTGATAGTTCTCCAGGGTCAGGGGCGTGCCATCGTAGTCCTCCGAGTAGAAGAACTCGTGGTCCTTGTAGCCGGTGTTGGAGGTCAGCGTCGCGAAGTCGAGGTCGTAGTCTATACGAATGCCGATAGATAAGAGCTCGGATTCGTCCGTCTCACCGGCGCTGATATCGGAATCCAGGTCTTCATCGGAACCGCGCAATTCGATCGGCCCAAGGGCCGCTTCGAGTGCATCCCAGACTTCACCCTCTTCCACCGCGCGATAGAGTGAGCCGTAGCTCTCGCGGTCTTCGTACTCTACAAAGGTGTAGATGCCGAGGCGCTCGGTCTCGAAGGACGTGGACCACCGCAAGGCGTACTTATCATATTCGCCGAGATCATCGCCGTCGAAAAAGTTCTCCGCGAAGCCGTCTTCCTGGGCGTGGTAGCCCGAGAAGCGCATCGAGAAGTTGTCATTGATCGGCGTATTGATGCCGCCGTCCAGGACCAGGTAACCGCGCTCGCCCGCGTCAATCTGGAAGTAGGCGTCGCGCTCCTGACCCGCGCGGCGTGTGTACACGCTGAATGCGCCACCGATAGCATTGCGGCCGAACAGGAAGCCCTGCGGACCGCGCAGAATCTCTGCCCGGTCCAGGTCGAAGATGCTGCTCACCACGGAGCCGTTCCGGCCCTCATACAGATCGTTCTTGAAGAACGCGATAGAGGGCTCGAGACCGATGCCGAAGTCCTGGGTCCGAATGCCTCTGACGCTAACGGCGTCGATGAAGCTGTCCTGGCTATTGCCGGTTACGCCCGGCGTGTACTGAATCAGGTCTTTGACGTCGTTCAGATTGGCCTGCTGCATGAAGTCGCCAGATAGCGCGGTGATCGACAGCGGCACGTCCTGCACTGACTGCTCGCGCTTGGTGGCGGTAACGATAACCTCCTCCAGAGTTTGCGCGGCAGCGGGTGTCGCAATTGCCCCTGCAACAACGGCCGCAGATACGGCCTTCGCCAGCGTTTTTGGCTGGAATCCCCTCATAGTGCTACCCCCCTCAGAGTAGAAATACGGTTGTATATCCTGGTTTTTAGATTGACTGTTTGCCCATCATAGCGCCAATCATGTCGGCATCACGCGGTTGGCGCTGTGACATTTGTCACAAATTCTTTTCATTGAATCTGTCCACGCGGTTAGACTGATAGCAGCTTTCGTTTTACATAGCGTCGGCGAGTGGCACACCAGTCGCCTCGAGTGCCTTGCGCATAGGAGCCAACTGCTCGGCATAGCGTTGCCAGCGGCCTATTGACCGCGTATGGGCTGGCTCGCGCACCTGCACCGCACTTGCCGTCGTCACGGCACTGTCCTGTTCGTGAAAGGCCAGGCAGGCATCTTCCCAGGGCAGCTCCAGGTAA
Source organism: Pseudomonadota bacterium (assembly GCA_038748065.1). Taxonomy (GTDB): domain Bacteria; phylum Pseudomonadota; class Gammaproteobacteria; order Pseudomonadales; family Halieaceae; genus JBCDJG01. Next base: position 80,636 of record JBCDJG010000019.1, read on the forward strand.
TTGATCAGCGCCCTGGCGTTGGGCTCGAGGTCGCGAGCCGTTGCCTCGTAATGTATGTCGAAGAAACGCTCTGGGTAGTCTTCGCGCCAGCGTGCCATCAGTGCCCGATAGCGCGCGTGATGTCGGGCCATCTCGCCCTGCTCGTAGGAGTGGAGGTAGGCATCGGCAAACAGCTGTTTGAAACTGGAGAAGCAGGCGTCCATCGGGTCGCGCACGAGGTGAATAATTTTTGCGTTTGGCAGCGCCTTTAGAATGAAGGGAATCATCAGGTAATTCTGCGGCAGCTTGTCGACGAAGCGTGGCGTCTGCCCGCGCATGCGAGCCGTGGTTTGCAGGTAGAGTGCGCCAACTTTTGCTGGGTCGAGCTTCCGTGCATTTTCGAACAGCTCGCGCGTGAAGCGCTTCGGGTTTCGATAGTCCGACAGTCGCCGCAGGGCCAGGCCGAACTGCTGCAACTCGCCCGCTGAGTGCACGTTGGAGTGACTGGTAATCACGCGCTCCACGAGTGTGGTGCCAGTGCGCGGCTGACCCAAGACAAAAATTGGAGCCGGGTCAGGGTCGCCCGCTGGCAGCGCATTGAACCAGTCGGGCGTTAAGGCTTCCATCAGATAGTCGAACATGGCCTGCTCGGCGGCCTCGTCGTATTCCACCGTCTGCCTGCGCGCGGCAGCGCCCGCGCTGATCGCCTCAAAGGCCTCGTCCCAGCGCTGCAGGTCTTCCAACTCTTTGCCGATGGCGTAGTGGTAGAAAGCCCCCGCCCTTGGGTTGTCCTTGCGCCGCCTTAGCAACTCCCTCATCTGCGCTATATGTTCGTCACTGCTAGCCTTTACCGAGCTCGACAAGGCCCAATGTGCCTGGGGATTATCGGGCTGCGCCACAATCACCTCGCGAAACAGCGTATCGGCGGAGTCGGTGTCACCGTGATAGACGTAGTTGTTGGCGAGATTCAAAAGATAGGGTGGATGCTTGGGCTGACCGTCGTTGGCCGCCTTAAAGAACACGCCGGCGGCGCCGTGTTCGCCCATCAGTGACAGAGTGATGCCTATCAAGTCCAGCACGGCCGGATCGCGCGTCTTGATTCGCTGGGTCTCCCGCAGCGCCTGGTCGGCCCGGTTGACCTGGCCCTCGGTCATGTACAGACGCGCCAACTGGGCCCAGGCGGCACAGTGATTTCGATCCAGTTTGACCACGGACTGAAAAGCCGCGAAAGCGGTTTTGCGATCGCGCGCTTCCAGCGCGGTCAGCCCGACGAGAAAATGCGCGGGCGGCAGGTCGCCCTGCAATTCCAGCGCCTCGCGACTGGCCTGGCCGGCAGCGGCAAGGTCGCCTCGATTCAGGGCCTCAAAACCTCGCTGCAGCAAGCTCTGGAGTTTGCCCTTGTCCGCCGTCATGACAGGCGCTGCTCACCCGGCGGCCGCATGTATTCCACCAGCGTATCGCCACCAACGTAGTCCTGGGCACTCATCAGGGAATCCAGGAAGAGATAGAACAGCTCCGCCTGGGATCCGACTTCCAGCTTGGCGTAGGCGTGTTTGCGATGCAGCTTCACGGTTTCCATCGAGATGTTGAGCTTCTCCGCCACGGTTTTGGTGCTGTGACCGTGAAGAACGAGGTTGATGACCTGCGTCTCGCGCTCGGTCAGCAGGCTTGTACCAAAGCCCTCGAGCGCCTGGCCCATCTGCTGCCTGAGGCTGGTACCGTTGGGTTCCGGCTTGTCCTCCAGTGGTGCCCAGTGCTGCTGGCACAAAACCTCGAGTGGCGGGAACACTTCACGCAGCACTTCCATTTCGCGCTTGCCGAAGCGTGCCCGCGGACGATTCTTGCCGAGCGAAATGTTGACGAAGCTGGCCGGCCCCGTGCGGATCAGGTAGCCGCACTCGTCCTCGTAGGCGCAGTTGCGGTAGTAGTTCTTGTAGTAATCGCTGTCGCGAAAGCCTTCCGGTGCCAGCTCTCGAAGCTGAAAGAGCCCAAAGCGCCGTTCTTTGACCGCCGCCAGATAAAAAGGATCTACGAGGAATGCCCCCTGCACAAACTGCAGCAGACTTGAGTCCTCTGACTCCGCCGGTACCTCATAGTGTTCGATCACCGGCAGGCCTTCCTGGGGGTAATACATGATCGTGGCGTCGTCGATTGGCACCAGGGTCTTTAGCGTAGCGATCAGCCGTTCCGGGAATTCTGTGTGCGCGACGCTTTCAATCAGGCTGGCCAGGTGTTGGCTGAAGGAAGCCAGTGTCGACATGGGTTGGGGCTCAAAAACCAGGGGCGAGTCATCATAACTTGATTGCCGCCCAATCCAAAAAAGCCTGGTTGGCGCGCGAGATCGTTCTGCCGCGGCGCTTGGCGAGTGCAACATGGATGTCGCTCGGGGGCGACAGTGGAATACCGACCAGGTCCGGCTCCTGCTCTGGCAGTATGCCCAGGGCCACGGTTGAGCCGAGGCCCTTGCGTACCATCCGCAGCAGCAGCGGCAAGAAGTTACTCTGGAGCCGATAGTCCGGCGTCACATCGACGGCTGCGCAGCGTTCGTCCAGATGGCTGCGAATAAAATAACCGCTTTCGTACACAGCCATCGGGCTGTCATCGAGCTCGGCAATCGGCAGTGTGTCCCGACCTGCCCAGGGGTGGTTCTCAGGCACACAGATAACGACCGGCTGGCGTACCAGTGGCACCAGTTCCAGGTCTGGCTGCTGGTTGTCTGCTTGCTGGGTGATCACGCCCAGTTCAACGGCGTCCTCCCGCAGCATTTCTTCGGTGCGCGCCGTGCCCGCCTGGATGATAGAGGCGCGAAGGCCCGGATGTTCGGCGAGAAAATCGCCCAGCAGGTCCGGCAGGAAGTAGGTTGCCACCATAGACGGGCAGGCAATGTTCAGCTCGCCTTGCAGCAGCCCAGCCATGGCCAGGGTGTCCTGTTTCAGGGCCTTCATATCATTGAGTATGCCCAGTGCACGCTGCTGCAGGCGCTTGCCTTCCGCCGTCGGCCGGACCTGGCGGCCACTGCGGTCTAGCAGCGGCACTTCCATGGCGTCTTCCAGTTTGCGCACTGCGATACTCACAGCGGGCTGTGCCATGTGTAGACTGCTGGCGGCCTCACTGAAGCTGCCGAGCTCTACCACGCGGCAGAATATTTCCAGCTTTCGGATATCTATATTCATAATATATGGTTTATATATAA